>JAUSMR010000114.1 GCA_030645955.1 Gallionella sp. | reverse complement strand
TGCCCACCGAGGCCGGCAAACTGCTGCTGGCGCATGGCCGCGGCATTTTGCACCAGGTGGAGCGGGCCAAAGAAGAACTGGGCCGGGTGCGCGGTTCGCTGGCCGGTCGCGTGGCGGTGGGTTTGCCCACCAGCCTGGCACGGGTGCTGACGGTGCCGCTGACAAGAGCCTTTCGTCAGCAGATGCCCGATGCCACCATCTCCATCAGCGAAGGCCTGTCGGTGGCGATGCAAGAATCGTTGGTGAACGGACGGCTGGACATTGCCGTGCTGTACAACGCCCAGCCTGGCGCCGAAATTGAAATTGCCCCGTTACTGGAAGAAGACCTGTTGCTGGTGCAGGCCCGCCCGCCGGGCCTGCAGGAGGACCCCGCGCCCGGGCCCATTTCACTGACGGCTGTGTCGCAACTGCCCTTGGTGATTCCGAGTCGGCCCAACGCCATTCGCATGCATGTGGAGTCGGAAATGGCCAATATAGGTTGCCGCCTGAAAATTGCCCTCGAAATTGACGGTGTATCGGCCATCCTCGACTTGGTGGCGGACGGTGCAGGTTGCGCCGTGCTGTCGCGCAACGCAGTCGCCAACTCCGTCAGGCCCTCTGCGTTTTCGGTGCGTACCATTCACGAGCCGGTACTGCGTACCAAGGTGTCACTGGCCACCAGTTCGCTGCGCCCAGCCACGCTGACCCAACAGGCAACACTGGCACTGATACGCCAGACCGTGGAACAGATCATCAAACCCGACTAAGGGGTGCTTACTGCCGCCCCCACCACCGCCTCCAACTCGGCGCGCAGCCAGCGGTGGGCGGGATCGTGCTGGTGGCGCATGTGCCAGATCATGTACATCGGCATGGTCGGGCAAGGCACGGGCACCTTGGCGCTGGCCAGGTCGCGCAGCAGATGCGACTGCAATAGCCCAGGTGCGGTGGCCAGCAGTTGGCTGCCACGGATGAACGGCGGCAGACCGGCAAAACCCGGCACCATCACAGAGAAGCGCCGCTGCACACCCCGCGTGGCCAGCCATTGGTCCAGATCCAGCGCGCGACGCGGCTCATAGACCACGGTGATGTGCTCGGCCGCCAGGTACGCGGCCTTGGTCTGCGGTGCCTCGCGTTGGGTGGGGTCATAAAACACGCGGTACTCGTCTTCAAACAGCCGCTTTTGCAGGATGTCCGCGCCATCCGGCGGGCGCGGACTGATGACGAGTTGGCAGTGCTCGTGGCGCAGCATCTCCAGGCTGGGAATGCCCGAGGGGATGACGCGCAACACCAGGCCCGGCGCCTGGGTGCGCAGCCGCGCCATAAGCGGGGGCAGCAGCAAGTCACGCTGAAAGTCGTTGGCCGCGACGGTGAAGGTGGTCTGCCAGCGCGCCGGGTCGAACTCGCCCGACAGGCAGAAGCGCTCCATCGTGGCCAGCAACTCACGCGCTTGCAGCGCCAGGCTTTCAGCCCGCGCCGTGGCGACGATGCCCCGGCCGGACTTGACGAACAGCGGGTCGCCGGTGATGCCGCGCAGCTTCTCCAGCAGGTGGCTGACAGCTGATTGCGTCACGCCCAGGCGCTGCGCCGCGCCGGTGACGGAGCCGGCCTCCACCACCGCCACCAGCAGTTGCAGCAGGCGGCCATCCAAGTCTGAATAATCGAATTTGCTCATGTATTCCATCATTATTCATGTGTTTATCTTTAGCAATGGATGCGAAATACTTCAGCTTGACGACGATCAAAAACAGGAGATAAATCGTGGCTACATCCCATCCCTTACCCCAAATTCCGGGCACAACACCGTTTGACGGCGAGCAGGCGCAAAAAGGCTATGCGCTCAACAAGATGTGCTTTTCGTTCAACTCGGCCGAGAATCGGGCCGAATTTCAAAAGGACGAAGAGGCTTACATGCGCAAGTACAGACTGAACGAACAGCAGGCCGCCGCCATTCGTGCGCGCAATGTGCTGCAACTCATTGCTGCGGGCGGCAACGCTTACTACCTGGCCAAGTTCGCCGGTATCTTTGGTCTGGACATGCAGGACATCGGCGCCCAGCAGACCGGCCTGAGCAAAGACGAATTCAAGGCCAAGCTGCGCGCGGCCAACAACCCATAAGCAAAGAGGACAGACATCATGGCAAAACTCATCGGCTGCATCGGCACCTCCCACATTCCCGCCATCGGCGGCGCGATTCACAAGGGCCTGCAGCAAGACCCGTACTGGAAACCGTTCTTTGACGGCTTCCCGCCCATTCGCGACTGGCTCGGCCAGGTCAAGCCTGACGTGGTGGTGATGTTCTACAACGACCACGGCCTGAACTTCTTTCTGGACAAGATGCCCACCTTCGCCGTCGGCGCCGCCGCGCAGTACAACAACGCCGACGAAGGCTGGGGCATTCCCACCTTGCCCCCATTCAAGGGCGAGCTGGGCCTGTCGTGGCAGATCATCAACACGCTGGTGGAGAAAGAGTTCGACATCGTCACCTGCCAGGAAATGCTGGTGGACCATGCCTGCACCCTGCCATTAAAGCTGCTGTGGCCGGAGGGTGATTGCCCGGTGACGGTGGTGCCGATCTGCATCAACACGGTGCAATTCCCGCTGCCCAAAGCCAGCCGCGTCTATGCCATGGGCAAGGCCGTGGGCGAAGCGATTGCGGCCTGGGACAGCGATAAGAAGGTGGTGGTGATCGGGTCCGGCGGCCTGAGCCATCAACTCGACGGCGAACGCGCCGGCCACATCAACAAGGCCTTTGACCTGCAGTTCATGGAAAGCCTGCTGAGCAACCCCGAGTGGGCAACGCAGTTCAGCATTCACGAGCTGGTGGAGAAAACCGGCACCCAGGGGGTGGAGCTGCTGATGTGGCTAGCGATGCGCGCCGCCCTGACCACCGGCACAGGTTCTGGCGTACGCAAGGTGCACAGCAATTACCACATTCCCATTTCCAACACCGCCACCGGCTTGCTGGCGCTGGAAAAAGTGGGTTAAGAAAGCACTTCAAACCAGTTGGAAATGAAAAAACCCCAAATGAATAAATCACTTGGGGTTTTTATTTGGCGGAATCGGAGAGATTCGAACTCTCGATGAGGCTCTACACCCCATACTCCCTTAGCAGGCTATTGCTAAGTACATTACAAATCAACAACTTACGACGAATAAATTGCAAATGAAAGGAAAAAACCACTAATAAACCACTAGGATAGAACAATGGAAGTTAAAAAGCTGCCGCTCGGCATACGCAAAACCCCTCCCCTCAAGGATGGCTCCTTTAAATACGTTGCCCGAATAAATCGGCAGGGCGTAAAGATGTCCAAAAACTGCTCCACTATCAAGGATGCTGTCACTTGGAAAGCGCGAACAGATGCCCTCATTGAAAGTGGCATCGACCCCAGGGAATTGGAAGAAAACCAACCCCCAGAGCGCTTTGAAAAGGCTGACTCCCGCACCAGCACTCGCACGCCCAGCATCCCACCGACTGAATTTGGAGACGTCGCGCCTGTGGCTCAGGTTGACATGACTGTCGAGCAAGCTATCGATGATTACCTCGCCCACCGCAGCACATCGCACGTCAAGCTCAAGCCCAACCAGATTACCGAATACGAACGTGTCCGAGATGACTTCGGCAACCTCAAAATTGCCAATTTGGTTAATAAGGACATCGTTAACTACATCTCGCACCTTCTGACCACCCCAAGAAAACGGGATGACCCAACGGTCACCAAGGTCCCAAAAACCGTGACTGCCCAAAAAGCCAAGCCAAGCGCAAAGGCTCTTGCAAATGCAAGGTACAAAGCAAGAATAAAAGCCGAAAAACCGCCTAGAGAGCCCAAGCCTTTAGCCGAAGCAACGGTCAGGAAGTACATCCTGGCCATGAAGACTGCTATTAAGTGGCAGGCCAAAAACAATGGTGTTGATTACCACAGATTTCTTTTCGACTTCGATAACAAGACGATGCCTGCAGCCTGGAATGGCCGACGCGACCGGCGACTCTTGCTTGGTGAGGAAGAAAGACTGTACTCAGCCGGAATTGACAGGGGCGGCTACACCTACACAGTGAATGACTGGCGCATGCTGCTGGGCTTTGCCCTAGAGACGGCGTTACGCCAACAAGAATTGGCATTTGCCCGGTGGGACGACCAGCGAAACGATTGGAGC
>JAUSMR010000198.1 GCA_030645955.1 Gallionella sp. | reverse complement strand
GCGCGCTGGTCATAGTCTGGCTTATTGGGATGTCCAAAGTTCCAGTCAGGTGGGTTGAAGGACGCTATGCCGTTGATGGTTGGAATTCGGGTGAGTTGAGCAATCAGCATGGCTGAGACATTGTGTGCGTAATAGTTGTTTACCCATTCGGGAAAGTCGGGCACCGCCTTGTCCTGGCCCAGCCACCCACTGACATAAAACGCACGGCATGCGTCGGGTGCTTTGTCTTTTAAGGCAACCCGTTCGAGTTCTTGCTGCCGGTGAAAAGCCAGATACGGCTTATTCAACTCCGACGCAAGCAACAATGCAGCCATCACGGCCACCAGGATGACCGGAAGTTTTTTCTTGGAGAAATACCAGATGGCGACCAAAACGACTGGAAAGGCAAGAAATATCTGAAAGGTGGAAACCGCACTCAGCGCTTTGGCACCTGGAAATAGGCTGTAAACGAGAAACCAGGCGCTTTTGCCGGCAATGTTGAGCGTAAGGCCCAAGGTGGTCAGGGTTGTCAGAACTATTGCAAAAATTACCATATCCTGCTTTTTCTGGCGCCACATCCTGACCGTTTGATAACAGCCCAATGCAAACAGAATAAATAAAGGTATGGAAAACCCGCTGTTGTAATATACGCCGCGCTGCGTGTAGCCGGGTACCAGGTAGGAAAGCAGCTGCAAGTAGAGGGGCCCGAAGAGCAGATTATCCGGGCCTGTTTGCAAAATATTTTCGATATAAATGGTGTTGGACGACAGCACGTCATAGGATCGCACCCCCACTTCTCTGGATTTCGGCAGAAACGCCCAGATAAACGGAGCCAACGAAATCAGGCTGCCTGCCAAAACCATTGAGACGGCACCGATATTTTCACGAACCCTGGTTCCAAGCTTGCCTCTGGCTGCGGAATTGCAGCTCAGCAATAGAATAATAAAAAATACGGTGGCAAAAAAACAAAAAAACCAGGCCATGTAAAAGCAACTGAGACACCAGGCACCAAACAATATACCTGAAGCTATTCCGAAAATTCTGAATTTCTTTATGTCTGCATTCAGAAGTGTTTCGAAGGTATTCCACAGCAGATGCGCCAGCAAAGGTGCGAAGGCAACCGTGGCAAGTTGCAGTCTGGAGCTGTTGCTGGTCATGCCATTGCTGAGTGTAAATAAGGCTGCGGCAAGCACGGACCACGCTACAGACAGGCCGGCTTTCTTTCTGACAAACAGGAACATGAAAACAAAACCCATAGCCTTGACAAGCATGCCAGAGAATTCAGAAGAGATAAAGGGATCAAATCCCAGCAATCTGAATGGCAGATAGGCCACACCCACTAAAAAATACGCATCTGTTTGCGCGATTGTTCGCCCGTACGGATGGAAATAAAGAAGATCAGACCAGTTGGCTTTGCCGGTAAAGAAATTGAACCAATGCTCCAGTATGGTCGTCGAGATGACGTAATCGTAGCGATCTCCGGAGATAATACTGAAGCCATTGGCAATCTGATATCTGGCAAGCACCCATAAGCAAAGCAGCAAAACCAGCGCAGGAAATGCGACGTTCAAAACCCAGTTCTTTTTAATTTCCATCATGCCCTGACTGTAATGATAATTCTGACGATGATCATGCCAACTGCGATTGCAGCACTTCCTGTCATTGATTGTTTGTTCTTGGATTTTTGAGCAATTCTAATGACTACAACATCGGTTACAGTCCAGCGGATGTCTGAATATTCAGGAACCGAAAATCTGGAAGTCATGGCCGAGGCCGTGAACTACAACGCTTTCCTGGTGTCGCTGATCCGCAACGAGGCTCGCTCTGGCGAAGTGGTACTTGATTTTGGCGCCGGCATAGGTACCTTTGCCAAGGCGCTTGCGCCGGATGGGCACCAGGTTCTGTGCATCGAGCCGGACCAACGCCAGCGCGAGCGTATTGTGCAAGCGGGACTGCCGGCGTTTGCAGACATCAGTTGCCTGTCAGACCAGAGTGTCGATCTGCTCTACAGTTTGAACGTGCTGGAGCACATTGAGGACGATGTTGCCGTGTTGCAGAGCTGCCATGAAAAAATAAGACCCGGCGGGCGAATCCTGATCTATGTGCCGGCCTTTCAAATTCTTTTTTCCAGCATGGACAAACATGTGGGCCACTGGCGGCGCTACTCGCGCCGGGGGCTTTCTGACAAAGTGCGTCAGGCCGGCTTTGAGGTGGTCAAGTGTGAGTATGTGGACAGTGCCGGTTTCCTGGCTTCACTGCTGTTCAAGGCGTTCGGCAACGATAGCGGCAGCCTCAACCGAAGCGCGCTGATTGCCTATGATCGCTTCGTGTTTCCGTTGAGCCGTCTGGCTGACCGGCTGCTGCACCGGATCGTCGGAAAAAATGTATGGTTGATTGCCCGCCGAGCCTAGTACTGGCTGGCATCAGCGCAACGCGACAAAAAGACACCCCGCCTTCATGCTTTTTAATTCCTTTGTTTTCATTGGCATCTTTTTGCCAGTCACGCTGGCGCTTTGGTGGCTGCTAAAACTGACGGTCGGCATGCGCTTTGCGCTGGCTTGGCTGGTGCTGGCTTCGTTGTTTTTTTATGCCGCCTGGGACGTGCGCTATTTGAGCGTG
>JAUSMR010000188.1 GCA_030645955.1 Gallionella sp. | reverse complement strand
GCTCTCAAGAAACAGCTTTTTTACACTCATAAATTCATAAAGTTACAACATGCTTGGTAATAGTCAATGAGCCATCAAACGGCATTGATGGGCTGCATGGTGAAGCCGAAAGCCGCAGCTTTGCGCTTCAAGTAAGCCACGGTTCTTTTGTGCATTTGGTTCTCGTATTGCTCCTGCGATCGTTCGACATATTCACCGCCTTTCGTCAGCATTGCAAAGATTAAGCGAGCCAGTTTATGTGCGGTGGCGGTAATCGCTTTGCCTACACCCATGCGGGCTGCCATCCGTCGATAATAGGCACCAAGGGCGCAGTGACTTCGATGTAATCCTTGTGCGGCCAATTTGAGTGCCTGTGCGACCCGATTTGGGATGCGTTTCGACGCGCTCGAAAGTTTTTTTCCGCCCGATATCTTGGTGCCGGGACACAAGCCTAGCCACGAGGCAAAACGTTTGGCATTCTCGAATTTCGATAAGTCCGGGCCGATCTCGACCAACACCTTGAGTGCGGTACTCACGTCGATTCCGCCTATGCGCGTCAAGTCTACGCCTACCCACTGGTACAACGCATTGCGTGCATCAAAGGTCGGGGCATTCTTGCCTCGGCCCTTGTTCTTGTTTGCGGCCAGTGCTTCTTGATGTTGACGCATCGGTTTGATCATTTCCTCCAACTTGGCGTCTACCGCAACAATCAGCGCTTGGTAGGCATCGAACAACGACAGCGCTTGTGACAAGCAGAATACATGCTCTTCCCGCCAGTTACCTTCGAGGCTCTTCGCAATCGTCTCTGCGCTGGCGTGAATCCGGTAGTTGCGCAGTTTCGCCAGTTTATGCGGGTCACGCTCTCCGGCAACAATGGCACGGATGATGTCTTGTCCTGTCTTGCCGACAATGTCGGCAATCACGTTGGTCAATTGCACATTCATTTGCGTCAGCGCTTTCTGCATGCGCTGTACCTGTCTTGCCTGCTCGTTCAGCAAGGTATCGCGCTGCCGCGATATGGCGCGTAACGCGCATATTTCCCCAACAGGCCGGAACGCGCCCGACAGTAATCCAAAGCTCATCAATTGCTGTAGCCATTGGCAATCCAACACATCCGACTTCCTGCCAGAGACATGCCTGACATGCCGTGCATTGACCAGATAGACGATGAGACCGCGCGATTCAAGAATCTCATAGGGGGCGATCCAGTACACGCCCGTCGATTCCATCGCCACCACATCTACCCCGCACTCGATCAGCCAGTCGGCCATTGCTTCAATATCTTCGGTAAAACAGCCGAACTCCTTGACCGGTTCTTCGCTTTGATCCGGCGCAACCGCTGCATAGTGGTTCGCTGAACCAATATCGATTCCCGCTGCATTGGGATGCATTACCGTTAATTCTCGCTTGCGCATTGCCATGACTTCCTCCATCATTTCGTTAAGGAATGCCAAGTCAGTACGGATACGTCGTTGTACTCATTCTCTCAAGCGGGATGCCATAATGGCTCACCAATGTCGCCGACGTTATCCAGAACCATGCTCAGAGGTCGGGCACAAAGCACCAGTGCTGTCTCGGTCTTTGCTGGCTTGGCATTCCGACAATGATAGTTAAAATCCCCGCGCTGCATACTGTTTCCTGCTCACGCCTTGCCTCGCGTATGCGGGGCTTACTTGGCTCAGGGCGAGCGGAATTTCTTTAACCAAAGAGTATTGGGTCAACTCATAGAGGTTCACACACATAACAAATTTGCCACATCGCCAGTAGAGAAAGATCGATCTGTGTCACGCCCAATATTCGCAAAAAATTCTTGACATCCTCTGATCCTGCAATCAGCGTGCTGAACGCAGATAGCACAGGTTGCGGGTTTTCCTCCATGATTTGCACCTTCCGCATGATCTTGTACCCAGCCTGCTCTCAAGAAACAGCTTTTTTACACTCATAAATTCATAAAGTTACAACATGCTTGGTAATAGTCAATGAGCCATCAAACGGCATTGATGGGCTGCATGGTGAAGCCGAAAGCCGCAGCTTTGCGCTTCAAGTAAGCCACG
>JAUSMR010000183.1 GCA_030645955.1 Gallionella sp. | reverse complement strand
CCGCCCCAGCCGGTGTCGATGTCGACCAGCAAGGGTAGAGAAGTGGCAGCGGTAATGCGCTCCACATCGATGATCACGTCGTTGAGGCTGGTCATGCCGAGATCCGGCAATCCGTAAGAAGCATTGGCCACCCCGGCACCGGAAAGGTAGATGGCCTGATGGCCGGCGCGCTCGGCGAGCATGGCGCTATAAGCATTGATGGTGCCGACGATCTGCAGCGGCGAATTGGCCTGCAGCGCCTGGCGAAATCGGGCGCCAGCGCTCAGTAGACTTGACATGGGTTTACCCTCTGGATGCTTCGCGAAAACTGCCTGCAAGGTAAAGGAAAGGTTTGGTGAAGTAAATCAGGGTAATTCGCTTCGACCGCGCCGGAGTGCGGCCTGTCGCTGCCAACGACACCCCATGCATCTTCCAAAACTAACGATCAGCGCGTGCATCAAGTAAAGCCTGCTGAATTTCCATCAGCCCCTCATCCTCTGGGGTGCCCACAAACCCCAGCTCGATGCGACTGGAAAGTGCGTCGAAACGTGCCTGCATGCGTCGGATGCGTTCGCTTGTTTCAATAATCATTGCTTGCTCCAAGTCAGTATGAGAATGCAGGTCATTTTGGACCTCGTACTGCGGCGCTGCAACCCAAGAAAATCGGCGGCGCAACCAGTAATCCTGTGCTACCTTTCTGCTTGTAAAGAGATTGTGAGAACCTCAAATCGGGCCAGAGCAAATGAATATGGCTGATGTCGATACCCGCTGGAAACAGCGCCTGCCCAGTTTCAACCTGGTATTTGATCAGCTGAGTGATGCTGTGTATCTGCTTGAGTACGAGGATTATCACTAATGGCTATGTACAATCCACCACATCCTGGCGAATTTATTTTCGACACTTACATGGAGCCCTTTGGGCTTAGCTGCCGCTATCTTGCGGAGCAGCTCGATGTTTCGCCATCCACATTGAATCGCATTCTGAAGTTGCAGAGTGGTGTCAGTCCAGAAATGGCACTGAGGTTATCCAAGACTCTTGGGCGAAGCCCGGAGAG
>JAUSMR010000175.1 GCA_030645955.1 Gallionella sp. | reverse complement strand
TGACAGAAGCGACAAGCGTTTTCTGTGCCCTGATGGCGGAGTAATCATCTTCGGGGATCACACTTGCGTCATAAAGTTTGTCGATTTCGACTTTGTTGTTGGTGCGGATGGAACTCAAATTCTCGCAGCCAAGAACGGTCACTGTGCTCGCTTCCATTCATTTCAGCTTGAACACACTGGCATCCCGACAACTGGATACAACCGGCATTTCAAATTTCTTAAAGAGCGCACGTTTCTTACGCCGTCAATTGAAGAGCAAACCGCCATCGCCACCATCCTCTCCGACATGGACGCTGAACTCGCCGCCCTCGAAGCCCGCCGCGACAAGACCCGTGCCCTCAAGCAAGGCATGATGCAAGAGCTGCTGACCGGAAGGATTCGCCTTATTTGAAATGCCCTTGAACAAACTCTCCAAGACGGTCATTGACGCTCAGTTATCAATGTCATAACATACAAGCATATGTGCGGGGCTGTACATGCACAGACCGGAGAAGGAGAGAGAAATGTCAATTCACACGTATTCAAGTCGGGACTTCACCCGTGATGTGGGCGCGGCCAAGCGCGCTGCGGCCGAGGGGCCGGTGTTCATCACCGACCGTGGACGGCCAGCCTTCGCGCTGCTGAAGATTGAGGACTACTACCGCCTGGCAGGCCAGCAGGAGGCGTCGTTGCTGGATGTCATGGATGCCATACCGGGTGGGGCGGGCATCGAGTTCGAAGCACCGCGCCTGCAGGTTGAGTTTCGCGCCGCCGAGCTCGGTTGAAGCGCGCCGCCGATGTACGTTCTCGACACCAATGTGATTTCGGAGTTGCGCCAGGGCAAGCCCAATCAGTCACCCGAGGTACGGGCCTGGGCAGCAAGCATGCCTGCGAGTCAGCTTTTTCTCTCGGCGATCTGCATTCTTGAACTGGAAAAAGGCGTGCTGGCCCTGGAGCGCAGGACACCGCCGCAGGGCAGCGCGCTACGCGCCTGGCTGACCGGTGTGCGGGCCACTTTCGCGGGTCGCATCCTGCCGTTTACCGACAACACCGCGATGCTGTGCGCGGCCATGCATGTGCCGAATCCGCGCTCAGACCGTGACGCGATGATTGCGGCGACTGCTCTCGAACACCGTATGACCGTGGTGACGCGCAATATGGCCGACTTCGCTGGCACCGGCGTGCAATTGGTCAACCCGTTCGTGCCATGAACCGCCTTGGCTTCAGATGGGCACTTTGCACATTGTGTTTTGCAGGATTGCAGAAGATATCGGAGTTTGTTGCAGATAATATATTCGATGGCGCGCTGTAAGTCTTTGTTTTTAAATTGCTTTTATCGCTAGACTGCAGTAATTGTTTACCTTCTAGTGAAGATATCTGATCGCCATGGCTGCATTTAATCACTTTGACCTTGCGTTGCTGAACCCGGCTTTCGACTCCCCGCTGGTCGATGTGTTGACCGAGCTGGAGCATCTGCGGCGCTTGCAGTTGGCGGGCACGACCCCGGCCCCGGTGTTTTTCCAGCTCAAGCATGTTTTCCATATGCTGGAGAGCTTGGGCTCTGCCCGTATTGAGGGCAACCACACCACCCTGGCCGACTATGTGGAAAGTTCGCTGGAAGGTGGCGCCTCGGCGGGCGACCAACTCAGTGAAATTGCCAATATTGAAGAGGCCATGGCCCATATCGAAAGCGCGATGGACGCTGGCGCGCCCTTGTCTGAGCACTTTATTCGTGAACTGCACGCGCTGACCGTGCGCAATCTGCTGCGTGAGGGCGACAAAACCCCAGGGGCTTACCGGTCAACACAGGTGGCCATCGCCCAGTCTGCACACCTGCCACCCGATCCGGTGCAGGTGCCCGGCTATATGCAGGAGTTGGTCAGTTTTATCAACCGGGCTGATGCCCCCAAGTACGACTTGATCAAGGTGGCGCTGGCGCATCACCGCTTTGGCTGGGTGCATCCGTTTAGCAACGGCAATGGGCGCGTGGTGCGGCTGCTGACCTATGCGCTGTTGATCAAGTATGGCTTTAACGTAAAAACCGGTGGTCGGGTTTTGAACCCCACTGCTGTGTTTTGCCGCGACCGGGATAAGTATTACGCCATGTTGTCGTGCGCCGACGGCGGCACCCCCGCCAATTTGGAGCTGTGGTGTGTCTATGTGCTGGATGGCATTCTGATGGAGCTGAAAAAGGTGGACCAGCTTACCCACTACAACTATTTGACGGCAAAAATCCTGTTGCCTGCGCTGAACTACTCGCGCAGCAGAGGCTGGATCACGGCGCAGGAAGAGGCCGTGCTGTTGGCCGCGGTGAAAGTGGGTGTTGCCAAAGCCGCAGACCTGAGCCAAGCCATGCCCCGCCTAAGTGTCACCCAGCGCACCTACCAGATCAAAAAACTGGTGGAGCGCAAGATGCTGCAACCCGTCCAGCCCAACGCACGTCAGTACACCATCGGTTTTGACAGCAACTACCTCATTCGCGGCGTGATTCATGCGCTGTCTCAGGA
>JAUSMR010000171.1 GCA_030645955.1 Gallionella sp. | reverse complement strand
GCCGGCAGTGGCGGAGTTGCTGGCGCAACAGCTGAACCGGCCCAAGGACATGGCCGCCCATGAGCAATTGTCGGAGCGGGAGTTTCAGGTGTTTCTCAAGCTGGCCAAAGGCGAGACGGCGGGCGACATTGCAAAGGCGCTTTCCCTGAGCGTCAAAACCGTGAGTACCTACCGCACCCGCGTGATGGAGAAAATGAGTCTTTCCTCCAACAGTGACCTCACCTATTACGCGCTCAAAAACAAGTTGATCGACTGATTTCAAGCGGAGGGGCTGCTTTGCTGGATGCAGTAGTCCACCAAAGCATCAATTTCGTTTGATTTGTCGAACACTGCGTCAACACCCAGTTGCGCGCAGCGCTGGCGAATGTCAGCCGTGGCGTAGTTGCTCAGCACCACCACCTTTTGCCTGGACGGCCGGTCCCGGCAAGATGCAAGCACGCCCAACCCGCTTCCCTGCTTGAGAAACAGGTCGACGATCGCCAAGTCCCATTCATCCCGGTTTTCAGCCAGCCATGCCTTGCCTTCGTTCTCTGTTTCGGCACTTCCCACCGCGTTGATGCTGGCCAGTTCTTCCAGCGTGCCAATCAGGTTTTCGCGAATGGTCGGGTTGTCTTCGACGATATAAGTTTTAAGTCTCACTGCGCTTGCCTAATTAACGACTCTAGGGATTCGGAACATTGCGAAAGACCCGCCAGGTGCTGCCGTCAAGGGTCAGAGGATGAACTTCTGCCCCATTACTTAATGTATCTTTTGCCGCCTTGCGATTGTGCCAGCCAGTCGAGTCTATCTGAGTAGGATGTTTCCTACGCCCGGACTTCAAAAGACTGTAGGTACATGCCCACAGCATTTCATCGCGCTTGCCGACTGGCCTTCTGTGCCTTTTTGTTTGATAGTCAAGCATCTGCATGTCAGTGCCCGCATCTTTTGGTTGCCCCTTCGTTGTTGTGTGCTGTCGGCCGCCGCCATGAACTGATTTTATTTGAAACCGGCCGTAACAACCTACAACGAATGAAAAATACCCTGTTTCAATCTGCCGCCGCCCGAAAGTGGCTTGCGGGCACCGTTGCTGTGCTGGTCGTTCTGGTCTTGGGCTTTTATTTTTTTCCATGGAATTCGCTGCGTGAGCCTATCAACCGGTACGTCTCCGAGCAACTGGGGCGTCGCTTCGAAATTACGCAGCATCTGACGGTGCACCCGGGGCTGACCAGCACCGTACGGGCGGAGGGTGTGGAGTTTGCCAATCCCGAGTGGGCGAGCGAGCCGTTTCTGGTGAAGGCGGGTGTTGCTGAATTCGATATCAAGTTGTTGCCCTTGTTGCTGGGCAAGGTCGTGTTGCCCCGGATTGTGCTCACAGAAGCGCAACTTGGCCTGCAGATTGAGCCCGATGGGCGGCGCACCTGGGCGCTGTCGCGCGACACTTCCGACGTCACCGCTGTCCCGGTGATCGGTGCCTTGCTGGTAAATAAAGGTAGCGTTCACTACCGGGCAGCGGCGCAAGGCGCCAATATCGTTGCTCAATTCACCCTTGCCGAAGAGG
>JAUSMR010000170.1 GCA_030645955.1 Gallionella sp. | reverse complement strand
TATTAGAATACAGATCCCTAAAACGGCCCCTAAAAAGCAAAAAGGGTCACCCCGAAAGATGCCCCAAATGTATGATTCTTTTGGTAAAAAATATCTGGCTCCCCGACCTGGACTCGAACCAGGGACCTGCGGATTAACAGTCCGTCGCTCTACCGACTGAGCTATCAGGGAATGAAGAGGTGCGCATGATAGTGATTTTGCTTTGCTCGGTCAACCTCAAATTAGATTCAATGGGTGACTGAGGCGTCTTTGCTAAGCTTGCCGATGTTTGTTGCGAGGGCAGTCTTTCGTCCTGCCGGATGCCAATGCCAATCAGCGTGCTATCAGTTAGAATGAGATATGGACAATAAGACCATTTTTGTCAGAACCAGCAAGGGCGAGGATGAGGTGCACAGCAGGACTATGCATCTTCCCGGTGATATCAAACGTGCCTTGCTGATGGTGGATGGAACCGCGACTTGCGGTGAAATCAACAAGCGTGCCGCGCCCAGCCTGCGTGCCGGCCTCGATGCGATGCTCCAGGAGTTGGAAAAGGACGGTTACATTGCGGATAAAGCCAAGGCAGGCAATATTCCCAAGATGTCGGTTCCTCCCAAGATGTCGGTTCCACCCAAGATGGCTACACCGCATAAAACAAAACCGGTGAATGATGGTGCCGGTGATTTGGATTTTATGTCCGGAGTTAGCGCATCTTCTTCGAAAACGCCGGCACCCGAGCCGGACAAGGCAGAGGCTGATGCCGAAAAATTGAAGGATGAGGCTGAAGAAAAAGCCAAACAGGAAATCGAGGCGGCGAAATTACAAGTTCAACAGGAAGCAGAGGCGTTGCGGCTCAAGCTCGAACAGGAAGCGGAGCGAGTTAAGGTTGAACTGGCAGCATCCAAGGCCAAGGCTGAGGCGGAAGCACAAGCGCGTGTGTTGATCGAAGCCAAGGCAAGACAAGAAGCAGAGGCAGCCCGCATCAAGGCCGAGAGCGAGGCAAGAGCACACGCGGAAGCCATAGCCAGGCAGGAAATTGAAGCAGCCAGGTTGCAGGCTCAGCAAGAGGCTGAGGCGGCCCGCCTCAAGGCCGAGCAGGAAGTTGCCAGAGCGCGCGAAGAAGCGGAAGCCAGCTTGAGGGCACGGCAGCAAGCAGAAGCGATGCTGATCAAATCGGTACATGATACGGCTCAAGCCAAGGTATTGAGCGAAGCGGATAAGCCGAGGCCAAGTGTCGCAACGACCTCACGCTCTACCAGTGCGACAGTGTTGTTTTTTGACGTGGTCGGGTATACCAAGCAATCTGTCAACAAACAGATCGAAATAAAAAGGCAGTTCAATCAGATAGTCTCCGAATGTCTAGAAACGCATGGAGAAGGTGAGCACATCATTCTTGATACCGGGGACGGTGCGGCAATAGGTTTTTTGCAACATCCTGAAGACGCCCTGGAAGTGGCAATGAAGTTTCGCAAAACTGTCATGACCAATCAGCATCTGGATTATCCGGATCTGAAAGTACGAATCGGTATTCACCTCGGTCCCATCAATATCGTCAAGGATATGAATGGACAACGCAACATGGTAGGTGACGGCATCAATGATGCGCAGCGCGTGATGAGCTTCGCCGGTGTCGACCAGATTTATATTTCCCGTCCCTATTATGATTTTGTTTCAAGGTTGAATGATGAATACGCCGACATGTTCCGGTATCGCGGTATGCAGAAAGACAAGCACGGGCGCGAGCATCCTGTCTATGAGTATGTGGATCATGTATCTGTTGGGGCAGCGATACTGCGGCAAACCAGTGAATCGGCTGCGGAGATACAGGCAAATCCTTTTTCTTCTTCCGCTGAAACTGCACCAGTGTCCAAGCCGGACACATTCGCTTTTGATGCATTTCAAGTCGATGCGCAACAACCCTTAGTCGAAACTCAAAAAAATACTCAGCCAGCGCAGAAAGCCGGACCAACTGGAACTGACCATGCAGGCAAGCCGGAAACATTTTCCTTCGATTCATTTAAAGTCGAC
The DNA here is from genome assembly GCA_030645955.1 of Gallionella sp. The sequence continues at coordinate 15,164 of JAUSMR010000170.1, read as the reverse complement.
ATACCCCAGCCGTTAGTCGAGCCGCCGAAAAAAGAGAAGGTCGGTCCCGCACAACAACCGGATAAGGCTGCGCGAATGGCTCAGCCTGCAGAAGCCAGGCAGCCTGTTCAGCAAGAAACACTCCCGTTTGTCGCGAGTAAACCGGCCGGGGGTACGCCCAGCAAGGATGAAATTCAGCGGGCAACGCAAGAGCGTATCGCGGTAGACAAGCGCATCGAGGAGGAAGCGCTGGCAGCTAAAAAACAGGCAGAAGCCCAAGCCAAGGCTCGGGCAGGAGCAGAACAGCGCGCAGCTGAAGCCGCCGGAGCCGAAATAGAGCAAGCCGCAAAGCAGGTTAAATATTTTGCCGATGCCGCCCCTGCCGTCCCTGTCGCCAAACCAGCCACGGTTGCACGAGTCAGGCGCAAGCCATTTTCATGGGGCAAGCTGGTGGGTTTCATGTTCAAGCTGGGTATGTTCCTGTTGGTGCTGCTGCTGGGCGCGTTGTTAGCCGCCCCGTATGCATTGCCGACGCGTGACTATATGCCCAAAGTTGAAAAATTCTTGTCCGCAAAATTGCACCAGCCGGTTCATATAGGTCGCTTGTCCGGACGTATCTTGCCGACGCCGCGTTTGGAATTGGGCGAGATATATATTGGCGAAGTGAAGCAATTTCAGGCGGAGCAGGCGCTGATAAATTTTGCCATCGCGGGGCTGTTCATTGAGGCAAAGCCAATCGACAGCATCGAGTTGCAGGGTGTCAAGGTGAGTGGCGCGGGCTTGCAAAGCGTATCCGCATGGGCGCAGCAACTGGCTGCTGACAATCAATATCCGGTGGCGCGCATGGTGATCAGTCAAGGTACGCTGGATGCGGATGCTGTCCAATTTGCTGGTGTTGAAGGCGTGTTGAATTTCAATCCGCTTGGCGAATTCACCAATGCCAATCTGCGCTCGAATGCCGGCAAATATATTCTGGATATCAGCGCCACCCTGGGCAACAAGCAGAAAGTAGCCATAACGGTGCGCGACAGCGCGTTGCCGTTGCTGCCGAATTGGCCGTTTGACGAGCTGACCGCAAAGGGTGAGTTAAGCAACAACGACTTATCGATCAGCGAGTTCGACGGCCGGATTTTTGGAGGTATTTTGCAAGGGAATGCGAACATCAGCTGGCTCTCAGGCTGGCGTGTGCAAGGAACCATGGTGGCTAAAACAATTACCATGCAGCGCTTGAACAATTTATTGGATGGCAATGTTGAAGGTTCGGCGCGCTTCAATATGACGGCGGTAGATCTGGCTGGTCTGGCTGAATCGGCGGCGCTGGATGGCAGCTTCATGGCTAAAAAAGGGGTGATCAGCGGCATGGACATCATCGCAACTGCACGTGCGCACAGCAGGGAACACTTGCCGGGCGGCAGGACTCACTTCGATGAGCTCAGCGGTGTCGTTGCGTATACCAACAACACTCTTCACTTTAAACAAATAAAAGTCACCACGAATGTGTTGAATGCGGTCGCCAGACTGGATATCGACAAGCAACAGATATCGGGAAGCATTATCGCCAGGCTGACGCTGGAGGAAGGGATGAAACCAGTCGATCTGCAAATCGGCGGAGTGACTGACAGACCCACTTTACACTTTGCCCCATAGGGCTGGATTCTGCCAAGCTTTCCCCCGGGGTTCAGCCGGCTGCTCAATCCGGTGATGCCAGCTTCACCGTCAGGCGTTGCCTTACCTGTTTTTCCCCACGTAATACAATCATGACGGCAGTGTCTCCGGACTGGCGTGCTTCAAGGTCTTCAAGCAGTTCATCTTTATTATTGTTCGGACGTTTGGTCTATATCCGCTGGCCGACGGCAAGGTCGCGGCTGGTGCCGATATTGATTGCGAAATGAAATAATTGCTCAGGCAACCGCCTTGTGCATTCGCTCCAGCGCCTGTTTGAGATTGTGGTTCCGGCATAACCTGAAGGTTAGCCTACACCGAAACCTCAGGATAGCGCTTTCGCGATGCGCTCTAGCGCTATCCTGAGGTTTTCCATCGACGTGGCGAACGACAGGCGGACATAGCCCTCGCTGCCGAATGCCGAACCGGGCACCACGGCGACACCGCCTTGTTCCAGCAGGTATTCGGAAAACGCTATATCGGTCGCTGCCTTGATTGTGCCGCGCTGGTGCAGCCTGGCAATCGCCGGACGCATATCCGGGAAGGCGTAGAACGCGCCGCCCGCCATGATGCACTGCACACCGGGAATCTTGTTCAGTTCATTCACCACGAACACATGCCGCTCGCGGAATGCCTTGAGCATCGGCGCGATGCAGCCCTGATCGCCGTTCAATGCCGCTTCCGCCGCCACCTGCGAGATCGAGGTCGGATTGGAAGTGCTCTGCGACTGCACGTTCTCCATCGCGGTGATGATGTTCTCCGGCCCAGCCGCGTAGCCGATGCGCCAGCCGGTCATGGAATAGGCCTTGGATACGCCATTCAGCACCATCGTGCGCGGATACAGGTCGGGGCAGGCATTCAGGATGTTGGCGAATTTCGCATCGGTCAGCGCGATATGCTCGTACATATCGTCGGTGGCAATCAGGATGTTGGGATGCTTGCGCAGCACCTCGCCCAATGCTTTCAATTCCCCAAGGGTGTACACCGCACCGGACGGATTGCTCGGGCTGTTGATCACCACCATTCTGGTTTTGGGCGTAATCGCCGCTTCCAGTTGCGCGGCGGTCATCCTGAAGCCCTGCTCGATGCCCGCCTGCACGACCACCGGCTTGCCTTCGGCGATGAGCACGATGTCGGGATAGGACACCCAGTAAGGGGCGGGGATGATCACTTCGTCGCCGGGATTGATGTAGGCGAGTGCCAAATTAAAAAAGCTCTGCTTGCCGCCGCAGGAAACCAGGATCTGTTTCGCGGTGTAGTCCAGCCCGTTGTCGCGCTTGAACTTGGCGATGACCGCTGCTTTAAGCGAGGGCGTGCCGCCGACGGCGGTGTATTTGGTGAAGCCCCTGTTGATCGCGGCGATAGCCGCATCCTTGATGTGCTGCGGTGTGTCGAAATCCGGTTCGCCCGCGCCGAGCCCGATGATGTCTTTTCCTTCGGCTTTCAGCTTCGCTGCACGGGCGGTGACGGCGAGGGTGGGGGAGGGCTTGATGGCTTGCACGCGAGTCGAGAGTTCCAAGATATTTCCTTGCAGTTTAAACGGAAGCGCGAATTATACCTGTGCCAAGGAAAGAGTGAACCGGGGTGAAGAGAGAAACGGGGGTTGATGATTTTTTGGATACGGTGTGCGCAGCGAAAAATGCCAACTTATGATAAACATGTCACATGTTGTTTCTTCAATCTTCACGGTGTATGCTGAATCAAAATGGCTTTCATGCATCATAGATGCCATTCATGGCTCAAACCATACAGGCTATCGGAACGATAGGAGGCCCATCATCATGCATCGCGGAATCAGTATGTTCTGGATCGGGGTGATACTGCTGATGCTGTTCAGCAGTGCGGGCTTTGCCGAGGTCGTCGAGCGGCGCAAGGATCAGTTTGGCCGGGATTTTGGCTACTACTTCTATCCGATTGTCGGTGAGATACCGGGCATGGGCAGGGCGGGCGGGTTCGGTGTCAGCGTGCTGAACATGGGCGATGGCGATACCGATTTTACCGGCTACTATGTGCGCGGCGATATCAAGGCGACCGGCGCCGCCTTGCTGGATTACCACGTGATACCGCAGCGCCTGATAGTCGATGTCGGCTATAACGACTACAGGGTTGCAGCAACATCTTACAATCGCGGCATCGCTTCCGGCCCGATCGATGTGATCTACCCCAAAGTGGAAGGCGCTTATCTTCTGGGGCAGATGACCCTGACTTTCGATCAGCGCCGCTACGATATTTTTGCGCGCAGGTTGAGCGGGCGTAACCGCCTGCTTGAAGTACTGGATAAGGATAAACAGGCGTTTGCGGGGGTGGATACCAACTGGCATAGCGGTACATCTTATTCTCTGGGCGGCTCCCTTGACCTGACCGATGACAGGGTCGACCCGCGCAACGGCGTGCGCCTGGAATTTTCCAGCCGCCTGCCCAATGGCCACAACCCGGACATGAGCGAGTATTTCGTCAATGACTACAATTTCACCGGCTATTTGCCGACGCGCAACTGGGATACGCTGGTATTCAACGTGTTCTACTCGCGTGCCCATGTCACCCGCGAGGGGCTTACCGACTACGCCCTGCTGCAACAGCGCCATGGATTGAATTGCAGCCAATATCCGGCCGGGCCAGAGCGCGACTCCTGCCAGTCTACCGAAGCCAAGCTGCTGGCGGGCATGCAGGCGAACAACCAGTATGGCACCGCCTCACCGTTGGGGGGAACCCAGCGTTTGCGCTCGTACGACAACGGGCGTTTTTATGCCGGACAAGCCTTGTCCTACGGTGCCGAATACCGCTGGAATCTGACCGATGAGCGCACCCCGTTCAACATCTATGTCGCAAAGGGAATACGCACCGGCATCCAGCTTGCTGCTTTCTGGGAACGCGGCATGGTGGCCGACCGCTACGGCGATCTGTTCAGGGACGGACGCAGCAGTTATGGGATAGGAGCACGCCTGGTGCTGTCCGGCGTGATTATCCGCTTCGATCTGGCCCATGGAACCGAGGGTCCCCAAAGCCAGATATTTATTACCTATCCGTGGAGCATGTTTTCGGTAGACAACCCGGGCTGATGCATCCGGGGGTCACGATGCGAATAAAGGGGCGCGAGATTTCTTGCTGGTGCAGAGAGATCGCGGCGTTTGTAGCCCGGATGCAGCCCTTCGACATGCTCAGGACAGGCTTTGCGGAATCCGGGGAAAATTGAGATATTGAACCCCGGATTGCATCCGGGCTACGCTGGCTTTCGCAACGACTTGATGACCAGCGCCGCGCCGAGCAGACTCTCCACCAGATACAGAATGCTCGATATCCCATGCCACATCTTGTAGCTCGGCGCCATCGCGCTTTGCATCACGTCCGGTGAATTGGCTTGCAGCTTGATTTCCGCCATCAGGGGATGAATACCGAACTGGAGCAGCAGCGTGATGACGAGCATCGCCGCAACCAGCCAGAACACCCACTCACGCACGGCGTCTTTGCCGGATATCGCCAGACGATAGAGCAACAGATACGCGCCGCAAACGATCCCGGTATAACTGATCACGTCGAACATCTGCCCGGACAGCATCCCGGCGAGTTGTTTGTCCGGCTGGGCACGGAAGAGGATAGTCACGGCATAGCCAATGGACCACAGCCCGCCGACCCAGGCGGTGATTGCCAAAGAGGCGATGTGATGAGCAAGATTTTTCATAGGATGGTATTCAGGAAGTTAATAGTCTGCCCCCCTGTTGATTCTGGAAAAAGTAAATTGAATCTGACCCGGTTAGTTCCGTATTCTCACAGTTGCTTAAACTGCTTGGCCAATTTAAGGCTCTGTCCTTGATAGTTAGAACTGATGTCTTGCCCGTACAGAAGCTCGGGCCGAGCCGCCATACGCTCATATCGAAGCCATCCGACCGTCTGCCCATGCTCGAGCAGGAAGGGTACTTCGTGGGAGCGCACTTCCAGAACACCCCGGCTGCTTCCCGCTTTATTTAACTCGGCATTCCAACCGAATCCAGGGTCGAAAAAACCGGCATAGTGAACACGGAATTCACCTGCACGGGTGTCATACGGCAACATTTCAGCCGCATAATCTGGCGGTACTGCGATCGCTTCCTTCGTCATGAGGATATAGAACTCATCTGGATCCAATATCAGCGAAGACGTTTTGTGAAAACGGATTGGTTCCCAGAAATCCAGCGGATCATAATCCCGTTTTTCTAGGTCAATACGCTTTGCATGTTTTTTTGCGCGGTATCCGATAATGTCGTTTTCCTTGCCGGAGCCTTGCAGATCCACAGTGAAAGGTAACAGGCCTGTTTGAATTGATCTCGCGTTTTTCTCGTGGTCACTGGAATCAACAATCTGGCCTTCATCGAGAAGCTTCTTCCATTCTGCGAACGTAATGGCCTTCGCTTCCTTTCCACGAGTGCGGCGAAATCTTAACTGGTTCAAGCGGGTGCCGGTTTTTACCACGACACTGAAACTCCGGGGCGCAACCTCGATAAAGAGCCCGCCTTTATAACCTTCGCTTACCTGATCAAAACTGGTAGCTTCATCGGCAATCAAGCGCGTCAAAATATCCAGCCTGCCCGTAGAGCTCTTCGGGTTGGCGAAGGCAGCTACATCACTTCTCAAACTAATGGCTTCCTGAAGAGGGATAACATATACCCGTCCCTTTTCCAGAACTGCGCCGTTGCGAAGATCGATTCTGAAGTCAGCAAAGCGGTCATCAAGCTGCCTCATTTTTTCGAATACTTTCACTTTCTTGCCTGGAAGAAAGCTCGTATCTACGGGATAAGCATATTCGCCAAGGCGCAGGTCTATGCTGGCGGGCTGGACTTGGTCATCATCAATCTTTGCTAGCACATCAAACTCTGCTAGCACTGACCCCTTGATCTCGCCGCTACTCAACATCTCCTTGATCTTCTGGCTCGGAAGGATTCCGGTATAGTCGCCTACGCGCGTAGAAGCCATAGAATCAGGGCTGGCAGTTGAATCGCTCTTCGTTATTACTTCATTCATCGGATTTACTCTTCTGCATCTTGTCTTGATGTCGCCGTATCAGTAATGCCTTGTTCCATTCTGTGTAGCAATTCAAAGAACAAAATACTCCGTCCTTGAATTGGCCGCTTCCAAATTTTTTTGTAATCGACTGCTGACAAACAGGGCAAATGTTTCGCTCCAAACACTGGCGCAAATAGTCTTCTTCATTTTCCGCCATTGGAATATCCAATAAGTAGGGTGACCAAAAATAGCACTTAAAAGGTAATTGTAACCGCGCGATGTCCGTTGCTCCAAGCCAAAGAATGCGAGCGTCAGATATTAGCCTTGTTGCAGCTGCTGCATTCTCCGCCACGCTGCCCCATTTGGCAATCGCCCCATTCCCCGTACAATACGCACCTCACCATGAACATCATAACCTTCCCCAATAGCCCCTACCGCCTGCACCAGCCGTTCGAGCCTGCGGGCGACCAGCCCACGGCCATCGCGCAACTGGTGGAGGGGATCAACGACGGGCTGGCGTTTCAGACGCTGCTGGGCGTGACCGGCTCCGGCAAGACTTTCACGATGGCGAATGTCATCGCGCAACTGGGGCGGCCTGCCATTGTGATGGCGCCGAACAAGACGCTGGCGGCGCAGTTGTATTCCGAGCTGCGCGATTTCTTCCCGGAAAACGCGGTCGAATATTTCGTCTCCTATTATGACTACTCCCAGCCCGAGGCCTATGTGCCGTCGCGCGATGTGTATATCGAGAAGGATTCCAGCATCAACGAGCAGATCGAGCAGATGCGCCTGTCCGCGACCAAGGCGCTGCTGGAGCGCGAGGACTCCATCATCGTCGCGACGGTGTCGGCGATTTACGGCATAGGCGACCCGGTGGATTACCACGGCATGATTTTGCATCTGGTGGCCATGACACGGCGTTGCGAAGCATCCGGGGCGGGAATGGCCACCTCACACCCGCTCCCGCAATCGGCTGGCTCCGCCATAACCAGCGACTTGGCGAGTGTTGTTGACTCGCCTAGTCGAATGGCTAGTAGTTCTATCAGTAACGTGTCGCGGGATGTGAGCCACAACAAGAAAATGGCGCAGCGCGACGTGATCAAGCGCCTCATAGAGATGCAGTACGAGCGCAACGACATCGATTTTTCGCGCGGCAAATTCCGCGTGCGCGGCGACGTGATCGACATCTTTCCAGCGGAAAGCAGCGAACATGCGTTGCGCGTGACATTGTTCGATGACGAAGTGGAAACGCTGTCGCTGTTCGACCCGCTCACCGGGCATATCCTGCAGAAAGTGCCGCGCTACACCGTCTATCCGTCCAGCCATTACGTCACGCCGCGCGCCACGGTGCTGGCCGCGCTGGAGACCATCAAGGTCGAGCTGGCCGAGCGCATCGCGTTCTATCAGCGCGAGAACAAATTGGTCGAGGCGCAGCGTATCGAACAGCGCACCCGCCACGATCTGGAAATGCTCAACGAGATCGGCTTCTGCAAGGGTATCGAAAATTATTCGCGCCATCTGTCGGGGCGCAAGCCGGGCGATCCGCCGCCGACGCTGCTGGATTATTTGCCGCCGAACGCGCTGATGTTCATCGACGAGAGCCACGTCACCATCCCGCAGATCGGCGGCATGTACAAGGGCGACCGCGCGCGCAAGGAGAACTTGGTCAATTACGGTTTCAGGCTGCCTTCCGCGATGGATAACCGCCCGTTGCGCTTCGATGAATTCGAGCATGTGATGCGCCAGAGCGTGTTTATTTCCGCGACGCCGTCGGTGTATGAAGCCGAGCATGCCGGGCAGGTGGTAGAGCAGGTGGTACGCCCGACCGGGCTGATCGATCCCGTTATCGAAGTGCGCCCCGCCACGCACCAGGTGGACGACCTGATGTCCGAGGTCAACCTGCGTGTGGCCAAGGGCGAGCGCGTGCTGGTGACCACGCTGACCAAGCGCATGTCGGAAGACCTCACCGATTATTTTTCCGAGCACGGCATCAAGGTGCGCTATCTGCACTCGGACATTGAAACCGTCGAGCGCGTCGAGATCATCCGCGACCTGCGCCTCGGCATGTTCGACGTGCTGATCGGCATTAACCTGCTGCGCGAGGGCCTGGACATTCCCGAGGTGTCGCTGGTGGCGATCCTCGATGCCGACAAGGAAGGTTTCCTGCGTTCCGAACGTTCGCTGATCCAGACCATAGGCCGCGCCGCACGCCATATCAACGGCAAGGCGCTACTGTATGCCGACAGGATCACCAACTCGATGCGCCGCGCGATAGAGGAGACCGATCGCCGCCGCATCAAGCAGGTGGCGTACAACTTCGCGCACGGCATTACTCCGCAGGGCGTGCAGAAGCGCATCAAGGACATCATAGAAGGCACGTACGAGCCGGATGCCGCGCGCAGCCAACTCAAGGCCGCGCAGGCCCAGGCGAAGTATCTGGCGATGAGCGAAAAGGAAGTGTCGAAGGAAATCACCCGGCTGGAAAAAGAAATGCTGCGAGCCGCAAAAAATCTGGAGTTCGAGCAAGCCACCGAACTGCGTGACCAGTTGAAAAAATTGCGCGAAAGCGTGCTGCTTTCGCCGCTGTGATGGTCTGCCGATACGGCACCGAGATGGAGATAGACAATGACTGAAAAACAAGCAACTGCCGCTACGGCAGGCATCGTACCGAGGACATTTTTTATTCGCGGACAAAAAGTCATGCTGGGCGAGGATTTGGCCGCACTCTATGAGGTTGAAATCGACGCGTTGAATCTTGCGGTCACGCGCAACATCGAATGCTTCCCGGAAGGCTGTATGTTCCAATTGAATCCCGATGAATTCGCCGACCTGAAATCACGGTTTGCGATTTCAATCCGGGAAGCGCCATATGTTTTTACCGGACATGGGCTGGCCTTGCTTTCCAGCGTCCTGCTCGATGAACGCGCAAGTCACGACAACCGGGAATCATGCGCGCCTACTTGCAGTTGCCGGAAATGATCGCTGCTAACCTATCTGGGCGCGTTGCTTACCGTTCTCGTTGCCGCGCCGAGATTCTGAAAGTCCCCGATATAGGACAATAACTTTTTGCGCAGGCGGTTTTTCTGGCGATCCGTCAGCAGTTCGTAAATCCGTGCAGTCATTTCATCCGTTGCGTTCTCATACGATTGAAAGACCTGTTGCTGTTGCGGAGTTCTGGCGGCTTCCGGAAAGTTGATCCACAGCGATAAGAATGCGGCAATTTTATCCTCGCCCGCATGGTTGCTTAACAGTGCGATCAACCCTGCCTGATTGGCCTCCCGATGCTCGATGAAATGGCGGGTGACAAAAGGCAGGCGCAGGCTCATTTCCCTGATTTTTTCTTCCTGTTTGCCGCTCAGGTTGCCAACCAGTCCTTCCACAAAATCGATGGTTCTTTCCGCACGCTGGTCGAGATTTTCCTGGTCGCTGCCATCGAGCGATTCTTCTTTCCATTCAAGGTTCTGGTCAGCAAGAGTATTGCGCAGTTCTTCTATCTGCCGGCTGTCCAGGGTGCTCAACAGATGTGCGGCGGGCCGGATGACAGGCGTCATGGTTTCTCTATACAGTTTGCTTAATTCGCCTCTTAAACGGGTAACTTCTGCTGTATTTAACCGACCGTCCGGTTGAACTGCATCATATAAACCCTGCAGGAATCCGGTGTATTCCGGCAGCGCGTTGCTGCGATGCCAGCGCAGGTAGCTATCGACCTCACGATGGATTTCGTCTCTCTGCCCGGCATTGAGCGAGGTGTAATCGTTGATCTTGTAACGCAGGTACCAATCGGCGTGATTGTAGCCAATGGTAACTCTGCTGCATCCTCCGCAAGAGAGCAGTGTTATTGCGAGAATGATGAATAGCGATTTTTTCATATTCATTTGTTATTCCAGCCTTGAGCAAATCGTCTGGTTCACCCCGGATTATTTGTTAGACCAAAAACAGTTGATTGAATAATCCCCGTGAAGCGGGACAAAATCAAGGTGTTGTCCGCTTTGCTGAGTATTTATTTCGCTGGATTTCCGCCTGCGCGGGAATGACAAAGCTTACGAATTAGCCGGGCTATAATCAAACGTCAAATTGCAGGCTCGCCAGCCGCGCGTAAAGCCCGCTCTGTTTGCGCAAATCTTCCGGGGTGCCGGTTTCAACGATGCGCCCGTGTTCCATCACCACGATACGGTTGACCTTCTGCACGGTGGATAGCCGGTGCGCGATGATGAGCGTGGTGCGCCCCTCCATGGCGGCGTTCAGTCCCTGCTGCACCAGAATTTCCGATTCCGCATCCAGCGAACTGGTTGCTTCGTCCAGCAGCAACAACGGCGCGCCCTTCAAAATTGCACGCGCGATGGCGATGCGCTGGCGCTGGCCGCCGGACAAACGGGTGCCGCGTTCGCCCAGGAATGTCCGGTATCCGTCCGGCAGGCGGTCGATGAATTCGTCTACCAGTGCAGTTCGGGCGGCGGCCATGACTTCTTCGTCGCTCGCGGCGGGACGGCCATAGCGGATGTTCTCCAGCGCGTTGGCCGAGAAGATTACCGGGTCTTGCGGCACGATGGCAATCTTGCCGCGCAGATCGTGCAAGCCCAGTTGGCGTATGTCCTGCCCGTTGAGGCGAATGCAGCCATTGGTCACATCGTAAAAGCGCAGCATGAGCTGGAACAGGGTGGTCTTGCCCGCACCGGAAGGGCCAACCAGCGCGACGCTTTCACCGGGGGCAATGTCCAGGGTGATATTGTCCAGCGCGGCCGTTTGCAGGCGTGCCGGGTAGCGAAAGGTGACTTGCTCGAAGCGGATCGCCGCTTGTCCGGGTTGCTGCAGCGGTTGCGGCGCGGCAGTTTCGGCAATGGCGGATTTCGCATGCAGCAGTTCCAGCAGACGTTCGGTCGCTCCCGCCGCGCGCATCACATCGCCCCACACTTCGGCCATCGTGCCCACCGCGCCCGCCACCAGCGCCGCGTAGAGGATGAACGAAGCGAGTTGTCCGCCGGTCATGCTACCTGCATGCACCTGATTAGCGCCGACCCACAGCACGAAAATGATGGTGCCCATCACTGCCGTGATGGTCAGCGCCGTCATCGCCGAGCGCACGCGAGTGCGCCGGATCGCAGTGACGAAGCTCGCTTCCGCGCGGTCGGCGAAACGGCTGGTTTCATGCTGTTCCTGCGTATAGGCCTGCACCGTCGGCACGGCATTGAGTATCTCACCGGCCAGAGCCGAGGCATCGGCAATCTTGTCCTGCGATTCGCGCGAAAGTTTTTTTACTTTGCGGCCAATGGCGAAGATGGGCAGTATCAGCAATGCCATCAGGCCGAGGTTCAATGAAAACAAATATAAGCTGGTCACGGCCAGCATGACCATGCCGCCGACAAACTGGAACAGGCTGCGCAAGCCCATCGAAATGGAACTGCCAACCACAGTCTGGATCAGCGTGGTGTCACCCGTCAGCCGCGAGAGCACTTCGCCCGTCTGCAGGGTCTCGAAATACTGCGGCGACTGCGCCAGCACCCGCGCATACACTGCGCTGCGCAGATCTGCCGTTACCCGCTCGCCCACCCAGGTCACCGTGTAGTAACGCGTCGCCACGGTGATCGCCCACAGAGTTGCCAGCGCGAACAGCAGCACAAAATGGCTGTTCAGGCTTGATGTGCCCAGCAGTCCGCCACTGGTGTTTTGCTGCTGCCCGAAGCCGAAATCGATCAGGTCGCGGAACGCCAGCGGCACCAGCAACATCGTGGCGGAACCGAGGCACAGCAGCACGAAAGCCAGCGTGATTCTCCCGCGATACGGGCGCAGAAAAGGCCACAGATCCCGCAAAGGGGATAAGCGCCGTGGGGTGGCGGGTTGGGCTGGCGAGGAGGGGAACATCGCTTTTTTGTGGGGTGTGGAATGGTGTTCTATTTTTACATTTTATGCGGGCTGGTGTTGATGCAAATCGCAAGAACCAGCTTTTTAGACACAGCTATCACAACACAGTAAGATATCCCCGATGAAAAATAATGTTTCTGTCGTTTTTGTCTGCATGGGGAATATCTGCCGTTCGCCCACGGCAGAGGCCGTGTTCCGCCACTATGTCGAGAATGCAGGCTTGGCCGGATATATCCTGATCGATTCGGCGGGAACGCATGATTACCACATTGGCGATCCACCCGATTTGCGCGCGCAGCGGGCGGCGCTGCAGCGCGGCTATGACATGAGCGGCTTGCGCGGGCGGCAGGTGGAGGAGGGCGACTTTCACCGCTTCGATTATGTGCTGGCGATGGACATGGACAACCTCACCATTCTGCAACGCCTGGCGCCGCCAGCCGGCAATGCGCAGGTGCGGCTGTTTCTCGAATACGCGCGGCACCATGCCGAGCGTGAAGTCCCCGACCCTTACTATGGCGGCGCGGAAGGCTTCGAGCACGTGCTGGACATGGTGGAAGACGCGGCGGAGGGATTGTTGCAGCACATCCGCCAGCGGCATTTCAGGCACAGCTGATCTGACCAATACTGCAAATCCTGTTAAGACAAAATTCGGGGCAGAATGCAAACAGCAGGTGCTTTTTTTAGTTTCGTCAGGAGGCGCAAATGGAACTTCGCAAAAAAAGTGACGATATCAAAATATTCGCTGCAATCGGCTGCCTGTTTATCGGCTTACTTTTTATCTGGAACATCGCGGCGCACATTTCGGATATTTACGAACTGCGCCTGGACACAGAAACGTGCAACCAGGTGAAGACGCTGGGGTTGATGCCATCCGCCAATTGCGTCATTACTGCCCCGTACCGGCCGGCCGGACTTGGCACGGTTGGTTACCTGACGCTGCCGGGCGGTAACGATATTCAAATTGCGCCCGTAGCGGCAAACCGGACTGACAGGAGCGCGGAATGGTCAACTTCAATGAAGGTGCAATTCTGGATCGCCATGCTGTTCTGGGTAGCTACGCAGGCACTGCTGCTAAGCGTATTCCGCAACAAGAAATGATCCTTGTCCGTGCCTGAAGGCGTCGAGTCTCAAGCGAACCAAATGAGTTTGTGGCGGCAACAAAAAGCCGCATGACTTTCGTCGTGCGGCTTTCGTTTTTTTGCCTGACTGAAACTATGCTTGCGGGTGCTGCGTTTCGATCTGCACCAGCGGTTCATTCTCTACATACACTTCATGCTGGCGCGTACGGCGGCGCGTTGCCGGTTTGTCCGCGTAACCAGCGGGAATGTTCGCTATAGCTTGCAGCTTGCCCGGGTCGGTCTCGATTTGCACCAGGCCTTCGCCGCGGCTTGTCACTAAGGGCGCGGTAATTTCGCTTGCCACCACTGCCGCCACGTTCTGCTGCGTTGCGGTTGCTGGCATGGCGATGTATTCACTCGGCGTTACTGGCGGCGTCCAGCCTTCGGGGTAGGCGATGTACTCGGAAGGCTTCAGTTTTGCCGGGGTAGTATCGGCCGGTGCAGCGGGTGCAGCGGCTTGTTCCGCGACAGCAGTTTCACCGTTGCCTGCCGGCATTTCGCCGCCCTGTATGGCATTATCGCGGCGTTGGCGTTCGCGTTGGCCGCCACGGCGGCCGCGGCGGCGGGCGCCTTCGCGTGCACTGCCTTCTTCTGCTTGTTCGGCGGCAGGTGCGGCAACCTGGATTTCCAGCACGGGTTTTTCTTCGGGTTGCGGCGTTGGCGCTGCACGCGGCGGCCGCGGTGGCCGCGGCTGGCGCGGCTCACCTTGTGGGCGCGGTTCGCGTTCGCCCTGCTGGCGCGGTTCCTGAGGTTTCGCTTTCGCTGCGGCTTCGGCCGGTGCCGGCTTCTCGCCACGCTCGCGGCGGGCGTTGCCCCCCTCGCTGCGTTCTCCGCGCTCACGACGCTTGCCGCCTTCGCCCCGCTCGCTACGCTCGCCGCGTTCACGGCGCGGCTGGTTGCGTGCCGCGCTTGCAGCCGGTTTGGCCTTAGGCTGTTCCTCCGCTGCCAGCGTTTTGATCCAGCCAAAGAGCTTGCCTAAAATCGAAGGCTTGGCCTCCTCAACCTTCATCGGCGCGGGTTGCGCCGGGGTGATGCCTTGCACAACGGCTTGCGCGCGCGTGGCTTTTTGCTGCTCCTGAGCGGCGGTCAGCGGCTTTTCTTCAACCGGTTTTTCCACCAGCTTGTAGCTGGCCTGGAGCATGTCGCCGGTCAGATCGTCCTGGCGCAGGCGGCTGATGCTGTAGTTGGGTGTTTCCAGATGCGGGTTGGGGATCAGCATGATCGACACTTTCAGGCGCGATTCGATGCGATGGATGTCGGCACGCTTCTCGTTGAGCAGGAAAGTGGCGACATCCACCGGCACTTGCACGTGGATCGCGGTGCTGCTTTCCTTCATCGCCTCTTCCTGGATGATGCGCAGGATGTGCAGGGCGGAAGACTCGGTGCCGCGGATATGACCGATTCCGCTGCAACGCGGGCAGGCCATGTAGTTGCTCTCGCCCAGACTGGGCTGCAGGCGTTGGCGCGACAGTTCCAGCAGGCCGAAACGCGATATCTTGGCGGTCTGCACGCGGGCGCGGTCATGGTGCAGCGAGTCGCGCAAACGGTTCTCCACGTCGCGCTGGTTGC
>JAUSMR010000167.1 GCA_030645955.1 Gallionella sp. | reverse complement strand
GCAACCATCTGGTTATGGCCGCCTTTCGTCCAGATTTGCAGTTGCAGAGGCAGCGCTCGTTCACCTGAGCGCAGTTGAATCGACTGCTCGGGACTCAGATGCCAGTCATTGCCGAAACGGTCATCGCAATACCCGCCGATGAAGTTGCGCATGCCTGCGAACCAGGCGGAGGTATTTGCAAGAGGCTCTCCTGGTCTGCCTGGCAGGTACCAGCCTTTGAACACTTCCTCCAGGAAGCCACCCTTTATCAAACGCTCCCGGTGCGTCCGGGAGAGCCGGCTGCTGCGAATGACTCGCGCCCCTTGGTCTTGTAGCGCGGCCAGTTCGGCCAGCGATTGGGCTAATTTTTCGTGAGGTGCTGCCATGGTGGTTAACGGTTCTTCTATGGCGTCACTAAAATCGTGTTGTGCCATATCACTAATATCAAGTCGTATTGTCTCACTAATATTGTGTTGTTCCGATCTTTGTCGATGAACGGCATTTGCTGGAATAGGCTCAGCGTCGACGAAAGAACCCATCGTGCTCACTGTGGCCGAACTCGCATTTCGGGTTGGCATTCACGGCAGCATTTGCGCCGCCATCGGCCATGTTGGCTAATGCAATCTCGTCTTAACCGTGTTGGGGCGTCCGGAGTTGACTGCGCAGGACCATGCCCGTGCCACGGAACATGTGGTGTCGCTGATTTCGCGTGGCTGCGGTTTGCTGGGTAGCACCGCATAAGCACAAAAGCATCCCGACATAGAGTTCCCCTGACCACCGACATTAGCTCGCTTCAAGTACGGGGTTTCAACCCATGAGGCAGAAGGCCGTGTGGAGACTCCATAAAACGGTGACAGCAGCCGGTCACGGGCAACCTTCCGGCGGCGGGTCAGTGCCCATTCCTGCCGGCCGTGAAAGTGAGGACCGGACATTCGTGGCCGTGGTCCGGGGCGCCAGAACAGACATTCAGATTTGATGCCCTGCAGCAGTAAACTGAACAGTATCTCTGCGAGACCAACATATTCATTTGACGTCGCGGTGGGCTATTCTTGCCATTGCACTTCGCCCGATCTGTGCGATGGCGTACAGAGAATGCAAGTTCGTTTGAGATCGTCGTTGCATTGCCATGATTGATCTAAAGGGTGATGTAGGCTCAGGCAAGCACGCTCGAACAAAGTTGACTATATTAGTCAACCATGAGAGCCCCCATTTCAAAGTCCTTACCCGGCGAGGCCAAGACCTCAACCGATAAAGGCAAGATCAAGTTCCTGCTGCTCGAAGGTATTCACCCATCGACCATCACGATGCTTCAAGCGGCGGGTTACACCCAGATTGAGTCCCTGCCAGGAGCCTTGGGGGACGACGATCTCAAGCTCAAGATTGCAGACGCGCATTTTGTCGGCATCCGATCCCGCACCCAGCTTAGCGCCGAGGTATTGGGCCATGCCGGCAAACTCGCGGCGGTAGGATGCTTTTGCATAGGCACCAACCAGGTGGACCTTGACGCGGCGCGTGAGCGCGGCATCGCGGTATTCAATGCACCGTTTTCCAACACGCGCTCCGTGGCCGAGTTGGTCCTGGCCGAAGCCATCGTGCTTCTGCGTGGCGTACCGGAGAAGAACGCCGTTGCCCATCGGGGCGGTTGGCTCAAGTCGGCAGACAATGCTTTTGAGATTCGCGGTAAAACGCTGGGCATCGTGGGCTACGGTGCCATCGGGACGCAGCTGTCGGTGCTGGCCGAAGGGTTGGGCATGAAGGTTGTGTTCTTTGATGTAGTTGCCAAACTCCCCCTGGGCAATGCACGACAAGTCGCACGGCTGGCCGAGCTGCTGGCACTGTCTGATGTGGTAAGCCTGCACGTTCCAGAAACTCCGGCCACGCAATGGATGATGGGTCAGGCGCAGATTGCGATGATGAAGGCCGGGAGCGTGCTGATCAACGCCTCGCGGGGCACTGTGGTCGTGATTGAGGCGCTGGCCGACGCGTTGCGTCAGAAGAAATTGCTTGGTGCAGCCATCGATGTATTTCCCCGTGAGCCGCACAGCAACCAGGATGTGTTTGAGTCTCCCCTGCGTGGTCTTGACAACGTCATCCTGACGCCGCACATCGGTGGCTCGACTGTTGAGGCCCAGGAGAACATCGGCATCGAAGTTGCCGAAAAACTGATCAAGTACAGCGACAACGGTACATCGACCTCCTCCGTGAACTTTCCCGAGGTGGCGTTGCCAGCCCACCCAGGCCAGCACCGGTTGCTGCACATTCACAGCAACGTGCCTGGCGTGCTTGCAAACATCAACAAGGTGTTCTCGGACAACCATATCAACGTTGCGGCACAGTACCTGCAAACCCGTGATTCCATCGGTTATGTGGTGATCGACATTGATGCTGAGCACTCCGACATCGCGCTGGCCAAGCTGTGCCGTGTACCGGGTACCCTGCGTTGCCGGGTTCTGTTTTGAGCGCCACGAATACTGTTCTCATGGACCTTGTTCGCAGCTACCATGAGCGCTCCAAACATCATCTTGAGCGCTATGCACCCGGCCCCGACGGCCTTGACTGGAGCTCGCAACCCGACCCGTTTCGCCGCTACGGAGCCGCGCAGCAATTGCCACTACCCCTGCTGGAGGGTGAACTGCCAATCCGTTGGGACGAACTGTTTAGGTCTGCGCACGAGCCACCGCAGGCGTTGACTGTCGACAATATCGCTCGATTGCTTCAACTGTCGCTTGGGCTTTCGGCTTGGAAGTCCCACGGCGGCAATCGCTGGGCCTTGCGCTGCAACCCTTCCAGCGGAAACCTGCACCCCACCGAGGCTTACCTGATCTGCCCAGATCTAAGGGGACTGCCGGCCGGCGTTCATCATTACCGGCCCGATGAACATGCTCTTGAGTGCCGCGCCACGGCGTCATTTGCGTGGTCGGGCGGCGTGCTCCTGGCGCTGACCGGCATCCATTGGCGCGAGGCCTGGAAGTATGGCATGCGTGCCTTCCGCTATTGCCAGCACGATTGCGGCCATGCCTTGGCTGCTATGTCTTACGCCGGCGCTGTCCTGGGGTGGCCGGCACGCTTGCTGGCAGGCTGGGGCGACGACGATATCGCTGCAATAACCGGGGTCAACCGCGCCGCCGACTTCCCGATCGACGAAACCGAGGCACCCGAGGCACTCGTATGGATCGGTCCCGGTGATCCACCCTCCCAAGAGCTCGTGCTGGCAAGCTTGAGCGCGGCTTCGTGGTCGGGGTTTGCCAACACGCTAAGCCCCAATCGGCGCCGCTGGCCAGACATTCCTGCGGTAGCAGCTGCCACGCGTAAACCCAGTGGCATTTACGGGTTGTCAGCGAACCTGGAGCCGTTGCCGGCCTTGGCTCTGGCATCAAGCGTGCCCGTCTCCCGCCTGATTCGTGCCCGCCGTTCGGCCCAAGCCTTTGACGGCACCACCACCCTGGCCGCTCAACGCTTCTATCGCTTGCTCGACGCCTTGTTGCCGCGCGTTGACCAGCCGCCCTGGTCTCTGTTGGACGAAGCACCCTGTGTTCACCCGATTGTGTTTGTGCATCGCGTGGACGGCTTGGAGGCAGGCATCTACTGCTTGACGCGTGCGCCTGCCGCGCTCGCCGAGCTGCGCGCTGCGATGAGAGCGGACTGGCTTTGGCAGCGCGTTCCAGACTGCCCCGCGCACCTGCCGCTATACCTGCTGGCGCCGCTCGATATGCGTGCGTTCGCCGCCACCGCTTCCTGCCACCAGGATATTGCCGCCGATTCCGTCTTTATGCTGGCCATGCTGGCGCGCTTTGACGACATCAGCCCGGCGCGACCCTGGCTCTACCGCCAGCGCTTCTGGGAAGCGGGAATGCTCGGCCAAGTGCTCTACCTGGAAGCTGAAGCCTGCGCTCTGCAGGGCACAGGGATCGGATGCTACTTCGACGACGTGGTGCATAGCGCACTGGGAATTGACACTGAACGTTTCCAAGATCTTTACCACTTCACTGTCGGCAAGGCCGTGATCGACACGCGAGTGGGCAGTGAAGCAGCGTACGCGCACATCGAGCGCGGCACCTAGCGAAAACCCCATGACACAACGGTCGATGCAACAGACACTCGAAGAGCTGCAGCGTGCAAAGACGGTATCAAGAACACATTTGTTCGCCAGCACACAGACGAATCACATGACGGGAAATTGAGCTCCGACTTCGGCCAACACGCATCGTCAAACTCCGGGGAAAGAACATGACTGACTACAGACACCATGTATCGGGCTTTTTTGTCAAACGCGAAGAAGCACAAATTGCGTATTCCAAACTCATAGAGCGGGGATTGCTGCCGGACCAATTGGGAATTTACGACAACCAGACGGCTGCCATAGAGCCAGCACCCGATGCCAACAGCAATGCGACGCTGAAGAACCTCATCGTCGACGGGGCTGTCGGAGCCGCCGTTGGCACGGGTCTGGGCGTGCTGGCTGAAGTAGGCTTGGTGGTGGCCAATGTGACGCTTTTCATCGCCAGTCCGCTGCTGGCACCCCTGGCCATGTTGGGCTAGGGGCAGCGGGCAAGTTCTCCGGCTTGACTGGCTGATAGCGCCATTTGTCATAGCATTTCGCGCCACAAAAATGCGCGACGTAGTCAACTGCCTCCGGCACAATCGCCTCGGAGATGGGAATCTCTTTCATGCACACCTTGCATGTCACGTGCTCTGGTGCGACCATCGTATCGTTTGTAGTCATTGAGTTTGAGCCTCAGTCAAAGACAGATCAGTTTTAGAAAATCAAGAAGAAGTGGATCCGTCAAGGTCTTTCGCCCTAAACGTCTACGGTGAGAAAAAGTGAACCATCAGCCCACGCCAGATTGTTGAAATTGTTGCGGAAGCGGTCTGTTCGGTGACGAACACCCATCGCAAATCAGGCGAGCCCGCGGACCGCCACTGCCAACTTCAGTCATTCGGGGAAATATGCCTAACTCTGAACCGGGTGCGCTACCGACCGGAATCTCCAAGGCTCTTTCCTATATCTCAACTTCTACCTACGGTCTGAAAGCGGCTTTCACCGCCCCCCAATTCTTAAGAGAGAGCTTGGTTTCGTTCTTTCGTCGGCCAATCGAGGACAAGTTCTAAAGCTGACGAGTGTCTGGTTACGGCAATCTTTCTCGCTGAACGTCCGCAATGGGCGAGTACCTGACTAATACCGCTACTGGTCGTAACCTGCCTAGCTGGCAGGCCCGACGCCGCCATCGCGATTGGGCCCTGTTCTAAGGCCAAGCCGGCGCACTGCTGCCGGGTAGCATGGATGGCCGCTTCCAGTGGGCTGGCGTACGCGCCAACTGGGCACTGTGGCGCACTGCGCACAGCTCGCCAAATCCAGACTGGGAAATCTCCAGAAAGGAGGCCATGTCGGGCCTTGTCGCCGCCAACCCACCAGCCACTTGCCCCAATCGACGCAGCCATTGTCCGGTCTGCGCCAGCGATACCTGCACCTGCCAGCTCCCGCCCTCGCGCCGTTGTCGACACAGCGCCGCCGCCACACCGAACGCCAGCAGGTAGCCGGTCGCTTCATCAAGAATCTGCATGGGCATGGGTCGCGGCACGCCATCACCCGCAGCCTCGCCCTCGGCATGGTTGAAGCCCATCGCGGTCTGTACCAGCGAGTCGAAGCCACGCCGCCGCGCCCACGGTCCTTGCGTGCCATAGGCGGAAAGCGAGACGTAGATGATGCCGGGGCGCAGCCGGGCGACTTCTTCGGCACCGTAGCCCAGGGCTGTGAGTCCGCCGGGTCGATAGCCTTGCACAAACACATGCGCATTGCCGACCAGGCGTTCCAGCGTGGCGCGGCCCTGCTCGGTGCGCAAGTCCGCGTGGGCCGACAGCTTGCCGCGACTGGTGTCCGCAATGGCGGCAATGTTGGGAAGATTGGGCGAGTTGATGAGCATCACATCGGCGCCATAAGCCGCCAGTGCGCGGCCGCCTACCGGGCCCGCCAGAATGCGCGTCAGGTCGAGCACGCGCAGACCGTTCAGAGGCGGTTCGTCGGAGCGCAACGCCGGCAAGGCCAGAGGCGGCACATTTTTGAGTTCACCGATACGCTCAAGGGTAAAGAGCGGCTGGGCGCTCAAGGCCTGTCCTTGCGGCGTCGCATCCCACTCATCGAAACGGCGCAATGCGGTGGCTACCAGGTTCATGCTGGCAGTGGCGTCCTCGAAGTCGATGGCGCGCCAGCCAAGCAGCGCCTGCTCGGCGTCACGGCGCTGCGCTGTTGCGGGATTGAGCCCCAATAAGCGCAATGCACCGTCGCGGTGGTGCGCGAAGTTGGCGTGAAGCCTGACATGGCCATCAGCGCAGCGGTACAAGCCAGAAAATGCATCCCACGGATCCGGCACGCGGCCGTCGATGCTGAACCAGCCGGTGCATTCGATGGCCGCGTGCGTCATATCGACAGTCACGCGCTGACGAGCGGTGCCGCGTTGGTGGCCGACCTCACACGCAGCCAGAGCAGCCGCGGCAAGGGTGCTTTGGGCGGCAGTTCCGACCCGAAAGGACGAGGGAAACACCGGGTCCGCGCCATGCAGGTCGGCGAAAGCCAGCGCATCGACCGGTAGTCCTGCGGCTTGCCACAGGTCCTGCAATACGTCGCCAGGGGTCATAGACGTGTTCCTCTCCACTCGGTGGCTGGGGTTATCGAAGTCTCTGTGGGTCGGGGCACGACCGCCAGAGTAGGGGTCGACCTATTTGCGCTTCTGTCGCATGTCATATTTGCGCCAATACTGGAACTCGTCTTCATGGACTTCAATGTCGATTTCCATAATTCTCGATTGCAGACGCTCTTGCACATCTGCAACCGTTTAGGTTTGTAGGATGCCTGCCCGTAACC
Organism: Gallionella sp.; assembly: GCA_030645955.1. The sequence continues at coordinate 108 of JAUSMR010000167.1, read as the reverse complement.
GCTAACCGGAGCGAGTCAACGCAAGCCTGAGGGCAGGCGTCGTATAAACCTCGAGGGAGGAAACCGTGGCGAGTACCGCGGCTGTCGCAGTGAGCTACACGGCTATGG
>JAUSMR010000165.1 GCA_030645955.1 Gallionella sp. | reverse complement strand
CCAACCCTCTACCCCCAGCTGCTGGACCTGCTGCAACGAGCAGAATCCGCCCCCTGACCGTGGGAGCGTGCCTGCACGCGATTTGCATATTCAGTGGAAAGAGCGGCGTGGCGCTACGGTCAGCAGCGACACGCCGTAAATCCGTCCTTGGAGGCTCGCTTTCGCCATCCATGGCTCAAGACGGTCGCTACTGCCCGTAGCACCACCCCGCTTTGCAAGTTTGTGCGGACATCATCGCGTGCAGGCACGCTCCCACAGTTAGAGGCATATCCAGCGCGATGCCCTGATCAACGCCATCGCCAACAATGACTACAGCGCCGAAGTCTCCCCTGAGGTGGAACACTTTGCCGACCGCGAACTGATGCGCGTTTTCTGCGACCTGAATTTGGTGGAGCCACTCGGTTCTGGCGTGCAGCGCATCCTCAGCGCCTACGACAGCAGTGTTTTCCAGATCAGTGAGCTCTATTTGAGATCAGGTTTCCCGTAAACCAGGAAGCCCTCGGCGAAACTGAATCGGGGGCGTCAGGGGATCAAGTAAAGGATCAAGTAGGGGATCAAGTAAGCGGGCTCTTGCGAGTGGGCCGCTTTGATTTCCTGGATATGACGTAATAAAACTGCGCGATGTTTCCACCTAATGTGGGAGCGTGCCTGCACGCGACGACGTGGCACAAACTTGCAAAGCGGGGTGGCGCTACGGGTAGCAGCGACCGTCTTGAGCCATGGCAGAAAAATGCTCCTGCATTTTCTGCACTTCCGCCATCCATGGCGGTCGGATGGCGAAAGCGAGCCCCCACGGATGGGTTCACGGCGTGTCGCTGCTGACCGTAGCGCCACGCCGCTCTTTCCACTGAATATGCAAATCGCGTGCAGGCACGCTCCCACGGTCAGGGGGCGGATTCTGCTCGCTGCAGCAGGTCCAGCAGCTGGGGGTAGAGGGTTGGGTTGGCCACCAGGATGTGCTCATTGTGGAAGACTTCGCTGACACCTGCCGGCACCGGCTTGAAGTGCCCGTAGCGGGCACCGGCCTCCTTGGCGATCAACTGCGCGGCCGCGAAGTCCCAGACGCTCAGGCTTTCGTAGTAACCATCCAGACGCCCCATCGCCACCCAGCAGATATCCAGCGCGGCGGAGCCCAGACGACGGATGTCGCCGCACTCCTCCAGCACCAGCGCCAGACGCTTCACGATCGGGGCCAGAATCTCGCGACTCTTGATGTAGGGGAAGCCCGTAGCGACCAGCGCGCGTCGGAGTGAATCCTTCTGCGCCACCTGA
>JAUSMR010000161.1 GCA_030645955.1 Gallionella sp. | reverse complement strand
GCATGATGAGAACCGCGCCAAACCCTAAAATCGTGATCACGTCCAGTTTCATGGTCTTCTCCTTTGATGTTCACGCCGGTCAGCGCGCGTCTTTCTTGCCGCCAACCGTCAGGGACAGGGCTTCGCGGATGGCCTCGGGCGCATCCATGATGGTTAAAAAGCTATTCTGTCCCATCATAGTCAAGTCAGGGAAGCTGACGGCGATGCGGAAGCGGGCGTACTGGGCGAACACCTTGTTGTCGGCGACCAGGATGTCATAGGGCAGGTGAGCGGCCGACCTCACGTCCTTGAAATCGATAACACCCATAATGAGCTGATCGTCCATCCACTTCCCTTTGTCGCCCGCGCCCTTCATTGCCACACCGAACAGCACTTCCTTCTTGCCTGCGACATCGACCCGATAGACCTTGGTCACGCCGTGCTTGCCCGCCGCCAGGCCCGCCTCGACCGCCTTCACCGCCTCTTCGTGGCTGCCGTACTTGACGAACTCGTTGGGCTCGTCGAAATACTCCATGCCGAAGGTGTAGTGGTACTTGCGCAACTGATCCGCAGTCAGGCCCTTGGCCCCGAATTCCTCGATCTTGCCCAACGCCGCCTGCAGTTTGGCCGCCGTATCCTTCAGTTCGCCCGTCATGCGGTAGGCATTGGCCCAGTAGGGCGGATTGGTGTAGGAAACCTGCACCACATCCTTGACCTTGACCACCGCCACACGCATCGCTGCACCAAAACCACCATGTTCCGACTTGGCTGCGGTGCTGCGTAGCTCGTCGTTCGTCACGGCGATAACGGTCGTGTTGGCATAGGGCGAGTAGCTGCCGGCCACGGTGAAACCGGCCTTGGTCAGCGCGGCCTTGGTCGCCTCCGCTTTCTGCGCCATGTCGCCCGCACTCTTTGAACCCAGCACAAAAGGTTTCAGCACGGCATCCTGTGCAAAGACGACGGCGGCACTGAGTGCCAGGACCAGCAAACTCATACTTTTCCAGATTCCGGACATATCTCTCTCCCTCGGGAATACTCGTGTTTTAGGATTCTTGAAACAACAAGGGCTGAAAGCGATGCCGCTTTCAGCCCTTGTCTTGAAACTACTTGGATCGGCTATCAGCCAATCAGAACTTCATGCCGTAGGCAATGCCGAGAGAATCCTGATACATCTCGATCTTGTCGGTTCCTGCTCCGGGAACCCAAGTGGCAAACAGGCTGGGGCCGCTCACCGAGTTCTTCATGGCATGCATGTAAGCCATCGTCAGTTCCGAATCCTTGCTCACGTTGTAGGTAAAGCCAAGCGTGTAGTGGTCCTGCACGACGCCAGGAGCCAGCATGTTGAACGTCACATCACGTGAAGAAATCGGATTCTTGGAACGGTTGTACCCGGCACGTACCGTCATGCCATTGTTGTACTTGTACTCGACACCGAGCTTAAGTACATCAACGTTTGACCAACCGAACCCACGGCAGCTATCACAGCCCAACGTCGCAGGAGTACCAGCATTGGGACCGATGAAGGCACCGCCATTGGTACTGGGATTTCCGACTGAATTTACGCCGCCGTAGTTGATGACCTGATAGTCAGCCGCCACCGTCCATTTATCATTCGGCTTGAAGGCGAGGCCAATATTCCAATTTTCCGGAATGTCAAATCCGCCTTGACCGGCGAACAAGTCCTTATACAGATCAAACTTGCTCATTCTTGTCTTTGTTGCATAGGCGGCGCCCATGGTTACCTGGTCGCTCAACTGACCCATCCAGCCGAGCCGAAGTCCGATCCCATTCGATTTGTCGCGGCCGAGATTTGTCAAATTCGCGGGTCCGCCCGTTGCCGATGTTGCTGTATACCCGCCAAAACCATGCAAACCACTCACCTTGAACTGCTGATGCGTAATCAATAGCGATGCGCCAAGGGAATTGGCCTTGTTGACCTTCATGGCGAAGGTCGGTGCAATGATCAGTTGCATCAAGTCCATGCCAAGCTTGCCGCCACCGCAAAGAGCGTTGTATGGCCCGGCAGTCGAAACAGCCCCTGCCATTGAATTGAAACCACCCGGGCCTTGTCCGCAAACACCCACGGCACCTGGACTGGAAAGCTGACCGCCATCGAAGTCGGTATTCATTCCCCCATTGCCATATACGGATATTCCTGCCGACATATCCCAGCCCAGCATCTTGTTGAAGCCAAACTCAGGAACATAGTGAAGATTGCTCCCGCTATCGACTTCCGAAAAATCAAGTCCTGCACCAGCTCCCGTACCGCCTGTCCGGCTGATCTTCCGCCTGGGCGCAAACAAGTCCAAACCGATATCCAGCCGATTCCCCGCCCATACCATGCTGGCCGGATTGTTGGCGCCACCCATGGAGTCAGAAGCCATCGCGGTAGCCGCGCCGCCCATGCCCTTGGCTTTCATGCCGTAACCGTGCGCGAAATAGCCATCCGTTGCAAAAGCCGACGCAGATACTCCGACGGCGGCCAACAGTACTGCGATCTTCGTCATTTTCATCATTTCATCTCCCTGCGTGGTTGCGGTGGGTTGAAGCGGCTTACATGAACAGCGAAACATCGGCTTTTTGAGCGACCGGCAAAAAGGTCGCTGCGCCGGCGAAGTCGAGTCCGGGAATGAAGTCGTCGTGGCTGAAACCGAACAGATCGACCGTCATCTGGCAGGC
>JAUSMR010000157.1 GCA_030645955.1 Gallionella sp. | reverse complement strand
ATCCGCAAGGACGGCAGCCGCTTCCCGGCGGTGGTGTCGGTCACGGCGCTGCGCGACGCACAAAATGCCATTATCGGCTACCTGCTGATCGGCACTGACAATACTGCGCGCAAGCAGGTCGAAGCAGAGCAGAAGCTGCTCGATCAGCGCCTGCGCGACCAGCAGTTCTACACGCGCTCGCTGATCGAATCCAACATCGACGCAATCATGACCACCGATCCGTCCGGCATCATCACCGATGTCAACAAGCAGATGGAGGTGCTCACCGGTTGCACGCGCGATGAGCTGATCGGCGCGCCGTTCAAGAACTACTTCACCGATCCGGAGCGAGCCGAGGCAGCCATCAAGCTGGTGCTGAGCGAAAAGAAGGTCACCAACTACGAGCTCACCGCGCGCGCCAGGGACGGCAAGGAAACCGTGGTGTCCTACAATGCAACCACCTTCTACGATCGGGACAGGAGGCTGCAGGGCGTGTTCGCCGCTGCGCGCGACGTCACCGAACGCAAACGACTGGATGTCGAGCTGGAGAGCGCCAAGTCTGTGGCGGAAAAAGCCAACCTCGCGAAATCTGACTTCCTGTCCAGCATGAGCCATGAGTTGCGCAGCCCGCTCAATGCGATCCTCGGTTTCGCCCAGTTGATGGACGCCGACTCCCCGCCGGCAACGCCCTCCCAGAAGGAAAGCATAGCCCAGATTCTTCAGGCGGGATGGCACCTGTTGAAGCTGATCAACGAGATACTCGATCTCGCCAAGGTCGAGTCCGGGCAGGTGCCGTTGTTGGAGGAACCGGTGTCACTGGCCGAAGTCATGCTCGAATGCCAGGCCATGATCGAACCTCAGGCGCAACAGCGTGACATCAAACTGGCCTTTCCCCAATTTGACATCGCTTGCTTTGTCCGTGCCGACCGGACCCGGGTGAAGCAGGTTCTGATCAACCTGCTTTCCAATGCGATCAAATACAACCGCGAACATGGAACAGTCGAGGTGAAATGCACTGCGAGCACGCCGGAACGCATACGCATCAGCATCACAGACAGCGGTGCAGGATTGCCTCCGGAACAGCTGGCGCAGCTCTTTCAGCCGTTCAATCGTCTCGGACAGGAGTCTGGCAGCGAGGAAGGCACAGGCATCGGCCTCGTGGTGGCCAAGCAACTGGTCGAACTGATGGGGGGCGTGATCGGCGTGGAAAGCACCGTCGGGGCGGGAAGCGTGTTCTGGTTCGAACTCATCTTGGTTGCCGAGCCACGCCTTTCCATGGAAGAAGGCGAAGCAGCAGCATTGGCCCAACCGCATGTGCCTCGCGGAGCGCGGCTACACACCCTGCTCTATGTAGAGGATAACCCGGCAAACCTGAAGCTGGTCGAGCAAATCATCGCGCGCCAACCCGATATCAGCCTGCTGACCGCAGTGAACGGCAATAGCGGCATCGAGATTGCGCGCGTATCCCAGCCGGATGTGATCCTGATGGACATCAATCTGCCCGGCATCAACGGCTACGAGGCCCTGAAAATCCTGCGCTCGGACCCGGCCACTGCGCATATCCCTGTTATTGCCATCAGTGCCAATGCAATGCCCCTTGATATCGAGAGGGGCATGAAGGCGGGATTCTTCCGCTATATAACCAAGCCCATCAAGGTCGATGAGTTCATGGAGGCGCTGGATGTGACGCTGGCATTTGCAGGAAAAAACTCTGACAACAGCAAATAAATGGGCTGCGATTCTCATGATAAGTTCATCTGACATTCTTAACGGCAAAGTCCTGATCGTCGACGATCAGGAAGCCAATGTCATTCTGCTCGAGCGGATGCTGCACGGTGCCGGCTATGTTTCCATCACGTCCACGATGGAACCGGGCGAGGTCTGCGGGCTGCACCGCAACAACCGCTACGACCTGATCCTGCTCGATCTTCAGATGCCCGGCATGGACGGATTCCAGGTGATGGAAGGCCTCAAGGAAATCGAACCGGACGGATACCTTCCGGTGCTTGTCATCACCGCCCAACCGGGTCACAAGCTGCGCGCGCTCCAGGCCGGTGCCAGGGATTTCATCAGCAAGCCGTTTGAGATGGCCGAGGTGCTGGCACGCGTTCACAACATGCTGGAAGTGCGCCTGATGCACGGGGAAACGAAGAACTACAGCAAGGCGCTGGAACAAAAGGTTCAGGAAGTGGAGGCCAGTCGCGATCTGATCCGTCGCCAAAGTGACGAGGTCAAGCGCCTCTACGATGAACTCGTGGCGGAGCAAAAGCGGTCAATCGAATTGAGCGCCCAACCTGGCGCAATGGTGGGCGTCGAAAAGGAGGAACGTCTTGCCACGCCATGGTACCGCAGCTTGAGGCTGCGTCACCCGTGGTTGCAATTCAATCTGTTTACCTCGCTGTTTGGCGGGGGCGTCGTGTTGCTCTTCCATGACACCATCAACCGGCTGTTGGTGCTCGCCGTGTTCGTGCCGATTCTGATCAGCCAGACGACCAACACCGGTGGCCAGGTGCTGGCGATCACGTTGCGCGGACTCGCGCTGGGTGACCTGAAAGCGGGCAAGGAAAAATCGCTGATCCTGAAGGAAGCGCTACTCGGCTTGTTGAACGGTGCCCTCGTCGGATTGGTGGCAGCCATGGCCATGTATGCAGCCGCTACCCTGATGCACTTGTCCGTCGCCCCCGTACTTAGCGCCGTGGTGTTCATCGCGATGACCGGCAGTTGCGTCATCAGCGGCATTTTTGGCGCCACCGTGCCGCTCGTGCTGAAGAAATTCGGTGCCGATCCCGCCACCGCTTCCAGCATTGTGCTTACCACGGTTACCGACGTGGTGGCTCTAGCCTTGCTGTTTGGACTGGCGACGATTCTGGTGAAGTGATGCATGCAGAAAAATCTGCCAGGAGCACACAGGAACTGCGATTCTCATGATAAGTTCATCTGACATTTTTCACGGCAAAGTCCTGATCGTCGACGATCAGGAAGCCAATGTCATTCTGCTCGAGCGGATGCTGCGCGGTGCCGGCTATGTTTCCATCGCGTCCACAATGGATCCGGGCGAGGTCTGCGAGCTGCACCGCAACAACCGCTACGACCTGATCCTGCTCGACCTGCAGATGCCCGGTATGGACGGATTCCAGGTGATGGAAGGCCTCAAGGAAATCGAAACGGATAGCTACCTTCCGGTGCTTGTCATCACCGCCCAACCGGGTCACAAGCTGCGCGCGCTCCAGGCCGGTGCCAGGGATTTCATCAGCAAGCCGTTTGAGATGGCCGAGGTGCTGGCACGCGTTCACAATATGATGGAAGTCCGCCTGTTGCACGAGGAGGCCCGCAATCACGGCAAGATGCTGGAATCCCTGGCGCTGAAGGACCCGCTGACGGGGCTTGCCAACAGACGACTGCTAGCCGAAAGAATGTCGATGGTTCTGGTCCATGCGCGAAGGAACAAGAACTCCATGGCGGTGGTGTATCTGGATCTGGACGGATTCAAGCAGATCAACGACACGTTGGGGCACGGCGCCGGGGACGTTCTGCTGAAAATGGTCGCAGGGCGCATGGTGGCAGCGGTGCGCGAAGAGGATACGGTGGCGCGCCTGGGCGGTGACGAATTTATAATAGTGCTGTGGCACGTCAGCGGTACCGACGATGCGGCCAAGGTGGCGCTAAAAGTGATCAATGCCGTGTCGCAACCCTATGACATCGAGGGACATACCGTTAGCATAACCACCAGCGCAGGTGTCGGTATTTATCCCGTCCATGGCAAGGACGCGGACACGCTGATGAAGAGCGCGGATCTGGCCTTGTACGAGGCCAAGCGCGCGGGCAAGAACGCCTATCGAATCTCGGAGCGCACAGACCTCTCAGCGGCAGCGCCGCAGTCAGCATGACCCGCCCGCATTCAGCGCGCCATTGCCAGATGCGCCTGAGAAAATGAAGGATGGCCAATGAGCCTAAAAACCTCAGTTGAACGCTCCTATTTCAGTTGAAACCCTCGTGATGATTGACTTTATCTCTATTGATGCGATTCACCTTTTGGGCGAGCCCAAGAATGGATACTGGGAGCGCGGACATCCTGTCCGCCTGCGGGCTGGAAGCCCGCGTTCCAATCAAACCGTGGCTTGAACTAAGTTTTCTAGGATGAGATGTCCCAAACTGCTGGCTACAATCGGTATCATTCGGTGGAGCTGCAACCGTGTCGCTGGCTGTTGCCAACCCTCGACCGATTGCCCTCGAATGAATTGACCATAACGCAGGAATTGATTGCCAGCATGCTCGGCATACGCCGTGAAGGCATTACCGAGGCCGCCGGGCATTTGCAGCAAGCGGGGTCCATTTGCTACCGCCGTGGCCACATCACCGTACTTGACCGGTCGTGACGGGTGTCCCGCGTGTGTGAATGCTATACGGGTGGTCAAAAACGAATTCGATCGTTTGCTGTTGTGCGATGTACGTAATCACCGGGAACTTCCCTCCGCCCGTCACGGTTAACCCCTGACCGTGCTTCACGCTTTGCATAAAATCCCCACCTTATGTGCGATAGCGCACGGAGAGCTGCGGGATTGATTGCTACAATTCAAAATATTATAAAAATTTATCCACCGTCTCACTACTCCGCACCGGCGATTATAAGCAAAGGCTTTGCTTTTTTTGTGCAGGGTGTGCGAATAAGTAAATGTGGTATCGCTCGCACCTTCGTCCGCGCGATCCCCCAGCCTGATTCGCGCTTTAACAAAGGTAAGCCATGCCCGAAACAATCCGCGATTCCGCCATTCTCAACCCCGCCGCTGACGCGGTAGAGGGCATCACCGAGAGACGACGCCAGGAGGCCTTGCTTAAAACCGGGGCATTGCAGAACGCGATCCTCAACAGCGCCAATTTCTCGAGTATCGCCACCGACGAGAAGGGCGTCATCCAGATCTTCAATGTCGGCGCGGAACGCATGCTGGGCTACATGGCCGCCGATGTCCTGAACAAGATCACCCCGGCCGACATTTCCGACCCGCAGGAAGTAATTGCGCGTGCCAAGGCGTTGAGCGTCGAGCTCGGAACAAAGATTACGCCGGGCTTCGAGGCATTGGTATTCAAGGCGTCGCGAGGCATCGAGGACATCTAAGAGCTGACCTACATCCGCAAGGACGGCAGCCGCTTCCCGGCGGTCGTCTCGGTCACGGCGCTGCGCGATGCGCAGGCCGCGATCATCGGCTACCTGCTGATCGGCACGGATAACACCGCCCGCAAGCGGGCCGAGGAGGCGCTGCTCAAGGCGGGCG
>JAUSMR010000149.1 GCA_030645955.1 Gallionella sp. | reverse complement strand
CCAACGCACTCGCCGTCGCGAACAAGCAGGTGGATGTGGCCACCAACAACAGCGAGAACCTGGACAAGCTGAAAGACAAGCTGCCCGAGAAGTTCAACGATATCCGCGTCATCTGGACCTCACCGCTGATCCCGCTGGACCCGCTGGTCATTCGCAAAGACCTGCCCGAAGCCACCAAGGCGAAAGTCCGCGACTTTTTCTACACCTACGGCAGCGGTGGCCAGCAGGAAAAAGACAATCTGTTCAAGCTGTCCAAGCTCTCCGGCTTCAAGGCCTCCACCAACAGCCAGCTCATTCCCATTCGCCAGCTTGAACTGTTCAAGGCCCGCAACAAGTTTGAAGCCGATATGACACTGGCCGCTGCCGACAAGCAGATCAAGCTGGCCGACATTGACAAGCAGCTGGCTGCGCTGGGCAAGGTGCAGTAATGCGAGACATATCCCGTACCAGCCTGCTTGGCTTGCTGGCATGGGGCATGTTGCTGGCCTTGCTGGCCGGCGCCTGGCAGGGCGCCGATATGCGTCCATTCGATCTGGTGCGCGATGCGGGCAACATGGCCACCTATGCCGCCGATTTCTTTCCGCCCAAATTTGGCGACTGGCGACTGTACCTGCAGGAAATGATCGTCACCCTGGAAATTGCACTGTGGGGCACCGCCTTGGCCGTGGTGTTTGCCGTGCCACTGGGCTTGCTGTCTTCCTCCAATATCGCACCTTGGTGGATTTACCAGCCGATCCGACGCCTGATGGATGCGGCACGCGCCATCAACGAAATGGTGTTTGCCATGTTGTTTATCGTGGCCGTGGGGTTGGGACCATTCGCCGGTGTGCTTGCCCTGTTTGTGCATACCACCGGCATTCTGGCCAAGCTGTTTTCTGAGGCGGTCGAATCCATTGACTCCCAGCCAGTCGAAGGCATTCGCGCGACCGGTGCGAATGCGCTGGAGGAAATTGTCTACGGCATCAACCCGCAGGTTTTGCCCTTGTGGATTTCCTAGTCGCTGTACCGGTTTGAGTCGAATGTGCGCTCCGCCTCGGTGGTGGGCATGGTGGGTGCCGGCGGCATCGGTGTCATTCTGTGGGAAATCATTCGCGGCTTCCAGTACGCGGAAACCTGCGCCGTGATGATCATCATCATCGTGACGGTGACTGTGATTGATGTGATCTCCGCGCGGATTCGTAAATCGCTTATTTAGGGAAAGAAGTTGCTGGGATTTGACCTGAACTGCATGTATGGACTGGCCCTTTTACTCGCTTTGAATGACCAGGACGCAGCGTTTGCTGTCATACAGCGGAGTCCCCCATTTGGGGATCAATGGTGACACTATGTCCCAACTCATTGGGAATCACCAGGCGTTGGTGTGGAATGGATGGAGATACCAAAATCTTCATCAATAGTGACGGCCGGGTAATGAAACCGCACCGGGCCATCCGGGCGTTCATGCACATACTGGAACACAAGCGGATCAGTACTTTCGCGTACCTCCTCCACAGTACCTTGGAACGCGACCTTTCCATTGTCGAGAATGACAACATGATCGGCAATCTCAAGGGTTTGTTTAAGTTCATGCGACACAAAAATACTGGTCAGTCCCATGGAGTCGTTGAGCTGACGAATCAGGCGCGCTGCGACACGAAGCGAAATCGGATCGAGACCGGAAAAAGGCTCGTCGTACATCACCAATTCCGGGTCCAGTGCAATCGCACGCGCTATTCCAATACGCTTGGCCATCCCACCCGACACTTCACTGGGCATGAGGTCACGCGCGTTTCGCAGGCCCACCGCATTGAGCTTCATCAAGACAATGTCACGGATGAGGGATTCGGGCAAATCGGTATGTTCACGCAGTGGGAAGGCAACGTTCTCAAACACGCTCATGTCCGCAAACAAGGCGCCGAACTGAAACAACATCCCCATGCGACGCCTGACGGCATAGAGTTGTTTCTGATCCATGGGGCCTAAGTCTTGCCCATCAAACAGCATTTGCCCCGACCACGCACGGCTCTGGCCGCCCATCAAACGCAGCGTGGTCGTCTTGCCACCGCCCATCGGACCTATTAGTGCAGTGACCTTGCCCCTTGGTATGCGCAGGGAAACGTCATCCAGAACGGCGCGCTCCCCGTACCCAAAGGTCAGGTTACGCAATTCAACAAGCGATGGGTTGACGGTATGTGGCATAAATACTCAAACCGGACAGCGCCCGGCACTCAAATGATAGGCGATCCAGGACAGGGAGTCGCCCAAGCCCTGAAAGTCTTTCGATGATCCGTATCGCGGGCAGCGGACGGATGGCATGACTGCCATTGACAGAGTGGAGCCGTGATGATTGATGGGTTGATAACAGGTAAGGTGCTTGGTGACCCGGAGCGGCGCATGGACAAGGGTGGCAAGCCATTTGTGGTCGCCAAGGTCCGGGCCCAAGCCAGTCTTCTTGAGCCGGTCACCTTCGCCGAAAGCTGACGTACAAAACCGAAGGGCCGTTTTTTAGATGCATAGACAGCCGCATCGCAGCGTAAGGAGTCGTTGGAGTGGTGCCCGTAAAACGATGGTGGTGTAGGTTCCACCGCGCCCAGTTACAGTCACATCAACAAGCTGTTGCACTTCGAGCTTGAAACCGCCACTCCATAATCGGACGCGCAAAGCGTAAAAAAGGAAAATCTGTGAGATTGATCATTACCTTGGTTTGTGCTGCTGTCATGGCAACTTCAAATTTTGCACTGGCTCAAAAATCTAACAAGCAACCACGAAACGTTCAGTGGAAGAGCGAGCCATCGTCAGTGTTTGGTATCAAACTTGGGGAGACTTTAATCGGCGACGCGGTTCCGCCGTGTGGAGGGTTTAAGGGAAAAGATGTTGATCCAGAGATAACTGTATGCGCTATGTACAGGCCGTCGTCTAGTGGAATTTCTATTGCAGGGTTCCCAGTTAGCGAATTTCAATCTGGCAATGTACTTTTGCGCGATGACATCGCGACATCAATTTTGATTGAAGCACGCCACAATGACTATGGCTCTGTAAAACGCTTATTGGTAGAGCGTTACGGTGAACCCACGACGTCCAAGAATCAAGTCATACAGAACAATCTTGGTGCAAGTTTCTCCTCAGAAAAGCATATTTGGCTAGGGAAAAACATCACTTTGACGTTAGACGAGAGGGCTGGGAGAGTAGATCAAACAACGATATTTTTCTCGCATATCAAAAGTGCCGAAAAATATGAACAAGAGGCAGAAAAAAAACGCAAAGCTGGCGCAGCAAAGATGTGAACACTTTGGTTTTTGACCGTTCGCGTGAACACAAGCGAAAAACGCGGTGCGTATGACTCCTGACAGTCTTCTGAAGTCGTTGGGCAAACAACGCACAGAAAGGCAGATGTGGCGTGAACGCAAAAAGCTAGTGGCTTCGTGCCGTCAACGCTTGGTTGACGACCCAACCCCACCCACCAGATAGTCCACCAACTGGCGGCCAGCATCCGCCAGTTCACCCTGATTAAGAATGGTGTGGTCGGCGCGCAGGTCGGAGAAAAGCGCGTTGCGCGCCAGCCGGCGCGTTACCTCATGCG
>JAUSMR010000142.1 GCA_030645955.1 Gallionella sp. | reverse complement strand
CGGGGATTTGACCCGTTATGAGGGGCCCGAGTTGAAGGCGCGTATTGATGAGGCCTTGCTTCGGGCTGATTGAAGGGCGTGTGCAGGGGGTCGTTGCTTCAAGTTCGGCGCTTGTTTGACCGCTTGCTGGCTTGTCGGGGGTGGGCTGGCCGGGAGTCGCCCGGCATGCGACTCACTTTCTTTGCTTCGCCAAAGAAAGTAAGCAAAGAAAGGCGACCCTACTGTCTGCGACCCCTTCGCTGCGCTACGGGGTACCCTGCGGTGCTCGCTTCAGGCGGGGTCCGCGCAAACTCGCCTTCTGCTCAAACAGCGCGCGGCCCTGATCCGTCTGAAGCTCCGCTCCTCAGCGCAGACAGAAGGGAGTGGGATCGGGGAGAAGAAAAAATACCAACAGCCAAACAGCCGCTCCTGTCCCCGATTCGTCATCGCGAACGAAGTGCGGCGATCCATCGTCGAAAAAGCGCAGTCATGGATTGCCGCACTTCGTTCGCAATGACAGAGATGGATTGCACCAGCAACCGAACCCGCATCCGAACCCGCTCTCAAAGCCCGTCCCCCCGCTTTTTCGGGGCAGCACAGGTTGCCCGAAGCGCAGCGCAGGGACCCAGACTACGGGTCGCCTTTTCTTTGGGTACTTTCTTTTGGCGCCGGGCGAAGCAAAAGTAAAGTGCCTCGCCTGTCGGGCGAGACCGGCCAGCCCAACCCAGCAAAGCCAACAGCCCACCACCCAAAAACCCAACAAAACAAATAGCCCTCAAAATACGCCCATGCCCCCTGCAATGCCCACCCCCATCCCCCGCTTCTGGGCCAACCTCAAAAGCCCCGACTTCGCCCGCCTCGACCTGAGCCGCTGCATCGCCGTGCTGCCCGTGGCCGCCATCGAGCAGCATGGCCCGCACCTGCCGCTCAATGTCGACACCACGCTGGTCGAGGGCGTGGTGGCTGCCGCGCTGCCGTATTTGCCCGCCGACCTGCCCGCGCTGTTTTTGCCCACGCAGGCGGTTGGCTTCAGCCCCGAGCACACGCGCTTTGCCGGCACGCTCACGCTCAAGGCCGAGACCATCATCCGGCTCTGGACCGAAGTGGCCGAGTCGGTGGCGGCCAGCGGGGTAAAAAAACTGGTACTGCTCAATT
>JAUSMR010000127.1 GCA_030645955.1 Gallionella sp. | reverse complement strand
ACAACTACAACGGCGCAGCCGACGCGTTCAGCAGCTACAACGAAGCGGACGTACCGACCGCGGGCGGCGGCACCCTGCAGCAGTACTACTTCAACTACAGCTACGGCAACGGCGACAACTACTACGGCTACGGCTACAACGACAGCGCGCTCACCGGCGTGACCTACGCCTGGGGCCAGCAACTCACCGTCACCAACGAACTCGGCCTGACCGGCACCTACACCATCGACTCGGTGTACGCCACCAGCTGGGGCGTCTCCGGCGAGATCTACGTCAACAGCTACTATGACGGCGACATCGGCGGCGCCGGCTGGAACACCAGCGTCTCCGGCTTCGGCCAGTTCGGTCTGGGCACGGAATCGGGCACGGTGTACAACTACAACGGCTTTGCCGATGCGTTCAGCAGCTACAACGAAGCGGACGTGCCGACCGCGGGCAACGGTGGCTTGCAGCAATATTATTTCCACTACACCTACGCAACGGGTGGTGACGTTTACTACGGCTATGGTTACAACAACAGCGCAAGTTCTTCCATAACATATTCCGCCGGTCAGAGCATTGCAGGTGGAAGCGGCACTTACACCATCGACTCGGTGTACGGCACCAGTTTCGGCATTTCCGGCGAGGTGTATGTCAACAGCTACTTCGACGGTAACGGGGCGGGCTGGAACACCAGCGTATCCGGCTTCGGCCAGTTCGGTCTGGGCACCGAAGGCGGCACCGTCTACAACTACAACGGTTTTGCGGACACCTTCTCCAGCACCAAAGAAGCGAACGTCTCAACCAGCAGCAGCGGTGGATTGCAGCAGTACTATTTCCATTACGACTACGGCAACGGCGACACCTACTACGGCTACGGCTACAACGACAGCGCACTTACCGGCATAACTTATACCGCCAGTACCACCGCTGCTCAATCTGTAACCAACCAACTGGGACTAACGGGCTACTACTATATCGACTCGGTGTATAGCACCAGCCTTGGTATTTCCGGCGAGGTGTTCGTCAACAGTTATTACGACGGCAACATCGGCGGAGCAGGCTGGAACACTACTGCTTACGGCTCTGGTATAACAGGATTGGGCAGCGAGTCCGGTTCTGTGTCCAACTACGGTGGCACTACCCAGACCTTTTCCAATTACTTCGAAGCCAACGTCCCCACTACCAGCTTGCAGGGATACGACTTCCATTACACCTTCGCGAGCGGCGATATTTACTATGGCTACGGCTATACCGCCACCGGGACTTACACCGCTTTAGCAAATCCAGTCATTGCCACCGAACCTGGTATCTACACCATCGATGCCGTGTATACCAGCAACTATGGCACTGCCGGCCAGGTGTATGTCTACAGCTACAACGATGCCAGCACTGATGCAGGTGTTAATACTTATG
Organism: Gallionella sp.; assembly: GCA_030645955.1. The sequence goes on along the minus strand of JAUSMR010000127.1, from coordinate 18,831 downwards.
CAAACGGTTCGGGCACGGCCGGGTTGGGTAGCGAGTCCGGTACTGTTTCCAACTACAACAATTATTCACAGGCATTCTCCAACGTTTCGGAAGCCAATATACCAACCACATCCTTCTCTACTTTGCAGGGCTACAACTTTCACTACACCTACAATACAGGCGATGTTTACTACGGTTACGGTTACAACGACCCGAATGCTGTCGGTGGTGTAACTTCTTATACTACCCTTCAGACTGTTGCTGGCGCCAACGGCACTTATACCATCGACTCGGTATACAGCGTCGGCATTGCCACTTCAGGCCAGATTTACGTCACTAGCTACAACGATATTAACGGTGCAGGATCGAACACTACCGTTTCCGGATCAGGCGCGGCCGGGCTGGGAAGTGAGTTGGGTACGGTGTCAAATTACAGCGGCGTGACTAGTAATTTTAATCCAACGACAGAAGCCACCGTAGCGAGCACCAGTTTGCAGGGCTACGATTTCCACTACACCTTTGTGAGCGGTGATGTTTACTACGGTTACGGATACAACAGTAGCGCGATCTACACCGCCGCCCAAACCATTGTGCTTGCCAACGGCACCTACACCGTCGACGCCGTTTATACCAGCAATTATGGCAGTGCCGGCCAGGTGTATGTCTACAGCTATAACGATGCCAGCACTGATGCAGGTATTAATACTTATGCAAACGGTTCGGGTATGGGCGGGTTGGGTAGCGAGTCCGGTACTGTTTCCAACTACAACAATTTTTCGCAGTCTTTTTCCAACATTCTGGAAGCCAACGTACCCACTTCCTCCGTCGCTACTTTGCAGCAGTACAACTTCCACTACGTTTACACCTCCGGCGATGTTTATTACGGATACGGTTACAACGATAGCGCGGTGAGTGGTATCGCTGCTTACTTTGTCGGCCAAACTATTGTGCTTGCAAACGGCACCTACACCATCGACTCGGCATATAGCACCAACTACGGCACTTCCGGCCAGCTGTATGTCAATAGCTACAATGATGCCAACACTGATGCAGGTATGAGTACTTATGTTAACGGTTCGGGTGTAGCCGGGTTGGGTAGCGAGTCTGGCACTGTTTTCAACTACAACAATTATTCGCAGGCGTTTTCCAATACCATGGAAGCCGACGTACCTACCACCTTCACCCCCACCTTGCAGCAGTACAATTTTCACTATAACACCGCGAGTGGCGATGTTTACTACGGCTACGGCTATGCGGCTCCCACTACTTACACTGCCGGGCCGACAGCGGTTGCAGGTGCGACCGGTGCTTACACGATTGACTCCGTGTTTGGCACTTCCACCGGCACGTTAGGGCAGGTATTCGTCAACAGCTATAACGATTTCAACTCCGCGGGCTTAAATACACAAGTTGTAGGCTCAGGTACGGGAGGTCTGGGGTCAGAATCAGGCACCGTTTACGATTACATGGGGGCTGCTGGCAGCTTCAATTTCACACTGGATGCCAATGTTGTTGCGGGTAGCGGCCCTTGGGGTGCCGGTCCCTATGCGCCTGTCACGCTCATTGTTGGCAGCAACCTGACCGGTGCTGTCGACTTCGCTTATAACAAAGACTGGTACAGCATCAACCTGACAGCAGGCACTGCCTACCAATTTGCGCAAAGCAGCACTACAGGTCTGGATTCCTATCTAAGGCTTTACGACAGTTCTGGTTTCATGGTGGCGTTTAACGACGACAGCGGCGGAAGTACCAATTCTTTGATGCCCTATACGCCCGGAATTTCTGCTACATATTACGTCTCGGCGGGCGGGTACTATGCCTCGACAGGCGGCTACAATCTTACCGTCACCTCCGGCAGCGATGCTACTGCTCCAACAATTGTCTTCGGTGGTTCGGTTGCTGGTTTCCCCGCTATCCTGAATTTTGATTTTTCGGAGAGCATTCAGCTGACGAATGGAATTGCCGGTTTGACAGCATACAAGAACGGCATAACACCGATGACCGTCACAGGTGCCGGCGCGACGGGCTTTACGATGGCGGTGACTACCAGCGACACCCTTAATGCGGGCGACTATGTGGTGGCAACCTACAACACTGCATCCGCTGCCGGTAATATCCAGGATTTGGCGGGTAACCAGATGCAGTCGGCCACCATGGTGTTTAGCATTGACGGTGCGACAGTTGATCTTCAGTCGATGCAGTTACCCGGAGGCAGTTTCTCCCCGGTTTTCATGCGAGGCGCTCCCGGCATAGATATTTTCACCGGCACGGGCGGCAATGACATCATTCAAACCGGGCGCGGTGCCGACATCATCAATGGCTCGTGGGGAGCGGACACAATCAAACTCCAGGAGACAGCTTCCGCCTCGGATACGGTGATTCTGCAAGCGGGAGCGAGTGGTTACGGTTCAATACTCAATTCGAATTACAGCGACCAGATATACAACTTTGTTGTGGATGGGGTGGTCTTTGTGGACGTGGGCGGAGTGGCGACGCCTTTCGGCGGAGCACCGAATGCAGCGATCAACGATATGCTGAATCTGCCTTCCAACACCATCGCCGCTAACGGAACCAACATTGACGGCATTAATGCTGGCTTGATGATGAGCCACAGCATTGCCAGCGGTATTGTCACTTTCGGCGACACCGATGTTGGCGGCGCTCCCGTGCTAATCAATGAGGCGAACCTGAACACTGCATTGACCTATCTGCAAACGAACATTACCGGAGTCGGAGAAACAGTGGCCTTCGCGTACGACAGCGATAGCAACGGCATCAACGACTCGACGGTCGTGTTCCAGGATAATGGCCTAAAGGATATCTCCGCCGTGCTCAATGGCGTTAACGGTGTGACGCTCGGCAACCTGGGCGCAGGGGTGAACGTGGTGCAACTGGTTGATAACACCAGCCCCGATGTAAACGGTGCTATCAGTATCAATACCATCACGAACTCACTGGTGATGAATTATTCCGAGAACGTGACTTACAGCACAGGTGCTCCGCACGGTTCTATCTTGCTGAATGGCATCGGTGGGGATATCTTCATTGGTGGGAGCACCACCGGCAACGTGTACACAGCAAACACATCAGCCACCATCTTGCAGACGGATTGGCTATACGTGACTGTCGGTAGTGACATTGCCGATGCTTCCGGCAATGTGACCATGGCCGCTGGTTTTCAGGCTGCGTTTGGTGGCTCAGGGGATAACATCATCGACATGAGTGGCTACGGGGTAGGTGGCCTGTTTATTTCCGGTTTTGCAGGCAACGATACCATCACTGGAATAAGTGCCGGAGCCGAGATTGAAGGTGGCATCGGGGCTGACGATGTGACCGGTGGCGCCGGGGCGGACAAGTTCAGGTTCAAACAGGGTGACTCGACGTTGGTCAGCGGCTTTGATTCCAATTCTAATTTGATATTGGATAGCGGCGATACCTTTGCCTTTGCTGGTGGTGTGGCAGATGTCATCACCAACTTCGGCACGCGTGACAATATTTTTATGGACACCGTACTGGATAACAATCCAGTGAACAGCATAGCGGCCCCAACAAGCGGGCTGGCCATCGACCAGAGTTATTTCACGGTGCAAGGTGATTATTTGGCGGGCACTTTCACGGTGAATACCGTTTCCGGAATTGACACGATGGTTGTCTATGACGGGGATTCGACGGCGGGAGTTACTCAAACCGCGATGGTCTTGAGCGGGGTCACGCTCTCTCAGTTGCAGCAGACACCTTTCAACAGCTCAATAGACTATGCTGATACCCCCGGCGTTTCTTATGATGTCCAGTTCGGGCAGGCTGGCCAGCAGTCGGTCAACGACGATACCTACAATAATATCGATGGTTTCGCCGTGTCAGATACGCTGGGCGGCAATGACTTTTTTGTGATGAATCAGGTGAATGGCGGGAACTATCTAGCCACTACGGTTAATGGCGGTGCGGGTCTGGATGCGATTCAGTTCAATTTCAATTATGCGGCCTGGGCGACTGGGGCATTACAGCCAACGACAATCAATGATGTCTTGGTACCACTGTCTGCACAGTTTTCCGGTATCGAAGGAATCGGCCTGCAAAATTCATTTGCAGACACATTGAAGCTGGGTCTTTCCGACGTGTTCAATCTTTCGGATACGAATGGCATCACAATCAGAGGAGAAGCTTTCGATACGGTACAGCTCAGCCAAGCGGCTGCTACAACATGGCAGAGTGCGGGGCAAACCATGGATGGCGGGGTCACCTACGATGTCTGGCATGGCTACGATGCCACAAATGACGTGCTGGTGTTGCTGCAGCAGGGGATGGCAGCGCAGGTGGTCGCTTGAGTGTGACTGTTGCGCACTTGTCAGGCTGACTGTTCTTTGTTTGGACGAGGAATTGTATGGGGGTTTGGGCGAGGCGTTTTCTTGATGCCGGGTGAACAGGGATAGGTCTGGCGGAAGAGTTGCATGAGGCGCGGGGTGGCAGGGGCATCGCGGTTGGCGTAGTCGTATTCCAGATGTTTATCCACCAGAAATAACAGGTCCTTCAGGAGGATCCCGTCTGGGGGGCAATATGATTTGGTCAGTACCATCGCTTCAGATAGCCCGGTGAGGTAGCCTTGTAATTTGCCTGTGAGACAGGGCTGTTTTGAGTTGTCGTTTTGATCAAGTGACTTGCTTTCGTCGATCCACGTTTTGATGGTTCGCCCGGTAATCGGTGCAGCGTCAGCAGGGGACTGCATGAACAGGCACATTGTGATTATGACTGAAATAATATGCGGTCTGATTTGCATTATGAATTATCCGTAAAGTTAAAAGCTGGATACAGCAACCTCAAAAAATAAGAATGCCGCAAGTTTTCTGTTGACGGTATTGAAGTTGTTCAAGATAGTCCGCAGCGTTTTTTGGAAGTGTTTTTCAATCGGGGAGTATATTATGAAGCTTGGGTATAGAGTTCTGGTCTCGGCGGTTTTATTTGGTTTTGCCTCGGGGGCGGTGCAGGCGGCTACACTGAAGGCAACGATAGAAAAGGCTCTGACTACGAATCCTGAAGTATTGGGTGCCGTGGCCAATCGCCAGGTAACCGAGAAAGAGCTTGATGCGGCGAAGGGGCCGCGATACCCCACACTCGATTTGCATCTGGGTAGTGGCAGGGAATGGAGCAACCTTCCTTCGTCGATACCGGCGGATAGTTATACGATGCTCGCCCGGCGTGAAGTGGGTGTGACGTTGCGCCAGATTATTTACGATGGTGGCGCAACAAGCGGAGACATTTCTCGCCAAGCCGCACGTTTGGAGGCCCTCGATAGCCGCGTATTTGACGTTTCCGACTCTGTGGCACAGCGGATTGCAGATGTTTATCTCGAGGTTTTGAAGGCAACAGAGTTATACAATCTGGCGTTGGCCAACGTCGAAACCCATCGGAAATACCTCGAAAAAATGCGCGACCGGGTGAAGGCCGGTGTCGGGGCGCGTGCCGACCTCAATCTTGCAGAAGGCCGCGAGGCGCTTGCATATTCAACACTGACAAGCCGTGAAGCCGGGCTTGCCGATGCCAAAATTCGTTTTCGCCGTCTGGCTGGCGAAATGCCAAGTGACCTGGTGCAACCAGACTCTGTTTCCAAAGCAGTGCCAGCGCTGGTTGAATTAGCGAACGAGATTGCCTATGCAAATAATGCATCGCTTAAAGCAGCGAAGGCTGAAGTGAATGCAGCAAAAGAGGCGGAGTCAGCATCACGTGCCCGTTTTGGGCCTGTTTTTTCCCTTGATGCCGGGATGACCCGTAACAGGAATATTGACGGTATTGAGGGTCAAAATTATGACAAGACGGTGATGCTGGTAATGAATTACAACCTGTTCAAGGGTGGATACGATAGTGCAAGGACGGCAGAGCTTGGAGCGCGTTTGACTTCGGCGATGGAATCCGAGAACAACGTGCGCCGCTCCATCGAGGAAGAAGTCGGACGGGCCTGGGTAGCCTTGAATGCCGCCAAAGCTTCCCTGGAATACTTGAAAGAGCATGCCTCTCGTACTGCCGAAGTGAAAGATTCCTATCAATCCCAATTTGATGTCGGCAAGCGTACGATGCTGGATCTTATGAATGCTGAAAATGAGACGTTCCTGGCCAAGTCATCTTTGGTTGGTGGCCGGTATTCCGTGGCGCAGAGCGAGTATCGTGTGATCGCGGTGATGGGCGGCATTCTTAAGGTCATTGGCGCCCAGCCAACTTTTGATTCAGCCAAAGGGCAAGCAGAAAAACAATCAGGGACAGAAATTAAACAAGCAGTGGAAACCAGGCAGGCAGTGGAAACCAAACAGCCGGTAGAAACCAAACAAGCAACTAAAGCACCAAGATATGCGACCGAAAAGGAAGCGCAAGTAGCAGCAGAGGAAATTGCAAGGTTGGAGGCGGACGCCAAAGTAGCGAAGTTAGAATCCAAAATGAAAGCCAGGCAGAAAGCCAAGCAAGAAGCATCTGCACGCCAAAATACAGAGTCGAATGCCAATTGATTTCATATTCCATCGTTCCCGTTCACTGTGTGGGAACGATGCCCGCCCGCTTTGGTTTCGGCTTTCCCAGTTCAGGTTGATTAAAATTCTTGACATCCTCCACCATTAACACCATTAACATTCCGCAACAAAGCTCTGCACCGCAGCAGATCGATACACTCCTTGGATGTCTGGAGGAGTTGTGCCGTATTCACAAGCGCCCGCGCTCAGCCAGTGCACTCAAGGCTGTGCTGCCGTTGGTAAACGGGCGCCTCACTGTTGATACATTCATTCGTGCCGCTCAGCGCGGAAATCTTGAATCTACGGTGACATCGCGGCCATTGGGCGATCTGGTGTTCGAAGTGCTTCCTCTGGTTTTGCTGGACATCCGTGGTGACGCAATTCTATTGCTGTCCGAAAAAGAGGGTGGTTGCAAGGTTTGGAATCCTGTTACCGCTTCTACGACAGAGCAATCGATTGCAGAGCTGGCAGCCGAATATGGCGGGCAGGCGATACTCGTCAAGCCGATACTTGAGCTTGACGAGAGAGCTTCATTTTATGAACGTATCTTCAAGCCAAGCTCCTGGTTCTGGGACACACTGCTGCGCTACCGCAAAATTTACTTTGATGCCACACTCGCGTCGCTGGTGATTAATATGCTGGCAATCGCCGGTTCCCTGTTCGCGATGAATGTCTACGATCGGGTGGTGCCGAACCGTGCATACGAAACACTCTGGGTGCTGGCGGTGGGAGTGTGTATCGCTTATGTTTTTGAATTTCTGCTGCGGATTTTGCGTGGCTACTTCGTGGATCAGGCAGGTAAACGGGCGGATATCGTTATGTCCTCGATTCTTTACGAGAGGGTGATGGGCCTCAGGCTCGAGCATCGGCCGGTGTCAGCGGGAGCTATGGCCAGCACGCTGAAGGAATTCGAGGCATTGCGTGATTTTTTTACGTCGGCAACGATGGCATCCCTCGTTGACCTGCCATTTGTGTTCGTCTTCATAATTGTTATCGGTTTGATAGGCGGGCCGTTGCTCTGGATTCCGCTGCTGGCCATACCGATTGTTGCGGGTATCGGTATGGCCTTTCAGCCAGCTTTGAATAAGGCGATGAATCTCAATCTCGCCGAGGCAACTCAAAAGCACGGGCACCTTGTGGAAAGTATCGCCGGACTGGAAACCGTGAAAAGCCTGTCTGCGGAAGGATATATGCAGGGCAAGTGGGAAGCGCTTGTAGAGGCAGCTTCGGCAAGTGGATTCCGCTCCAAGATTCTCGCGTCTATCGTAATCAATCTGACCAATTTATTTCAGCAGATCGTCTATGTTCTTATTATCGTCATGGGCGTGTATCTGATCGAAGAAAACCTGCTCACGACAGGTGGCCTGGTCGCCTGCACGATTCTGGGCGGGCGGGCCATGGCGCCATTGGCGCAAATTTCTGCGCTGCTGGTGCGTTATCAGTCCGCAAGACATGCCTTGCGAGGACTTAATAATTTGGTGGCAACGGAACAGGAGCGCCCGGAAAATATCCGCTACCTGCATCGCCCCGAGCTGGCTGGCGGAATTGTTTTTGACAACGTCAGCTTTTCTTATCCGGGACAAAACATGCCGGCCCTGACAGATGCTTCATTCGAAATTAAACCGGGCGAGCGTGTGGCGGTTTTAGGCCGGGTCGGATCTGGCAAGACCACTTTACTCAAGCTTGTTCTGGGATTGTACCGTCCCAATTCCGGATCGATTCGATTTGATGGCATCGATCAGAGCCAAATAGATCCTGTTGATTTAAGGGCCAACATCGGTTACGTCGAACAAGACTCCCGGCTGTTCTTCGGGACGCTGCGGGAAAATATCGCCATTGTCCGGGCAGAGGCCGGCGATGCTGAAATCCTTGAGGCTGCACGCATTGCAGGCGTAGAAGAATTTGCCCGGCGTCATCCTCAGGGTTATGAGATGCGAATTGGTGAAGGCGGCACAGGATTGTCCGGCGGGCAGCGGCAATGTGTCGCCACAGCAAGGGCCGTGCTGATGCGCCCGAATTTGATGGTGATGGATGAGCCGACGTCGGGAATGGACCAGCTTTCTGAAACAAACTTCATCAAAAACATGTCCGAATTCCTGCCTGGACGTACGCTCATTCTGGTTACCCACAAACCGTCGATGATGGCTTTGGTAGACAAGATTGTGCTGATGGATTCAGGTAGAGTTCTGGCGGCGGGGCCTCGCGACGACATCCTGAAAAAGCTTGCCGAAAACGAGCGCAAATAATGAATACCCGGAAATTACAACGGTCTGTTAAAGATGCCGCTTTTGATCGTCGCGGCAGCCTTGCGGAAACAAGCACATCCCGCATACTCCTCTATGTAGTCACAATATTTTTGGCGCTGGCGGCGATTTGGGCGCACTTTGCCGTGCTGGACGAGATTACCTCAGGTTTGGGAAAGGTCATTCCATCAAGCCAGGTACAAACCATACAAAATCTTGAAGGCGGCATTCTTTCGGAGTTAAGCGTCCACGAGGGTGATGTGGTCAAGAAAGACCAGATGCTCCTGCGCATAGACGATACCAAGTTTGCTTCGAGTTACAAGGAGGGGAGAGCGCGTTACCTGGCACTGCTGGCAGCCAATGCCCGCTTGCAGGCTCAGACGACGGGAAGCCAGCCAGTATTTTCGCAGGAGTTGCATGATGAGGCAGCAGAGTCGGTCAAGATCGAATCGTCACTTTTCGATTCACAGATGAAATCGCTGGATGCTGCGATGGATTCGGTGAGACGCAGCTACAAATTAGCCAAGGAAGAACTCGACAGGACAAAGCCACTGGTAAAAAAAGGTGCGGTTTCTGAAGTGGAAATTTTGCGCCTGCAGCGGCAGGTGAATGACCTGCTCGGACAGGTTGAAGACAAGCGCAACAAGTTCCGCGCGGATGCGCAATCACAGCTCAATAACAATCAGCTGGATATTGCAGGCCTGGAACAAACCAATATTTCATCGGCGGATAGAGTGTCGCGGACCATAGTGCGATCACCGGTACACGGCGTTATCAAGAAGATTCATGTGGTCACTATAGGCGGCATAATCCAGCCAGGCATGGACATCATGGAGATCGTGCCTATTGAAGAAAATCTGTTGATCGAAGCCAAGGTCAGGCCTGCCGACATCGCTTTTTTAAGGCCGGGTCAGGATGCAACGGTAAAGATCACCGCCTACGATTTTTCAATCTATGGCGGTATCAGGGGAAAGCTGGAACATATCAGCGCGGACACTATCATCGATGACAAGCAGGGTGAGAGTTACTTTCTGATTCGAGTCAGAACGGATTCCAATTTCATTCAGAGCGGTGACAAGCAGTTGCCGATTATTCCGGGCATGACAGCGAGTGTTGAGATACTGACAGGGAAAAAATCGGTCTTGAGTTATTTGCTGAAACCTTTTTTGAAAGCGAAAGAAAAAGCTCTCAGGGAGCGTTGATGATCCGGCGCAAGCCGATGACAAGGTTAGTAACAGGCCAACCGCGAGGCTGGCCTTTTTGTTTATGGATTTTGCCGGCAATCTGAATTGCGCCGGAATATTTTAAAAACAATTAAGGAAGTATTGATTAAACCTAAAAACCTCAGTTGAACGCTCCTATTTCAGTTGAAACCCTCGTGATGATTGACTTTATCTCTATTGATGCGATTTACCTTTTGGGTGAGTCCAAGAATGGATACTGGGAGCGCGGACATCCTGTCCGCCTGCGGGCTGGAAGCCCGCGTTCCAATCAAACCGTGACTTGAGCTGAGTTTTCTAGGTTAAATGCTTAGTTTCTACCGCCGGCCACATAAAATACGGGGACTGCCAGGCTATTTTTAAGCGAGATCTTCCGGTGAAATCAGGGTCTCTGATTTTTCCACAATGCCACCACGCTTCAACATGGAAAGCTGCCTGGTTTTATTGAGCGTTGTTACTGTGGACAAGTAAGCGATATTTTTTTCGATCGACTCCAGGTAGTAATTGTTCTCGACGCCGTACCAATCGTTGAAGTGGAACGTCAAATTGTTGTAGATGCCACCAAGGCCGGTATCAAGTTTTTTCCGGGTGAGCTCATAGAAGTCCCGGGTTTTCCACAGCAGGTCGTGTATGTTCTGGTAGCCTCCGAACTGGGCTTCCTTAAACTCCAAATACAGAAACAGCAGTTTTTCAAGATAGGTGCGGTCGGCCATTTGCCCGGTCAAATCAGCGGTGCCGACGATTTGACCGAGCAGACGAATGCGCTCATCGGGAAATTTTATTTCAGATATGGCAACCGCCGGATCGGTGCAAAGCAGGATGAATTCCAAAGGTGCTGCCAAGCTGGACGAAAAGCCCTGGGCAGCGATGTAGTGCCGCGCAAATTCAATGCCCCGGCGGACATGGCTTTTTGTGTACTGCGCACCAGTGCCTGTTTCTTCGCCGTGTGGTTGTGCGTAACCGATATCATGCATCAGGGCGGCGATCATGATTATGGCCATTTCTTCATCCGACAACCGGGTGCCTGAAACATGCAAACCATGCATCAACCTTACAGCGCACAGGAATACATCCAGGGTGTGGCGCAGGTCATGGTACAGAGTCTGGATTGGGGCATAGCCGGGATATTCGCCATGGAACAAGCGCACCACGTCATCGAAAGAAGTTCGGACAACGGAAAAATCATATGCAGGATTAATGCGCCTGACAATTTCGGATACTTTGAGCCATACCTCATCCGGATCGCTGTTGGCGAACAGGCTATTGATTTCAGCGAATGTCGCAGCATTCTTCACGGGCAGGCTTTAATACCAGATTAGGCAGCTGTTGAGAATAATACTGGAATCTGGAGTTTATGCAATTTTCTGAAGATTATCCTGTTGGCAAGGAGAGGAGTGGCTCCGCCAGGTGGGACAGAATTTTCCATTTCTTAAGTGGAAGCCTCGCGGTTAATTCCTGCGCTGCTTTGGGCAGTGCAGGCAGATTGCCGGATTAGAGCTCATCCGGTGTTAAGTTATCAAGCTTCTTAACGGTCTGGCATTTTGCCGAGAAACTACAACCAAACGCTGTTTATCAGCCCAGCCGCTACGAACTGCAATGCTTGCTGTTGATTAACGAACAGCGTTCTTTAATTGTTCGAGTATTGCCGGATTCTCCAGTGTCGAAACGTCCTGTGTAATATCCTCACCATTGGCGATGGCACGCAGCAGGCGGCGCATGATCTTGCCGGAACGCGTCTTTGGCAGGTTGTCGCCGAAACGAATTTCATCCGGTTTGGCGATCGGGCCGATAGACTTGCTTACCCAGGCACGCAGGGTTTCTGCAATTTCCCTGGCTTTTGCTGCATCCTCCGGACGTGTGCCTTTCAGCACAACGAAGGCGACGATAGCCTCGCCTTTGATGTCATGCGGCTTGCCGACCACGGCGGCCTCCGCCACCAGCGGATTGGCGGCAAGGGCGGATTCGATTTCCATCGTGCCGAGACGATGGCCCGATACCTTCAGCACATCGTCAATGCGTCCCATGATCCAGAAATAGCCGTCTTCATCGCGGTGTGCGGAATCCCCCGCCAGATAATAGCCGCGCATTTCCTCGGGAAAGTAGGCTTTTTTGTAGCGCTCCGGGTTGCCCCAGATGGTGCGAATTTGCGATGGAAACGGGCGTTTGATGACGAGGAAGCCGCCGTGCTGATCGTGTACTTCGTCGCCTGCTTCGTCGACGATGGTTGCCATGATGCCGGGCAAAGGCAGGGTACAGGAGCCGGGTTTGAGCGGCATTGCGCCGGGCAGCGGCGCGATCATATGGCAACCGGTTTCAGTCTGCCACCAGGTATCCACGATCGGGCAGCGCGCCTGTCCAACGGTGTTGAAGTACCACATCCAAGCTTCCGGGTTGATCGGTTCGCCGACCGAGCCGAGCAGGCGCAGGCTGGACAGGTCATATTGTTTGGGCAGCTCCCCGCCGAGTTTAATCAGCGAGCGTATTGCCGTCGGAGCGGTGTAGAAAGTCGTTACCTTGTGGTCCTGAATCATTTTCCAGAAACGCCCGGCATCGGGGTAGGTCGGTATGCCTTCGAACACCACCTGCGTTGCGCCCATCGCCAGCGGGCCATAGGTCACATAGCTGTGTCCCGTGACCCAGCCCACATCGGCGGTACACCAGAAAATGTCGCTGTCCCTGTAATCGAACACCCACTGCATCGACAGCATCACGCCGAGCAGATAGCCGCCGCTGGAATGCTGCACACCCTTGGGTTTGCCGGTGGAGCCCGAGGTGTAGAGAATGAACAGCGGATGTTCCGAACCGACCCATTCCGGTTCGCAGGTAGTGTTTTGTCCGGCAACCAGATCATGCCACCAGATGTTGTGCTGCGTGTTCCATGCGGTTTCGCAGGCAGCGCGCCGATACACGATGACACTGCGCACCTTCTCGCAACCGCCCATGGATAGCGCCTCATCCACCACCGGTTTCAACGGCATCACCTTGCCGCCGCGCATTTGCGCATCGGCGGTGATCACCGCGCAGGCCTGCGCATCGGTGATGCGCTCATGCAGGCTCTTGGATGAAAAGCCGCCGAACACCACCGAATGAATCGCACCGATGCGCGCGCAGGCTTGCATGGCGACCACCACCTCGATACTCATCGGCATATAGATAATGACGCGGTCGCCATTTTTGATACCGCGCGACTTCAGGCCGTTGGCGAATTGACACACGCGTGCGTGCAAATCGCGGTAATTGATTTTTGTCACCTTGCCATCGTCGGCCTCGAAAATGATCGCAGTCTTTTCGGCTTGGGTGGCGAGGTGTATATCCAGACAGTTGTATGAAACATTCAACACGCCATCCTCGAACCATTTGATGAATGGCGCGTTGCTCTCATCCAGCACCTTGGTGAATGGCTGCTTCCAGTGCAGGGTCTCGCGCGCCAGCCTGGCCCAAAAACCGGGGTAATCCTGTTCTGCCGCTTGGCACAAAGCCTGATAGCCCGCCATTCCGGAGATATTGGCATGCTTGACGAATTCATCGGAAGGGCTGAAAACACGTGTTTCATTCAAGACTGATTCAATGTTGGACATGCAACCTCCTGAGTGGATATTGTGGTGGCGATAGCTGCCGGGTGTGTGATGAATTTTGTATAAAGCTAATGTAGTTTTTTTTGGCATCTCCTGTCAATCAAAGCGAAGTAAACCAACGCAAGGAGCAATTTGCCAAAAATTGTTTAAGGATGCTGAACCCGTATTTGAATCTACCTCACCTTGCAATTAGGTTAACCAATTTACCGATACAATACACGCTGAATAATTTTGCCGGGCATGGCAGGATGCGCACACTGTAAAAACAGGGGGATTCTTATGGAAGCATATTGGGTATGGTGGTTGATGGCGGTGATGCTGGTTATAGCCGAAATGCTCAGTGGCACGTTTTATCTGCTGGCGGTTGCGTCCGGGCTTGCTGCTGCCGGTTTGGCGGCTTACCTCGGCGTAGCGTGGGGCGGGCAAGCTGCTGTTGCGGCATTGTTATGTTCGGCCAGTGTGGCAGGGATTTTTCGCTGGAAACAGCAGCACACCAAGCCGCACGAACAGGCAAACCTCGCTTATGACATCGGACAGGATGTGCATGTCGTGCAATGGTCGGATGACCGCCATGCCCGGGTCAGTTATCGCGGCGCCGAGTGGGATGCCGAACTGGCGAAAAACGCCTCACCCGATTCAGCCCGGCAGAAATGGCGCATCAAGGAAATCGTCGGCTCACAGTTAATCATCGAGTAATACCTGCAAGAGGCACTCCGTCAAGCGCCGATTGCTGCGCAATAACTTCATGGCGCCTCTAAAAATTCAGAGTTCGCCCAAATGCAAGGCGCGGAAAAAATTTCGCTGCGCCGCATATGTATGATATGTAAGCAAGAAATTGTTTACGTAATGCAGCAGTTGGGATGAAATCTGGATTTTTAGAGGTGCCATTTAACTCAGGGAGAAAAAGCATGGACGCATTCATCATTGTATTGGGAATATTCGCGGTATTTCTGGCTTTTCAGTCGATCAAAATCGTGCCGCAACAAAACGCATGGGTAATCGAGCGGTTCGGCAAATACAACAGGTCACTGGAACCCGGTTTGAACATCGTCATTCCGTTCATGGACCGCGTCGCCTATCGTCACCGCCTTACCGAGTTTCCGATAGACATTGCCCCGCAGGTCTGCATCACGCGCGACAACACCCAGGTGCAAGTGGACGGCGTGCTGTATTACCAGGTCACCGATGCCGCGCGTGCCAGCTATGGCACCTCGAATTATCTCGCCGCCATCACCATGCTCGCACAAACTGCGCTGCGCTCGGAATGCGGAAAGCGCGATCTGGACAAATTGCTGGAAGACCGCGATGCAATCAACCGCACCGTGGTATTCGCGCTCGACGAAGCCAGCCCGAACTGGGGCGTGAAAGTGCTGCGCTACGAAATCAAGGACATCACCCCGCCGCAACAAGTGCTTGCCTCGATGCAGAAACAAATCACCGCCGAGCGCGAAAAGCGCGCGCTGATCGCCCAGTCGGAAGGAAAGAAGCAGGAAGAGATCAACCTCGCCGAAGGCAAGATGACCGCTTCGATTCGCGAATCCGAAGGCACCCGGCAAGCCGCCATCAACAATGCTCAAGGCGAGGCTGAAGCCCTGCTGCTGGTCGCCAACGCCACTGCCGAATCGATCAAAGTGGTCGCCAACGCGATCCAAAGTGAAGGCGGCCTCGTCGCAGTCAACCTCAAAGTCGCCGAAAGATTCGTCGATGCCTTCGGCAACATCGCCAAACAAGGCAACACCATGATCCTCCCCGGCAACGCCGCCGACATCGCCGGAATGGTTGCGACCGCGATGCAGGTGGTTAAGAAAAGCTGATGTCTGAACATATGGAAGGCGGCAGGTTTGGCTTGGTTCATTTAGCCCAAAGGCGACCCCGTTGGTTCCAAGCCCCGTAGGGGCGTATGGTATATGCCCTTGTTGGCGTATCGAAAAAGGCGTATTGCCATACGCCTCTACGCGGAATTAAACGGATCGGGTTAAGCTGGTATCAAAGGGATCGGCGGCAAAATACTTTTCCTCCCCCTCTGCTCTCATTTGCCCTGAATTACCTGGATATGAGCACTGCTCAGCTTCTGGTAAAGGCGAATCTGCCGCTGGAGCGGCCACCAATCGTAAAGAAAAATCTGCAGCGGGCGCCACATGGCAACCCAACCGACGATCGTGAGACTTTCGCGCGCTATGGTGGAGCCGGTATGGGCGCCGAATTTTTCAATGGCATCGGCCGCGAGCAGACACAGCGTGACAAAGACCATACCGATGACAAGGCTCATACGGCCTTGCTGCAGAAGATGTTTCAAGGCGTTGCGCGTTTGTTCGGCTTTGTAGGAGAAGTGGTTGTGGATCGCTCCGGTCAACATCTCGCTTGGGTCGCCATCTGACGGCCACTGCTCGATGTGGATGGTGATATGGAAGCGGCTACCCGGCGCAAATCCCGTCGCCCATGATTCGATGAAGTCCTCTGCTTTCGGATCGAGGTCTTTGTTCAGGAACGGCGTCGGGTCCATCGAGTTAAACAATTGCGCAAGCTCGCGCACCCGCAGTGCGAGGCGATGAATGGGGGCGGGATGGGCTGATTTTGTCATCGGTAATTTAAGCTTCCCTTTGTTGGTTAGACCGCCTTCGCCACCAGCATCACGCTGATGAATGGTGTGCCTTTGTGCATCGGTAGCGGGGCGACCTGGAAGCCGTTGCGCTTCAATACGTCCAGCCACTCGCTTAGTGTGCGGCAATATACTTTGTATGAGCGATGCCCGCGCAGCAAGAATGCCGCGTGATCCACCCAGTTGCTGAAATAAAACGGCAAGCCGCCTGCGGCATCGCCGATGCGGGTGATGAATATGCCGCCAGTGGGCAGTGCGGCGCGCACCCGGCGCAGCACGTTTTCCTGCGAGTCATAGTCAATGTAATGCAGCACATCGAGGATTATCGCCGCGTCAGTCTGGCCGAGGTCGGCGGTGCGGATGTCGCCAAGTTCGAATTGCGCGCGGCCGCCGAGTGCCGCGCGGGCGCGTTCTACGTCCCTGGACATCAGTTCCAGCCCCCAGATGTTTTCCACCTTTGGCGCAGCAGGCCAATGTGCAGGCCACAAACCGGATTCGTATAAAGTGCGTGCTTCCAGTAACCAGGAAGCGAGCAAACCTTGCCCGCAACCCAGGTCGATCAGGCGCGTACAGTCGGGGATCAGGCCGTGTTCGAGCAGACCAAAGAATACAGGATCTCCCTTCAGCTTCCCTTTGGCGAAGTGCCAGGCGAAATGGCCTGCCGAGCGGTATGGTTGCGTAGCGCGGTCGATCAAGGTGCGGTGGAAATGTGCGGTCATGGCATGGCGCTGTTCAAGGTGATGGAGCGGAGTCCGCGTTGCGCGAAATTATCCCGCAGGCGCGGCAGGATGTCGAGGATGGCCGGCTTGCGCTTATTGGTGCGAGTGCCGCCATTGGCGGCAGGGCTCGGATTAATGATGCATCGTGCGGTAAGCGGACGGCATGAAAAGAAGTTTAGGCATGTGTCCATGCTGATAAAATAACGGCGGGCAAATTGCATACACTACAAAGACAGGAACAGATATGGATTTGAAAGAAACCCGCTTGGATACCGCGCTGATGTATGACGGTAATTTTATCCAGGTGCGCAAGGATAATGTGCGCTTGCCTGATGGCAGGGTGAGCAGCCGCGAATACATCACGCACCCGGGTGCGGTGGCGGTGCTGGCGATGCTGGATAACGGCAATCTGGTGATGGAGCGGCAATTTCGCTATGCGCTGCAGCGCGAGTTCATCGAGCTGCCCGCCGGGAAGATCGACCACGGCGAAGATATCCTGCTGTGCGCGCAGCGCGAGCTGCTGGAAGAGACGGGTTATGTGGCAAGTGAGTGGACGCATCTCACCACGGTGTGGCCGTGCATCGGTTATACCGACGAGCGCATGGAATATTTTATCGCGCGCGGCCTGACCTATCAGGGGCACAATCTGGATGACGGGGAATTTCTGGAGGTGTTCGAGTTGTCTTTGCCGGAGGCGATAGAGTGGATACGGCTGGGCAAGATCAATGAAAGCAAAACCATCGTTGGGCTGTTCTTGCTGGAAAAAACACTGGCTAACTGGGGCGCATAAGGGTACTGCACAGCGCTGCACCACAATGGCGCGTGATGCACTGAAGTGCACCAAACTGGCGCGCATATCCGCAATGTTTTTGCTCCGGAAATTTCAAAACCTATATGAATCAACGCCCGGTATATTGCTGGAATAGAAGTTGCGTACTAAATTCAGATGTGATTTCACAATAGGGATATGGCATGGAAAATCTGGGAAACCTGAAAGCGGGCAGCGATAAGCTGTTCATTCTGCTCGGCGGCATCATGGTGTTGGCGATGCACGCCGGCTTCGCTTTTCTGGAGCTGGGCACGGTGCGCAAAAAAAACCAGGTGAACGCGCTGGTGAAAATTCTTACCGACTTCGCGGTCTCCACGCTGGCGTATTTTTTCATCGGCTACAGCATCGCTTATGGCGTCAATTTCTTTGGCAATGCGGATGAGCTGGCGCAGAGGAACGGCTATGAGCTGGTCAAATTTTTCTTTCTGCTGACTTTTGCTGCCGCCATTCCCGCCATCGTTTCCGGCGGCGTGGCCGAACGAGCGCGGTTCAACCCGATGCTTGCCGCCACCTTCGTGCTGGTCGGCTTTATTTATCCTTTCTTCGAGGGCATAGTCTGGAATGGCCGCTTTGGAGTGCAGGAATGGCTGGCCGCGGTATTTGGCGCGCCGTTCCACGACTTCGCCGGTTCCGTGGTGGTGCATGCGATGGGTGGCTGGATAGCGTTGGCGGCAGTGCTGTTGCTTGGCGCCAGGCGGGGCCGCTACAACAAGGAAGGACGTCTCTCGGCACATCCGCCTTCCAGCATCCCGTTCCTCGCGCTTGGCGCGTGGATACTCACGGTGGGCTGGTTCGGCTTCAACGTGATGTCGGCGCAAACCATCAGTAACATCAGCGGACTGGTCGCGGTGAATTCGTTGATGGCAATGGTGGGCGGCACGCTGGCTGCGCTGTGGATAGGCAAGAACGATCCGGGCTTCGTGCACAACGGCCCGCTGGCCGGCCTGGTGGCGGTCTGCGCCGGGTCCGACCTGATGCACCCGCTGGGCGCGCTGGTCACCGGCGGCATCGCCGGCGCGGTGTTTGTGCTGATGTTCACGCTGACGCAGAATCGCTGGAAGATCGACGACGTGCTGGGCGTCTGGCCGCTGCACGGCCTGTGCGGCGCGTGGGGCGGCATCGCTGCCGGCATCTTCGGCCTCAAGGCATTCGGCGGTATCGGCGGCGTAAGCTTCA
>JAUSMR010000121.1 GCA_030645955.1 Gallionella sp. | reverse complement strand
CACGGTGAAAAAGCGCAAGCCGGTGGTAGGCAGTCCATACAGATGACTGTAGGTATGCGCCATCAGTTCGTTGGCTTTTTTGGTGGCTGCGTACAGACTGACGGGATGGTCCACGCTGTCGTGTTCGGAAAACGGCATTTTGGTATTGCCGCCATAGACACTGGAACTTGAGGCATAAACCAGGTGCTGTACTTCTGCGTGGCGGCAACCTTCCAGAATGTTCACAAAACCCACAATATTGCTGTCGATATAAGCATGCGGATTTTGCAGGGAGTAACGCACACCCGCTTGGGCAGCCAGGTGAATGACGCGATCAAATTTTTCAGCGGCAAAGAGTTGAGCCACACCCGGCCGATCAGCCACGTCCAGTTTGACAAAGCGAAAACCCGGATGGGGCGTCAGGCGCTTGAGGCGGTTTTCTTTCAGGGTGACGTCGTAATAGTCGTTGAGATTGTCCAGTCCCACCACCTCGTCCCCACGCGCCAGCAAGCGTAGCGCCGAGGTCATGCCAATGAAGCCCGCCGCGCCCGTCAGTAATA
This sequence comes from Gallionella sp., assembly GCA_030645955.1. Next base: position 2,005 of record JAUSMR010000121.1, on the reverse strand, counting down.
TTTTCATAGATCGATGTTCGAACCCGTTAATTCGAGTTGATCTTAATGGGTTCCAGCCAAAGAACCGGTTTCGATATCAATGACTTCAGCAGCATCGGAAAAAAAAGAACCCGTGAGCCTGGCGGCAATGCCCAACATACCGTTTTGGTGATCTACCCGAACGACCTCACCGTCGCAAACCAGCTTTTGCTTTTCCCCATGAACATGCACCTCGACAGAAAAGTGCACGCGCGAACCCGGTTCTGGCGCTGTTTCAGTTTCAAAATAAATGCCAGTTGCGCTGATGTTGCGGGTCAAGCCTTGAATGCGGCCCATTTCGACGGGCAACCGGGTGTCGAATCGGTCAGCGCCCCGCCCGTGTTTCAAAGATGGCGTTTTGTTTTGAGTTTTTATGTGTTTCATGCTTCGGCAACATCAGCAATCACCTGATGCGATGCTTCATGTGATCGACTAAAAGCCGTCAATCAAGCTCTCGCCTGACAAGGCGTCGTAGCACGAACTGCGCCTGAACAAAACCATCGTCGAAAAAATCATTGAAAATCAATGACTTACAGCCATGCGCGACGCCTGCAAAAAATTTGCTTAAACCAGTATTCGCGCTTTGCTGTAAGTTAATCCGACATATTGCAGCGTTACTTGGACTAATCACGCGAGATGTGTGGCCATCATCCCGTCACAAACCCAATCTTTTGCATATTTCCACTGTCGCCACACTCTGGTTCATGGCGTAAAAATGCAGTCCCGGCGCGCCTCCTGCGCGCAATTGTTCACACAGGTCGGTGACCACGTCCAGGCCAAAGGCCTTGATGGATGCCACATCGTCACCAAAACTTTGCAGGCGCAGGCGAATCCAGCGCGGGATCTCAGCGCCGCTGGCATCGCTGAAGCGCATGAGCTGGGTCGAGCTGGTGATGGGCATGATGCCGGGCACCACGGGAATGCTCAGCCCCAGCGCGTCGACCTCTTCCACAAAGCGGAAGTAGGCGTCGGCGTTGTAAAAATACTGGGTGATGGCGGAGTTGGCTCCGGCTTTGACTTTGGCGGCGAAGGCCTGCAGGTCCGCCGCTGGCGACTTGGCTTGGGGATGCACTTCGGGGTAGGCGGCCACTTCGATGTAGAAGTCGTCACCGGTCTCGGCTCGGATGAATTCCACCAGATCGCTGGCGAACTGGAACTCACCGCCAGCGCCATAGCCACTGGGCAGGTCGCCGCGCAAGGCCACCAGACGCTTCACACCCATGGCTTTGAGGGTAGCCAGCTGCTCGCGCACGGTGGCGCGGGTGGCGCCGATGCACGAAAAATGCGAGGCAGCGCTCACGCCCTCGGCCAGAATGTCGCGCACGGTACTGAAAGTACCCTCTTGCGTGGAGCCGCCCGCGCCAAAGGTGACCGAGCAAAACTCGGGTTTCAGGGCGTACAACTGCTGGCGTACCAGGCGCAGCTTTTCTACCCCCTCGGGGGTTTTCGGCGGGAAAAACTCAATGCTCAGCGGGGTGCGGGCGGTCGCGGTCATGACGGGTCCTACTTGCGGGCGCAGATGAAAAACTCGCGGTTGCCGTCGCCGCCTTCAATCGGCGAGTCGAACCACGCGGTCACGGTCAGGTCGAGTACGGCGCAGGCATCGCGCAGGCGCTGCTCGATCAAGGGGTAAAAGCTGGCATCTTTCACGATGCCGCCCTTGCCCACCTGGCCGGGCTGCAGCTCGAACTGGGGTTTGACCAGCGTCAGCAGCGTGCCGCCGCTTTTGAGCAAGGGCACGATGGCCGGCAACACCAGGGTTTGCGAGATGAAGGACAGGTCGGCCACGATCAGGTCAAACTCGGGCGCGAACTCGGCACCTTCGCTCTTGTCGCCTTCAAGATAAAATTGGCCGTCAGCCCCCGTGCTATCTGCGTAGGCAGCTATCAAATCAGCAGCAACCAGATTTCGGGCGTTGACCTTTTCGACGCACAGCACACGCGGGTCTTCGCGCAGGCGCGGATGCAGCTGGGCGCTGCCCACGTCC
>JAUSMR010000116.1 GCA_030645955.1 Gallionella sp. | reverse complement strand
GCTGACTTTTGAGCGCCCCAAGGAATTCGACCTCAAACAATTCGACGACGACGGGCGCTTCGGTTATGGCGACGGCACGAAGATTCGCTTGAGTTTCCGGATCGAGAAAGAGGCCGGGCTTCATGTAGTGGAGTGTCCGCTATCTGACGATCAGCGGGTGGTGGAGCTGGATGACGCTTATGAGATTACGGCGACGGTGGTGGACTCGGCTATGCTGGATTGGTGGTTGCGGGGGTTTGGGGATGCAATTTCAGTGAAAAAATGTCAACATCTAGGACGGTTAAAGTGACGATTAAAAATAAATTTCAAAAATGGGCTTCTGGTTTTTCCGGGTGCGATGGCGGCGATATCGGAAGCCCTGAAAGTCGCAGCACTTGGGTATGTGGAATTGAGTGGGGAGGCGGACACGACCTTGCTGCATTGAGTGAAAGCATTCTGAATCAAGTCGATACCCCCCCTTTAGGCTATGACGACCCTTCAGAGAACTTGGCATACATTTTCAATCAGCAAACCATGAAATTGATCACTGCCATGGAAGGCGGCCAAGTAGATGACTATAAAGAAATGGTGAGCCAACACCGGCCCTTCGTGAAGGGGAGCACCGGTTACTTCAAAATGAACCTCTTTCCAATCGCGTTCAAGGACACGGCACACCAGAGATGGCAATCTGATTTCATTGGAGTCACGGGATTTACAAATAAAGAAGAATACTTGACTTGGTGCAGGCAGGTTCGCTTTGCGCAAACGAGGAATTGGGTATCCGTACACAAACCGAAAGTCATTGTTTGCTTTGGGAAGACCCTGATCAACGACTTCACGGCCGCATTTGTCCATGACGGCGGAAAGTTCACGAAAGAGAACATACTCAATCGTGAGATTTCATGGACACGAACTGCAGATGACGTCCTGGTTGTTGTATGCCCATTTCCTGTGAATCGTTATGGATTGAACAGCAATGCTTTGCTACAAGCGTTTGGCGAAAAAATCAGAACATTAATGATCAACAAGTAACGGTGTTGCTCACAGTCTTTGAAGAAACCATGCACGTCCTCATGCATGTACAGCCGGGCTGCTCATCGGCTCAATGGCAAGCCGCATGCCCATGGCCTTGAGAATGGCTGAAAAGCTGCTCAAAGCCGGATTTCCTTCGGGGGAGAGGGTGCGGTAAAGCTGTGTTGGATTCAGGTGCGCCTGCTCTGCAACGGCCTGTACACCGCCAAACGCTTTTGCAATTTGCCGCAGGGCAACCAAAAGCTCGCTCTGATCACCGTCTTCAAGAATGCTGTTGAGCAACTGGACTGCGTAGGCCGGGTCTTCCCGGTACAACTCAGCCATTGCTTCGTCATGAGGTCTATCTTTCATTGCGAGTTCTCCTTTGCCAATCCTGCCAATATTCACAAGCGCGGGCTATATCCGTATCCTGCAACCGCTTATCGCCACCGCACAACAGCAATACGATCTCCTGGCCCGCGACGGCGTAATACACACGGTAGCCAGCACCGACATCAATGCGAAGCTCCCAAACGCCATCGCGACAGAACTTGTGATCCCCAAAATTTCCAAGCTCAACCCGGTTGACACGCCGATCAATGGCGATTCTTGCTCTGGTGTCGCGCTGCTTCTTTAGCCATTCGAGATAAACGTCTTTCTGGTCGTCAGTCAGGTAGTGGCGGATTTCGTACATGATAAATTTTCGTCTAAAAACGAAGTTTGTCAAGACGTCGGTCAAATTACCGCAAGTTCCACTTTGCGCCCGGCACGAGCAGCCAGCGTGATGCGCATATCCAGGCTGAACTTATCCCATTTGCCGCGCAGCAGATCACTGACCCGCGACTGGGCAATGCCGAATCTCTCGGCAGCTTGCGCTTGCGTCCATCCTTCTGTATGCACCAACACGCGCAACCGCGCCATCAAGTCAGCGCGCAGCCCCATGACGGCTGCCTCGCCCGGGCCAAAGCCGAGGTCGACAAACACATTGCCGCTTGATGGCGTCACCACAGCATCGGCATCGGCATCGGCAGCGAGGGGAAGCATTTTTTTAACCATGGAATCAACCTCCGATCAGCTTGTAACGTTTAGCCGCCAAATCAATGTCCACCTTGGCAGTCCTGGCTGTGGTCTTGTGAAAGCAGTGCAGCATATACCCCGCATCTTCATGCTTGGCGACATAGAACACACGCGATTGGCCCTGCATATTAATTCGCACCTCGAAGGTTCGCGTCAGCGCAGTGCCAATCTTCCGGCTCACGCAAGGCAAGAGGCCCATGCGAGCCCCTCCCCCCTCAATCTGGCCCAATACCGCATACGGCCCGTCCACCGTCCAACGTCCAGCGGTTCATCATCGCGAACGAAGGGCAGCGATCCATCAACGAAAAAGCGCCGTCATGGATTGCCACACTTCGTTCGCAATGACAGGGAAGACTGCGCCAGTGCATGGAAAGGTCTCCAGCCATGTCCGAATCGCTTGATCCTTCTCAAGGCGCCTGCCCTCCAGGCGCGTACCTTGGGTCCCGGGCCGGTTAGCAGCCGCGTCGCCCGTTCGTTGCGCAGGGCAATACAGGCGGCAAACCCCCACCAAATAGCGAATCGAAAGGCGAATTGATCATGCCTACAGGCACCATCCGACTTCACCGCGTGCTCCGTGCGATGCCGGAACGCGTCTACCGGGCGTTCCTGGACGCTGACGCCATGGCCAAGTGGCTGCCGCCCTACGGTTTTACCTGCAAGGTGCACCACCTGGATGCCCGAGTGGGCGGCAGCTACAAGATGTCGTTCACTAACTTCTCCAC
>JAUSMR010000112.1 GCA_030645955.1 Gallionella sp. | reverse complement strand
TTCTTTGCTGCTGGCTTCTTCGCCGCTACCGCTTTTTTGGCTGCCGGCTTTTTAGCAGCGACCTTCTTTGCTGCTGGCTTCTTCGCCGCTACCGCTTTTTTGGCTGCCGGTTTTTTAGCAGCGACCTTCTTTGCTGCTGGCTTCTTCGCCGCTACCGCTTTTTTGGCTGCCGGCTTTTTAGCAGCGACCTTCTTTGCTGCTGGCTTCTTCGCCGCTACCGCTTTTTTGGCTGCCGGCTTTTTAGCAGCGACCTTCTTTGCTGCTGGCTTCTTCGCCGCTACCGCTTTTTTGGCTGCCGGTTTTTTAGCAGCGACCTTCTTTGCTGCTGGTTTAGCTTTCTTTTTTTCTGCCATTTTATTTCTCCTTGCAAGAATGAAAGTTAAAAAATACAACAACTGCGATTACTGCACCTGCACCCTCAACCCGCGCTAAACTTCAAGCATGAGCTAAAGCCGTTCCCCTAAGCCCCGCAAACCCCAGAGCAACGCACCACCGATCTGCTATCGGCGACACGGGTTAAAAAAATTTTATCGCGAAGATTGGCTATTCCTGCCGTCCATGGCAATGGATTAATCGCACCCGGACACAATGCATTCACGCCGATTTGCCGGCAACGACGGTTGGCAATAAAGCTTGAATATTCCTTGAGCACGCTGAAATTCAAGCCGAGCGCGCTGTGCGGAATGGCTTTTGCTTTGTATTGATGGGATGGGCTGAAAGAGGAAAAGGATGAAACTGAGGAGAAAGAGGTGCCAGTAAGCATAGGGGGAGTTGATACGCTGTCTATAGCGGCATGCTGCATGTATTAGCTCCCTCCCTCCTGGAAATTCTGTTAACGCCGAAAACCCAAAAAACCACTACATCTAGTATTTTTTTTCGGCAACAGGGCTAATTGTAGTAATTAACAAAAATAATGCAAGCAAAAAATGAAATATTTTGCAAGTGACAACAGAAAAATTTATTGCTTGCACAAACCCGACAGGTAGCGCACCCAATCGAAATACGGACCGGGGTCGGTCTTGCGCTGCGGCGCAATATCGTTGTGCCCGGCGATGCCGCATGCAGGGTAGGCTGCACGCAATGCCACACTCAGGCAATTAAGCTCGGCATATTGCGCATCTGTAAACGGCACGGTATCACTGCCCTCCAGCTCTATGCCAACGGAAAAATCGTTGCAGCGAAATTTGCTTTGCCAGCAGGATTCTCCCGCATGCCATGCGCGCTTCAAGCAGGAAACAAACTGGATAATCCGCCCATCGCGGCGCACAAAGAAGTGCGCCGACACCTTCAGTTCGGAAATGGTTGAGTAATAAGGATGAGCCGTCACGTCCAGATTGTTGGTAAATAACCGCTGCACACCATCGCCGCCAAACTCGCCCGGGGGCAAACTGATGCTGTGTATCACCAGTAGTTCGATTTCGCCTTCGGGCCGGTCGTCGCAGTTCGGCGACGGAATATATTCGCCGCCAACCAGCAACCCTTGCGCATCAATCCGCATCGTCCGCACAGCTTGGGCCTTTGATGCCCAGCCGCTCCATCCGATAACGCATGGTGCGGAACGTCAATCCCAACAATTTGGCGGCTGCCGTGCGATTAAACCCGGTCTGCTCCAGCGCTTCCAGCAAGGCCTGCTTTTCGATACGATCCAGGTATTCCGGCAGCGGGTATTTGCTGCCGAGGGCTGCATTCTCGGATTGATTATGTTCCACGGGCGCCATCAATAAATCCTGCTCCTCGATCACCCCTGCCAGGCACAGCGCCAATGCCCTTTCGATGATATTTTCCAGTTCGCGCACGTTACCCGGAAAGCTGTAGCCTTGCAGCGCATGCAATGCTTCTTTAGAAAAACGCACCTCCGCATTGCCGCGCAAACGCTCCAGTATCCGCTGTGCGATTTCCGGAATATCTTCACGCATTTCGCGCAGTGAGGGCATCTGGATCGGGATCACATTCAGGCGGTAATAAAGATCCAGGCGGAATTTATTTTGCCGCACGCATTCGGCCATATCATAGTGCGTCGCGCTGATGATGCGCACATCCACCGCTTCTTCGCCGCTCCCCCCGATTTTGCGCACGCACCTCTCCTGTATCGCGCGCAATAACTTGACCTGCATGTCCAGCGGCAGATCGGCCACCTCATCGAGGAATAAAGTCCCGCCGTGCGCCGCCTGGAAAAACCCGTCCCGATCCTTGTCCGCTCCGGTGAAAGCGCCTTTTTTGCAGCCGAAAAATTCGCTTTCCATCAGGTTGCCCGGGATTGCCCCGCAGTTCACCGCGACAAACGGTTGATCATGCCGCGCACCGCTTTGCACGATCAGCCGTGCCGCCAATTCCTTGCCGCTGCCCGACTCGCCGCTGATATGAACCGGCGCCTGGCTGCGTGCCACACGTTTGATCAGGTCGCGCACTTTCTGCATCGCAGGCGAATGGCCGAGCAGCGTTTTATCACCAGACGGGCCTGCTTGCGGCAGCTTCAACGCGGATTTCACCAAAGCGCGCAACTGATCCAGCGAAACCGGCTTGGCCAGATAATCGAATGCACCCGCCTTGAGCGCGGTAATGGCATTTTCCATGTTGCCATGCGCGGTAATCACCGCCACCGGCACATCCAGATTGTTTTGCATGATGTGCTGCACCACTTGCAGGCCATCGCCATCGGGCATCCGCATATCGGTCAGGCACAAGTCATAGCGGCGCGCCGCCAGCTTTGTCAGCGCCTCGCGCACATTACCGGCCTTATCCACCCCCAAGCCCATCTTGCGTAGCGTCAGTTCCAGCAATTCCAGAATGTCCGGCTCATCGTCCACCAGCAGCACAGTGGGGGGGTTCGCCCGATAGCTATCCGCCATGTTCTGTTCCCTAGTCATTTCCATGCAGCTCCCCAAACGTTATGCGGAAGCAGGCGCCCGCCAGCCCCTCTCCGGTTTGTCCTTTTTGGCCATGATATTCCAGCAGCGCGTCATTTGCCTCGCACAACTCCTTGGCGATATACAAGCCCAAACCGGTGCCGTCGGTTGCGGTAGTGAAGAACGGCTCGAACAATTTGCCCTGGTGTTCTGCGGAGATTCCCGGTCCGTCATCTTGCACGTCCAGCATCACACGCCCATCCGCCGCACTCATCGCCAATGTCAGGCTACCGGGCAACTTGCGGCCATAGCGCAGCGCATTGCGGCATAAATTCCACAGTACCTGGCGCAAGTGGCCGCGATCAAAGGAAACCTCTACACCCTGCGCTCCGGCCAACACCATGACATCCGGCTCAAGCCGTTCCGCCAAGTTAAACTCTTCCACAAAAGTGCGCAACATTGCATCCAGCTCAAACACCTCAGGCTGTGCACGGTCGCGCCGGTTCAGTTGCATCACGTCTTGCACGATCCGGTTGATGCGCTGCGTGTTGTCCAGCACGATTTGCAACAGCCGCTGCTGATTGGCATCGCCCTGCTCCTCTTGCAGCAGCTCTGTCGCGTAACTGATTGCCGACAGCGGGTTGCGCACTTCGTGCGCTATATTGGCTGTCAAACGCCCCAGTGCGGCCAGCTTGATCTGTTGTGCCTCGGCACGCACACGCTGCATGTCTTCCAGAAATATCACCGTACCGCGTGCGGTATTGCGTTCGATTGCAACGAAGCGTAGTCTGGCTTGCGCCCCAACATCCAACTGCAGGCTGCCCCGGTTCGCGCTGCCGGTTTGCTTCCACAACGCATACTGCCCGAACAGGATTGGAAAACTTTCCGCCAGCAAGCTCCCCGATGCAGCGCTATGGCGCAGCAAACGTTCCGCGCCTGGATTCATCTGCATGATCACGCCCTGCCCATCCACCACCAGCACGCCATCCTGCATATCGCGCATCACCAGCCGGTTCGCCTCGGACAAGTTGACCAGTTCGCGTCCCCGGCGTTGCGCCAGTTCCTGGCTGTCCACGGCATATTTTGCCAGTGAGTGCGCCAGCCAGGCCACGGCAAAATAGGACATGCACAGCAATCCGACCTGGACAAACAACGCCACATCGGCATTGTCATAAAGCACGGCATATGAATGTTCCAGCAGTGCGGCGATGCTGGCTAACGCGGCAAAGAGCAAGGTGATTTTGCCGCGGCTGATTATTCCGGCTGCCGCCAGCGAAACCAGCAGCAGCAACCCAATATTGCTCTGTATCCCGCCGCTGGCATGAGACAGGACTGACAGGCCGGCAATGTCTCCGCCAACCTGGACGGCCAATTGCCAGGCAAAACGCGGCCAGCGCAGCCGGAGCGGTATAAAGGAAAGCATTACCACTGCCACATAGATCAGGCTGGCCACGAAGAACATTACCCGGTCATGTTCGCCCAACGATGCAGAAGTGCCGAACGCTCCGGCGAGAAAAACAAACAGGCTGGCCAGCGTCAGCCGGTACAGATTGAAATAGCGCAGTGAACGCCAGAAATCGACTATGGAAATCTTGTCAGTATGATCGCCAGTGTTCACACTCAATGTAAGCCTCTCGGAAAACCGCTTTTACCGCAATGCCTATTTCCGGTAAGCATCGCGATGTTCGATACTGCAAAAAAACTGCCCGTCAGCCTGAACGCTTTCATTCTTGGGCAAATGCAAACCGCAGTGTGCGCAACGCACCATATTCTCGACAACGGGCTTGTCTTGCCGGGGAGTATTTTTCCGATAAGACCTGACCAGCAGGTAAACCACAATCACAATGGCGATCAGAAACAGCAGACGACTCATTTTAAATTAACTCCATGTGACGAAATCCGACAAGCAAGGGTAAAGTGCATTCCTTGCACCATTGAACCGCATTATATACATAGCGACAGAAATCGTAGCGAGCGGCTTTGGGGCGGGGGAGGCCGAGCGTTGCATGGCCATTCGACTAAGCTGGCAAAAAGCACCAGCCAAGTCGCTGGTCAGCGCAGCGCCCGGAGCATACACCGCAGTATGTGAGAAGCGCGAGCACCGCCCGACCCCGCCCCGGAGTCGCGCATAACCAATGACTTGGTTGGCGTAGTTTGCCAACTTAGTCAGATGGCTAGTTGTTTCATCAGTAGATTTATGTTGCTATGTAGATTACGCAATCAACGCCACGCTCTTCACCTGCGCGAATACTTCCATGCCAGGCATCAGCCCGAGCTGGTCGCGCGAACGGCGGGTGATGCGCGACAGCAGTAACTGCCCTTCACCGGCGGCCAGGCGCAGATTCACGCGATCCGGCCCCTCGTCCTGAATGTCGGTGATGCGAACTGCCAGGATGTTGCTGATGCTGGAACCTTGCGGCGCGGCAGTGGCGATGCTCACGTCGCGCGCCAGCACGCGCGCGCGCGCCATGCTGCCGATAGCGCGCTCCACCTTGCTCACCCACAGGCTGCCGCCGGAAAAATCCAGCCGGGTGAGATGATATTTCTCGTCATGGACGGCCACGGCGGCCTCGATCACCGCGCCCGCGTCGTCCAGATGCGCGGTGGGCAAATCCAGCCGCGCCAGAATTTCGTTGAGCGCGCCGCTGGCGATGATGCGCCCCTGCTCCATCAGCACCAGATGGTCGGCCAGCCGCGCAACTTCATCCAGCGCGTGGCTGACATAGATCACCGGGATATCCAGCTTGCTGTGCAGCCGCTCCAGATACGGCAGGATTTCCCGCTTGCTGGCGGCATCCAGTGCCGAGAGCGGCTCGTCCATCAGCAGCAGGCGCGGGCTGGTGAGCAGCGCGCGGGCGATGGCGACGCGCTGCCGCTCGCCGCCGGACAGGCCAACCGGGCTAGCGCGTTCGATCAGCTTGTTCAGGCCGAGCCATTCCACCACCTGCTCAAGTTGCACCTTGCGCTGTTCTGGCGGAATACGCTTCAGGCCGTATTCCAGATTGCGCCGCACCGACAGATGCGGGAACAGGCTGGCTTCCTGAAACACATAACCCAGCGGGCGCTGACAAGTCGGCAGGAAATTTGCGCCGTCCTGCCACACCTCATCCTTCACCTGCAATGACCCGTTGGCTGTCCGTTCCAGCCCAGCGATGCAGCGCAACAAAGTGGTCTTGCCCGAACCGGACGGGCCGAACAGCGCGGTGATGCCGCGTGCAGGCAACTGCAAATCCGCGTGCAATGCGAAGCCCGGATAGGCGAGATCGAAGCGGGCTTCGATCATTGAGCCGCCCCTCCACGGTACTGCACAGCACATTGATTCGCGATGGGCGGCTGGGCGGCCGTTCCCGCAATCGGCTGGCTTCGCCAGTAACGTGTCACGACCGCCGCCGCCCCGTCGGATTAAGTGTGTAGAGCAATAGCAGGACGACGAATGCGAACACCACCATCCCCGCCGACAGCCAGTGCGCCGAAGCATATTCCATTGCCTCGACATGGTCGTAAATCTGCACCGACACTACGCGTGTCTTGTCCGGAATATTGCCACCGATCATCAGCACCACGCCGAATTCGCCGACGGTATGCGCGAAGCCGAGCACCGACGCGGTGAGGAAGCCGGGTTTGGCCAACGGCAGCACCACGCTGAAAAAGGTATCCAGCGCCGAAGCACGCAGCGTCGCGGCGGTTTCCAGCGCGCGTTCGGGAATAGATTCGAAGGCGTTTTGCAGCGGCTGCACCACGAACGGCAGTGAATAGAATACCGAGGCGATCACCAGCCCGGCAAAAGTGAACGGCAGCAGACCGATCCCCAGAGATTGCGTAAGCTGGCCGATCGGCCCGGACGGCCCCATCGCCACCAGCAGGTAAAACCCGATCACCGTCGGCGGCAACACGATAGGCAGCGCCACCACCGCACCGACCGGCCCCTTCCACCAGGAACGGGTACGCGCCAGCCACCACGCGATCGGCGTGCCGACCAGCAGCAGAATGATAGTCACCACCGCAGCCAGCTTGAAAGTAAGCCAGATCGCGGACAGATCGGCGGTTGAGAAAGCGGATTCCATTCTGTTATTTGAAATATCCCAAAAAGTGCGTATACCCTCTCCCTTGTGGGGAGAGGGTAGAGGCTCGGTATCCCCGCTGTACTACCCCCACATCCCACGACACGTTACTGGCGAAGCCAGCAGATTGCGGGAGCGGGTGTGAGGCGGCCATTCCCGCCCCGGATGCTTCGCAACGCCGTGTCATGGCCGCCATCCTAACCTTCCCCCTGCAAAGGGGAAGGAACTGTGCAGTTTCTACTGGACAGCCCGGCTTCATTTCTCCTCGCCCGGCAACCCAAACCCGAAACGCGTCATCACCGCGCGCGCTTCCTGTCCCGCCATGAAGCGCGCAAAGGCCTGCGCCAGCGGATTATTAGCGGCGCGACGCGTGACGATAAAGCCCTGCTCCAGCGGCTGGTGCAGCTTGTCGGGGATCAGCGCATATCCTCCCTGCTTCGCCAGTTCCGGGCTGAGCGCCAGCGACAACGCGATGATGCCAATTTGTGCATTGCCGGTCTGGACAAACTGCGCGGCCTGCGCGACGTTTTCGCCGTAGACCAGTTTGGCTTCCACCTTCTCCCACACGCCTGATGCTTTCAGCGCCTCTTCGGCGCGCTTGCCGTAGGGCGCATGCTTCGGGTTGGCGATGGCGATCTTGCGGATGGCCGGGTCGGCGAGATCGGCGAGCGTCATCCTGCCGGCATCGCGCGACGGACTCCACAGCACGATGCGCCCCACCGCGTAGGGTTGTACTTCGGCGGCAAAACCCTCCGCCTTGAGAGCGCGCGGGTAGGCGATGTCGGCGGAAAAATACAGATCGAAAGGCGCGCCCTGCCGGATCTGCGTCTGAAATTTGCCTGACGAACCGTAGATGGTTTCCACTTGGTCGGCAGGATGCGCCCTGCTGAACAGCACGACGATCTCGTCCAGCGCAAACTTGAGATCGGCAGCGGCGGCGATGGTAATTTTCTCGCCCGCGTGCGCTGTTTGTCCCGCGACAAACAGGCAGACGAAAATGAGTATCCTCGCTGCAAACCGGCTAACTATGCGCATCTAGATTAGGGTGTCCGTGAAGTAGGCGATGTTGTTTTCTTGTTTGAATGTCAGCTTACAACCTGCAATTATTCTTCCGACTGACTGCTCGCGGGAAAAGCGAAGAATTTTGGCCGAACAGCATCCAGAGGTCTTGCATCCGGTATCAGCAGTTCTTGTTGCTCTGGTTTTTTGGGTATCTCATCCATTAAGGCTTGAAGCGCTTCTCCCAGAAACTCCGTATATAGCCCAGCCACCTTGATTACCTCATCTAATAACTTGCTGAATGATGTGTTCCACTCCTGAGGATCCATGCCTGTCGCTGAAACCAGCGCTTCTACCGCAGCTATGTCAGAGAGAAACAAGAGCGTATCACCGGAAAATGGCGTTAGATACAACGCGATTTCTTCCTGCTGAGGAATTGGATCAACCAGCTTGAGGTGCCTAGGGTAGTGGAAAGCATTGCTCTTGCGAATGAGATGGATTGTTGAATCCTTCTGAAGAGCAACTGCTAATTGACTTTCAAGATGTCGTCCACGATCGGACAGTTTCAGAGCGGATAGAAGATCAACAAGGGGCTTATCCCTAAGCCTCTCGCCTCCTGCATGAATCTTCCCGGCCAATAATTTAATCAGCAGAATTGCGAGGGAAAGGTTGCTCTGCAATTCTGGTTCTAGATCGTGCCTTTCATCTGGCATTCCCATGATAAGCAGCTTTTGAAGCCAATTGGCTTCGTTCAGGAACAAACCAAGAAGCAGAAAAGCGCTCCGTCGATCGCCGTCCATCGCCATGATTACATCTGGCGAATATGTGAATTTATGAACCCTTAGGTCAGTCATTTACTTTGTTTTGGCGTGCGCCGGACGGAATGCCTTGCATTGATCCGGATCGGATTCCAGGTACGCGCCTGCTATCAGGTCGATGCAGTACGGGATGGCGGGGAAAACGGCGTTCAGGCAGTCGTCGATCGCGGAAGGCTTGCCGGGCAGGTTGACGATCAGGCTCTTGCCGCGTATCCCGGCGGTTTGCCTTGACAATATCGCAGTCGCCACGAATTTCTGCGAAGCGGTGCGCATCAGCTCGCCGAAGCCCGGCATCATCTTTTCGCATACCGCCTCGGTGGCTTCCGGCGTGACGTCGCGCAACGCCGGGCCGGTGCCACCAGTGGTGATGATCAGGCAGCAGTTCTCCACATCGCTTAGCTGGCGCAATGCGGCTTCGATCTCCGGCTGTTCGTCGGGAATCACTTTCGCCACCGCCTCCCACGGCGAGGTCAGCACGCGCGTGAACCAAGCATGGATGGCCGGGCCGCCCTTGTCTTCGTATTCGCCTCGGCTGGCGCGGTCGGAAATGGTGAGAATACCGATGCGTGCGATGCTCATGCTATTCCTTAAAACCTGTATTCGTTATTTGGATTTTTATTTCGGCCACTTTACCACTCCCTCCCCCTTGCAGGAGGAGGGTTGGGGAGGGGGTAGAAACTTTGCACTTCCAATGTTCTACCCCCATCCTAGCCTTCCCCCTGCGAGGGGGAAGGAACATATTGTAGGTCGGACTTCAGTCCGGCAACTCGCCAGTGTCGGACTAAGCCCGGCCTACAAGATCACTCCTTGAAACCCGCGGAAACCCGCGTCATCCTGAAAAACCGTACCGTCGAGCAACTGCACCATCACTTGGCTGCCCGCCGTCAAGCCGTTGCAGTCGGCCGGCACGACTGCCAATCCATCCGCTCTGGCCATGGACAGCAGCATGCCGCTGCCCTGCGCGCCGGTGGAAGTTGCCGTGTAACCGCCCTGCTCCTTCGCCAACAGCACGCGGATGAACTCGGTGCGCCCGGGCTGGTGCTTCACGTTGTGCGTCAGCCGCGCCTCGATGGTGCGGCGGCAAGTGCGCGCGTGCCCCATCATGCGGCGCAAGGCCGGGGCGACAAACTGCTCGAAGCAGACCATGCTGGAGACCGGATTGCCGGGTAGTCCAAAAATGATTTTTTCGTCGACCTTGCCGAACGCGACCGGATGCCCCGGCTTCATAGCCACGCGCCAGAAAAGCATCTGCACGCCCAAGGCCTCGATGGTCGGGCGGACGTAATCGTGCACGCCGACCGAGGTGCCGCCGGAAACCAGCAGCACGTCGTATTCCAAGCCGCGCCGCAGATAGCGCGCCAGTTCGTCTGGGTCGTCGCGCGCAATGCCGAGCAGCACCGGCTCGATGCCCAGCGCCTGCACCTGCGCCATCAGCGCGTAGCTGTTGGCATCGGGTATCTTGTCCGGATCGACGGGCTCGTCGAGGCCTTCCAGTTCGTTGCCGGTGGACAGGATCGCCACGCTCGGCCGCCGGTACACCTGCACCTGCGCGCGCTTCACTGTCGCCAGCACGCCGATCACGCCCGGGGTAATTTCCGTGCCGGGAGTCAGCACCACCTCGCCGTTGAACATATTTTCGCCGAGCCGCCGAATGTCGTTGCCCGGCTGGACCGCCTGATTGATCTGCACCGCGTCAACAATGAACTCGCGTAGCGAGGCCTCACCCCTCTCGCCCGCTTGCGGGAGAGAGTTAGGAGAGAGGGCTTCCGCCGACACCTCTTCGGTATCCTCGACCCGGATCACCGCATCGGAGCCCTGCGGCATCGGCGCGCCGGTCATGATGCGCGCGCACTGGCCGGGCGCCAGCGTTTTGGACGGCATATCGCCGGCCTTGATGTCTTCGATGATTTTTAGCGTAGCGGGAATGCCGGCCAGATCGGCGCTGCGCAACGCGTAGCCGTCCATTGCCGAGATGTCGCAAGGCGGCAGGTCACGGTTGGCGCACACCTCCTCGGCCAGCACGCGGCCCAGCGATTGTTCGAGTTTTACCTGCTCCGCACTGAATGTCGTGACCGATTCGAGCACGACGCGCTGCGCTTCGCTTACCTGCAAATGTTCCATTGTTCCTACACCTCACTCATCCATAAATTTCGTGATGTAGGAGCGCGATTTATCGCGCGATTGAAGGTTTATCGCGCAATAAATTGCGCTCCTACACATGATTCATCGCCTGCGCCACATCCTGCGGCGTATCCAGGTCGAAAAAACTGCGCAGCTGCGGATCGGCCTCCAGCATTTCGGCTTCGTCCACATAGCGCACATCCAGCTGTTTCAAAACGTTGCGCAAACTATATTGTTGTGCCGCCAGGCTTGCGCGCAGCGGCGCAAGGCAACTGGTCGCATAGAAGGCCGCCAGCGGCTGCGGATGTCCATGCACGACGGGCACGACCGCCTGATGCCGGGAGCGATACCCGGCAAGCAGCTCGACCACTTCCGGCACGACGAACGGCATGTCGCAGGCCACGACGAACGCCCACGGCGTGGCGATCTGTCCCAGGCTGGCGACCAGCCCGGCCAGCGGGCCGCCATCGGGTTGTTCGTCGCAGATCTGCGGCAAGTCGATACCGGCGCGCGGCTGGCGCACGCTGACGATCACCTTCGGGAACAGCTGTTGCATGGTTGCAGCCACGCTTTGCAGCAGCGTCTGCCCGTCAAGCAGCAGGCTCGCTTTAGCCGTTCCCATGCGGCGCGAGTCGCCGCCCGCCATGATGATCGCGGTGCAATCTGTAATCATTTTTGGTCGAGCAAGAACTGGGCAATACCGGCGACGTCTTCCAGCCCGAAATGCGGCAACTGCGGATAGACCTCGTCCATGTCGGTGACGATGGCGATCAGGCCGTCCTCGATCGTGCAGCGCGGCGGCTTGGCACACTCGCGGCGCAGCACTTCGATCTTCGCACCGGCGCAGTGGGAAAACCCCTCCGCCAGCACCAGGTCGGCCTCGCCGAGAAAGCGTTGCGCCAGCTGTTCTGGCTCGCGCCGGTCGACCGCGTCGGCGACCAGTTGCAACTCGTTGGACGTGACCAGCATGCTCATCACCGCGCCGGCCTCTTTGTAGCGGAAACTGTCCTTGCCGGGGGTGTCCAGCACCACCTTGTGATGCGCATGTTTGATGGTCGCCACGCGCAGTCCCCTGCCGCTCAATTCGCGCAGTAATTTCTCAACCAGCGTAGTCTTGCCGGAACCGGAATGGCCAACGAAGATGAATACGGGCGGACTCATGTATGCGGCGTCACCCATGAATCGCCTTGGGGCGTGATCTCTTTTTTCCAGATCGGCACGCGCCGTTTCAGCTCGTCTATCATCCAGCGGCAGGCTTCCAGCGCGGCGACGCGGTGCTCCGCCCCTGCCGCGATGAACACGATGTTTTCGCCGCCCTTGACCGTGCCGATGCGATGCACGATGCGCGCATCCAGCAAACCGAATTTTTCGATCGCATCGCTGCGCAGCCTGTTCAGTTCCGACAGCGCCATGCTGCCGTAGGCATCGAAGCTGATTTCCGAGACCTCGCGGCCTTCCGAAAAATCGCGCGCGCAACCGAGGAACGTGGCGATGCCACCCATGCGTTTCGAGCTGGCCTGCAACGCCCTGATTTCCTCGTCCTGGGAAAAATCTTCCTGCTGGATCCTTGCTGCCGGTTTCATCCTATCCTCCCGAAAACCTGGCCATGAAAGCCACCTCGCTGTTGTCCGCGAGCGGCAGCGACAGGTCGCGGACATGCTCGCCGTTGGCCGCGGCGAAGCAGACGATCTCGAACGCCTGCGGGTATTGCGCCGCCAACTCGTCGCGCACATCCTGCAGGCGGATGCCGGGGCGGTGTTCGGCTTGCAGCGCATTAGTGCCGATGCGTTCGGCGACTGGCCCAAAGAACAACACTTTAATCATTTCACTTCCTTATAATTTGAGCAGGCGTAGGGCGGGTTAACCAGCGGCTTGCTGGCGTTGTTTGCCAGCTTAGCCGAATGGCTATGCAGAGCCAACCCGCCGTTAAATTTGGTGATCGATGTTAAAACGGCGGATGTGACCCGCCCTACCGGGTTAATTCAGGGCGTTTCCAGTCCCCGCTCTTGCCGCCGCGCTTTTCCTCCAGCTGGATGCATTCGATGCGCATTCCCCGGTCGATCGCCTTGCACATGTCATAAATGGTCAGCAGCGCCACGCTGGCGGCGCACAGCGCCTCCATCTCGACACCGGTCTGCCCGACACAGCTGGCCGACGTGACCACCTTGATGCCCACGCAGCCGCTGGCGTCCGGTTCGATAATCTCGCTGAACTTGACCTCCACGCCGGTCAGCGCGACGGGATGGCACATCGGAATCATGTCGGAGGTGCGCTTCGCCGCCATGACCGCGCCGACATCGGCAACCGTCAGCACGTCGCCCTTGGCGATCCGCCCGGCCCTGATCCGCTCCAGTGTCGCGGGCTGCATGCGCAAGATGCCGCTGGCGATTGCATCGCGCCGGGTGCCGGGTTTTTCCGTGACATCCACCATGCGCGCCCGGCCCGCGCCGGAAAAATGAGTCAATTTGTCCATGTGCTATCTGCCCTAAAAAATTAACTTACCAACACAGTTCCTTCCCCCTTGCAGGGGGAAGGCCAGGATGGGGGTAAAAATTTCGACTGCGCTCATATTCAAATTCTACCCCCTCCCTAACCCTCCCCCTGCAAGGGGGAGGGAATACCGCCGCAGGCGCGGCAAGCGGGGTCTTTGCTCAAGTTGCTGCGCATGATATTCATGTCCAGCGCGTTGACCGTCAGCAGCTTGCCGCTCAGGCCGCGTTCTATGCCCATCAACAACTTGAGCGCTTCCGCCGCCTGCAACGAACCGATGATGCCTACCAGCGGGGCGAACACGCCGGTGGTTGCGCAGCGCAACTCGGCGGCCTGGCTGTCTTCGGGAAACAGGCAGTTGTAGCAGGGCGATTCTTCCAGGCGAGATGCGTCTGGGCGGCGAAAGTCGAATACCGAAACCTGCCCGTCGAATTGAATCGCCGCGCCCGAGACCAACGGTTTGCGCTGCGCCAGACAGGCGCGGTTGACGGCATAACGCGTCGCGAAGTTGTCGCTGCAATCCAGCACCACATCGGTTTGCGAGATCGGGTCAAGCAGCTGAGCTTCATCGGCGCGCACAGGCAGCGCGATGCACTGGACTTCGGGATTGATGTCGCGCAACACTGTCTGCGCCGATGCAACCTTGGACTGGCCGACCGATGAGGTACGGTGGATGATCTGGCGTTGCAGGTTGCTGAAGTCCACCGTATCGTGGTCGCACAGGGTCAGCTGGCCGACGCCGCTGGCGGCCAGGTACAGCGCGGCGGGCGAACCGAGCCCGCCGAGGCCGATGATCAGCACTTTGGCATCAAGCAGGCGTTGCTGCCCCTCGATGCCGATCTCATTCAGCAGGATGTGGCGTCCGTAGCGCAGCAATTGTTGATCGTTCATGCGGGGAAACCACGATTTAAAATGAGCGCTGATTATTCAGCATCGCAACAGCCGAGACAATGCTTTTGTGGCCGGCTTGAAGATGGTGCGCAAAAATTCAGGCGCAAAAAAACGGCCACACTAAGGTGGCCGTTTCAGTTCCGGTTTGACGATTAAGCCAGATTAGAACACTTTCTTCAGACCCACAGCGATCAGGGTGGAACTCGCACCTGCTGTAGAGGTGCCGCCAGCTACGCCGCCGTTAAACACGCTGAATGCATTGGTGTTGGCACCGTTGCTCACCCTGGACAAGGCGCCATAGGCCGTAACAGTCTTGGACAGTCCTTGCAGATACGCTACGGTCAAGCCCGAGCCATTGCCATCAGCGCCGGCAGCTGCGGTACCGATGGTTGCCTTGGCATAGCTAAGTGCGATGGCGCCAGGACCGACCGGGATCACGCCGCTGAAGGTCATGATCTTGTTGGCGTTACCAGCAGTAGCAGTGGCGACCGAGCTATTCTTCGTAGTCTGGAAGGTACCCATCAGCTTGGCAACGCCGAGGTCATAAGAAGCGCCCAGGGCCATTTCTTTCTCGTCGGATGCGCTCGAAGCAGAAGGATTGGTGGTCTTGGCATACACACCACCAACGGTCAGCGGGCCGCCGGCGTAGGTAACGGACAGCAATGTCGCGGTGACCTTGGTCTCAGCACCAGTTTCAGCGATGCCCAAGTTACCCAGTGTATCGGCCAGAGCCGTAGAATAGTTAACCGCAACGGTCACACCGCCCATGCTCGGAGAGATGTAGGCCAGAGCGCGCGAAGCACGCGCTGCACCCGCGACCGCGCCAACCAGGAACTGTGCATTGCCCTTGGTCATATTCTGCCATGCGGACACGCTGGAACCGAATGCCGGGTCGAACTTCTGTGCGAAGTCATAGGCGGTGGTTTGCAGGTAGCCGGTTGCAACGGTACCGAAGTCGCCAGCCAGCGCCAGCATTTCCTGACGGGCTGCGCCGACAGTTGAAGAAGTCTCAGTGTCCAGAGCGTATTCCACGACAACGACAGCCTTCATGCCGCCGTCCAGTTCTTCAACAGCCTTGATGCCAACGCGGGAACCGGACAAACCACCGGAAACTGCCAGCAGGTCACTCTTCTGACCGGAGTTGGAAACGCGCGCTACAGCAGCGTCAACGATGCCATATGGTGTCACATCGGCGGCAAATGCCGGCGCAGAGAAAGCAGCAGCGATTGCCAGTGCGATAATTTTCTTTTGCATGTAAAACCCCTTATTAAATTTTTCGGTTATTTCGCCGGTAAAGGCCAGCGATCCTTTGAAAATTCCCAAAACTTAGAGAATTCACGAATACATTATGCATAACGTCTCAACAAGGGCAAGCTATGCCCCGCTTATTTGGCAATGAGTGTTGTTTTTTTGCAACAATCTCTAAAGCGACTTGCAACCCGGATGGAATGCAAAGGCAGCAGGAGAAATTTCGGCCGCGCCCGCCAAGCCCCGGATTCCGCTACGCTGCATCCGGGCTACCTCTCTGCCCTTATCCGTCGCACTAGCCGCCTATATAAGACATTTCGATTTTCGGGGCGTCGGCGGATTCCGCCGCTGCATGGCGCAGCTGCGAATAGCGGTCGCCGCGCTGGCGCCAGTGACTGGCGATCAGGCCGGTCAATGCCTGATCCGCGGCGCCTTGCCGTAACGGGGTGCGCAAATCCGCGCCCCGTGTGGCGAACAAGCAGGTATAGAGTTTGCCGTCGGTGGAGAGTCTGGCGCGGCTGCATGTGTGGCAGAACGCCCGGGTGATAGCGGCGATCACGCCGATCTCGCCGCTGCCGTCCTCATAGCGCCAGCGTTCCGCCACCTCTCCCGGGTAATCGGGATCGATCGGGTGGATAGGGTGATGACTGCCGATCTGTTCCAGTATCTGCCGTGCGGTGACCACTTCGTCGATACGCCAACCGTTGCTGCTGCCCACATCCATGTATTCGATGAAGCGCAGCACGATGCCGCCCGTATGCAAATGTTCGGCCCGGAAGTGTTCGGCCATCGGCATGATTTCGTGGTCGTTCACGCCGCGCTGGACCACCATGTTGACCTTGATCGGTGCGAACCCGGCGCGCTGCGCTGCGGCAATGCCTTCCAGCACGGTCTGGGGCGGCACATCCGCGCCGCTGATGCGCCGGAAGGTTGCTTCGGTCAATCCGTCCAGGCTGACGGTGATGCGCGACAGGCCGGCGTCCTTGAGCGCTTGCGCTTTTTCGGCGAGCAGCACGCCATTGGTGGTCATCGCGATCTCGACGGGCTGGCCTTGTGTGGTGCGCAGCCCGGCGAGCATTTCGACGAGTTGCTCGATGCCGCGGCGCAATAACGGTTCGCCGCCGGTCAGGCGTATCTTCTTCACACCCAATTGGATAAACAATTTGGCCAGCCGCTCGATTTCTTCAAAGCTGAGCAGCCCGGAGCGCGGCAGGAAGGCGTGATCCTTGTCGAAGGCTGCGCGCGGCATACAGTAGGTGCAGCGCAGATTGCAGCGGTCGGTGACCGAAATACGCAAGTCGCGCAGGGGACGCCGCAGGGTGTCTGTGATGGACGGTGCTGCATCCTGCGGCATGTCCGGTAAGGTCGTGCTGAAGGAATTCGCGGATATGTCGGACATGGTCATTTACTTTGAGGGAGGCTATCTGGTCGGGGTGAGAGGATTCGAACCTCCGACTCCTGCGTCCCGAACGCAGTACTCTACCAGGCTGAGCTACACCCCGTTTTCAACTCCTCTCCGTAACAGCAGAAGAGGTAACCGCCATCTCTTCCCCTGAGAAGGGGAGGCCGGGAGGGGTTACTAAAACTGCCGCGACGCGGCAAAGTGCGCCAATTCTAGCAAACTTTGCTTGTATTTTGAACCGGCAAGAGCAGCGATGGCGGCGCACGCCAGCTCCGCTTCGCTCAGGGCTTGCTGCCGGGTGAAATCCAGCGCACCGGTGTCATGAATAATCTGCAGCACTTCGGCAAACTTTCCCACATCGCCTTGTTCGATCGCGCCGCGCACCACGGCGGCCTGTTCCGGCGTGCCGTGCTGCATCGCGTAAATCAGCGGCAACGTGGGCTTGCCTTCGGTGAGGTCGTCGCCGAGATGTTTGCCGGTTTGCTGCTCGTCGGCGGAGTAGTCCAGCACATCGTCCAGCAATTGAAAGGCGGTGCCGAGGTGCATGCCGTACCTGGCTGCGGCCTTTTCATCCGTGGCAGAAGCGTTGCTCAGGATCGCGCCAAGACGCATTGCCGCTTCGAACAGCTTGGCGGTCTTGCAATGAATCACGTGCATGTAGTTGGCGGTATCCACATCCGCATCGCGGCAATTGAGCAGTTGCAATACTTCGCCCTCGGCGATAGTGTTGGTGGCGTCGGCCAGCGTTTGCATCACGCGCATCTCGCCCACTTCGACCATCATCTGGAAGGCGCGCGAATACAGGAAGTCGCCGACCAGCACGCTGGCGGAATTGCCGAACAGCGCATTGGCCGTCTCGCGCCCGCGGCGCAATGCGGATTCGTCCACCACATCGTCGTGCAGCAGCGTGGCGGTATGAATGAACTCCACCACCGCCGCCAGATCGTGATGCTGTTTGCCCCGATAACCGAAAGCCTCGGCAGACAGCACCACCAACGCCGGACGCAGCCGCTTGCCGCCGCTGTTGATGATGTATTCGCCGACCTGATTGATCAGCATCACTTCCGAGTGCAGCCGCGTGCGTATCACCTGGTCCACTGCAGCCATGTCCGCTGCGAGCAATTGCTTGAGGTTATCTAAAAACACTTTTCGTCCTGAATAGAAATTCCATTTTCATTTCAAAGGTAAAACAATCCGCAGGCCGGGCTGCGCCCGCCCTGAAAAAATGCACGTTTGATCCGGAAACGAAATAAGATTGCCGTTTTGATCGACATGAATGGCGTAGCAAACACGTTCTTTTTTGCGGTAGCATTGTCGCACAAACTACTCGGCCACTCATAACAGACTATGAAAACCAACCTGACCACTATTTTTATTTGGCTGATCGTCTCGCTTTTGGGCGCTTCCGCAGTCGGCGGCATCGCGCTGCACCGCGGCGAGACCATCAATGCCCTGTGGTTCATCGCCGCTGCACTGAGCATCTATGCCATCGCCTATCGTTTTTATGCGGCCTGGATCGCCGCGACCGTGCTCAGCATAGATCCCAGCCGCGCCACGCCCGCCGAACGGCTGTCCAACGGACGCGACTATGTGCCAACCCATCGCTGGATCGTGTTCGGCCATCACTTCGCCGCGATCGCCGGCCCCGGCCCGCTGGTCGGGCCAACGCTGGCGGCGCAGTTCGGCTATTTGCCGGGCACGCTGTGGATACTGTTCGGCGCGGTGCTCGGCGGTTGCGTGCAGGACATGGTGACGCTGTTTTTTTCCATGCGGCGCGATGGAAAAAGCCTGGGGCAGATGGCACGCGATGAACTCGGCGCGATCGGCGGTGCTGCCGCGCTGATCGCCACATTCCTGATCATGATCATCCTGATCGCCGTGCTCGGTCTGGTAGTGGTCAACGCAATGAAACACAGCCCTTGGGCGACCTCAACGGTGTCCGCGACGATTCCGATAGCGATGCTGGTCGGCCTGTATATGTACAAGCTGCGCCCCGGCCGGGTGCTTGAAGGTTCGGCGCTCGGCGTGATTCTGTTGCTGCTTGCCGTGGCGGGCGGCGGCTGGCTGGACGGACAAGCCGGTTTGCGCGAGCTGTTCGATCATCCCGGCTTGCCGCTGGCCTTTGCCGTGATCGGCTACGGCTTCGCTGCCGCGATTCTGCCAGTATGGCTGCTGCTTGCCCCGCGCGATTACCTGTCCACCTTCATCAAGCTCGGCACGGTGATCCTGCTGACGCTGGCGATCGTATGGCTGCGCCCCGACATCAGGATGCCCGCGCTTACCCAGTTCGTGGACGGCAGCGGGCCGATCTTCGGCGGCAAACTGTTCCCGTTTGTGTTCATCACCATTGCCTGCGGTGCGATTTCCGGCTTCCATTCGCTGATCGCTTCCGGCACCACCCCCAAGCTGCTGTCCAATGAGCGCGACATCCGCATGATCGGCTATGGCGGCATGGCGCTCGAATCACTGGTCGCCATCATGGCAATGATCGCGGCTACCGTACTGGATCCCGGTGTGTATTTCGCGATCAATTCCCCGGCGGGTGTCGTAGGCAAGACTGCGGCAGAGGCGGTCGCGACGATTTCCGCCTGGGGATTTCCGGTCACGGTCGAGCAAATGAACCTGCTCGCACAGCAGATGGGCGAAGCCACACTGTTCGCGCGCACCGGCGGCGCGCCTTCGCTGGCCGTGGGCATGGCCAGCATCTTCGGCAGCGCCTTCGGCCAGGGGATGCTCGCGCTGTGGTACCACTTTGCCATCATGTTCGAGGCGATCTTCATCCTCACCACGCTGGACGCCGGCACGCGCGTCGGCCGCTTCATGTTGCAGGACATGCTCGGCAACCTGTGGCCGGCAATGGGGCGCACCTCCTGGTATCCATCGGTACTGCTCAGCAGCGGCATCGTGGTGGCGGCATGGGGGTACTTCCTGTACATCGGCGTGATCGATCCGAACGGCGGGGTGAATATCCTGTGGCCGCTGTTCGGTATATCCAACCAGATCCTTGCCGCGATCGCGCTGTGTGTGGCAACCGGCATCCTGGTCAAATCCGGCAAACTCAAATATGCCTGGATAACCGCCCTGCCGCTGGTCTGGCTGGTGATCATCACCACTACGGCATCCTGGCAAAAGCTCGCCAGCAGCGACCCGCGCATCGGCTTTCTCGCCGCCGCAAACAGTATGTCCGACAAACTTGCCGCAGGCATACTCCCGCCTGACAAGGCCGCCGTCGCGCCGCAACTGATTTTCAACCAGCAACTCGATGCGGCGCTGGTTTTGTTCTTTGTCGTCCTGCTATGGCTGATCGTTGGCGACATGCTGCGCGTCTGTTTTCGTCATCTGCGCGGCAAACCGGTGCCGCCAGTGTGCGAAACGGAACATGTCCCCACCCGCTTGGAGGAAGCATGGCAACGCGACTGATACGATGGTGCACCAAAGGCAGGCAATCTGCAGCCAACCAAGGGTCGAGCGGCACCGAAGAACTTTTGGCCGGGCGCCCGATTGACACCGTGGAACGCACCCTGCACCCGTTGCAGCGCTGCTGGCACGCCATCCGCGAACTCAGCGGCGACGATGGCTACGAGCGTTATTTGACGCACCAGGCCGCCGCGCATCACGACACCCAGCCGCTATCCCGCAGCGCATGGTTCGCGCGCCAACAGCTGCAAAAATGGACAGGGGTGAAACGCTGCTGTTAAATATTTGCGCAGACCCCCGTTTTTATGGATAATGCGCGCCCTTATGCAACACCTGAGTGCGTACACCCGCCGCACTAAACTACTCGCAAGGAAAGAAAATGAAAGCAGATATCCACCCAAAATACCAGGAACTCACCGTGACGTGCAGTTGCGGCAACAGCTTCAAGACCAAGTCTGTGATAAGCAAGCCGGCGCTGAACGTCGAAGTCTGCTCCGAATGCCACCCGTTCTACACCGGTACACAAAAGATTGTGGATACCGCCGGACGTATCGACAAGTTCCGTCAGAAATACGGCACCAAGGCAGCAGCGTAACGGAACTTCGCGCAGCCGTTCCATCAAAAAGGCAGCGTTTGCTGCCTTTTTTATTTGCGGCGACAATGCCTGAGCAGCTTGGGATGTCTCTAAAAATTCAGAGTTTGCCCAAATGCAAGGCGCGGGAGAAATTTTGCAGCGCCGCATATGTGCTTATATGCAAGCAAGAAATTTTTCCCACAACACAGCAGTTGGGATGAAATCTGGATTTTTACGCATGTACTTTATAAAACCCACCGACCCCAATCCCATCACACCCGCCAAAGCGGTGCTGCTTGGAATGTTATGCCTGACCTGGCTGGGCACCGGACTGGTCGGCCACGACCCGTGGAAACCGGATGAGGCGTATAGTTTCGGGCTGATTTATTCGATTCTGCAAAGCGGCGATTGGCTGGTGCCGGCCATCGCGGGCGAGCCCTTTATGGACAAGCCGCCGCTGTTCTACTGGACCGCCGCGCTGTTCGCCAAAGTATTTTCACCACTGCTGCCGCTGCATGACGGCGCGCGGCTTGCCAGCGGCTTCTTCTCCACACTGACGCTGCTGTTCATCGGCCTCGCAAGCCGCAAATTGTATGGCGAAAATCGCGGCTGGGCGGCGGCTATCATCCTGATCGGCTGCATCGGTATGCTGGTGCGTTCTCACGAGATGATTACCGACCTCGCGCTGCTGTCCGGTTTTGCGATGATGCTGTACGGCTTTGCCCTGAGCCAGGAGCGCCACATTCGCGCCGGCTTGCTGATCGGCACGGGCATCGGCATCGGTTTCATGTCCAAAGGTTTTATCTCGCCGATAATGTTCACGCTGACAGCCGCGCTGTTGCCCGCGTTGTTCGATAAATGGCGGGTCAAAAATTATTTTTTCAGCCTGGCAGTTGCAGCCCTGTCGGCCTTGCCGTGGCTGACCATCTGGCCGTTACTGCTGTATCTGCGCTCCCCGCAGTTGTTCGCCGACTGGGCATGGACACACAACATCGGCAACTGGCTGGACTATGCGGAACACGGGCCGGGCATGGAATCGTTCTACTATCTGAAGAACCTGCCCTGGCTGGCATGGCCTGCCCTGCCGCTGGCGGTCTGGGTCGTGTGGCAATCGCGCAAGCGGCTGGCGCAACGCGACGATTTGCAATTGCCGCTGGTCAGCCTGGCGGTGATGCTCGTCACACTCAGCTTCGTGCCGAACATCAAGGAAGTGTTCGCCATGCCGATTTTGCTGCCGATAGCATTGCTGGCGGCGGCCTCGCTATCCACGCTGAAACGCGGCGCGGCCAATGCACTGGACTGGTTCGGGCTGATGACTTTCGCGCTGCTCGCCATCATGCTGTGGTGGGGCTGGGGAGGCTTGCTGCTGAACAACAATGCCAAGATCACGCAGTTGCTGAAGGAGTTTCAGCCGGGATTCGAGCCATCGGTACAAACCGCTCCTTTCGTCATCGCCATCGCCGCGACCGTGCTGTGGCTGGTGGTGGTGTGGCGCGTCGGCCGCTCGATGCGTCGCGCCGTGGTGAATTGGGCGGCCGGCATCACGCTGATCTGGCTGCTGGCTATGACGCTGTGGCTGCCCTGGCTGGACAGCGGCAAGAGCTACCGCAACATGGTCGCCTCGCTGAAACATGCCATGCCGCAGCAACACCAGTGCATCAAGCGCACACAGTTGGACGACAATCAGCGCGCCATGCTGCATTATTTCGGCAATATCATTACGCAAACTGATCCAAAAAATCGTTGCGATCTGTACCTGATCCAGGGCGACCGATTACCCAAGCCGCTGTTCGACAAGAAGCGCTGGAAAAAAATCTGGGAAGGCCGCCGCAAGGACGACCAGAACGAACACTTCCGGCTGTATCGGCGGGTTGATAAGTAATCCACCATTTGCTTGTAGGGCGGGTTACACCCGCCGTAATCCAAAGGATGCCGTGCAACCATGGCGGGTGTGACCCGCCCTACGTACTGCATCGGCGCGTGGAAAAATAACGAAGGCATGGCGTCCTGCGCCTTGCTTATAAAATTTGCGCCGCTTCCTCGAACGGCAGGCGCGGATTGCGCGGGAACAGTTTGCTGCTATCGCCATAGCCGAGATTGATCACGAAGTTGGATTTGATTTTGGTGCCCGCAAAAAACTCCTGGTCCACTTTTTCGTTGTCGAAGCCTGACATCGGCCCCGCGTCGAGTCCGAGCGCGCGTGCTGCAATCAACAGATAGGCGCCTTGCAGCGAGCCGTTGCGGAACGCGGTCGTGGCTATCAGCGGCTGGTTGCCAACGTACCACGAACGCGCATCGGCTTGCGGAAACAGCCTCGGCAGCTTTTCATAGAATTCAAGGTCGTAGCCAACTATTGCGGTCACCGGCGCGGTGCGGGTCTTTTCCACATTGCCGGGCGCCATCGCCGGCAGCAGACGCTGCTTCGCCTCCGCGCTGCGCACGAACACGATGCGTGCCGGACAGCTGTTGGCGCTGGTCGGCGCCCATTTCATCAGGTCGTAAATCTGGTGCAGCAGCGCGTCGCTGACCGGCTTGTCCTGCCATACGCTGTGGGTGTGCGCTTCGCGGAAGATGATGTCGAGGCTGCGGTCGTCGAGTTGCATGGGTTTTTCCTTTGTTGTTTTGACCTGGTTACAACACTACACCAATTCGACTGCATCGGCGGATTGAAAAATAAAGGATGTAGGGCGTCAATAAGCGAAGCGCATTGCGCCGCATGTCAATCCTTGTATTCAAGCGCAACTTCATCGCCACCTGCCCAATCCGCCGGATAAATACCCTGCTCTACCAACCGATGAAAAGTCGAATGTGGCCAATCTGCCAGCCGTTTGACCAAGCCATGCTTGAGCGGATTGATATGGACGTAATCCATGTGCGCACGAAAATCCTCATCACCGCGAATCAAATGTTCCCAATAACGGCGCTGCCAAATACCCCGCTCGTTACGCGCCATGCGAACGCGGGAACGCCGTTCGGTTTTTGGCAATGCCTTGGAAAACGCTATCTTGATTAACCGCCATCGGGTTGCGAAGTCGGCATCATCGGCCGGAAGTTCAATTACGCAATGCAGGTGCTCCGGCAGCACTACCCAGCCATGAATGATGAAGGGGTGCCGTTGCCGCACCGATGCCACCGCCTCGCGCAGCAAATCCACATGCCGGGTCAGCAGGTCATTACCCTGCCGTTGCAGCAGATTAACAGTAAAGAAATAAGTGCCGCCCGGATGCCAGGCGCGACGGTAATCAGGCATGACGGTAGTATGGAGTAATTTTCATACGGCGCAATGCGCTTCGCTTATTGACACCCTACGGTGTGCGCCTTACGCGGGTTAATAGATTCCGTAGGTTGGGTGGAGCGCAGCGATACCCAACAATCAACATCAAAACCGCCGGGGGTTGCCCGGCAGCAAGCTACTTTCTTTTGCTTCGCCAAAATAAAGTAGCCAAAGAAAAGGCGACCCCGGTTTGCCGCCCTTCGGGTTCCCTCGATCAGCCGCAAGCAAGCGGGGCTGCGCAACTCGACCTGGCGGGGCGCACACCCCGCGCCCCACTGCGGGACTCGAACAGTGCTCGCCTAAACCTCCGCTTCCTTGCGACTGATCGAGGCGGCGCACAGGGGATGAAAAAACAAAATCCAAAACCAAAAATCTAAAACCCGCGAGGAGGGCATGCCCTCCTCGCCCCACCCAAAAATTCGTGCGCGCAGCGCACACAAAACTGCTTTGCAATTTCCCCTGTGCGCCGCCGAGTAGCGCAGACTGGTCAGGGGGTGTCGGCGAGGACTGTCTGAGCGCGCAGCGCGAGTTCCGCAGCCGCCTGACCAGTCGAGCAACGCAGGGAACCGCGCAGCGGCGGCAAACCGGGGGCGACTTCTTTGGGTTACCTTTCTTGGCAAGACAAGAAAGGTAACTAGCTGCCGGGCTACCCCCGGCGGTTTTCGATGGGTATCGCTACGCTCCACCCATCCTACGCTCGCTAAATTCTCTTGAGCATGAGAACTCTGCCTGCCTTTCGGTTGGAAGCAACACGTTCAAGCGCATCAGGAATTTCCTGAGGCATCGCGCGACAAATGAATCCGACCAAGTCTTCGATTTGTGGCCAATCATCATCGCCCACTTCCGTGGGCTGCTTTGGATTTGGATAGCGAAGCTGTTCGTACTGATCAAGTACATTCATGATATCGGCCTGTGATACTTTGAGTTTGGGTGCTCCACACTTACTCTCAAGTTGCCTGTAGAGCTTGCTCAAGATGTGGATGCCATCAAACTGTCCACTTACCTGCAATAGCCAAGCCTTGAGCAACAGCTCAACACCAATGTGCGCGAGATAACCCGCTGAATCAAAGTGGCTCGGATCGGAATCGAAGAGAAGTCGAGCGGCGGTCATGTGATCAAGGCCGCAGTGTGCAAAATCTACAGGGTCGAGTCCATCAGCTTTATAGTAGATGCGCACCATAAACGCCTACCGCAACTTCGGCGTCCCACAAACCACATCCGCATTCTGCCCGCGATGCCTTAGCGCATGGTCAATCAGCACCAGCGCCAGCATCGCTTCGGCAATCGGCGTGGCGCGGATGCCGACGCAGGGGTCGTGGCGGCCTTCGGTGGAAACCATCGCGGCGTTGCCCGCCTTGTCGATCGAGCGACGCGGGATGCGGATACTGGAGGTGGGCTTGACGGCATAGTGCGCGACGATGTCCTGCCCGGTGGAGATGCCGCCGAGGATGCCGCCGGCGTTGTTGGACAGGAATCCATGCGGCGTGAGTTCGTCGCCGTGTTCGCTGCCCTTCTGCGTGACGCAGCCGAAGCCCGCGCCGATCTCGACGGCCTTCACCGCGTTGATGCCCATCAGCGCGTAGGCAATCTCGGCATCTAGGCGGTCGAACACCGGCTCGCCCCAGCCGACCGGGACGTTGTGCGCCACAACGGCGAGTTTCGCGCCGATGGAATCGCCGGATTTGCGCAGCGCGTCCATGTAGTCTTCCAGCGACTGCACCACGCCGGCATCCGGCGCGAAGAACGGATTGTTGTTCACATCGTTCCAGCTCTTGAACGGAATCGCGATCTCGCCGAGTTGAGACAGGTAGCCGCGCACAGTGACGCCGTAGCGTTCGTGCAGCCACTTCTTGGCGATCGCCCCGGCCGCGACGCGCCCCGCGGTTTCGCGCGCCGAGGCGCGGCCGCCGCCGCGATGGTCGCGGATGCCGTATTTCTGCCAGTAGGTGTAGTCGGCGTGGCCGGGGCGGAAGGTTTCGGCGATGCTGCCGTAATCCTTGCTGCGCTGGTCTTCGTTGCGGATCAGCAGCGCGATCGGTGTGCCGGTGGTCTTGCCCTCGAACACGCCCGAGAGGATTTCCACGGTGTCCGATTCGCGCCGCTGGGTGACGTGGCGCGATGTGCCTGGCTTGCGCCGGTCGAGATCATGCTGGATGTCGGCCTCGCCTAGCGCCAGCCCCGGCGGGCAGCCGTCCACTATGCAGCCGATCGCCGCGCCGTGCGATTCACCGAACGAAGTCACCGTGAACAACGTGCCGAAGGTATTTCCAGACATAGACTATCCCGTCGAAAAGATGCGCAAATATGGCGTGCAGTTTAACATAGCGACCTCGGCATGGTGGGGCGCTGGCACGGTGGGGCGCAGCCCTCCGGTGCGGAAAGGGTCGCAGGCGGCGGCTTCACCAAAGAATTAGCCCTTCGAACGTTCGCAGCCAACGGACACAACAAAAATATGGTCATTCCAGCACAAACAGGAATGATTAACCCGGAGTGATATTGATGAAAGCCATTCTGATGACCACCGCAGGCAGCCCCGATGTGCTGGCCATGTTCAACATTGAGAAACCCGAACTGCCCTCGCCGTACCATCTGCGCGTAAAACTCACGGCTGCCGGGGTGAATCCGATCGATACCAAACTGCGCGCCAAGCCAATTTATTATCCCGACAAGCTGCCCGCGATACTCGGCTGCGACGGCGCCGGGATCGTGGAAAGAGCCGGCAGCGCGGTGACCCGCTTCAAGGAGGGTGACGCGGTATTTTTCTGCAATGGCGGCATTGGCGACGAGCCGGGGTGCTACGCCGAATACACTACGGTGCATGAAGAGTACTGCGCCGCAAGCCCGGCCAACCTGGGTTTGCAGGACAGCGCTGCCATGCCGCTGGTGCTGATTGCGGCATGGGAAGCCCTGATCGAGCGCGCCAATTTGCAGGCCGGGCAAACCATCCTGATTCATGGTGGCGCCGGCGGCGTGGGGCATATTGCGGTGCAACTTGCCCGGCATCTGGGCGCACGCGTTGCCGTCACGGTCAGCGACGACAAGAAGGAAGGGCTGGCACAAGGACTCGAGGCGGAGAAAATCATCCGCTACAAGGAGGAGGAATTCGTGCAGGACGTCGTGGAATGGGCGGGCGGGAAAGGTGTTGACGTGGTGCTCGACACGGTGGGCGGCGAGGTTTTCAAGCGTTCATTGAATGCCGCACATATCGGCGGAAAAATAGTCAGCCTGCTCGCCACCCCGCTTGCCATCGAAGACGTGCAGCTGGCGAGGCTGCGCAACCTGTCGCTGTGCTATGAACTGATGCTTACCCCGCAACTGATGAAGCTTCACGACGAACGCATCCGCCAGCGCAAGATCCTCGAACAAGGCGCGCAACTCGTCGAGGCAGGCGAACTCGGGGTACTGGTTTCGTATGCGCTACCGCTGGAGAAGGCGGGCGAAGCCCACCGCCTTATCGAACGGGGCGGTGTGACAGGAAAAATCATATTGACGATAGGTTAATTCGCCGCCCTTGCGAAAGCAAATGCAGGTGAGAAACGGAGAAAATTTTGCAGCCCGGATGAAATGCAATGGAATCCGGGGCGCGCTCGCGTACGCCCACTGCTCCCCGGATTCCGCTTCGCTTCATCCGGGCTACAGGTCTAATTCCATTTATCTTTCAAAACAGCAATAACCATGTAGGGTGCATTCCATGCACCAACGGTGATGGTGCATGGAATGCACCCTACAATATTTCACTATTGATTGAGAAATAAAATAAAGGGCACCTCCAAAGTTGCTCTTTACCATTCGCGGAAGGAAAAGCCTAACCCGAGTGTCGTTTGACGGTAGTTATAGTCGATCAGGCTCTCGCCATAACCGGAAGTGATCTGCACGTGTACGCGCGCAGCATTGCCGAATTTTGCCGGTGTCGCCCAATCTATCTGAACGAAGCTGCGGTTTTGCTTGCCGCTCAAATTGTTGCGCAGCAAAATGGCCACTGCCTGTGATTTATCCATGGGCTCCCAGCGTGCCACAAGATCGGCTCTCCCGACATAACCGGAAATATCCGGATTATCGTCTTTTGCCGGATTCTCGGAAATTCGCCTCCAGCCGCGCGCCAGAAAGGACGTGGTGTTGTTCCATTCCCAGCCTCCTTGCAGATAAAGCCGGTTCCAGCTGCGCGATTCCGGAAGGGGGCGGCCATTCGATTGGTGCAGCCAGCCGAGATTGACGAGTTTCAATCCGGACGCGTTGCCTGTGCCCAGGGTTGCGATCAACTCCGGTTCATAATTCGTTTCGCGGAACGGTGAAGAGTTTCGGGTATTGAATATCTGCCAGTTGGATTGCTGCGAGTACGCCACCCACATGCGAAAAGTTTTGATGCCCAGAAAATTGATTTGCTGCTGGCTGCCGATATCTGACTTGAAACTCAATTGAAACTTGGTCTCACCCGCATACTGGTCATTTGGCGTAAGCGTGTTATGGTCGGCGAGCGGCGAACTGGGGCGGGTGTTGGGCCTGTTGGTCCTCCTCGCGATCAGATAATTTTGCCGATGCGGTTGCAGCCGCCCCAGCTTGCTCGGGTCAAGGTTGGACAAATCATCCAGATTCCACGCCCTGGTAAAGTACGAGCGCCCGGCGCTGCCGCTTGGAACGGTATCATGGGGCATGGCGGGAGTTGAACTTGCCTCACCATTTTCATCCGGAATGAGGATTTCCGGGAATAACGGTGTGATGACAGGCTCAGAAACCACCGCCTGGTCGTAGCATTTCAGACGCTCTATCTCGCTGTCGGGAAATTTTTGCGCGCACTGTAAAAACGTCTCGCTGCCGGCATTTGCTGTTGGGGCAATTGCGACGCACAGCATTGCGCTCAGCGCGGCGTTGTGCATCGAAGAAGTATTGCTGTATTTTGTTCCGCTAATTCTCAGGAGCACTTCTATAAATCCGGATTCATATTGTTTCATTTTAGCGCATCAAGGCGCGCCACACCCGGCAACGCTCTATTTCAGCCACCCCTTGCGCTTGAACACCCAGAACGGGAGCGCGACAGATAAAACCATCAGCATCAATGCAAATAAATAGCCGCTTGC
This sequence comes from Gallionella sp., assembly GCA_030645955.1. The sequence goes on along the minus strand of JAUSMR010000112.1, from coordinate 85,195 downwards.
CCATTCCAGCTCCGGGATATGCTTGAAGTTCATCCCGTAAATCGACGCGATCAGCGTGGGCGGCAGCAACCCCACCGATGCCACCGAGAACAGGCGCACAATCTTGTTCTGGTTGATATTGATGAAACCGACGGTGGTATTCATCAGGAAGTTGATCTTGTCGAATAAAAAAGCGGTGTGTCCGTCCAGCGAATCGATGTCCTGCATGATCTGATGCGCCTCCTCCATCTGATCCGGCGTGAGCAATTTACTGCGCATCAGGAACGAAACCGCGCGGCGCGTATCCATCAGATTGCGGCGGATACGCCCGTTCAGGTGCTCCGCATGGGCGATGTTCGCCAGCACCAAGGCTGCATCTTTATCGCTTAGCGTATTGTTGAGTACCGTGCCGCGGGTGCCGCCGAGATCGGCGTAAGCCTCTTCCAGGGCATCTGCGGAAAATTCCACATCCGAGCCGTACAAATCGATCAGCACATCGTGGCAATCCGCAACCAGATCGGGCTGCACATGCGAACGCAGGCGAAAGCGCTGAAACACCGGCAAATCTTCATCATGCACGCTGAACAACACGTTTTCGGCCAGCACAAAGGCAACGATCACGCTACGCGAACCGCTTTCCTTGCCGAGCAGAAAATCCGAACGCAAATGCAGTTCCTCGTTCTCCTCGTAGAACCGCGCGCTCGCTTCGATATCGCGCAAATGCTCGGGTTGCGGCAGGTTGATCGAGAAAGCTTTGTACACCCACTCGCGCTCGTCTTCGCCAGGCGCGATGACATCCACCCAGATCGGCTTGCGCGTAGCGATTTCCTCGGGTTGTATCTTGACCAGCCGTCCCTTTTCCAGCGTGTAAATATTGAACATGCATCCATTCCTGTTGTTTAATGGGGTGATTATCCGCCAGAAGAGCCCAATGGGAAACGAGCCAGCACACGATAATCCGCCAGTCCTTCCTGATGCGCGGATTGCACCAGCGCAAAATCCATGATCTGCCAGCATACCGGCTGCATCGCGGGCAATGCTGCATCGGTCCAGCGGGCGTTGCGCAGCAGCGTGATGTGCGGCTTATGTTCACGCCGATCGAACTTGAAATAATGCCTGGTCAGCCGCTGTTCCAGCGCGCCGACCAGTTGCGCCAGTTGTTGCGGCACGAGATCAGGCGCGGCATACACGATATGGTTGTGTCCCCAGTAACGCGCCTCGTCAAAACACAAATCGAAACCCTCCGCGCCGACTTCCTGCGCGGCAAGCTGCAACGCTTCAAGCCTGGCCTGCTCGATCCCGCCGATAAACACCAGCGTGGCATGCAACGTTTCGCCGCGCATCGCGCGTCCGCCGCATAAATGTTTCAGCGGCGCCTGCCACGCGGCCAACGCCCCACTCTCGGCAATAGTCGGCCATAGGGCGAAAAACACCCGTGCGTTCAAGTTGTCAGATGGATGCTCCATAGGCCCGCATTTTATCCGCATGCGTGCCGCGCTGCATAAGAGTCCATTTCAGCAGGTTGCATATTCTGAACCCTGCTGAAATGGACTCTAAGGTAAAATGTGCGCCTCGTTGAGCCAGAGAACACCATGACGGCACGTTTGCGCGAAATTCCATATAACTACACCTCGTTTTCAGACCGGGAGATTGTGCTGCGCATTCTCGGCGACGAGGCGTGGGACATCATCAATACGTTGCGCGAGGAGCGCCGCACCGGACGTTCGGCGCAGATGCTTTATGAGGTGCTGGGCGACATCTGGGTGCTGATGCGCAATCCGTATTTGCAGGATGATTTGCTCGGCAACCGCAAGCGCCGGGAGGCGCTGATCGGTGCGCTGCATCACCGCCTGAATGACATCGAGGTACGCCGCCAGAACAACCCTAAAGTTAAGCTACTGCTTGAACTTGCCGCTGCGGCGGTCGATCAATTCGCTGCTGAATTCGAGCAAACTCTGGAATTGCGCAAACGTTCCCTGCGTGTATTGAGCCGCGTCACGCGCCGCGACAACATCCAGTTCGACGGCCTGGCGCGCGTCTCGCATGTTACCGATGCCACCGACTGGCGCGTGGAATATCCTTTCGTGGTGCTGCATCCCGACACCGAAGCTGAAGTCGCCGCTCTGGTGCGCGCTTGCATTGAACTCAAGCTGACCATCATCCCGCGCGGCGGCGGCACCGGCTACACCGGCGGCGCAGTGCCGCTGGACAAATTTTCTGCGGTGATCAACACCGAAAAACTCGACCGGATTTCAGCAGTTGAGCACCTTGTCCTGCCCGGCCTGGGCGAGACGTATGCCACCATACATTGCGGAGCGGGTGTGGTGACGCGACGCGTGATGGAAGCGGCGGACAGCAACAAGCTGGTGTTCGCGGTCGACCCCACTTCGGCGGATGCGTCGTGCATCGGCGGCAACGTATCGATGAACGCGGGCGGCAAGAAGGCGGTGTTGTGGGGCACCGCGCTGGACAACCTTGCTTCCTGGCGCATGGTCACGCCGGATGGCTTGTGGATGGAAGTCGAGCGCATCGGCCACAACCTCGGCAAAATCCACGATGCCGCCACCGCAACTTTTCGTATCAGCCGCTTCGAACAGGACGGCAAGACCCCGCATGGCGCACCGGAAACCCTCGCCATTCCCGGCAGCGCGTTCCGCAAGGCCGGGCTGGGCAAGGATGTTACCGATAAATTCCTGTCCGGCCTGCCCGGCATCCAGAAGGAAGGCTGCGACGGCATCATCACTTCGGCGCGGTTTATCCTGCACCCCGCCCATGCCCACACCCGCACCGTATGCCTGGAATTTTTCGGGCAGGTACACGAAGCGGTCCCCGCCATCGTCGAGATCAAGGATTATCTGGATGCGCACCCGTCCGCGCTATTGGCGGGGCTGGAGCACCTCGACGAACGCTACCTCAAGGCGGTGGGCTATGCCACCAAAGCAAAACGCGGTACCCGCCCGAAGATGTTGCTGATTGCCGATGTGGTGAGCGATGACGCGGATGCGGCGGCACAGGCGGCATCGGAGATCGTGCGCCTCGCCAACCTGCGCAGCGGCGAGGGTTTCATCGCGGTATCCGCCGAGGCGCGCAAGAAATTCTGGCTGGACCGCGCGCGCACTGCCGCGATCGCCAAACACACCAACGCGTTCAAGGTCAACGAGGACGTGGTGATCCCGCTGCCGCGCATGGGCGATTATTGCGACGGCGTAGAGCGCATCAACATCGAGCTGTCGCTGAAAAACAAACTCAAGCTGCTGGACGCGCTGGACGAATTTTTCGCCGGCGAATTGCCGCTCTATTACCAGGACGACGCACAACTTGGCGACAGCGAACTGCTCGGCAACCGCCCGCACGCGGCGCAGCAGGTGCTCGCCGAGGTGCGCACGCGCTGGCAGTGGCTGCTGGACAATCTGGATACAGCCGGTAGCGAGTTGCTGGTAGCTGGTAGCCAAGCTACAAGCTACCAGCTACCAGCTACCGGCTCCGACTACCCGCTACCCGCTACCAGCTCCGTATTCCAGGCTCTCCAAGACCACACCATTCGAGCCTCCTGGAAGCGCGAGGTGCGCGAACCGCTGCGCCAGATTTTCAGCGGCAGCACTTACCAGCCCATTCTCGACCAGTGCAACGCCATACACCAGAGCGTATTGAAAAGCCGCGTGTTCATCGCGCTGCATATGCACGCGGGCGACGGCAACGTGCATACCAACATCCCGGTGAACTCGGACGATTACGATATGCTGCAGCAGGCCTATGCTGCGGTGGATCGCATCATGCGGCTGGCGAAAGACCTGGACGGGGTGATTTCCGGCGAGCACGGCATCGGCATCACCAAGTTCGATTTTCTCGAACCCCATGAGATCGCCGCATTCGCTGCCTACAAGCAGCGGATTGACCCGGAAGGCCGCTTCAACAGGGGCAAGCTGCTCAAGGGCAGCAATCTGGAACGCGCCTACACGCCCAGCTTCAACCTGATGGAGCTGGAAAGCCTGATCCTGGAAAAAAGCGAGCTGGGCGAAATCGCGGATTCGATCAAGGACTGTCTGCGTTGCGGCAAATGCAAACCGGTGTGCAATACCCACGTGCCGCGCGCCAACCTGCTGTATTCGCCGCGCAACAAGATACTCGCGACCTCGCTGCTGATCGAGGCGTTCCTGTACGAGGAGCAGACGCGGCGCGGCGTTTCCATCCGGCACTTTGCAGAGTTCGGCGACGTCGCCGACCATTGCACGATATGCCACAAGTGCAAGAACCCCTGCCCGGTGAATATCGATTTCGGCGACGTGTCGATTTTCATGCGCAACTTCCTGCGCAAACAGGGCAAGAAGAAATTCAATCCGGTGAGCGCAGCTTCGATGCTGTTCCTCAACTCGACTGACCCGGCCACCATCAAACTGATACGCAAGGTGATGATCGAGCTGGGCTACAAGGCGCAGCGTACCGGCTATCGGGTCGCGAGGCGCCTTGGCCTATTCAGGGCGCAGACCAGACACCCGCCTGCCACCGTTGGCGGCGCGCCGCTTGTTTTACCGCTCGTCCGCGCGCAGGTGATTCACTTCATCAACAAGCCGATGCCGGGCGACCTGCCCAGTAAGACTTCGCGCGCGCTGCTCGACATCGAGGACAGCAGCATTGTGCCGATCATCCGCAACCCGCATAAATTGAATGAAGACTCCGAGGCGGTGTTTTATTTCCCCGGCTGCGGGTCGGAACGGCTGTTCGGCCAGATAGGGCTGGCAACTCAGGCGATGCTGTACGAAATCGGCGCGATAACCGTGCTGCCGCCCGGCTATCTGTGCTGCGGTTATCCGCAGAATGCCTCTGGACAAGCCGACAAGGCCAACCAGATCAGCACCGACAACCGCGTGCTGTTCCATCGCGTGGCGAACACGCTGAATTATCTCGACATCAAGACGGTGATCGTGTCGTGCGGCACCTGCATGGATCAATTGCTGAAATACCAGTTCGACAAAATTTTCCCCGGCTGCCGCCTGCTCGATATCCACGAATATTTATTTGAGAAAGGCATCAAACTCCAGGGCGTGGATGGGGTACGCTTTATGTACCACGACCCGTGCCACTCGCCGATGAAGACCTATCAGCCTCTCAAGGTGGCAAGTGAATTGATGGGGGTTGACGTGCCGCTTAACGATCGTTGCTGCGGCGAAGCTGGCAGCTTTGGCGTGGCACTGCCGCATATTGCAACACAGGTACGTTTCCGCAAGGAAGAAGAAATGCGCAAGGGTGCGGACGCACTGCGTGCCGATGGCTTTGCCGGCAAAGTCAAGATACTCACTTCCTGCCCGGCTTGCCATCAGGGTTTGTCGCGCTATAACGATGACAGCGGCACCACATCTGACTACATCGTAATCGAGATGGCCAGGCATCTGCTCGGCGAAAACTGGTTGCAGGACTATGTTGCCAAAGCCAACAACGGCGGGATAGAGCGGGTGTTGCTTTAGAATGCGGGATACGGGATGCAACGGACGTAGGGCGGGTCACACCCGCCATAACCCATCGGATGCCGGGCAACAACGGCGGGTTGGCTTTGCATAGCCATTCGGCTAAGCCTGCAAAAAACGCAGGCAAGCCGCTGGTTAACCCGCCCTACGCATCCCGAATCCTCACCCCCTTCTGACCGGAAACACCAAAGAAAAAATACTGCCCTTCCCTTCTTCGCTCAGCACCTCAAGTTTGGCCTGATGACGCATCGCGATGTATTTGACGATCGCAAGACCCAGGCCAGTCCCTCCCGTTTCGCGCGAACGGCTGCGATCCACCCGGTAGAAACGCTCAGTCAAGCGCGGAATGTGCTGTGGGGCAATACCGATGCCGCTGTCCTGCACCGAGTAAACCAATTGTCCATCGCGCTCGAACCAGCGCAAGATGATATCTCCCTGATCCGGCGTATAGCGGATGGCATTACTAAGCAGATTGCCAAATGCGCTGCGCAGCTCATCGTGGTTTCCAAGCAAGTCGGATGTACTTGTAATTTCCATGCGCAACGTGTGCCGCCCGCCGCTCAGCGATTCCCCGTCCTGGTAAACCTCGTTGAGCAGCTCACCCATATCAACCAGCTCCTCATGCAATGGACTTTGCTCGTTTTCCAGGCGTGACAAGGTCAACAAATCCGCCACCAGATTGTCCATGCGCCGCGTCTGCTCTGCCATCAGCTGCAAAGCCCGACGCGCGCTTTCATCGCTGAGATCGGGCATGTCCAGCAAATTTTCAACGAAACCGTTCACCACCGTCAATGGCGTGCGCAATTCGTGCGAAACATTTGCGACAAAGTCGCGGCGCATGGTTTCGATGCGTTTAAACTGCGTGATATCCCGGCTGATCATCAGCCGTTTCGCATCGCCATACGGGATGAATTTTATAGACAGCGTCATTTCATCGTGGCGCGCCGGAACCATCAGCAACGGCTCGCTGAAATCTCCGTCATGCAGATATTCAATAAACTCGGGCTGGCGCACCAGATAGGTGATGTCCTGCATAATGTCGTGTTCGATATCAAGATTGAAATGCTGCCGGGCAAGCGTGTTAAACCACTCGATGCGATTCGCTTCGTTAAGGATCACCACGCCCTCCGGCAACGCGGCGGTAGCTTGTTCGATATGATGCAATTCGGCAGCCAGGTCCTGTTTTGTCTGGTTATGCTGCTTGACCATTTTGTATAGCCGGGAAAACACCTCATCCCAGATACCGGATGCTTCCGGCATGGTTTCTAGCCGGGCGTCATTTAGCCATTGCCCCAGCTTGTAAAGTTGCCTTCCATGTCGCGCCATCACAATCAGCAAAGCGAGCAGCATGAAGAGCAGGGCGAAAGTGGCGGAAAATACGCCCCATAGCAACATTGCAAACAGCGTGGTGAGTACGATAGGGATACTTAACCGAAACAAGAAATCCTGCAAAACAACGCTCCTCGATAAAACGACTGATAAGACTACTGGCAGGGTGTTAGAAATCTGCCGGCCATTCCAGCATGCAATCCAAAAGCGCTAGCTGGCTATAGGCCGCAATAAAACTTCAGCCATGCCGCTGGTTACAATCAGCCGAAAAACGATAACCGCTACCGCGCACGGTCTGGATCAGATTATCCATTCCGGCCGGCTCCAATGCGGCACGCAGACGGCGAATATGCACATCTACCGTGCGCTCCTCGACGAACACTTGTGTGCCCCACACTTGATCGAGCAGTTGTGTGCGGCTATGCACGCGTTCGGCATGGGTCATAAAAAAATGCAGCAGCCTGAATTCTGTCGGCCCCAGTTCCAGGATCGAGCCTTTAGCGCTGGCGCGGTGTTTCGACGGCGACAGCTCCAGGCCGCCCGCCACCACCACTTCATCCGGCATCTGCGGAACATGGCGGCGCAATACGGCGCGTATCCGCGCCATCAGCTCGCGCGGAGAAAACGGCTTGGTCATGTAATCGTCCGCGCCGGATTCCAAACCCGATATTTTGTCGCGCTCATCACCACGCGCGGTCAGCATGATAATCGGAACGTCCCTGGTGCGCGCATCGGCACGCAGCTGCTTCGCCAGCGCCACGCCGCTGGTGCCCGGCAGCATCCAATCCAGCAAAATCAAATCCGGCACATGGTCCCGTATTTGCCGCCATGCGCTATCCGCATCTTCGGCACGCAATGCCTGAAATCCCGCCTGCATCACATTAAACACCAGCAACTCCTGGATCGCCGGTTCATCTTCCACGATCAAAATCTTCGCGCTCATCATCACTCCTTCATTCGAGATTGCGAGGATATGAACAATTTGTGACAGTAAGATGACAGGCGCTGGTGTAGCAACCCATAGCTAACGGTACATTCTATTTCTCGCGCGAAGACGCGAAGAGCGCAAAGAAAATCGAAAAGCCAGATTGGCTTTGCGTACTCATCAAGGAGCAATGCAAAGAATCCTTCACGGGGTGAAATATTTTGCATTTCTTGGCGCTCTTCGCATCTTTGCGCGAGATTGATTTTTGTGCTTCGTAATTAATTTGGACACTATACTAAGTTTTGGAATGCGAGGTGTGATGGCTGCGCATTATGTTCGGAGACAAGGAACCGATCAGCATCCCGGCCACGCTCATCAGCAACCCGACCAGTTGCGGCGGCCAGTAGGTGTCCGGCTGGAGGATTTCCATCGCCCCCCATGACATCAATCCCATCGCGATGGACAGCAGCGCGCCCTGATTGTTGGCGCGCTTCCAGTACAAGCCGAACGCCAGCGGCACAAATGCGCCAACCAGCGTGATCTTGTAGGCATTCTCCACCATCTTGAAAATGCTCAACTCCGAATTCAACGCGAACCACAATACGAAGATGCCGAAGGTCAGCATGATGATGCGCATCGTGCGCAGCATCTGCTGGTCACTCATGTGCTTCAGCGCGAAGTGCTTGAGAATGTTTTCGGTGAACATCACCGAGGGTGCCAGCAAGGTCGCCGAGGCTGTGCTCATAATCGCCGACAACAGCGCGCCGAAAAAGAACACCTGTGCGACCAGCGGGGTGTGATGCAGAATCAGATTTGGCAGCACCATCTGCGAATCGGCTTCGATCATCTCGCCGAATACCTTTGGATCGATCAGCGTCGCGGAATAAGCCAGAAACATCGGCACGAAGGCAAAGGCAAAATACAGCACGCCGCCCAACACCGAGCCGCGCACCGCCGTTTTTTCATCCTTCGCCGAGGTCATGCGCTGGAACACGTCCTGTTGCGGAATAGAGCCCAGCATCATGGTCAGTGCCGCGCCGATAAAGGGTATCCATACCTCATGGCCGCCGCTGGGGAACAGTTGCAGTTTGCCGGAAGCCTGTGCATGGCTGACCACATTGCTCACGCCGCCCGCATCGCCGCTGACCAACACGGCAATAAGCAACATCCCGGCCATGATCACTGTCATTTGCACGAAATCAAGCAAAGCCACCGACCACATCCCGCCGAACATAGTGTAGGCCAGCACGATGGACACGCCGATAATCATGCCGGCTTGCTGCGTCACTACACCGCCGCTCACCAGGTTGAACACCAGCCCCAGCGCGGTTACTTGCGCCGCCACCCAACCGAGGTAGGAAATCATGATGCACACCGTCATGATCAATTCCACATTGCGACCATAACGCGCCCGGTAATAGTCGCCGATGGTGAGCAGATTCATGCGATACAACAGCGGCGCAAAAAACAGGCCGGCGATAATCAGGCACATGCTGGCGCCGAACGGATCGGCCACCACACCGCCCAAACCCTCTTTCACAAATGTTGCGGAAATACCCAGCACCGTTTCCGCGCCAAACCAGGTGGCAAACACTGTCGCGGTGACGATGGGCAGCGGCAGGTGACGCCCTGCCACAACGAAATCTCTGGAATTATGTACGCGTGTCGAAGCATACAGACCGATGCCGATAGAGAACAACAAGTATATGACAACAAACCAGATCAGCATATTGACTACCCGCTCCTTCGAAAAATTTCGGCGATTCTAGCAGCACTGCAAAAACAGAAACAGCACAAGGCCGGATGTATAGACACGGGGTGTTATTTCCCGGCCAACTCTCTCAGGTCTTTGTTGAGAAAGAACGCAATTATGGTACGAATCACCACAATGCCGCCGAGGATTGCGAGCGACTCCCAACTGGGTACCATGATGGTCTGAATGATGTCGCCCGCCAAAAAGAAATCCAGCCCCAAAGCCGTTTTCTCGCCAATCGCAACGCGTATATGACTGACAGGAACCGGCTGCGCTTCTCGAACCAGCGCCGACTTGATGCGCAGCAGCAACCCGATCAGCCCTTCAATCGCCCCCCACAGCACTACAGCTATGCCGAGCATCTCGATCCACGGCACGGCCATTTCCACCAGATCGATCAGCAGTTGGTGCATACAATCTCCTTCTGGAAACCGCCAAAAAGATTGGCGAACTCCCCGCGACTACAAGAACGGAGGCTCGCCAAGCGCAAGTAAAACGGATTACAGTTCTTTGGCGTGCGCAGCCAGATACTTCGCCACACCTTCGGTTGAGGCATTCATGCCCGCCTTGCCCTTGCTCCAGCCGGCCGGGCAGACTTCGCCGTGCTCTTCGGTGAATTGCAGCGCATCCACCATGCGCAGCATTTCGTCGATGTTGCGTCCCAGCGGCAGATCATTCACCACCTGATGACGCACCACACCCGCGCGGTCGATCAGGAACGAACCACGGAACGCCACACCGGCCGCGTCAAACTCCACATCGTAGGCCTTGCAGATTTCGTGTTTGATGTCTGCCACCAGCGGGTAGCGCACCTGCCCGATGCCGCCCTTTTCAACGGGGGTATTCTTCCAGGCCAGATGGGTAAAATGCGAATCGATCGAAACGCCAATCACTTCGACATTGCGCTTCTTGAATTCGTCCAGCCTATGGTCGAAAGCAATAAGCTCGGAAGGACAGACAAAAGTAAAATCCAGCGGATAGAAAAATATCACTGCATATTTGCCGGCGGTATATTTTTTCAGATTGAAACTCTCGTTCATTTCGTTGTTGCCCATCACAGCAACGGCGTTGAAATCGGGAGCGGACTTGCCGACGAGTACAGCCATGTTTATCTCCTAAATGGTTGTGTTGGGTTGCACAATTTAGGCTTTTGCCATGGCCGCGTCAATCTTCTGTCGATTGCGGGTTTAATTTTCGAAAACTCGAGCATATAAACTTATGCAAACACAGGCCGCCAGAAAATAATAACAAAGTCGCTGGTTATGCGTGCGCATTGCGGCTGGGAGCCGCTCCGGCAACGGCGTTTCAGCCCCAATGAATTATCCCGGTTTACAAATGGCGCTCAGGCTTCATCAGTCTGCGGATGCGCCTTCTGTTTGCCTATGATCCCGAATATCATCTGTATGCCGACAGCACAGGCGATATAAAGCAAGGCTGCCGTAACATACGAACCATAGTACTGAGTGACGCGTGATGCGTATTCAACAGCGCTCATAGCGGCAAAATACTCGGAAAACAAATAAAAGGCGGCGTTGGAAAACATGAAGGCGAAGCTGCACGCTGCCCATGCAGTCAAGGCTAACCCAGCCAGCCCCCTGCCTTCCAAGGCGTGCCGTAGCGCAAACCAGCGCCCAACCAGCCACAGGCTGCCATAGGTCGGAATGAGGAACCAATAGGCGGGTGTCATGCACCAGTCGCTGACGCCTTGAATGGAAGTCGCATAGTAATCGACCAAACCCGCCTCAAGAATCAGCACGATGAAGGCGGCTATAGACGCGCGTGCAAGCCGTGCCAGGTATAAACCACCCAGAAAGAATATTGCAAGTGAGGCATCGGGCAAAGAAATTGCCGAACCGAAATGATTAAAACGGGTAGCGGCCATCAGCACGGCCAGTGTTGCAAAAATCGCTATGGTTTTGGTTTGGGTGTTATTCATTGCATCCTCATGAATGAGTACAGATTTTAATGATGTGGCCTTCCACTGGTTTTTCGTCTTCCAATGGTCAGGCTTTATGCTACCAGTTTTTTCCTACTCTGAGTGCCGATCCTGATTTGCAGAAACCGAGGCGGCGGACGCGGAAATTTGTTGCTGCAAAACCTCTTTGAGCAATGGCACCGACGGCGCGCGATGCAGGCGCAGCGTATGTTCGTCCAGCGCGTCCAGCGTCGCCATCAGGCTGGGCAGGTCGCGGCGCCCGTGGCGCAATAAATATTGCGTGACTTCCGGCGGCAGCGCGAAGCCGCGCATGTGCGCATGCTGCGCCAGTGCCTGGGCTTTTTCTTCGTCGCTCAACCCATGCACCTGATATACCAGACCCCACCCCAGGCGGGTGCGCAGGTCGTCGCGCAGTATCAGATGCAGCGGCGATTGCGTGCCGCTGGCCAGCAGCATGCCGCCGCTGTCGCGCATCCGGTTGTAGAGATCGAACAACCCGATTTGCGCGGCATCGTCGAGGCGCTCGACATCGTCCACCGCCACCACCTCGGCGAACTGCGGCACGCTGCCCTGCGCATAGACTGCGCCGCGCTGCGTATTCAATGCGGCGCGCACGCAGGCTTGCAGCAGATGGCTCTTGCCGCTGCCGGCTTCGCCCCACAGGTAGAAACTTCGCTCGCTGCTGCTGCTGCCCGCCAGCGCATGGCGCAGTGCCGAAAGCAATTCGAGGTTGCGTCCCGCGACAAAATTGTCGAGGGCCGGTTGCCAGCCGGGAGCGATGTCGAGCAGTAACTGACTCAAAAAAACCTCTCCAAATCCGTTTTACGGGCGAATCGCGGCGTTGCGTGCTCGCTCACTCCTCGCCTATCTATCCGATATGTCTCGTCGTTCACTGCGCGGCTCCTTGCGTTTCATCCCGTAAAAAGAATTTTAAGAGGCTTTTTCATGGTTTGCGGTACATCTCGCTGGTGAGATACCACGCCTTGCCGTGGCGCAGCGCGACCAGCAAGATGGCGGACAGCGGCAGCGCCAGCAGCAGGCCGAAGAAGCCGAACACTTGCCCGAAGGCGAGCAGTGCGAAAATCACCGCCAGCGGATGCAGGCCGATGCGGTCACCTACCAGCCACGGGGTGATCGCCATCCCTTCAAGCAACTGCCCCGCGCCGAACACCGCCCACACCAGCAGCACGACGCTGAAACCGGGGAATTGCATCACTGCCGCCAGCGTCGCGAGCGACAGGCCGATAATCATGCCCAGATAAGGGACGAACACCAGCATACCGGCGAGGATGCCGATGGGCAGCGCGAACTCCAGCCCGGCCAGCCAAAGCGCCACAACGTAATACGCGCTCATCAACAGTATCACGGAGATTTGCCCGCGCAGAAATTCTGCCAGCACACAATCCACTTCGGCGGCGATTTCCGTTACCTTGCCGTGCCAGTGGCGCGGGATCAGTTCGTCCAGCCGCGATGTCATCGCATCCCAATCGCGCAGCAGGTAGAACATTGCCAACGGGATCAGCAACAGGTTGACCAGCACGCCGATAATTGCCCCGCCGCCGCTACCGAGCCAAGGCAGCAGTTTCCCGGCAATCCCGCCCGCGCTTTGCCAGTGGCTGAGCAGCAGGGTCTTCAGCACCTGACTATCCCATTCCAGGCTGACGCCAAACCATTGCTGCAACTGTGGCAACAGATGAGTGCGCGCCGCCTCAATCCAATCCGGCAGGCGCGTCACGAACAGGCTGACTTCTTTTTCCAGCAGCGGCAGCATGATCAGCAGCAGTAAGCCGAGCAGCAGCAGCAAACCGGCCATCACCAGTGCCACCGCCAGTGTGCGCGGCATTTTCCGGGCGCTCAGCCACTGCACCAGCGGATTGCAGATATAGGCGAGGATGCCCGCCGCGACGAACGGCGTGAGTATCGGGCCGAGCAAATACAGCAGCAAAACGGCACCCACAGCAAAGGATAGCCATTGCACGGCAGCAAAGCGGGATAGGGTCATTTAAGGTAAAATTCGCGGGAAATCGTGTGGCACTTTATCCCGAAGAAAGCGAAAACTCAACTTGAAAACACCCTCTGATACTCCTTCCCCCGTTAAAAGCGGAAACCTTACCTACCGTGATGCCGGTGTAGACATGGACGCGGGCGACCGGCTGGTCGAGAACATCAAACCATTTGCCAGGCGCACGATGCGTCCCGAAGTGCTCAACGGCATCGGCGGCTTTGGCGCGCTGGTGGAAATTTCCAAAAAATATCGCGAGCCTGTGCTGGTATCCGGCACCGACGGCGTCGGCACCAAACTCAAGCTTGCCTTCGAGCTGAATCGCCACGACACGGTCGGCATCGACCTGGTCGGCATGAGCGTCAACGACATCTTGGTGCAGGGCGCGGAGCCGCTGTTCTTCCTCGATTATTTCGCCTGCGGCAAGCTCGACGTGGAAGCTGCCACCGAGGTCATCAAGGGCATCGCCTTCGGTTGCGAACAGGCCGGTTGCGCGCTGATCGGCGGGGAAACCGCCGAGATGCCCGGCATGTACCCGACGGGCGAATATGACCTCGCGGGTTTCGCCGTTGGCGTGGTGGAAAAAGCCAACATCATCAGCGGCGCTGACATCAAGGCGGGCGACACAGTGATCGGCCTCGCCTCGAACGGTGCGCACTCCAACGGCTATTCGCTGGTGCGCAAGATCATCAGCACACACAAAGTTGATCTCATGCAGAAGCTCGATGGCAAACTGCTGGCCGATCTCATCATGGCTCCCACGCGCATTTACGTTAAGCCGCTGCTGGCGCTGATGCAGACACTTACCGTGAAAGGCATGGCGCACATCACCGGCGGCGGCCTGCTGGAAAACGTGCCGCGCGTGTTGCCGGAAAATGTCGTTGCGCAACTGGACGGCAAGGCTTGGCACACCCCCGCGCTGTTTGACTGGCTGCGCGAAATGGGCAACATCGCGCCGCAGGAAATGTATCGCACCTTCAACTGCGGCATCGGCATGGTGGTGATCGTGGACAGGAACGATGCGGATGCGGCACTGGCACAGCTCAACGCAGCTGGCGAACGCGCAACCGTCATCGGCGCGATACGCGCGCGCAACGGCAGTGAAGCCCAGACACAAATCATTTAACGGGCATGGCAAATAGCCTCCTGATGATGAAATTCGCCAAGCCCGCTCCCCTCTCTCCTAGCTCTCTCCCGCAAGCGGTAGAGAGGGACGCGGTCTCTCTACGCGAGCTTCATCAAATCCGATGAAGTCCATCGTCATCCTGATTTCCGGTCGCGGCAGCAACATGCAGGCCCTGCTGGAAGCGAAACTGCCCTGCCGGGTTGCGGCGGTAATCAGCAATCGTGCTAATGCCGAGGGGTTGAGCATCGCCAAATCACACGGCATTCCCACCGCCGTGGTCGAGCATCGCGACTACGCGGATCGCGACAGCTTTGATGCCGCGCTTGCTCGAACGATTGATACTTTTCATCCTGACTATGTGGTGCTTGCCGGATTCATGCGTATCCTCACCGCAGGCTTTGTGGCGCGGTATCACGGCAAGCTGACCAATATTCATCCGTCACTATTGCCCGCCTATAGCGGCCTCAATACTCATGCACGCGCCTTGCACGACGGTGTGAAGATTCACGGCTGCACAGTGCATTTTGTTTCCTCCGATCTCGACCACGGCCCGATCATCATTCAGGCTGCCATGTCGGTGTTGCCTGAGGACACCGAACAAACGCTGGCGGCGCGCGTGCTGCACGAAGAACATCGCATTTATCCGCAAGCTATCCGCTGGCTGTGCACAGATCAAATAGAACTGAACGAACAGGGGAAAGTCATTTTCCGGGGTCGCAAACAATCCAGTTTCACCTTGTTTTCACCAGGTTTGGAATAGAAGCAGATGACATGGAACAGGGGACAGGGGACAGAGGGCAGAGGACAGAAGTCAGTCCAGAAATGCGGCATAGCCGCGACGATTCTACTGTCCTCTATTTTCTGTCCTCTGCCCCCTGCTTTTGCCGCCTCGCCGAGCAGCGTGCAGGCCACTTACGATGTTTACAAGGGCCGCATGAAAATCGGCCAGATCGATGAAACCTATACGCGCGACAAGGACCACTACACACTGTTCAGCGCCACGCGCGCAACTGGTTTGCTGGCGATATTCAATCCGGGAAGGATTCTCATCAGCAGCAGCGGATTGGTAGGCACAAAAGGGCTGCAACCGTTGCGCTTCAGCGATCAGCGCGAGGGTAATGAAAGCAGGAATCGTCGCGCCGAGTTCGATTGGGATGCCAGGCAACTCACGCTGATCCAGCAGAAACAGCGCGCCGTGGTCGCGCTACCCGATGGCACACAGGACCGCCTGAGCGCTATGTATCAATTCATGTTCCTGTCGCTGCAATCCGCCACCAAGCTGGACTTCCCAATGACCAATGGCGGCAAACTGGACATTTACAATTACCGCATCACACCCGACCAGAGCGTGACAGTTCCGCTCGGCACGTTCAAGGCACTGTATGTGGCAACCGTGCCGGAAGCGGACGCGAGCCGGACGGAAATCTGGCTGGCCGTTGACCACGCAAACTTTCCATACAAGATGGTCGTCACTGATGGCGACGGCGGCCAATTCTCGCAGGTGCTGACCAAATTTGATTTGGTGCCGTGAGCGCCGCTCTACGCACCCCGATCCGCCGCGTCGCCCTGGCCATCGCGCTTTCCGCGCTGATACATGCCGCCATCCTGTGGCTGCCGCAGATACAGTTTCCGCACGCTGCAGTGCAATTGCCGCCACTCACCGCCAGGCTCGAGCACCTGCCCGAACCCGTGACACAACCCGCTGAAAAACCAGAGCCTGCAAACCCCGGAACCGTCGCTGGCGCATCCGGCAAGCCGACAACCGGGGCTATGCCCGCAATGGATAAAACAGAAGAACCGATTGCGCCTCGCCCGTTTCCCAAACACCTGCAGCTGACCTTTGCCGTTTACCAGAGCGAGGATGGTTTCAAGACTGGAGAAATTCAGCAACAACTTGACATCGGCAGGAACAGATATACCCTGAAAGCAATAAAGCGAACTGCCGGGCTGACCAGCTTGCGCACTAGCATCCAGCTCATCCAGACCAGCCGTGGCAGGATCGTTGCACAGGGACTGCAACCCGAAATTTTCAAGCAGGAAAAATTCAGCGCGGGCGGCAAACAAGACCTGGAAGCCGCGTTCGACCGGGCGGCTCAGAAACTGCGCTTTTCATCCGGCAACGACACTGCGCTACCCGCAGACGCGCAGGACATGCTGAGCTTTACATACCAGCTCTCGCAACTTCCCATGAAAGGCGAATACTTCCCGCTGCCCGTCAGCGACGGCTCAAAACTCGAAACCTATGAAATTGAAGTTGGACGGAAAGAGGACATCACCACACCGATGGGCAAATTACGCACGCTGCGTCTGCGTAAAATGCATGACCGAAACGAGGCCTATTTTGAAATCTGGCTGGGACTGGAGTATCGCCTGTTGCCGGTCAAGATTCGTCAGATTGACCGCGACGGTCAGATCGCCGGTGTGATGGTTGTTTCCGATATACGCGTGGCGGATGAATAACTGCCCCCTCAACCGGGCTTGAAGTCATAGGGATAGGTTTGCAGCACTGGTTTCATCAGCATATCTTCCTGGAGGATGTGCTCAACCATCCATTCACTCAAAAAATAAGAGTAATGCGCCGCCGCACTTTCTGACCACGAGCCATTCTTGTCCAACAGTTCATCTCTCATGTGGCGAAGCTCGTTTTGCACATATTGATGCTCCAGCCTGTTATGAGTAAAGTCAAAACCGATTGCCTGCGCAATCTTTTCCTCATCTGCGAAATGAACAGCTACGCAATCCTCTAGCAGTTTGAACGACCGCGTCAGCGTGGAGCTGTCCCTCGCCCTGATCGCGCTTTCCACATCGTTGACCATTTCCAGCAAATTCTTGTGTTCGGAATCGATCATTGCATTTCCGACACTCAACTGCTTTGACCATACCAGTTCCATCATGCCCCCTGCGAAATACCCGACCAAGGATAGCTGCCAGTTCAAACACAAACTTTTAATATTTTACCCTATCGGACAGACGGCGGCATAGAACCGAGACTAAGGGTGTTGCGCCGACAACCCTGCTAAACTGCGCGGCTGAATTTCAACATTTAATTTACCATGCTTATCACCGAGTACCGTTTAGACCTCGTCATCCAGGCTCTGCGCGCCATCCTGCCGCTGGAGCATCCTGCCGACACCACGCTGCGCTATTTTTTCAAGAACGAACGCATCGGCTCCAATGAGCGCGAACTGGTTGCCGAGACCGTGTTCGGGGTGCTGCGCCACCGCCTGCTGCTGGAACATGCTTGTGCCGGAAACACACCCCGCGACACGTTACCGGCGCAGCCGGCCGCTTGCGGGAGCGGGTGTGAGGCGGCCATTGATGAAACAACTGATGTGAGTACTAGCCATCTGACTAACCCAGCAAAAGACGCTGGGCAAGTCATTGGTTATAGCCATTCGACTAGGCTGCCCAAAGACGGCAGCCAAGTCGCTGGTTATCCCGCCCCGGATGCTTCGCAACGCCGTGTCATGGCCGCCACTCCGCGCCGCATGACGCTCGCTTATCTGCTCAGGTTCGGCGGCTACAACCTGCGCGAACTCGAACCGGTGTTGAAACGCGACGAGAAAGATTGGCTCGCCACGGTGAAGGGTGTGAAAGTCGAGGAGTTGCCGTTACCGGTGCAGGCGGAACTGCCCGAATGGCTGGTGGAGAAGATGCGCGCTTCCTGCTCCGATGCCGACATTCTCACCATCGGCCTGTCGATGCAGCAAGGCGCGCCGCTCGATATCCGCGTTAACACCCTGCTCGCCAAGCGCGAGGATATATTGCAGCAACTGCACGGCAAAAATATCGAAGCCACTGCCACGCCATACTCTCCTATCGGTATTCGCCTCAAGGAAAAAATCCCGCTCAATCGCGACGTGCTGTTCACCGAAGGCAAGATAGAAGTGCAGGACGAAGGCAGCCAGTTGCTCGGCTTTTTGCTTGCGCCCAGGCGCAACGACATGGTGGTGGATTTCTGCGCCGGGGCGGGCGGAAAGACGCTGATGCTGTCTGCGCTGATGAATTCGCAAGGCCGTTTGTACGCAATGGACGTTTCGGAAAAACGGCTCGCCAATCTCAAGCCGCGCCTGAAACGTTCCGGCGCCAGCAACATACAGCCGATGCTGATTTCACATGAGAACGACCTCAAGGTAAAACGCCTGGCAGGCAAGATTGATCGCGTGCTGGTGGATGCGCCTTGCAGCGGCCTGGGCACGCTGCGCCGCAGCCCGGATCTGAAATTTCGCCAATCACCCGGCAGCATTGAAAAGTACACGCTACAACAGGCCGCCATCCTCGCCTCCGCCAGCCGCCTGCTGAAAAAAGGCGGGCGCCTGGTGTACGCGACATGCAGCTTCCTGCCGGAAGAAAATCAGCACATCGTGCAAGCCTTCCTCGCCGCCCATCCCGATTTCGCGCTGCGCCCGGCCAGCGAAATATTTCAGCAGCAAAAAATCGCGTTGGATACGGGTGATTATCTGGAGTTGCGCCCGCACCTGCACGGCACAGACGGATTTTTTGCGGCGGTGCTGGAGCGGATTTAACCTGGAAAAAACAATCAGTCCACGAAACACACGAAAAGCACGAAATTTTTCAATGCAATGCCTAGCTACGGAAAGCCACCCAATGGGTGAATGATCGAAACATTGCAGGCTTTTGTTTTATTTCGTGTCTTTCGTGAATCAATCTAAATTTTAAAGTTCAATTGCCCGTCAGGGCATGATCTCCACATACTCGTAGACCTCGCAATCGCGCAGGGTCTTGCGCACATCCAGCGGGGCATTTGCGTACCAGGCATGCGGATCGTGGCGGTCTATTTCACTTCCCAAAAACCTTACCAGCTCGCAGATCGGCTCGACGACTTTGCTGCGGTAATTGCTGTCGTTTTTCACGTAAGCGAGATAAAGATTTTTCAGACAATTGCCCCGGCACCATGGTTGCGCTTCGCACTCCCCGCACGGCATGTCGGGATGCGGCTGCAACGGGCTGGGCTTGAGCCAGTTTTCTATCAAGTCGCCTTGTAACATTTCCGGCACGTACATCATGTCGGGACAGGGATAAATCTTGCCGTCCGGCATCACGTTGAGGATATGCGTGGACACCCGGCATTGGGTTTTGTCTTGATAGAGCTCGGTCGCCCGCGTCGGCAACACCTTGTTGCGCACGATCCCCATGATCGGGATGATGGGGTACAACTTTTCGCTGGAAAAGAATTTGTCCACCAGTTGTGCGATTACGGCTTTTTTCTTCTCCATCGCGGCGGGCGTATAAGTGCCCTCTCCGGCGACGAATTGGAAATACATATAGTCGAAAGTGTTCGCCAGCTCGTCCAGCTCCTCGAATGAAGTTTCCTCGCTGCTCCAGGTCACGCGCGCCGTGAAGGTTCCTGCCATACGGTCGCGAACTGCCCGGGTATTCCTGACCACCTGCCGGAATACGCCGCGCCCACGAAAGCCGTCGGTGATTACCTCGCCGCCGTCTATCGAAAGCAGGATATTGGAAAGCCTTGCCAGAACGCTATCCGGCAAACCGTCCAGCAGCGTGCCATTGGTCTGAAGCTGGAAGCGGAAGGCAGGATAACGCTCCATGACTTCCTGTATGAATTTGAGATTCAGGGTCGGTTCGCCGCCGTAGAAAGTGACATAAATCTCATGCCCGGCGAGATGCTTCGCAATGAAGGCATCCAGCGCCTCCGTGGTGTAGGAAACCTTGCCCTGGGAGCCGACCATGTCACCAACTCCGAGTGAGCAATAAGTGCATTTCAAATTGCACGTCAAGGTGGTGAGCAGTTGCAGTTCTACACGGTTGCCCACAATGGGCGAAACTTTCAGAGCTTCCTCAACAATCTCCTGAGAGCGAAGGGGTACAAACATCATTGGATTGGACATGGCTAAATTTTGCATCGAATTAGAAATACTTATTGGCACGGGGGAGAAAATAACAGGTTTCTGCAAGCGTAGCGGGGTTGTCTCACGAAAAGGCACTCACTATAATTTTACTATATGCGCCTTTGAAATCAGGTGCGGATTATCCGCCGATTTTTGGGCCGATTCAACCGCGCCTAAAGTAATGGTTATACGTGATTGCCTGGAAACGATTCCGCCCTTGCATGACACGGAAAGATTCTCGCCGCGCTGTCAGAGTGGCTTGAGTAGATGCTTCCCTGCGTGAAGATAACCGGTTATCTTGAAGACACTGTGTATGCAGACTGAAATTTACCCGGCAGACCAGGAACCGCCACACCTCAAGGGCCGCTGCCTTTGCAATCCCTGTCATTGAATGTGCAGGTGTTTTCTTTTATATGGCCCTGGTAATGTTCCTCAAACGAACGGCATATATCCGGTTTGAAAAGCCACTGATGTTCTGGCGTGGTAAAAAACTTCACATCTATCGGAAGTTCACACCCCTGATAAACCTCGATAATCTGCACCTCATCAGGCTTTATGCCATTCTGGTGCAGATATTCCACCAGCCCGCAAATCGTGTCAGAGAAGTAGGAATTGTATTCATCGCTCCCTTCAATAATGCGAATTCTGGCTTCATAGGTATAAGGGATGCTCTTGTCGTATTTTGATTTTGGTCCAAGTATTTTTTCAAGCAAACTCATAACCGTTCTCCCCAAAATAATGGCTTGGCGAAGCAGATGCCGTTTTGTTCATCGCTTGACCACGCGAGTATTTGAACGTCCTGTTTGACTGACCAGCATACCGATGGTTGCCTCTTTAATCAACGCTGCATTAATCCATCCAAAAGCACTTACCAGAATATCGCTTATAAAGTTACAATTTGAGCCATTATTGCGGCAAGCCGCATTGCATAATATACACATTACCCTTTACTGCACCGCTTTCGAGGCACCCAGCATGAAAGAGCTTCGCCCCGTCCTGCTTGCACTGCTGTGCTGTTTCTATGTTGCGGCATGCAATACCGTCAGTGACGTTAACGACAATAGTATCCGGCCCGCGTGGATCGACCATCCTGGCAACGGGGTTTCCGCTTCAGCGGGAATGCATGTCCGTGGCAAGGCAGCACAGGAAGAGCTGGCTATCCTTCGCGCCCGTGAGGAATATGCCAAGCGCTTCGGGGTTAAGATAGAAGCGTCGCAGACGATGTCTACGACGGTGGCGGGCGGCCGGTCCAACACGGTGGGCGCCCATGTGTCACACGAAGAACTCAGGCAGGCCGATGTCAAAGCCGAGATCAAAGCCAAATGGCGGGATCCGAATTCTGATGTATTGTGGGTATGGTTAGTTCCAAGCACCCAATGAGAGGCCCGAAATGAAACCATTCCCTGCACTATCGTCCTTCACACTGGTACCAGTTGCATTCGTTTTCGCATTTGCGGCCATTGCCCCGGCGTCTTTTGCAGCGACGGATAGCTTCGAGGCCTATCGCCTGCAGCAGCAGCAAGGCGCGCAAAAGATCAAGGCAGAATTTCAGGAGTACAAAGAAAATCAGGATCGCGAATTTTCCGGCTTTCTCAAGAGCCAGTGGCGCGAATTCGATACTTTCCAGGGCAAGGTTCGCATCAAGGAGCCGAAGCCCAGGCAGCTTCCGGTTGTTGTCCCTGCTGCACAGCCCGCTCCGGTGAAGCCTGTTCCAGCTCCGGAACCCATTGCGCCGAAACCGACACCCGATATTAAAGCCAAGCCGGCGCCGATAACACCGGTTCCTGCTCCCGTCATAGCGCCTGTTGTTGTAGCGCCGGTCATTACACCGGCACCGGCACCGCCACCGCCGCCACAACCTAAGCCGGTGCCAGTAGCTGCGGACACGCTGGAACTTTCCTTTTACGGCAATACGGTGAGCTTCCATTTCGATCCGCAATGGAAGAAATACCGTCTGCCCAACGGCGACAAACCGGAGGCGATGAGCGCCTTCTGGACGATGATGAGCGGCAGCAAGTACGAGGCGGCGATCGAGTCGGTTAATGCGGCGCGCCGCGAACTCAAGCTGGATGACTGGGGCTATGTGGCGCTCTGGCGCGATGCCGTGCAGGCGCTGCAGCCGGAGCGCAAGCCGGAACAAAATTTGTTGCTTTGGTATTTTCTCGTCAAGTCAGGCTATGACGTGCGTCTGGGTTACGCCGGAGCTGACGTGCATCTTTTTGTTGCGGTCAAACAACAGGTGTTCTCGACCAAGTTCACCAAAGTGGGTCCTCAGACTTACTACGCGGTACTGGCCGCTGACCGCGGCGACAGCATCGGCTCCTTTTATACCTATGAAGCCAGCTATCCGGTCAAGCTCAAGCCGCTCGACATAGCGTCTGCCTCTACCAGCTTCACCAGGCCGGTGACGGCGCAGCGTGCACTGAGCTTCGAATACAAGGGCGAGCCGATCAAGTTAAACGTGCCCTATGACCGGCGGCTGGTGCAGTACATGGGCTCCTTCCCGCAATCCGAGTTTGCGATTTATTACGCTACCGACGGCAGCCAGCTGGTGCGCCAGACCCTGCTCGCCGAGCTGAAAAAATACACCGCGACGATGAACGAGGAAGATGCCGTGAATTTTCTGCTCGCCTTTGTCCAGAAAGCCTTTGCCTACAAGACCGACGATGACCAGTTCGGCTACGAGAAATATTTCTTCGTCGAAGAGTCGTTTTTCTTCCCCTATTCCGACTGCGAGGACCGCTCGGTGCTGTTCGCCTGGCTGGCCCATGAACTGGTTGGAGTGAAAATGATCGGCCTGCTCTATCCGGGACACATGACGACTGCCGTGGCACTCAAGCAAGTGAAACCCGGTTTTTCCACGGTGGATCACCAGGGTACCCGCTTCGTCATTGCCGATCCGACGTATATCGGCGCATCGGTCGGCATGGCGATGCCTTTCTATGCGAAGTTAAAGCCCAACCGCGTGGTGGAAATCCAGTAGGAATATCCGGGAATGGCTGTTTTCCAACAGGGTGTTAAAAAACGTAGCGAGAGGCGATCAGGCAAGGCGGAAACTGGCGAAAAAGCGGAGTTTACACATAGTAAATGAGCATTTTTCGACGGTTTTCAACGCAGCATCATCGCCTCGCAGTAGTTTTTAAACATCCTGTTAAAACTCCAGCGGGTCGACATCCAAAGAGCAACGCAACTTCTTCGCGGCCAGCTCGTCCAGCTTCGGTTGCCAGGTGCGCAGGAATTGTTGCAAGTCCTTGCGCTTCTCACTTTGTATCAGCAACTGCGCACGAATATGATTGGCGCGGCGCGGCAGCGCGGCGGGCACCACGCCGAGGATTTCCACGGCGTGCCGCAATTCAACCGCAGCAGCACGGGCGTGATTGAGATACGCATACACCTCGGTTTCATTTTTCCCTTCTGTGCGCAGCATCGCCTGATACATGAACGGCGGGAAGCCCGCCATCTGCCGCTCGGCGAGTTGCGACGCAGCCCAACCCTCAAAATCATGGGTCTGCAACGCACGGAACAGCGGATGATCGGGGAAGGCGGTTTGAATTACCACCTCGCCGGGTTTGTCGGCGCGCCCGGCGCGCCCGGCCACCTGCACCAGTTGCGCGAACAGTTTTTCCGCCGCGCGAAAGTCGCTGCTGTACAGCGCACTGTCCGGGTTGAGCACACCGACCAGAGTCAGCGCGGGGAAATCGTGTCCCTTGGCGAGCATCTGCGTGCCGACCAGAATGTCCACTTCATTGGCGTGGATCTGCTCGCGCATGGTCTGCCAGGCGCGTTTGTTGCGCGTGCTGTCGCGATCCACCCGCAAAATGCGCGCCTCCGGGAAGCGTTCCCGCAATACACTTTCCACGCGCTGTGTGCCGCTGCCGACCGGATGCAGGTCTGCATTGCCGCAACTCGGGCAGGCGTGCGGCACATGCAATTGATAGCCGCAATGGTGGCAGCGCAACCGCTTGTCGTTCAGATGCAGCACCATCTTGCCCGCGCAATGCTTGCAGCCGGACAACCAGCCGCATGAGGTACACATCAGCACCGGCGCGTAACCGCGCCGGTTGATGAATAACAGACTCTGTTCCTTGCGCGCGATGCGCAGCCCGATCTCGCGCAGCAGGTTTTCGCTGATGCCGTGGTGCATCACCGTCTGGTTGATGTTGATGCAACGCACCACGGGCAGGCGCGCCTCGGCAAGCGCGCGCCCGGTCAACTTGAGCATCCGGTAACGCCCGCTTTGCGCATTGTGGTAGCTCTCCAGCGACGGCGTCGCCGAACCCAGCACGATAGCCACGCCGCGCTGGCTGGCGCGGAAGATCGCCACGTCGCGCGCCGAATAGCGCAGCCCGTCCTGCTGCTTGAACGAACTGTCGTGCTCCTCGTCCACGATGATCAGCGCGAGCCCGGGTAACTCGGCGAACACCGCCAGGCGCGTGCCGAGCACGATCTGCGCCGCGCCCGCTTGCGCCTGCTGCCAGTTATGCAACCGCTCGCCTTCCGACAAGCCGCTGTGCAGACTGATCAGATTTACATCCGGAAAGCGGCTGCGGAAATAATTTTCCAGTTGCGGTGTGAGGTTGATTTCCGGCACCAGCAGCAACACCTGCCCGCCGCGCTGCAGCACATCGTGCATCAGATGCACATACACCTCGGTCTTGCCGCTGCCGGTGATGCCATGCAGCAGGAAACAGGCATAGCCGCTGGCTTGCGTGACCGCATCCACCGCCTGCTGCTGTTCGCCGGTGAGGATGTGCGCACCATGAAAAATATGGCCTTTCACGTTTGCCTCCTCTCCCGCAAGGATTGAAGATTGCATTTCTCGTTCGCCTCCTCGCCCGCTTGCGGGAGAGGATTGAGGAGAGGGCATCGGGGGAGGATTGAGGTGGGGGGCTCCAGAGCGGGCAAAACTCTCAACCCACCCCTCCGCCACCAACGCCTTCAACTGCGCCCCCGCCGTCGCCGACAGACTCTTAAGCTGCGCCAGATTGCACGGCTGCTCGGCCAGCTTACCCAGGATGCGCCGCTGCACCACCTTGCGTTTCGGATAATTCTCGAGATCGAGCGCCGCACCGCTGGTACTCAGGCGATACGACAAAATCGTCCGGCTGGTGATAGGTTTGTCCGAACGCAAGCGCGCGGGCAACGCGGACAGCACAGTCTGCCCGATAGGATAGCGGTAGTAATCGCTGCAAAAGCGCAGCAGAGCTAGCAATTCCGCCGACAACGGCGCGCTGTCGCACAGCACCTGTTTCACCGGCTTGATGCGCTCCGGCGCCATATCCGTAGCGGCAACGCACTCCATCACCACCCCGGCCATCTGCCTGCGCCCGAACGGCACGATCACGCGCTGTCCGATAGCAACCGCAATACCTTCCGCCACCGTGTAATCGAACAGGGTGGGCAGCGGGACATCGAGGGCGACGCGGACGATAGACATATTTATTCAAACGATATAACGCTGCGATTGTCGCAGAAATGCAAAAGCCGCAGGGGATGCCTGCGGCTTTTTGTTCAAACCACCATCCTCAAAACCTTTGCACAACGTAGCGAGCGAAGCTGAGACAAGGCAAAAAATAGTGAAGTGGGTTTGGCAGGGATGGGCGGCTTGCTGTTGCCGCCCAACTCGCAAAAACCAGAATGCGCATTTAGCACATGAGGATTTTGAGCTATTTTTTAACGCCGTATCAGCGAGCGCATAACCAATAACTTGGTTGGCGTAGTTTGCCAACTTAGTCAGATGGCTAGTTGTTTCATCAGTAGTTGCGCAGAGGTTTTTAGTGATATTTGCGGCTCAGCTCATGTACCGCCGCAACCAGCGCCGCCGCGTGCTCCGGGTTGGAGTGCTGCGAGATGCCGTGACCCAGGTTGAACACGTGGCCGCTGCCGTAACCGTAGCTGCCGAGGATGCGTTCGACTTCGCTGTGGATTGCATCCGGCGAGGCAAACAGCACCGCCGGGTCCATGTTGCCCTGCAACGCGACTTTGTGGCCGACCTTCTGGCGCGCAATGCCAATGTCCATGGTCCAGTCCAGTCCCACCGCATCGCAGCCGCTGTTGGCGATACTCTCGATCCACAGGCCGCCGCCCTTGGTGAATACGATGGACGGGATGCGCACGCCGTCTTTTTCCTTGATCAGGCCGTCGACGATGCGCTGGGTATAGGCCAGCGAAAATTCATGAAACGCCGCATGGGACAGCACGCCGCCCCATGAATCGAAAATCATCACGGCCTGCGCGCCGGCTTCGATCTGCGCATTCAGGTAAGCGATCACCGCCTGGGTGGTTACTTCGAGGATGTGGTGCATCAGCTTCGGCTCGTTGTACATCAGGGTTTTCACCCTGGCGTAATCGTCGCTGCCACCGCCTTCGACCATGTAGCAGGACAGTGTGAACGGGCTGCCGGAGAAGCCGATCAGCGGCACGCGGCCGTCCAGCGCCTTGCGTATTTGCGTCACGGCATCGGTGACGTATTTCAAATCCTTGCCGATGTCCGGCACGCGCAACGCCCTGATCGCCGCTGCGTCGCGCAATGGGCGCTCGAACTTCGGGCCTTCGCCTTCGGAGAAATACAGCCCCAGACCCATCGCGTCCGGCACGGTGAGAATGTCGGAGAACAGGATCGCGGCATCCAGCGGGAAGCGATCCAGCGGCTGCAGTGTCACTTCGGTGGCGTAGTCCGGGCTCTTGCACAGGCCGAGGAAGCTGCCGGCGCGCTTGCGCGACTCGCGGTATTCCGGCAGGTAGCGGCCGGCCTGGCGCATCATCCATATTGGCGTGTAGTCGGTCGGCTGGCGCAGCAGGGCGCGCAGGAATGTGTCGTTTTTCAGTTTAAAGTTCATGTTTAACCTTGAATTGTAGGGGCGTGTCTTGCACCCGCCCTGATTTATCAATACCCCGAAAAAGGGCGGGTGCAAGACCCGCCCCTACGGGTTAACGCGGCAAAACGGTGCTGCCCATCAGATACTCGTCCACCGCCCGCGCGCACTGGCGGCCTTCGCGGATCGCCCATACCACCAGCGATTGGCCGCGGCGCATGTCGCCGGCGGCAAACACCTTGTCCACGCTGGTCTTGTAACAACCTGCGCCATCGGTCGTGGCCCTGGCGTTGCCGCGCGCATCTTTTTCCACCCCGAATGCATCCAGCACTTTTTGCGCCGGGCTGACGAAGCCCATCGCCAGCAGCACCAGATCGGCCTTGATCTCGAACTCGCTGCCCGCGATTTCGCTCATCTTGCCGTCTTTCCATTCGACGCGCACCGCGCGCAGTTTCTCGACCTTGCCGTTGTTGCCGATGAATTCCCTGGTGGCGATAGACCAGTCGCGTTGCGCGCCTTCCTCATGCGAACTGGAAGTGCGCAGCTTCATCGGCCAGTCCGGCCACACCAGCGGTTTGTTTTCCATTTCCGGCGGGCGCGGCATCACTTCAAACTGGGTGATCGACAACGCGCCATGACGGTTCGAAGTGCCGACGCAATCGGAGCCGGTATCGCCGCCGCCGATTACCACCACATGCTTGCCCTTGGCATTGATCGGATTCTTGCCATCGCCTGCCACTTCCTTGTTCTGCGGAATAAGGAAATCCAGCGCATAGTGCACGCCCTGCAATTCGCGCCCCGGCACAGGTAAATCGCGCGGCACTTCCGCGCCGCCGGCCAGGACCACGGCATCGAATTTTTTCAGTAATTCTTTCGGGGCGATGGTCTTTTTGGCATCATTGAACACACTCTTGCCAAGCGCATCCTTTCCGATGAACACAGAGGTTTGAAAGGTCACCCCCTCGGCTTGCAACTGCACCATGCGCCAATCCAGCAAACGCTTGTCCAGCTTGAAATCGGGGATACCATAACGCAGTAAACCGCCGATGCGGCTGTTCTTTTCAAACACCACCACATCATGCCCGGCGCGTGCCAGTTGTTGCGCTGCCGCCAGTCCGGAGGGGCCAGAGCCGACGACGGCAACTTTCTTGCCGGTCTTGTGTTGCGGCGGCTGCGGAACCACCCAACCGTTCTCGCCGCCCTTGTCAATAATGGCATGCTCGATGGATTTGATGCCAACCGCGTCATCATTGATGTTCAGTACGCATGCCGCTTCGCACGGAGCGGGGCAGATGCGCCCGGTGACTTCCGGAAAATTGTTGGTGGAATGCAACACATCCAGCGCCTGCTTCCAGTTGCCTCGGTACACCAGATCATTCCAGTCGGGAATGATGTTGTTGACCGGACAACCCGTCGCGCAGAACGGAATGCCGCAATCCATGCAGCGCGCGCCTTGCGTCCGGGCCTGCTCGTCAGTCAGGTGCAGCACGAACTCATGATAATTTTTCAGGCGTTTCGCAACCGGCAAATACTCTTCGCTCAAGCGGCGGAATTCCATAAACCCGGTGATCTTGCCCACTTACGCAACCTCCTTTTGCCTGACTTGTTGCGCCGCAATTTCCTGCAAGGCGCGGCGATACTCGGTCGGCATCACCTTGATGAATTTCGGCAGGTAGCGCGTCCAGTTATCGAGAATAAGCCTGGCACGCACGCTGCCGGTGTAGCGCAGGTGCTTCTCGATCTTGCCGCGCAACGCCGCTGCATCAACCTTGCCCAGATGATTGAGATGCACCCGGCCATGTGCCTCGACCTCTCCGGTCTCGCTGGCTGCCACCTCTTCGGGGATCGCCTCCAGTTGCACCATGGACATGTTGCAGCGCTTGGCAAATGTGCCATCCTCATCCAGCACGTAAGCCACGCCGCCGGACATGCCCGCCGCAAAATTGCGCCCGGTCTGGCCCAGCACGACCACCATGCCGCCGGTCATGTATTCGCAGCCGTGGTCGCCCAGGCCTTCCACCACCGCGACCGCGCCGGAATTACGCACGGCAAAACGCTCACCCGCCACACCGCAGAAGTAGCCCTCGCCGCTGGTCGCGCCGTACAGCACCGTGTTGCCGACGATGATATTGTCTGCCGCCACGATTTTGCATTCCCCGGGTGGCAGCACCACGATGCGGCCACCGCACAAACCCTTGCCGACATAGTCGTTGCACTCGCCGGACAACTCCAGCGTAATGCCATTCGCGAGGAAGGCGCCAAAACTCTGCCCGGCTGTACCTTTCAGCTTTACGGTAATGGTGTCGGCCGGCAGTCCGGCCTGACCGTAACGCTTCGCCACTTCATGCGACAGCATGGTGCCGACGGTGCGATTAACATTTCTGATTGCGCTCTCGATGACCACCGGTTTTTTATGTTCCAGCGCGGCCATGGCTTGCGCGATCAACTTGTTATCCAGCGCATTTTCCAGTCCATGATCCTGCTCTTCCGCATGTAGACGCGACACGCTGGCGGGCACATCAGGCTGATGAAATACCCTGGAAAAGTCCAAACCCTGCGCCTTCCAGTGCGTAATGCCGTGCTTCATGTCGAGCAAATCGCTGCGGCCGATCAGGTCATCAAACTTGCGGATGCCCAGTTGCGCCATGTATTCGCGCAGCTCTTCGGCGACAAAGAAGAAGTAGTTCACCAGGTGTTCCGGTTGGCCGGTAAATTTCCTGCGCAACTCGGGGTCTTGCGTCGCCACGCCCACCGGGCAGGTATTGAGGTGGCACTTGCGCATCATGATGCAGCCTTCCACCACCAGCGGCGCGGTAGCGAAACCGAATTCATCGGCGCCAAGCAGGGCGCCGATCAGCACATCGCGCCCAGTCTTGAGCTGGCCGTCCACTTGCAACGCAATGCGCCCGCGCAGTTTGTTCAGCACCAGCGTCTGCTGCGCTTCCGCCAGGCCAAGCTCCCACGGCGTGCCGGCGTGCTTGATGGATGAAATCGGCGATGCGCCCGTGCCGCCGTCGTGGCCGGAGATCACGATGTGGTCGGCCTTGGCCTTGGACACGCCTGCCGCCACGGTGCCCACGCCCACTTCGGACACCAGCTTGACCGAAATCGAGGCGGACGGATTGGAATTTTTCAGGTCATGGATCAGTTGCGCCAGGTCTTCGATGGAATAAATATCATGGTGCGGCGGCGGGGAAATCAGGCCCACACCCGGCACCGAGGAGCGCAGCTGGGCGATGTACTCGGACACCTTGTGGCCGGGCAGCTGGCCGCCCTCGCCGGGCTTGGCGCCCTGCGCCATCTTGATCTGGATCTGATCGGCACTGGAGAGATATTCCGCCGTCACCCCGAAACGTCCGGAGGCCACCTGCTTGATTTTTGAACGCAGCGAATCGCCTTGCTGCAACGTCAGGTCGGCTGCGATGCGGTTCTTGCCGATAATCCCGGACAGCTTCTCGCCCCCCTTGATCTCGCGGAAGCGGTTTGCGTCCTCGCCGCCTTCGCCGGTGTTGGACTTGCCGCCGATGCGGTTCATCGCAATCGCCAGAGTGGTATGCGCTTCGGTGGAAATCGAACCGAGCGACATCGCGCCGGTGACGAAACGCTTGACGATTTCTTTCGCCGGCTCGACTTCCGCCAGCGGCACCGGTGCGCCTGCCGGCTTGACTTCAAACAGCCCGCGCAGGGTCTTCATGCGCTGGTCCTGATCGTTGATCAGCCTGGCGTATTCCTTGTAGGTCGAAAAATTATTCGTGCGCGTGGCGTTCTGCAATTTTGCGATGGTATCGGGCGTCCATAGATGCTCTTCGCCGCGCACGCGATAGGCATACTCGCCACCCGCTTCGAGTGCGTTAGCCAGCACCGGATCATTGCCGAATGCGGACTGGTGGGTGCGCACCGCTTCTTCGGCCACCTCATGCAGGCCGATGCCCTCGATCTGAGTTGCCGTGCCGGTGAAATATTTTTCGACAAATTCGGCATTCAGGCCGATGGCCTCGAATATCTGCGCGCCGCAATAGGACTGGTAAGTGGAGATGCCCATCTTGGACATCACCTTGAGCAGCCCCTTGTTCACCGCCTTGATGAAGCGCTTGTTGGCTTCCTTGCCGGTTAATCCGGCAGGCAAATAATCAGCCATCGCGGCAACGGTTTCATATGCCAGCCACGGACACACCGCTTCGGCGCCGTAACCGGCGAGCAGTGCGAAATGATGCACTTCGCGCGCCGAACCGGTATCCACCACCAGACCGGCACTGGTACGCAAGCCTTCGCGTATCAGATGATGATGCACGGCTGCACAAGCCAGCAGCGCGGGGATGGCTACGCGCTTTCTCGATACCGCACGGTCGGACAGGATCAGCACGTTGTAGCCATCCGCCACCGCCTTATTGGCTGCGGCGCACAGCAACTCGATTGCGGCCTCGCAGCCCTTCGCGCCCCGGGTTACGGGATAGGTCGTATCCAGTACCAGTGACTTGTAACGCCCCTGCGTCAGCTTGCCGATGTCGCGCAGCTTGGCCAAATCTTCATTGGACAGCACCGGCTGGTGCACCTCCAGGCGCAGCGGCGGATCGGTCTCGTCAATGCCGAGCAGATTGGGCCTGGGGCCGATGAACGAAGTGAGCGACATCACGATCTCTTCGCGGATCGGGTCTATCGGCGGGTTAGTCACCTGCGCGAACAACTGTTTGAAATAGTTGTACAGCACCTTGTTCTTGTCGGACAACACCGGCAGCGCGGCATCGTTGCCCATGGAACCTATCGCTTCTTCGCCCGCAGAAGCCATCGGTGCGAGGATGAACTTGAAGTCTTCCTGCGAGTAACCGAATGCCTGCTGTGTATCGAGCAGGCCTTCCTTGAGCTCCTGCTTGCCGTCCACGGCGGGCAGGTCATTCAGGAAATAGCGCGATTTTTCTATCCATTGCCGGTAAGGCTTGGCGGTGGCGAGTTCTTGCTTCATTTTGATAACATCAACAACCCCACCGGCCTGCAAGTCAATCAGGAACATCTTGCCGGGCTGTATCCGCCATTTCTTCACGATCTTGTGCTGCGGAATATCCAGCACGCCCATTTCGGACGCCATCACCGCCACATCATCGTCGGTGATCAGATAACGCGCCGGGCGCAGGCCGTTGCGGTCCAGCGTCACGCCGATCTGGCGGCCATCGGTAAAAGCCACGGCGGCGGGGCCGTCCCATGGCTCCATCAGGATAGCGTGGTATTCGTAGAATGCCTGGCGCTCTTCGTTCAACAAGGGGCTGCCCACCCATGCTTCGGGAATCAGCAACATCATCGCGTGCGCCAGCGAGTAGCCGCCCGCCACCAGCAGTTCCAGCGCATTGTCCAGACAGGCGGAGTCGGACTGGCCTTCCACGATCAGCGGCCACAGTTTTTCCAGATCCTCGCCGAGCAGCCCGGACGACATCGTGGCATGGCGCGCGGCCATCCAGTTCACATTGCCGCGCAGGGTGTTGATCTCGCCGTTGTGCGCAATCATACGGAACGGATGCGCCCGATCCCAGGTGGGAAAGGTGTTGGTGGAAAAACGCTGGTGCACCAGCGCCAATGCGCTGACCAGGCTTTCATCCTGCAAGTCGAGATAATATTTGCCGACCTGGTCGGCCAGCAGCATGCCCTTGTACACCAGGGTGCGCGACGACAGCGACGGGATGTAAAAGCCGCGTTTCTGCTCATCGGGCAAGGCACGCACCGCGTGCTCTACCGTCTTGCGGATGACAAACAGCTTGCGCTCGAACCCATCGGTATCGGCGGTGTCAATCGGGTGCCCGGCCAAAAGTTCTTCGGCTCCGCCAAAACGAAGGTCGGATGCGGATTGCCTGCCTTTGGTGCAATTTGTCCCGCGCGCGATAAATACCTGACGCACAACGGGTTCGACATTTTTAACGCTTTCGCCCAGACCGGTGTTGTCCACCGGCACATCGCGCCAACCCAATAACTGCTGGCCTTCAAAGGCGATCTTGTCTGCAATGATTTTTTCGCAAGCGGAACGCGCCGCCGCATCGCGTGGCAGAAACAACATGCCCACTCCGTAGCTGCCCGCTTCCGGCAACTTTATGCCCTTGGCAGCACACTGCGCGCGCAAAAACGCATCGGGAATCTGCAACAGAATGCCCGCGCCGTCACCGGCCAGCGGATCGGCGCCCACCGCGCCGCGATGGGACAAATTTTTCAGAATCTGCAAACCCTGACGAACCATGTCATGGCTTTTTTTACCCTTAATATGGGCGACAAAACCCACCCCGCAGGCATCGCGCTCCTGGCGCGGATCGTACAAGCCTTGCTGCATCGGCAAAGAAGAGTTGCTCACGGCGTTCCCCAGTCCATACTATAAAGCCCAATTCATAAAGCCAAAAAAATGGCGACACACGCCGCCACGACAGTTACAAAAGCGAAAGGGCGGGAATTTTACCTTGTCTGGTGATGTTGGGCAACCGCACCGAGCACTGACACCACACCAATCGGTGTGATCTTGTTGTTAAATTGGAACTTCTTCCACCGCGAAAATGCGGCGATGCTCGCGGATGGCGTAACGGTCGGTCATCCCGGCAATATAGTCGGCAACCGCGCGGGCGCGGTCATGTTCAGCAACACTCTGAAATTGCGGGGGCAACAACCGGCTGTCCGCCATGAAGACGCCGAACAAATCGCTGATGATGCGCTGCGCCTTGGCGCTCATGCGCAGCACGCGGTAATGGCGGTACAAATGGATGCGCAGAAAATTTTTCAGCTCGCGCTGCTGTTCATTTACTTCGCTGCTGTAAGCAATCATCGCCGGTGCGTTGCGCACATCTTCTATCGTGGCTATACCTTGTGCGCTGATATTGTGCTCGCTCTGTTGTATCAAATCAGTAACCAGCGTGTTGATCATCCGTCGCACGGTTTCATGCACCACGCGCCGCTCGGGCAAATCAGGATAAGCGTGCCGCACCTCATGCAAATGCGTTGCCACCAGCGGCACGGAGGCGAGTTGATCGAGCGTGATCAGGCCGGAACGCAGGCCGTCGTCCACATCGTGATTGTTGTAGGCTATTTCGTCGGCAAGATTGGCGATTTGCGCTTCCAGCGAGGGGCGGCGGCTATTCAAAAATCGTGCGCCCAATTCGCCCACTTGCGCAGCGTTTTCCGCCGAACAATGCTTGAGAATACCTTCGCGTGTTTCAAAACAAAGGTTCAGCCCATCGAATGCCGCGTAGCGCTCTTCCAGCATATCCACCACGCGCAGCGATTGCAGGTTGTGCTCAAAGCCACCGTAAGCCTTCATGCAGGCATTCAGCGCTTCCTGTCCGGCATGGCCGAACGGCGTGTGCCCGAGGTCGTGCGCCAGGGAAATCGCTTCGGCGAGGTCTTCGTTCAGATGCAGTCGGCGCGCGATGGAACGGGCGATTTGCGCCACTTCGATGCTGTGTGTAAGGCGGGTGCGAAACAGGTCGCCTTCGTGATTCACAAACACCTGGGTCTTGTATTCCAGGCGGCGAAACGCTCCGGAATGGATGATGCGATCGCGGTCGCGCTGGAATTCGCTGCGGGTATTCGGCGCAGCTTCCGAAATTTTTCGCCCGCGCGAATTGGCCTCGGTAACGGCGTAAGGCGCGAGTTCAGTCATTTCGTTTTCAATCTGCGAAGGGCAATCAGCCACGGATTAACACTGATAATCACGGATACCCATGATGATAAACAGCACTCGCCGCTCACTCTCCAAGCCGACTTGGGACATGCCTGAACAGTGAATAGAGAGAGCGGTTGTTTCCCGTGTAAATCCGTGTTCATCTGTGGCCAGCTGCCGTTTTGGCAATCTCCAGAGTTTGCCGCAACAGGGCAGGCGGCACATCGCCGTAAACCACGGCGCGCCCGACTTCCTTGAGCAGCACGAAGCGGATCTTGCCGCCTTCCACTTTCTTGTCCAGCCCCATCAATTCGAGATATTTTTCCACGCCCAGATCGGGGGCAACGGTGGGCAGCCTGGCGCGTTCGAACAGGCTGCGAATGCGCGCCACCTCCTGCGCGCTGATCCAGCCGAGACGCTGCGACAAGTCTGCCGCCATGACGGTGCCTGCCGCCACGCCCTCGCCATGCAGCCAGCTGCCATAACCCATGCCCGCCTCGATGGCGTGCCCGAAAGTGTGCCCCAGATTCAGCAAGGCGCGCTCGCCGCTTTCGCGTTCATCCGCCGCAACAATCTCTGCCTTGTTCTGGCAACTGCGCGCAATGGCATATTGCAGCGCATGGGTATCACGCGCCAGCAGCTTGTCCATGTTTTGTTCCAGCCATTCGAGAAACGGCAGGTCGCGGATCAGACCATACTTGATGACCTCGGCGATGCCTGACGAAAGCTCATTGTCCGGCAAGGTATTCAGCGTATCCGTATCGGCCAGCACCAACTGCGGCTGGTAGAACGCGCCGATCATGTTCTTGCCGAGCGGATGATTGATGCCGGTCTTGCCGCCCACCGAGGAATCCACCTGCGCGAGCAGCGTGGTCGGTATCTGGATGAACGGCACGCCGCGCAAATAGGTCGCGGCGGCATAGCCGGTCATATCCCCGATTACGCCTCCGCCAAGCGCAATCAGCGGTGTGGTCCGTTCGCAGCGGTTAGTCAGCAGCGCGTCATAAATCATATTCAGCGTAGCGGAATTTTTATGTTCCTCGCCATCCGGCAAAATAATCGGCACGCTGCTGACCTCAATGGCCTGCAAGGTTTGCCGGAGTTTTTCCAGATACAGCGGCGCAACCGTCGTATTGGTCACGACGGCAGCCCGCTTGCGCGGCAGGGCGCGTTGCAGCAATTCCGCATGGCCGAGCAATCCGCTGCCGATATGTATCGGATAACTGCGTTCGCCCAATCCTACTGTCAGTGTTTGCATGATCCTGTTCCAGGCTTGTGCGGGTTAAATTTACTGCGCCATTCCGTAGGGTGCGTTCCACGCACCATGGTGCGTGGAACGCACCCTACAGGTATTTCTTTCCGAATATCTCTATCTCATCCACCAGATGCACCATCAACGCGTGGACGCTTTGCTTGCCGCTCTGAACGACGATATCCGCAACCTGCTGGTACAAGTGGTCGCGCTGCTGGAACAAATCTGTCAATTTGGCATACGGATCGCCGGTCTGCAACAGCGGACGGTTGCGGTCATGCCGGGTGCGTTGCCATAAATCGTGAACATTCGCCTTAAGATAAATAACGATGCCGTTCTGTTGCAGCATCGCGCGATTTTGTTCTTCCAGCACCGCACCACCGCCGGTCGCCAACACCAGGTTATCGCGCTTGACCAGATCCTGGATGGCGGCGGTCTCGCGCTGGCGAAAACCGGCTTCGCCCTCGATATCGAATATGTGCGGGATCGTCACGCCGGTGCGCTTCTGGATTTCCTCGTCGCTGTCCACAAAGACTTTGCCCAGATGCCTGGCCAGTGCCCGCCCCATCGTGGTTTTGCCGGAACCCATCATGCCCACCAGGATCAGGTTGCCGGAAAAGCACTTACGACTGCTATCTGGGCGGCTGTTTGCTCTATCGTTTTCCTGGCTGCTCTGCATGACGCGCATTGTAAACGATAAAAACAAAAGCACCCGCAAGGGGTACGCCCGCGGGTGCCCGGAGGCTTTGCCTCCACCCTTGCGCAGCCCGGACTGCTCCGGGCTTTTCACTGTACTAAGTCACAACGACGTACAACACCTGCTAATGAAGCTCGCTGTCTTTACCACGAACAGCCCGGATGAACCATGTTCCCCGCCTAATTCGTATTGGTGCATACCGCGTCCACTCCGCTACCCACACCAAACGGACTAGTCTGCCCAGGCGGTGCAACTGCCAAGTCTGCGTAGTCGGCAGCCGCACCGGGGAGTACCAGCGTGACCACGGCGGGGGGGTCGTTTCCGACGGTACCTGTACGCGCTTCAAGATCTTCCTGTACCCAAGTTGCGTAGCTCTTGGGGTACGTTATTGTAGCTTCGGTGAAACCGTTTACGGTTGTGGAGGTAGGATTTACCGTTGCCACCCCTATGGGATCCAGGAAGCCGTTTCCATTAAGGTCTTCGCCCGCTTGTTTAATTCCGTCCAGATTCGCGTCCTCGTTTACGCAGCCTACGCCCACGGTTGTATCTTTCACCCAGGTAGAAACTCCTGGTATATAGCGTCCTTTGGAAAAACTGGGAGATGGTATGGCCGTCGGGCGCAACACAAATCTTACCTGTGTGCCATCTGGTGCCGGGTTGCCGGCGGAATCTGTCACCAGGGCTAAATACTTTTTCGAGTAGGTGCCTGTTGGTGTATCAAGATAGACAATATTGTCGGTACCCAGCCGCACATACAATGCTTGCGCTGCCACGGTCAAGTTAACCGTCGTGGTTATGGGGGTAATTACGACGCCATTGACCGTATCCACGGTTGCGCTGATCTGCACGCCATTCTGCGGGCTGAAGATGGAGCCAGCGATATAATTTACAGAAGCCGTTCCGGTAATATCGGTTGTCGCGGTGCCCGCCGCGAGTGAGCCGCCGCTGGCATCGGCAACCAGTGAAAAAGTAACGTGGGCGTTTTTAACCAGATTATTGTTCACGTCGCGCACGGTCACCGAAATCACCGATTGATTGGTTGTGCTGCCGCTGGTATTGACAGCAACTGTGCTGGGGCTTGCTTGTGCAGTGATGAGGCCGGCGGAAGTCGTGACAAACACCACATTGAGTGTGGCGGCAGGTGTGCCGCCCGCACCGGAAGCGGTAATTATGGTTGCCCCGGTTGAACCGGCAGAAACGCTCGCGGTGGCAATGCCCGACGCATTCGTGGTGGCCGGACTGCCTGTAATCGTCCCGCGCGAAGAGTAAAAGTTAACCGGTACTCCGGCCTGAGGTACTCCGGCGACGGTCCAAAGAACCGAAACCGGGGTCGCTGTATTCACCACGATCTCAGGCGTCGTGGCTGGAGCAACAGTCACCGGCGCAGTGAAAGCGAAACTCGCGCTGTTGATGGTCAGTATTTGGGTTTGGCTGGCGCCCGCGCCGGTCACTGTCAGGACATCAGTCCCCGTACCCGCATTTGTTGCGGTTGCCGTAGCAGTGATCTGCCCGGTAGCATCGGTGATCCCGGTAGCCGGACTTAAAACGATGGGATTGCCGTTTTGCGAGGTGACCGCAAGTGTAATGTCTGGCACCGCTACGCCGGTCGAGTCTTTCACGATGACAGTGAGTGTACTAGACGCACTAATCGCCAGCGAAGTATTGCCGCTGATGGCTATTGTAGTACCGGTAACGGTTACCAAATTGGTGCCGACAGCGGTATCAACAGTCGCCGATACTGAAACCACGCGATTCGCCATGTTAGTGCCAATATTAAGCGTTGCGGTGGCGACCCCGTTCGCGTCAGTGGTGGCGCTTACATTGGTGAAATAGGCCGTGCTGTCGGTACCCTTTGAAAACGTCACCGTTTTATCGGCAATCGCTTGTCCATTGGCATCCAGCGCTAACGCGGTCAAAACCGTCGAGGCCGTTGCGGAAGAAAGCATTTGCTGGCTGCTTACCAGCAATTGTATAGAGGCGGCAGTTGTTGCGCCCGTTGGTGTTGGCGTTGTGCCGCTGCTGGCCGTGTTATCGCTGCAGCCCGCAAAAACCGCAATCGCTGCCGCCAGCAGGAATGATGACAATAATTTTGGTAAATTTTTACCGGAATATACGTTCTGCATTTAATCTCCCATTCACATTAGCCGTGAAATGATTGTTACACCAAAACAGATTGCGGATCACATGTAAGGGTACGGCGCGCCGTGCCCCTTACCGCAGATTCATTGCGTCGCTCATGATTTTTGGAGTAATAAAAACCAGCAACTCGCTCTTGTTTTCTATTTTAGAAGAGCTTCTAAACAGGTAGCCCAGCACCGGAATATCCCCAAGCAATGGCACTTTGTCCACACCGGCACTTTCCACCTGTGTGTATACCCCGCCGATGACCACCGTACCGCCATTTTCCACCAGCACCTGTGTCTTTACCTTGTTGGTGTCTATGCTGGGAACCCCTGCGTACAATGTGCCAACAGAGTCTTTGTTTACGGCTATATCCATGATGATATTGTCATCTGGGGTAATTTGCGGCGTGACAGTCAAACTCAGCGTCGCCCTTTTGAATGCCACATTCGTTGCGCCGCTGCTGGAAGCCTGTTGATACGGCACTTCGGTACCGGCTTCAATCAGGGCTTGCGTCTTGTCGGATGTCACAACGCGCGGGCTGGAGATAACCTTGCCCTTGCTGTCAGTCTCCAAAGCGGTTAACTCGATTGACAGCAGCTTGCTCATCGAGCTGTTAAACAACAACATGGAAATCGCACCGGCGGTACCCGCTGATGGCAAATTGACATTGGGAAGGTTGGCTGGCATGGTCGTACCAGCCAATGGACCGCCAGTTACTGCATTGGCACCAATGTTGCCGCTGATACTGGAACCTGCCAGCCTGGATGTATCATTTGATCTGTAGCCCAGCCGCACGCCCAGATTTCTGCCAAACTTGTCCGACGCTTCAACCACACGCGCCTCGATCATCACCTGGCGTACCGGCACGTCAATTTGCTTGATCAGCTTGCGCGCCTCTTCAAGATGCTCGGGGGTGTCCTGAACAAACAGAGTATTGGTACGCACATCTACAACTGCGCTACCGCGCTTGGAGAGAATACGCTGCTTGTCGCTTGATAAGAGCGCGGCCAGCGCGTCACCCTTTTGATAACTTATCTGGAAACTTTCCGTGTGCAGCTCTTCCAACTCGGCGATTTCCTGACGCGAGGTTAAATCGATTTTTTCCTTGGCTGCAATTTCATCGCGGGGCGCAACTTGAATCACGTTGCCATTTTTGCGCATGTCCAAACCGCGGCTCTGCAGGATAATGTCAAAAGCCTGATCCCACGGCACATCTTTCAGGCGCAGGGTAAGACTTCCGCGCACCGTATCGCTGATTACCATGTTTGTTTCGGTGAAATCGGCAATCACATTCAATGCTTCACGAACATCAATCTGCTGGAAATTAAGCGTCAGTTTTTCGCCCACATAACCGGCTTTCTTGGCTTTACCCGACTCGTCGACTTTCACAGCGACCGGCTTCACCTCGACGATAAATTTGTTGTCGGTTTGGTATGCGGCGTGTTCCCACGACCCCTTTGGCTCGATCACCATGCGCACGTTGTCGCCCTGCACAAAGGTATCAATGCCATGTACCGGGGTTGCAAAGTCGACCACGTCCAGTTTGCGCTGCAAATTGCGCGGCAGATCGGTTTTGAGGAAATCGACTATCAGCGTAGTGCCTTGTTGCCGTATGTCAATTCCAACACCGGTATCGGAGAGGTCGACCTGAATGCGCCCCTCGCCATTTTTACCACGGCGGAAATCAATATCGCGCAGCGCGTGTTTTTGCGCATCCTTTTTGGCTTCTGCAAAACGCGAGGTGATGCTGGTGGCCGCCATATCCGCAGACTTTCCATGCAAAGTGATCACCAGGTAACTTCCGTCAATTTTGGTGTCATAGGTCGCCATTTGATTGAGGTTGACCACCAGGCGTGTGCGGTTGCCGGCCTGAACGATATTGGCGCTGCGCAGGTTCCCCTCGGCGAAATCCTGAACCGATTTACCCAAACCGTTTGCAGTATTGGGGAAATCAAACGCGATACGCGGCGGCGTATTGATGGTAAACGCCGCCGGCGGATTATCCAGTGGCTGCGCCAATTCAACCTTTACGATTGTCGCTCCGCCGCCGGTGCTGTTAACGCTCAGCGCAGTAATACTGTTCAGTGCGTCAGCCTGTGCCGGCGCACTTAATATGCCGAATGCGATGAATATGCCTAGCAATCGAGCCATGCCTTTGACCACGTTATTAAGCTGTCTCATTATTCTGCTCCTAAAATCATTCAAGTAATTGCAGGCTGCTCATGCGCTCAGTCCAGTCACCGGTGCTATCCTGCACCATTTCTTTGATTATCACTCCCGTATCGTTCACTTCCTTTATCAAGCCAAAGTTCAAGCCGATATGGTTACCGGCTTTAACCCGATGCAACTTGCCATCTGGTGCGCGAACCACCGCATAGCCAACTCTATTCTGGTAAAGATATCCCACCATTTTGAGACCTTCGAGCGGAAAATCTTCCAAAGCCTCCTTGGGACGATCCCGGTCCGGCTGATTCATTCCCGTAAAATCGCTGGAACGCGACTCTTGTTTGCGCGGTTTGAACGGGTCGGGCAAATTTATCTCATTGTTGTAGATAAAAGGCTCGTAGGGCTTCACCTCTGGAGGAGGCTCAATTTTGCCGCGCATATCCGCCCCTGAATTCTTGACGAAATCACGCAAATCCTGAAATTCTTCGCCGGCACAACCGGTCAACAAAACCGCAACAAGCGCAAAATAAATCACTCTCATTTTTTCGCTCCCGCTGCCGGCTTGTCCATCTTCTTTTGCGCTGCCACTTCTTCAGTGTCCAGGTAGCGAAAAGTTTTCGCTGTGGCATCCATAACCAGGACACCGCCAGCAGTGTTTAACACAATATCATTAAGCGTGACTATGCGTGGCAACAACGCGATGTCGCTGGAAAATTTGCCAATATCATCGTAATTGCCCGACACTTTAATGGTAATCGGTTGCTCGGCAAATGCACCCTTCACCGTTTCAGTGCCAGGCTTGAACAATTCGAACTGCAGCCCGCGCCCCAACCCGGCTTGGTTAATATCCGTCAACAACGCATCCATTTCCGATTTGCTTGGCAGTTGTTTGAGCAACGCGCCAAAGGATTCCTGAGTTTCAGTAAGCTGTTTCTTTATCAGGTCCAGGTTGATCGCCTGCTTCTTTTTAACCAGAAAAGTTTCCTTCAACTTCGCTTCCTCTTGTTCGATTCTGCTCAGCTCTTCCCACTGATCCATCCAGATAAACCACGCGCCTGCCGCAACTACAACCGCAAACATTGCCACAAAAGCCATGATTTTCGCCGTCCAAGGCCAAGCACCGGGAGTTTTCGGGTTTAAATTCTTCAGTTCGGCTAAATTATTTTTCAGGACATCCAAGTTCATCATGACACCTAACTCTTTGCGCCAACAGGTTTGGCGGGCACCGTATTAACCGCCTCCTGTTGTTTGGTCA
Organism: Gallionella sp.; assembly: GCA_030645955.1. The sequence goes on along the minus strand of JAUSMR010000112.1, from coordinate 42,880 downwards.
AATTATAGTTCAACGTAAACTCGCTAATTCGGACACTGCCCACTTTGGATGAAGTTATTACCACCAGCATGGCGGAATCGAGCCAGGGCGAATCATCAATCGCCCGCATTAATGTGGAAACACGCGCATTTGTCTGCGCAAAACCAACCAGATTGATCTTGTTGCCCGATTGCTTGAGCGTCTTGAGGTACACTCCGTCCGGCAGGATGCGCAACATTTGATCCAGCAGATGCACCACATCGGAACGCGTGCTTTGCAGATTTTCCACAACGTTCTTGCGTTCCAGCAATGCTTGCGTTTCCTCGCGCAGTTTTTTGATTTCTGCTATTTGAGTATCCAGTCTCGCTATTTCCTGATTCAGGTATGTATTGCGTCTTTCCTGAAAGGATATCTGTGCACTGATCGAAACCTGCACGACTCCCACCAACAGTGCGCCCAGCAGCACTGAAATTACACTTAACGCAATAAACTGAACCTGGCGGGCGCGCCGCTTTTCAGCACGATGCGGCAATAAGTTTATGCGCATCATGATGGGTCAAACCTCCGCATCGCCAGACCACAAGCGATAATCAAAGACGGCGCATCGGTTTGCAATTGCCGCGGTTTAATGCGGCTCGATAGCGCCATCAGGGCAAACGGGTTTGCCACCATGGTGCTCACCTGAGTTCGGGTTGCCACCGCATCATCCAATCCGGGCAATGTCGCACATCCACCCGCAAGCACGATGTAGTCAACCTCATGGTATTGCGTCGAGGTGAAGAAAAACTGCAAAGCGCGAGCAATCTCCGCAACCACGTTCTCGCGGAAAGGCGACAACACATCGCTTTCATAATTATCCGGCAGCCCTCCACTGCGCTTGGCTGACTCAGCCTCTTCCGCAGACAAACCAAACACTGTTTGAATCTGCTCGGTCAACTGGTTGCCACCCACCTGCTGATCCCGCAAATATACCGATTGCCCATTGTGCAACACATTGACATTCATTACGCTTGCGCCTATGTCGATCAGTGCCACACACTTATCCAACGCACCGTCAGGCAGCTGAATGCGAATCTGCTCAAACGCCATCTCGGCCGCGTAAGGTTCAACATCCATAACCACGGTTTTAAGACCGGCCAACTGGGCAGCCGCAACCCTATCCTCGACGTTCGCCTTGCGGGAGGCCGCCAACAACACTTCCAGCTCCTCGGGATTGCCAGGTGCGGGGCCGATCACCTGAAAGTCGAGATTAACTTCTTCCAGCGCAAAAGGAATGTATTGATTGGCTTCGGATTCGACTTGAATCTCCAGGTCTTCTTCGCGCATGCCAGCGGGCAAAAGAATCTTTTTGGTGATTACTGCGGCTGCGGGCAATGCCATGCTTACGCTCTTGATACGAGTACCCAGTCGCTTCCAGGCACGTTGCATACTTTCCGAAACGGCATCAAGATTGTTGATGTTGCCATCAGTGATGGCATCTTTGGGGAGCAACTCGATTGCATAACGTTCGACAACGTAGCCACCTTTTTTGGGAGACTGGCTCAACTCGACCATCTTGACGGATGACGAACTGATATCCACACCTATCAGGGGCGGTGTCGAGGCTCGCAAAAAATCCAGCGGAATATCAAAATTTACCTTAAGCATAGGCCGGTTAGAGCTTTATTTGTACAAAGTGGTTTAAATCCTAGCAATAACTATAAATCGTGTAAAGCTATTTTTGAGGGTTATTTATATCTGTAGAGACTATATAATTTCACGCGCCATATAATTATTATCAAATTTTCGGACAATTGCATATGTATTCCCGTCGCTGGCTTCTCCCTGTCCTTGCCGCTTTAACCTTGCTTTTGCTTCCGGCGATATTGCTTGGTTTGGCGGTTATTTTAGCTTACCCAAAACTGCCTTCACTGGAAGTGCTTACCGACTATCGCCCGAAAATACCGCTGCGTATTTACAGCGCGGATGGCGCACTGCTCGGTGAATTCGGGGAAGAACGCCGCGCGCTGGTCACCATCTCTGAAGTGCCGGAGGTTATGAAGCAAGCCATTCTAGCCGCCGAAGACGATCGATTTTACGAACATGGCGGCGTGGATTATATGGGGGTAATACGTGCTGCCATTTCCAATTTTACTTCTGGTGACGTGAAGCAGGGGGCAAGCACTATCACCATGCAAGTGGCGCGCAATTTTTTTCTTTCCAAGGAAAAAACCATTACACGCAAGTTTAACGAAGTGCTGCTAACCTTCAAAATCGAACACAGCGTAAGCAAAGACGAAATTTTGCAGCTGTACATCAACCAGATTTACCTTGGCCAGCGAGCGTATGGATTTGCTGCGGCATCGCAAATTTACTTCGGCAAACCACTCAGCCAGGTTAGTGTTGCCGAAGCGGCCATGCTTGCAGGATTACCCAAGGCGCCCTCCCTTTATAACCCGGTAGTCAATCCCCAACGTGCAAAACAGCGCCAGCTTTACGTCCTGCGCCGTATGCATGAGCTGCATTTTGTCAATGATGAGCAACTTCAGCTCGCGCAGCAACAACCTATTGTAGCCAGGCGCGGCAGTCAGGAGTTTGGTACAAAATCTGACTACCTCTCGGAAATGGTTCGACAGGCTGTTTATGAGCAATATAAGGAAGACACTTACACGCAAGGCTACAAGGTTTACACCACTATCCGTCAACAAGATCAGCTCGTTGCCTACCAGGCCGTTCGCGCCGGGGTGCTGGATTATGACCGTCGCCATGGCTATCGCGGCCCGGAAGGTTTCATCGCTTTACCCAAAGACAGTCCCAGCGCCAATTACAGCGCCGAACAGCTGGAGGAAGCCCTGCAGGATATTACTGACAGCGATGATTTGATTCCTGCCGTAGTTCTGGCAGCATCACCCAAGTCAGTCCGGGCATATTGCAAGGGAGGGGAAATTGCCGAAATCAGCGGCGATGCTTTGCTTTTCGTCCAGCCTGCTTTAACCAAAAAAGTCGCTTTGAACCAGCGCATTAACGTCGGCTCACTGATACGATTGCAAAAAGACAATAAAGGGGTTTGGCAGATAAGCCAACTTCCCGAAGTCGAGGCCGCCTTTGTTTCCGGCAATCCACGCGACGGGGCCATCTACGCGCTGATCGGCGGTTTTGATTTCAATCGCAGCCAGTTCAATCATATCACTCAGGCATGGCGCCAACCGGGGTCGAGTTTTAAGCCTTTTGTGTATTCCGCCGCTCTGGAAAAAGGCTTCACACCCGCCACCGTGATTAACGATGCACCCTTGATCTTTGATGCCGAGCAAACAGGCAACGAGCCCTGGCAACCAAAAAACTACGATGAAAAATTCGAGGGGCCGATGCGCATGCGCCAGGCCTTGCTCAAATCAAAGAACCTGGTTTCGATCCGCATCTTGCAGTCCATCACGCCCCAGTATGCGCGTGACTACATCACCAAGTTCGGTTTCGATGCAACCAGGTATCCGGCCTATCTGACCATGGCTCTGGGAGCCGGATCTGCGACACCCATGCAAATGTTGACCGGTTATTCGGTGTTTGCAAACGGCGGCTTTCATGTTGCCCCTTATTTCATCCAGCGCATCGAGGATGCAAGCGGCAATGTGATCAGCAAAGCCAATCCGGTGGCAGCAGGTGAAGGCGCTGAGCAGGTTATTGATGTGCGCAATGCCTTTACCATGGTCAGCATGCTGCAAGATGTGGTCAAGCACGGCACAGCCTTTCGTGCGATGCAGCTCGGCCGGCAGGACCTGGCCGGCAAAACCGGAACCACCAATGACTCTGTGGATGCCTGGTTCTGCGGCTTTCACCCGGCCGTGGTCGGCATCTCCTGGATCGGCTACGATCAGCCGCGCAGCCTGGGCGACAAGGAAACAGGGGGCGGTGCAGCCTTGCCGATCTGGATGGGCTATATGGAAAAAGTACTCAGGGATGTCCCTCCTGCTGTTTACACCATGCCGGAAAACATGGTTGCCGTGCGCATCAACGATGAAGGTTATCGCGATGATAATGGTTCGCGGATCGAATATTTCTATCTGGAAAACGCGCCAGCGGAACAGGCCATGCCTACACCCGGCGAGGAAATCAAACCTGCGGACACCATCAAGGACCAGCTGCTCTGACATGGGTACCTCTAAAAACCCACATTTCATCCCAACTGGTGTAACTACTGATATGACTACTAGCCATCTGACTAGGTTGGCAAACGACACCAACCAAGTCATTGGTTATAGCCATTCGACTAAGCTGTCAAAATACGACAGCCAAGTCGCTGGTTATGCTGCGTTGCGGCAAAAATTTCTTGCTTACATATCGAACATATGCGGCGCGGCGAAATTTTTTGCGAGCCGCCGCTATACGGCTTGCCTGCATACCCCACTTCTGCGCCTTGCATTTGGGCGAACTCTGAATTTTTAGAGGTACCCATTATGGCTAAAGAACACGCACCCAAGGAATTTGCAAATAGACGCGACCTGATGCGCGAACAACTGGCACATAAGGCCGCCAAGTTGATGGCCGAAGACGGCATCACCGATCACGCTTTCGCCAAGCGCAAGGCTGCACGGCAACTCGGTGCGGCGGACACCCAGCACCTGCCCAGCAACCAGGAAGTGGATGAGGCGTTGCACAGCTATCGTGTGCTCTACCAGCGCGATAGCCACCCCGGCGTCCTGCGCCAGTTGCGCGAAGAAGCCCTGCACACCATGCGCCTGCTGGCGGAATTCCACCCCTATCTGACCGGTTCGGTATTAAGCGGCACAGCAGGCGAGCAATCGGACATCAACCTGATGCTGTTTTCCGACGACGCAAAAGCCGTGTTGTTGTTCCTGCTCAAGCACAGCCTCGACTTCGAGGACGGGGAATGGAAAGTGCGGGTGGGCGGGCACGAAGAAACCGTGCCGAGCTACACGCTGACCGGAGAATCGGGTACGCAGACACACATCATCGTCCTGCCCGAGAACGCCCGCCACAGCGGCAGCCGCCACCCGGAGACCCATGCGGACATTGCGGCGTTGGAGGCATTGCTGGCTGGTTGATTGATGAGTAGGGCGTAAGACCCGCAAGGGCCGTTCCGCCATGATTCAAAATCCATACGGCGGAACCGCGTTGCGTTCCGCCCTACGCTTGCTGGAGGTTTTTATGATCACGTTGCGCAAAGCAAACGCTCGCGGCCACGCGCACCATGGCTGGCTGGAGAGCTGGCACAGCTTCTCCTTCGCCGACTACCAGGACCCCGCGCATGTGCGCTTCGGCACGCTGCGCGTCATCAATGAGGACATCGTGCAGCCCGGCGCAGGTTTCGACACGCACGGCCACCGCGACATGGAAATCGTCACCTATATCCTGTCCGGCAGGCTGCACCATCGCGACAGCATGGGCAACGGCGAGGACATCTGCGCCGGCGAGGTGCAGATGATGCGCGCGGGCAGCGGTGTGCAGCACAGTGAATTCAACCCGTCGTCCAGCGAAGCGGTGCACCTGTTGCAAATCTGGATCATGCCGGACGAGCAAGGGCTTGCGCCAGGCTACTGGCAGAAAGTGTTTCCGGATGAAGTGAAGCGCGGGCGCTGGTGCCTGCTGGTGTCGCCCGATGCGGCGGACGGATCGCTGCGCATCCATCAGGATGCCCGGCTGTTGGCGGCGCTGCTGGACGGCGCGGAGACGCTGGACTATCCCATCGCTGCCGGACGCAAGATTTATCTGCATGTTGCGCGCGGCAGCCTGCAAGCCAACGGCCATAAGCTGTCCGCAGGTGATGCGCTGATGTATGTCGACGAAGCGGAAGTCAGCCTCGCGGCGGGAAGTGACACGGAGGTGTTGCTGTTTGATTTGGCGTAACACAAAAAACGTGCGCGTAGCGCACACAAAACCGCATTTCATTTTCCCCTGTGCGCCGCCGAGTAGCGAAGGCCGGTCAGGGGATTTCGGCGAGGACTGTCTGAGCGCGTAGCGCGAGTTCCGCAGCCGCCTGACCAGCCGAGCAACGCAGGGAACCCCGAAGGGGCGGCAAACCGGGGGCGCCTTCTTTGGGTTACCTTTCTTGGCAAGACAAGAAAGGTAACTTGCTGCCGGGCAACCCCCGGCGGTTTTCGATGGGTATCGCTATGCTCAACCCATCCTACACTTGCTTGCGTAGGGTTAGGCTCCCCATTTCAGCGACTTCTCGACCCGCTCAACGAGTTCTGCGTCAGTAATTCGCGTCCCTCTCTCGAGTTTGGAACGACGGGCCTCAGGATCTTCTCCCTCGACCAGTCGAGCGTACTCTGCGGGATCTGTGACCTTGATAGCTTCTTCATAGGCAATCATCTCGCGGTGAATTTGACGATAGGTGTTGAACGCGAACTTTCGACCGAGCCAGAACGCCCCGTGCCATGTTGCGGCTAGGACGACGAGGACGATATACCAAGAAATTATCGTTGCGAAGAACGACGCAGCAATGGCGCAGGCGAACAGCGCCATGCGCATCATGTGGTAGAGGCGCGGACTTTGAAGGAATAGCTGCGGCGTCTCGGACTTGAATCCGAGCCTCGAGATCGTGTACCACTGGTCGACTTTGATCGCAACTACAGCGTACATTACAACAAGAGCAGCAAGTACCGTATCTGCCATGTGCGCTCCTAGGCTGGGGAATCTAACGCAAAGTAGACCCCAAAAAACCCGATAAGTAAACCGCTCAAACGCTATTTACTTCCCTTCCTTCAACCATCGCGCCGCATCCAGCGCAAAATAAGTCAATATCCCGTCCGCCCCGGCGCGCTTGAACGCCAGCAATGATTCCAGCACGCACGCCTGTTCGTTCAGCCAGCCGTTCTGCGCGGCGGCCTTGAGCATCGCGTATTCGCCGCTGACCTGGTAGACGAAAGTCGGTGCCTTGAATTCGTCCTTCACGCGCCGCACGATGTCCAGATAAGGCATGCCGGGTTTGACCATCACCATGTCAGCGCCTTCCTGCAGGTCCAGGCCGACTTCCCACAGCGCCTCGTCGGAGTTGGCGGGATCCATCTGGTAGGTGTATTTGTTGCCGGAACCCAGGTTGCCGCTGGAGCCGACCGCATCGCGGAACGGGCCGTAGAAGCTGGAGGCGTATTTGGCGGAATAGGCCATGATGCGGGTGTGGATGCAGCCCTTGCGGTCCAGCGCCGCGCGCACTGCGCCGATGCGCCCGTCCATCATGTCGGAGGGGGCGACGATGTCGGCCCCGGCAACGGCGTGGGTCTGCGCCTGCTGTGCCAGCACTTCCACGGTCTCGTCGTTGAGTACGTAGCCGCTGTCGTCGATCAGGCCGTCCTGGCCGTGGCTGGTGTAGGGGTCAAGGGCGATGTCGGTCATCACGCCGAGTTCGGGGAAGTTCTTCTTGAGTGCGGCGACCACGCGCGGCACGAGGCCATCCGGGTTGTAGGCTTCGCGCGCATCCAGGCTCTTCAGCGGGGCGTCGATCACCGGGAAGATCGCCATCACCGGAATCCCCAGCCTGACGCATTGCTCGGCATCCTTGAGCAACATGTCCAGAGTCTTGCGCTGCACCCCCGGCATGGACTTCACCTCCTCGACCTTGTTGCTGCCTTCGAGCACGAAAACGGGGTAAATGAAATCCGCCGGTGTGAGCACATGCTCTCGCATCAAGTCCCGCGAAAAGGCATCGCGGCGCATGCGGCGCATTCTGGTGTGGGGGTATTGTCCAAGTGTTTGCATGATTTCCCCTAAAAATTTTAGATTTCCTGGAACTAATTAAGAAAATGCTTATCTTACGTTGCGAATGATGTGAATCATTCCACGTTTCTCCTCCCTGAGCGTGTATCTTAACTCTTGTTAAGACTTTGCCCCTAGCCTCAATCCCCTTGGCTAGGGGCTTTTTTTTGCCTATTGGGATTGGGAACCAACCCGTGGGAGCCAACCCGCAATCACCGCTTCCGCCTCTTCCAGGCCGATTTTTTTCAGGCTGGAAAACAACTGCACGGAGCACTGCGGAAAATGTTCGGCCAGATGGGATTTTACGCGATTCAGTGTCAGCGTGGCTTGCTGCCTGCTGAGTTTGTCCGATTTGGTCAGCAGGATATGCACCGGTTTGCCGGTCGGCGCGAACCAGTCCAGCATGCTCTCGTCCAGCTCGGTCAGCGGGTGGCGCGCATCCATGATCACCACCAGACCGCTCAACTCAGCGCGAGTTTTCAGATACTCGCCCAGCAGCTGTTCCCAATGCCGCTGCACGTCCGGCGGCACCTTGGCATAGCCATAGCCGGGCAAGTCCACCAAAAAATTGTTGTTGCCCAGCGAAAAATAATTGAGATGCTGGGTGCGGCCCGGAGTTTTGCTGGTGTAAGCCAAACGCACATGGTTGGCCAGCGTATTGATTGCGCTCGACTTGCCCGCGTTGGAGCGCCCGACGAACGCCACTTCTCTGCCGCCGTGTTGCGGCAAATCCTTGATGTGATTGACGGTGGTATAGAACGCCGCCCGCGAAAATAGCCCCATTACTGACAATAACCATGTAGGGTGCATTCCATGCACCAATAGCAATGGTGCATGGAATGCACCCTACAATATTTCACTTTCGATTTAAAAATGGGATTCGAGGCTTCCATCATTTCCATGCCGAGAAAACTTTATCGGCGGCAGCAATGGTCGCAGCGATGTCAGCGTCTGTATGCGCGGCGGAGACGAAGCCCGCCTCGAACGCCGACGGCGCGAGATACACCCCCTCGTCCAGCATGGCATGGAAGAAGCGGTTGAAAGCTTCCTTGTCGCAGCTCATCACTTCGGCATAGCTGGTTGGCACGGCCTTGCTGAAGTAAAGGCCGAACATGCCGCCTATGGATTGTGCACAGAAAGGGATGCCGCGCTTCTGCGCCGCTGCGGTCAAACCTTCGGTGAGTTGTTTCGCCAGTTGCGACAGGCGCTGATAAAAACCGGGGGCCTGCACCAGTTTCAGCGTAGCAAGCCCGGCCGCTACCGCCACCGGGTTGCCGGACAAGGTGCCGGCCTGGTACACCGCGCCGAGCGGCGCCAGGCATTGCATGATGTCGCGCCGCCCGCCGAAGGCCGCCGCCGGCAGGCCGCCGCCCATCACTTTGCCCAATGTAACCAGATCGGGCTTGATGCCGTAATGGCCTTGCGCACCTTGCAGGCCGACGCGGAAGCCGGTCATCACCTCATCGAGGATTAACACCGCACCGTATTTGGTGCAGAGCGAGCGGAGCGCATCGAGGAACTCGGGCTTGGGCGTGACCAGATTCATGTTGCCCGCCACCGGCTCGACAATCACCGCCGCAATTTCCTTGCCCATCGCGGCGAAGGCTTTCTCCAGCCCGGCGGCATCGTTGTAGTCCAGCACCGTGGTCAGCGCCGCGATCTCGGCCGGCACGCCGGAAGAGCTCGGCTGGCCGAAAGTCAGCGCGCCGGAACCGGCCTTGACCAGCAACCCGTCGGAATGGCCGTGATAACAACCCTCGAATTTGACGATGCGGCTGCGTCCGGTAAAGCCGCGCGCCAGGCGAATCGCCGACATCGTGGCTTCGGTGCCGGAGCTGACCAGGCGCACCATTTCCAGGCTCGGCAAAATCTTGCACAATAGTTTTGCCATCTCCAGCTCGCTCGCCGTCGGTGCACCGAAACCCAGGCCTTGCGCCGCCGCGTCCTGCACCCCCTTGACCACGTCGGGATGGCAATGCCCGACAATCATCGGCCCCCATGAGCCGACGTAATCGGTATAGCGCTTGCCGTCCGCGTCCCACACGTAAGCCCCTAGTCCGCGCTGGAAAAACAGCGGCGTGCCGCCGACCGAGCGGAACGCGCGCACCGGCGAATTTACCCCGCCCGGAATGACTTTCTGGGATTCATCGAATAGGGATTCATTATTGGAAACCTTAGGATTGTGCGAAGTCATGTTGTGTCTTTCTGCTAATAAATTCAGGATAATTCAAATTCGAAAATTGCCGTGCCGCCTGCTGAATATCCGGCGCGGCAAATACCGCCGAAATCACCGCCAGCGCATCTGCGCCGGCCGCCAGCAACTGTGCTCCGTTTTGTGCGGTAATGCCGCCGATCGCCACCAGCGGCACCGCCAGTTCGCGGCGCGCCTGCCGCAATAAATCAAGTGTGGCGACTGCCGCATCCGGTTTTACTGTGGATGCAAAGAAGCTGCCGAACGCCACGTAATCCGCGCCTAGACTTACCGCCTCATGCGCCAGCGCCAGGCGATTATAGCAAGACACGCCGATCAGCTTGCCGTTGCCCAACAGCGCGCGTGCATCTGCCACGCTGCTGTCTGCGCCGCCCAGGTGCACGCCATCTGCAGCCACTTGTTGCGCCAATACCGCGTCGTCATTGACGATCAGCGCCACGGCAAATTCGCGCGTCAGCTCGCGCAACGCTTCCGCTTGCTTCAGGCGCAACGCCGCATCGGCGGACTTGCTGCGATACTGCAATACCCGTGCCCCGCCCAGCAATGCCAGCCGCACCTTGCGCAGCAACTCTGCCGTGTCGGATTCGTCCGGCGTAATTGCATACAAGCCGCAAATTAAATTAATTCGGGCGTTCAGGTTGAGGCTCATCATCCTCATCGTCACCGCGCGCCCAGAACAAACGATCCGGAATGTGCTGCCCCATGCCGGGACGGAAACCGGCATTCAAGGTTTGCCAGGTGTATTCCTGCGCCTCTTTGACCGCCTCCGGCACATCCACGCCCTGCGCCAGCAGCGCCGCAATCGCCGCGGCCAGCGTGCAGCCGGAGCCGTGATAAATCCCCGGCAAGCGCGCCCAGCTATCGCTGCTTATCACGCCACGCTCGCTGTACAACGTATTGATGACCTTGGGTGTTTGTTCGTGCGTGCCGGTAATCAGCACATACTCGCAACCCATGCGCAATATACGTTTGGCACATTCCTCAAGGGTCGGGTCGTCCTCTTCATTGTCTTCGTCCAGCGCGAGACGGCGCGCCTCCATGCTGTTCGGTGTGATGATGGTGGTCTGCGGAATCAGCAACTCACGCATCGCGTCCAGCATGTCTTCATTCGCCAGCTCGTCGCCGCGTCCCGAAGACAGCACCGGATCAAGCACCAAAGGGATGTCGGGATAATCCGACAACACCTCGGCAATCGCCGCAATGTTTTCCACGCTGCCGAGCAGCCCGATTTTAAACGCCGCCACCGGCACATCCTCCAGCATCGCGCGCGCCTGATCCACCACCCACTCCGGGTCGATCGGCAGCACATCGTCCACCCCGCTGGTGTCCTGCACGGTAATGGCCGTGACCACCGACAACGGGTGGCAACCCATGCTGGAAATGGTCAACAGGTCGGCCTGCAACCCCGCGCCCCCGCTGGGATCGGTTGCGGCGAAAGTCATTACTAACGGGAATGGTTCGGTCATGATCCTGGCTATAATTTGTATGCGCGACGAATCCGCATTTTACCCTATATGATAGCGGCTACCGAACACAAAAATAAGTTCAACACCGGGGGAATCTGATGCGCATTCTTCACACCATGCTACGCGTAGTCGATCTGGAAAGTTCGCTCGCTTTCTATACCGGCGTGCTCGGCATGAAATTGCTGCGCCGCACCGATTACCCTGAAGGGAAATTCACCCTGGCTTTTGTCGGATTCGGCGACGAAGCCAGCGGCGCAGTGATCGAGCTAACGCATAACTGGGGCGTGAAAAAATATGAACTCGGCAATGCTTTTGGCCACATCGCGATTGAAGTGCATGACGCCTACGCCGCCTGTGAAAAAATGAAATTGCTGGGCGGCAAAGTGGTGCGCGAAGCGGGGCCGATGAAACATGGTTCGACCGTGATTGCGTTTGTCGAAGACCCGGATGGGTACAAGATTGAATTGATTCAGAGGTAGGCGGGGTGAGGCAACGTCGCCGGGGGAGAATGTAGGTTGGGTTGAGTGTAGCGAAACCCAACATCATTTTTAAAGGCTTAAGACAAAACCGCCGGGGACAGCCCGGCGAAGTTGTCTTTCCCCTTGAAATTCCATTGCAACTTTAAAAGTACAACAATCCGCAGGTCGGGCTGTGCACGACAGCTTGATCCGGCGGGTGAAACCCGCCCTACAAAATGCACGCTTAATCTGGAATTGGGATAAGCCAAAAATAGGTGCTACACCCTTCCATCTAAATAATTCGCCACTTTCGCAAACTCCGTTACACCGAGATTTTCCGCGCGCAGTTGCGCATCAATACCCAGCTTTTCAAAATCCGCTTCATTCAAATAACTGCGCAAAGTGTTGCGCAAGGTCTTGCGCCGTTGCCCAAAAGCTGTTCTGACGATTGCGGCGAACAGCTTTTCGTTGCGCACGATAATCTCGCTGGCAGGCAGCGGGATCATGCGCACAATGGCGGAGTCCACCTTGGGCGCGGGGCGGAATGATTCCGGCGGCACGTCGAGCAGCTTTTCCATGTGGAAGCGATATTGCAGCATCACCGACAGCCGCCCGTATTCCGGCGTGGACGGTCCGGCAACCATGCGCTCGACCACTTCGTTTTGCAGCATGAAGTGCATGTCTTTAATGCGCCCGGCATAAGCGGCGAAGTGAAACAGCAACGGCGAGGAAATATTGTAGGGCAGGTTGCCGACGATGCGCAGCGGGGCGTCGAGGATTGCGAAATCGAATTCCAATGCGTCGCCTGCATGGATGGTCAATTTCGATTTCGGATTGTCCTGCGGGTAGTCATTCTCCAGTCGCGCGATGATATCGCGGTCGATTTCCACTACATGCAGATGATTTAATTTTTTCAGCAGCGGACGCGTCAGCGCGCCCAGACCGGGCCCGACCTCGACCATATTGTCGTCTGGTTCGGGACGAATCGCGCCGATGATATCGGCGATGATCTGCTCATCGACAAGGAAATTCTGGCCGAATTTTTTCTTGGCTTTATGCACGATACATTTGTTCGTTATGCGCCATCTGCGCGGCGAGCCTGATCGCTTCCAGCAGGCTGCCGCTATCGGCTTCGCCGGTTCCCGCCAGATCCAGCGCCGTGCCGTGATCCACCGAGGTGCGGATGATCGGCAGGCCCAGCGTGACATTCACGCCATGACCAAAGCTGGCGTGCTTCAGCACCGGCAGGCCCTGATCGTGATACATCGACAATATGCAGTCGCACTGCGCCAGCTTGTGTGGCGTAAACAGCGTATCGGCAGGCAGCGGCGCACTGACGTTGAAACCCTCGGCACGCAATTTGTCGAGCACCGGGATCATCACCTCGATTTCCTCGCGCCCCAGATAGCCGCCTTCGCCTGCATGTGGATTCAAACCCGCCACCAGGATACGCGGCTGCGCAATGCCGAAGCGTCTTTGCAAATCTCGCTGAATGATGCGCAGCACGTTTTCCAACAGTGAGGCGGTGATTGCGGCAGGGACGTCTTTCAAAGGAAGGTGCGTGGTGACGAGGGCCACCCGCATCCCCCCGCCAACCAGCATCATTACCACCAATTTTGTATTCGTTTGTTCGGCGAGGAATTCGGTATGTCCGGTAAATGGAATTCCCGCATCGTTGATGATGCCTTTGTGCACCGGCGCGGTGACCATGCCGGAGAACTCTCTCCGCCGTTGTTCATTACTTTGGCAGCCTTGCACCGCGCGTTTTAGCGTCGCCAGTACGTATTTGCTATTGGCGGCATTCAACACGCCGGCACGGCATGGGGCGGCTAGCGGCACATGGATAACCGTCAGAATGTTGGGCTGGCCGGCGTTTTGTTGTCCATCCGCATAGTCTTGCACTTGCAAGGCAATGCCAAGTTGCTCGGCGCGTTGCTGCAGCAGATTTTTATCGGCAACGACGACGAACGGAAAAACTGGCGGCGCAACCGCAAGCTGCACGCACAGATCCGGGCCTATGCCCGCCGGTTCGCCGGCAGTAAGAACCAGTGGCGCCGAAAGCACAGCAGTGTTCACCGGCTATTTTTTTCTTCAAGGCGGTATTCAACAAACGCGCGGTCGCGCAACTGGCGCAACCAGTCCTGATACAACTCGTCCGATTTGAACGTGCCTATGGATATACGCGCCTGCTGGCGCTTCTGTTGCTCGCTGACATCGGTGTTGCGCCGCTCCAGCACCTGTATCAAATGCCAGCCGAATTGCGTTTGTACCGCGCCTGTCATGCCGGGTTGCAGCTTGTTCATTGCCCCTTCAAATTCAGACACGGTCTGCCCCGGTGACAACCAATCCAGATCTCCACCCTGTTGTGCGCTGCCATCCTGCGAATAGCGCTTGGCTTGGTCGGCAAAATCCGCACCCGCCTCGATACGCTGCTTGATCTCCATCAGACGCCTTTTGGCTTCACTTTCCGAAACAATCTCGTTGGTCTTGATCAAAATATGCCGCGCATGAGTTTGGGTGATCACCACCGCCGCATTGCCACTGCGTTTATCAACCAGCCTGATAATATGGAAGCCGCTCGGACTGCGCAACACAGCAGAAACCTGCCCTGGTTGTAATTTTTGCAATTCGTTCAAAAACAGCGGCGGAAGACTGCCATTGGGTCGCCATCCCAGATCGCCTCCCTTAAGCGCGTCCCTGGCATCGGATACACCAGCCGCGACCTGGGCGAAATCTGCGCCGCTCATTAATTGTTTTAACGCTTGTTCGGCTTTATCTCGCGCAGCCTGAATTTTATCCGCGCTGGCCTGTTCCGGCACCGCTACCAAAATGTGAGCGAGATGAAACTCCTCCCCGGCATTTCCCATCTTGCTTTTGTTAGCCAGATAGTTGTCCACCTCGCTATCGCTGATGACAAGCTTGCTGTCTACTTCACGCTCGCGCAACCGCGTGGAAATAATCTCACTGCGAATTTCCTCGCGAAACTTCTTGAAGTCCATACCCTCCGCTTCCAGCTTTGCGCGGAATTCAGCCGATGTCGGAAAGTTGTTTTGTTGTGCGATACGTGTAATCGCCATATCCAACTGTGTATCGTCCACGCGCACGCCGCTTTCATTGGCAAACTGCGCCTGCAACATGTCGGTGATCATGCGTTCGAGAATTTGCCTTTCCAGCACCTCGGGAGCGGGTAACGGGGTACGCTGCTTCTGTAACTGGCTCACCACCATGCGCACATGCTCATCCAGTTCGTAGCGGGTAATCACATCATCGTTAACCACAGCAACCACTGAATCAAGAACCCCTACTTGTTGTTGCGGATCCAGTGGCGGCAAGGCAGTTTTGGCAGGCGATGGTGCCGACTCCACGCCCGGCGAGCGGGGCGGTTGATTGCCTGACTTCGCTGCGGCTTTCGCAGTCTTAACTGAAGGTGCATCGACAGCATAAGCAGATTGCAGCACGAGTAACGCACAACACATTAACAGGGTTTTTATTTGCATCATTTTTCTTTCGTAATCAGGGTAAAGCCTGCGGGGTTTTATCGGCAGATTTGTCATTTAATTTTGCATAGCCTGGCACGCTTTGCTTGAGTAATTTCAAAGGATCAGAACCCACCTTAACAAAATCGTTAAGCTCGAGTTGAACAAAGAACCCCGTATTGGATTGTTGCGTGGCGGTGGCAAAACGCTGTGCGACAAGACGCAATGTCCAGCAGCTCTGATTATACTCAAGCCCGGCAATCGCCTCCAAAGTCCGGCTATCCTGCAGCGAATAGTCCCAGCGTCCCACCGCATGCCAACGGCTGGAAAGCGGCCATTGCGAGGAAACGTCGACCTGACGCAATGCATTGCGCGTGAAGCGGTAGCCCATATTAAAGGCCTTGCCGGGTTCCGGACGGTAACGCGCCGCGATATTATAGCGTTGTGCGTGTGATTGATTCGGGTCGTATTGAAACTCACTGTCCAGCAACCAGGCATCGGTTATCCGCCCCGCAGCCGCCAGCAAAATATCCGACTTATTGATTGTCGATGTGGACGTGATCAGATTCACCCGGGGCGTTTTAAAACTAAAACGCTCGCCCATCGTCACCTTCAGGCGCTCCATGCCGTTCCCACGCTCAAGCAGGCGCGATGTCATCGCCAGCGTGACATGATCGGCATCGCCGACGCGATCACTGCCAAAAAAACGATTCTCGGTAAACATTTGGGTAAAACTGAAATCGGCTTGCGCAGTGTCAAAGTTGGGCAGAAAATCCTGGTTTCTGTACGGCACATACACATAAAAAACGCGCGGCTCGAATGTTTGCAGATAATCTCCGCCAAACATATTTGAGCCCCGCTCGAATGCAATTCCACTGTCGATACTGTAAATCGGCAACACGCGCGAAGCGTTCTGCATCGCCGAGACATTATTTGCTCCCATCGCATATTTGGTGCCATGCAACGCGACCTTGGGTGTGATGTAAACGGCTGAATCGTCTACCAGCGGATAACTGACGCTGGGGTTTATTACCAGACGTCTGCCGTTCACCGCAGTTGGATGACTGAAACTCACGAATTCGCCGGCAAGATTAAATGTCGCGCTGGAAAAACTCTGTTGTGCGTCAAGCGTCAATTGCGGTAAACGCGCGTAGGGCACTGCTATGGGTGCGGCAGGGTCTTGCAGAGTTTGATAGCGTTGCACTCGCGCGACTGCGTTCCATGAGTTCGAGTTGAATTTCAGTCCGCCCTCCTGCATCAGGTTGGCTTGGGAAGTGGCATTCACGGCATCGGCCAAATCACGAAAATAGGCATCATCCGCAACGCGGTTGAAATTCACGTAACCATTAAAACCGTCCGCCCATATCTGGTTATGATTCAAGGCAAACCGCGCCCGATCCCGGTCTGCCACGGCATCGTTAGGGAGCACGTCGACATGCAGCTCGCCGGCATAATTGCGCCCCAGATAGCGATACTCGTTGTTGAGCATCAAACCGCGCTTTAGCATGATACGCGGCGCAAAGGTTGCATCCTGGTTCGCCGCAATATTCCAGTAATAGGGTAACGTCACTTCAGTACCGCCTTGGCTGGTGCCTCCAAAAACCGGTGCCAGAAAACCGGATTTACGCTGATCATTAAGCGGAAAATCCATCCAGGGCGTGTACAGGATCGGTACGCCCTTGAACTCAACCGACGCATGGCGCGCCACGCCGATCTGCCGGTCCCGATCCAGCTCCAGTACACCCATTTTCATCTGCCAATCCTGATTCCCCGCAGGGCAAGTGGTATAGGTGGCATTGTCAAGACTGAAGTGCTGGCGATCCTGAATGTGCAACACATCCGCAGAGCCGCGCGCCTCATTTTCTTCCAGATAAAACTGCGGTTGTTCCATCCTGCCGGCGCTATTGCCCAGATTGAACTGGAGGTGCGGCCCGCTCATGGTATTGCCATCCTGCTTCATTACCACCGAGCCTTGCGCATCCAGCTCCTGCGAGCGTTGCTGATACAGCATCCGGTCTGCACTGATAAACTGACCGTTTTGGCGCAGCGTCACATTGCCGGTCGCCTCGATTTGATCCTCCGTTTTCCCCGTCAGGCTGTCTGCCTCAATAATGGCCGGCCCGTCCTGGTTGGTCTCGCCCGTAGTAATCGGGGCGTTACCCATGGGCGACTCGGGCAGACTCTCTCCCGCGACAGAGTAATGCGCAAAGCAACACAGCCAGAAAATAACCAGGGATTTGAGACGAAACCGCATAACGCGCTGCAAATAGTAAGGTGGTAAACTTCCGGCAGTTTAACATTAAGTGCACCTGAGAACCCTATATGCAACGCCTGCAACAGCTTACCGAGTGGCTGCACAGCCAGTTTCCCGACAAAAATTTTACACTTGCGCCCGCTTCTGCCGATGCCAGCTTCCGCCGCTACTTTCGCGCCACCTTCGCGGATGGCCAGACGCGCATCGTGATGGATGCGCCGCCGCAGCACGAGGACTGCCGCCCGTTTCTGCATATCGCCAAGCTGTTCGAGGAGGCCGGGACGCATGTGCCGCATGTTTATGCGCAGGATTTGCAGCAGGGTTTCCTGCTGCTGTCAGACCTCGGTAACACCACTTACCTGCAGGCGCTGTGCGGAGGGAACGCCGGCACTGCGCGCGAGCTGTATGGCGCGGCCACCGATGCGCTGATCAAAATTCAGCTCGCCTCGCGCGAAAATGTGCTGCCTCCCTATGACGAAGCCCTGCTGCGCCGCGAACTGAATTTGTTCCCGGAGTGGTATATCGCCAGGCATCTCAATGTCACGCTTACCGATAAACAGCGCGCCAAACTGGAAGAAGTATTTGCGCGCATCATCGCCAACAACCTCGCCCAACCGTGCGTATACGTGCACCGCGACTATCATTCGCGCAATCTGATGGTGACCGAACCGAATCCGGGCATCCTCGATTTTCAGGATGCGGTATACGGCCCAATCACCTACGACCTCGCCTCGCTGTTCAAGGATGCCTATATCCGCCGGGAAGAGGCAGAAATAATCGACATGCTGATCCGTTACTGGGAAAGGGCGCGCAAGGCCGGGCTTCCGGTGCGCGCGGATTTCGGCGAGTTCTATCGCGACTACGAATGGATGGGTGTGCAGCGGCATCTCAAGGTGCTGGGCATTTTCGCGCGCCTGTACCATCGCGATGGCAAGGACGGCTACCTGAAAGACCTGCCGCTGGTAATGGCGTATCTGCGCGCAGCCGCTGCGCGCTATATTGACCTCAAGCCGCTGCTGAACCTGCTGGACGAACTTGAGCCTCGCGAACAACAAGCGGGATATACCTTTTGACGATGCTGCGCATCTCCTTCTCCCCAACCCATGAACCTCATGCTGGCAATGGGTTTTGTAGGGTGCATTCCATGCGCCATGGTGCATGGAATGCACCCTACGGCGAGGTTCATGAGACTCAATTCGAGCGGAAAAATTGGTGGCAGCGGCCTCTCCCGCAAGCGAGAGCAGAGGCAAACGTGAAAGGCATAAACCCATGATGCTGCACATTTCCCCCTATCCTAATCCCCCTCGCTACGCTCTCCCCCTGCCCAAGCGGAATAACCAGCGACTTGGCTGCGGTCGTTTGCAGCTTAGTCGAATGGCTAGTTGTTTCACCCAGAAAGGGCAATCGTGAGAAACGTAAAACCATGATCGCGATGCTACTGGCGGCCGGCCGCGGCGAACGCATGCGTCCGCTCACCGACCATACACCCAAACCGTTGCTGGAAGCCGGCGGCAAACCGCTGATCGTCTGGCATATCGAAAATCTGGTTCGTGCCGGCATCACCGAACTGGTCATCAACCACGCACATCTCGGCGCGCAGATAGAAGCTGCATTTGGCGACGGCAGCCGGTTCGGCGCGCGCATCCAGTATTCACCCGAAGCACGCGCGCTGGAAACCGCCGGCGGCATCGCCTATGCCCTGCCGCTGCTCGGCGATGAGCCCTTCGCCGTGATCAACAGCGATATCTACTGCGACTATGACTTTGCGCATCTGCCTGAACGCGCAGCCGCACTGCAAGCCAGCGGCGATGCCGCACACCTGGTGCTGGTCGACAATCCGCCCCACCACCCAAACGGGGATTTCCTGCTGTGCAACGGCCGCATCGAGGATCACAGCAACTTACGACTTACGTCTAACGACTTGCGACTAACTTTCAGCGGCATCGGCATCTACCAGCCCTCGCTGTTCAGCCATATCCCGCGCGGCAGCATCGCGCCGCTTGCCCCACTGCTGCACGCGCAAATCGCCCTCGGCAAGGTCAGCGGCGAACATTACCGGGGCCTATGGGTGGATGTCGGCACGCCGCAACGCCTCGCCGAACTCGACAGCCAAGTTTGCTCATTGCAGAAAACATCCCGTTCGTCGCACAATGCGCCATGACTATAGACCCGACTATCTACGCACAACGCCGCGCCCGGCTGCTGGAAAAAATGCAGCGCGGCATCGCCATCATTCCCACCGCGCCGGAAGTGGCGCGCAACGGCGACACCCGTTATGGATACCGCCACGACAGCAACTTCTATTACCTGAGCGGTTTTACCGAGCCGGAAGCGGTGCTGGTGCTGATTGCCTGCCAGGATAAAAATTGCGGGATGCAGTCCATCCTGTTCTGCCGCGAGAAAAATCTCGAGCGTGAAGTCTGGGACGGTTACCGCACCGGCCCCGACGCCGCAAAAGAGCAATATGGTTTCGACGCTGCTTACCCGATTGCGCAACTGGATGAAAAACTGGCCGAACTGATGGGCAACCAGCCCGCGCTGTTTTATCCGGTAGGCCACGATACCGCATGGGACCAGCGCATCCTCAGGCTGCGCGGCGAGGTGCAGGCCAAAGTGCGCAGCGGCATCCGCGCGCCGGACGAGATACGCGACGTGCGCGCGCTGCTCAACGAAATGCGGCTGTTCAAGGACGAGCATGAGCTGATGATGATGCGCCATGCCGCCGAGATTTCCACGCATGCGCACCGACGCGCGATGCAGTTCACCCGCCCCGGCCAGTTCGAATACCAACTCGAGGCGGAACTGCTGCATGAATTCTGCCGCCACGGCGCGCGCCACCCCGCCTACCCTTCCATCGTCGCCGGCGGCGCAAATGCCTGCGTGCTGCATTATGTGGGCAACAGCGCCAGGCTCAAGGACGGCGATCTGCTGCTGATTGATGCGGCTTGCGAGCTGGGCGGCTACGCCGCCGACATCACGCGCACCTTTCCGGTGAACGGGCGTTTCTCTGCCGCGCAAAAAGACGTTTATGAAATCGTGCTCGCCGCGCAAACCGCCGCGATTGCCGCCGCCCGCCCCGGCAACACCTGGAATGCGCCGCATGACGCCGCGCTGCGCGTACTGGCGCAAGGCTTCATCGACCTCAAGCTGTGTGAAGGCAGCGTCGATGCGGTGCTGGAAAGTGAAAGCTACAAGCGGTTTTACATGCACCGCACCGGCCACTGGTTGGGCATGGACGTGCACGATGTCGGCGACTACAAGACCGGCGATAACTGGCGCACGCTGCAACCCGGCATGGTATTCACCGTCGAGCCGGGCTGCTACATCCGCCCCGCCGATGACGTGCCGCTGGCGCTATGGAACATCGGCATCCGCATCGAAGATGATGTGGCGATCACCGAACTAGGCAACGAGGTATTGACCGATGCCGCACCGAAAACGGTGGCAGATATCGAGGAGTTGATGCGGCATTAAGTCCAATGAGCAAGCTACGCCAGGTTGCAGCTCGATAGCATTGGCAGTTAGCGTAGGGCGGGGCACACCCGCATTTTCAAAATCATTCTCCAAATTCTGTATCGATTTATTCATGATCTCGTTTTACGGCGGGTGTGACCCGCCCTACGCCGCTTATGCATAGCGGATTCCCATTGATTCGGCTTATCCCCGGCGCACGGCGAAGCTCTCGAACATCGCCCCAATGCGGCTGCATAACGCATCATCCAGAAACTCTTGCACCGGGTAAGAACTGACTTTCTCGTCGGCGCATCCCTGCGGGCGGAATTCCTGCAGCACGTAATTTCGCACGCCAAGTTCCCGCAATTCCTCCGCCAATTGCAGCAATGAATCCCGGGTGTGGTACAGCGGATGCACGGTGGTGCGAAATTCACAGGGAACGCCGCTGTCCAGCAGCAGCCGGGCGCTTTCCCGCGCTTTTTCGCCGCTCGCGGGGGCGCCGGTCACCTTGTCGTAGTCGGCAAAAACTGTCTTGATGTCCATGCCCACCCAGGACAGCAGCGGCAACAGTTCACCGAGACGGGCTGGGTAGGTGCCGCCGGTATGCAGGCCGGCCTTGAAGCCAAGGTCGCGCACCTCGCCGATGGCGGATTCAAGGCTGTCATGCAGAGTCGGCTCTCCGCCGCTGAAAACGACCGCATCCAGCAGGCCCTGGCGGCGGCGCAAAAACTTTAGCACCGACGGCCAGTCCAATTGGGCATCGCTGTGGCGGGGAATAAGATGGGGGTTGTGGCAATAACCGCAACGCCACGGGCAGCCCTGGCAGAACACCACAGCGGCCAGGCAGCCGGGGAAATCGGTACTGGTCAGTGGCGTGAGGCCGCCGATTTGCATACGATCTTTCAAGCCCAGTCTCCGCCGGGCTTAGAAAGTCGGAGTCCCGCTTTGCGGGGCAGGTTTGGCAGGGTGAACTCCATTTAGCTGATTTGGTGTTCCATTAGAAGCAAACCCGCAAACGGTAATAAATTCGTAGGGTGCGTTCTACGCACCATTGCAAGCTGGTGCGTGGAACGCACCCTGCGTTATTCCTGTTTCTATTGCGAATCGGGGTTTTCGGCAACTAGGCGGCGCGGCATTCCTGAAAAAACTTGCGCTCGCCATGCTCGCCTTTTTTGCCGATGTTGAACGAAGCCACCGGGCGGTGGTAGCCCATCACGCGGGTCCACACTTCGCAGGGCTGGCGCTCTGCGTCGGTCAATACTATTTCGCTGGCCTTGAGGTTGGCCATGAGGTTGGCTTGCTTGGAAAGATCGGTCATTTTATTCTCCCTGTTATCGTTTTAATGAATGGCAATACTTAAATGGCGCAGGTCAGGCTGCCAGTTTCCTGCGTTTCTCGGCAAGAAATTCCTGGTCGCACTTCGGGCAGTATTTGTGCTCGCCCTCGATATAACCGTGTTGCGGGCAAATCGAAAAAGTCGGCGTGATTGTGATGTAAGGCTGGCTGAAGCGCTCCAGGGAACGGCGCACCAGTGATTTGCAGGCCTCCGCGCTGGTGATGCGCTCGCTCATGTACAGGTGCAGCACGGTGCCGCCGGTATATTTGCGCTGCAGCTCTTCCTGGCGTTCCAGCGCCTCGAATGGGTCGTCGGTGAAGCCGACCGGCAGCTGCGAGGAGTTGGTGTAATAGGGCATTTCCTTGCTGCCCGCCTGGATGATGTCGGCGAAACGTTTGCGGTCTTCCTTGGCGAAACGGTAGGTAGTGCCTTCCGCCGGTGTGGCTTCCAGGTTGTACATGTGTCCGGTTTCATCCTGGAACGCAAGCATCTTGGCGCGCACGTGATCGAGCAGGCGCACCGCGAACTGGTGGCCCCACTCGCTGGTGATGTCGTGTTCGTCGTGTGTGAAGTTGCGCACCATTTCGTTGATGCCGTTAACGCCCAGCGTGGAGAAGTGGTTGCGCAACGTGCCGAGGTAGCGTTTGGTATAAGGGAACAGGCCTGCATCCATGTGGCGCTGGATCACCTTGCGCTTGATTTCCAGGCTGTTCTTGCCGATTTCCAGCAGTTCGTCGAGGCGGCGGAGCAGTGCTTCTTCGTTGCCCTGATAAAGGTAGCCAAGGCGGGCGCAATTGACCGTGACCACTCCCACCGAGCCGGTCTGCTCGGCGCTGCCGAACAGGCCGTTGCCGCGTTTCAGCAATTCGCGCAGATCGAGCTGGAGGCGGCAGCACATCGAGCGCACCATGTTGGGCTTGAGGTCGGAATTGATGAAGTTCTGGAAATACGGCAGGCCGTATTTCGCCGTCATCTCAAACAGCAGGTTGGCATTTTCCGACTCCCACGGGAAATCGGGGGTCATGTTGTAGGTGGGGATAGGGAAGGTGAACACCCTGCCCTTGGCATCGCCCTTGGTCATCACCTCGATATAGGCGCGGTTGATCATGTCCATCTCGACCTGCAGCTCACCATAGGTGAACGGCATATTCTTGCCGCCGATCACCGGCGTCTGCCCGCGCAAATCTTCCGGGCATACCCAGTCGAAGGTCAGGTTGGTGAAGGGCGTCTGCGTGCCCCAGCGCGACGGCACGTTGAGGTTGTAGACCAGTTCCTGGATGGACTGCCTGACGTCGGCATAGGGCAGGTTGTCCTTGCGGATAAACGGCGCCATGTAGGTATCGAAAGATGAGAACGCCTGCGCCCCGGCCCATTCGTTCTGCAGCGTGCCGAGAAAATTGACGATCTGGCCGACCGCGGAAGACATGTGTTTGGGCGGACCGGCCTCGACCTTGCCCGGCACCCCGTTCAGCCCCTCATTGAGCAGCGTGCGCAGCGACCAGCCGGCACAGTAGCCGGCCAGCATGTCCAGATCATGCACATGGATGTCACCCTCGCGGTGCGCGACGCCGACTTCCGGCGGGTAGACGTGGTTGAGCCAGTAGTTGGCGACCACTTTGCCGGAGACGTTGAGGATCAGGCCGCCCAGGCTGTAACCCTGATTGGCATTGGCGTTGACGCGCCAGTCCATCTGGTCGAGATATTCGTTGATCGAGCTTTCCACGTCCACCACGGTCTTGCGGTCCTGGCGCAGCTTGGTGTGCTGCTCGCGATAGACGATATAGGCGCGGGCGGTCTTGAGGTGGTTCGCGGAGATCAGTACCTGCTCGACCGCGTCCTGGATTTTCTCGATATGCGGCGGTTCGGCGCGGAACTTGTGGATCAGAACCTTGACCACCTGCGCGGTGAGCAGGAACGCCTCGTTGGCATCGAGTTCACCGGTGGCGGCGCCGGCCCGCTGGATGGCGGAACGTATCTTTTCCGAATCGAACGGCGCCAGCGTGTTATCGCGCTTGATGACACCCTTGAGCAGAGGTACCAAATTGGTGCCATTGCCTCCCGGCTGGTTTTGCGAGTTGCCCCCTGCTAGAACCGTTTCCGCCATGACTTCCTCCTGAATTATTATTTTGTCTGGATGGTTATATCCCGGATTCTTTTTATCCCGGATTCTGGAGATTCCCCGTATTGGGGTTTCCCCGAGTTTCATGGATTCCCCATATCTCAGGGATTCAGGAAGCCCGGCAAAACATCACAAAGCACTAGATGTTGTGTGTGGGGTATAGAATTACACAACCTATTGTGGAGTGTCAAGGGCGAAGAGCGGCCCTTTATCCAGGGCGGTTTACCAGCCTAGCGGCTGGCGGCAAGCAGGCGGGCAGCAAATTCCTCGAGCACTTTTTCAGGGGTAAACTGCGAAAGTTCAAACTTGGGCATCTCAATCGAATCGAGTGTGTTCTTGGCGATTAGCCCGAGCTCGGTTTCTCCCTCCACCACCAGGCGGCGGCTGAAGAACAGCGTGTCCGGATCTTCCCGGCGTGTTCCCAGCAGGAAGAAATCGTAAGCGGTGGCGCTGATGGCAAGATCGGGGGTCTTGCCCGCCTGGCAGGCGACAAATCCGCTGCTGTTGATGGTGAAATAGAAACTGATCCCGGCATCGATCACGCGGATGCAGACCAGCTTGCCGTGCAGCGGCTCCAGCAGCTCCGGCTTGATGATGCGGCCCAGCGCCAGATTAAGGCCATGGCTGAACAGCAGCGAAGGAGGGTAAGACGGCAACATCGACATTGCCATGCCCAATGGTTTGGGGAATCTGAATGCAGGCAGGTTCATTGGTTATCCCTTCGTCGGTTCTAATTTTGGAAGCATTTTATCCTGTTTGCTGGGTGTGGCCTATGTTTAACCCCTCATGTCCGAGCAAAGGCGCAGGCGTCAGCACCGGGTCAGGCCGCATCCTCGGCGGCATTTTGCCGCAAGTAACTCTGCTCGATACCGGGCCGCCCGTGCCAATAGCCGTCGCAGGCTTGGTCGGGCATCAGTGCAGCCATCTGCTGCATGGCGGCATGTGCAGAAAGCCGGTTTTCCATGCATTCGTGAAACAGCCGGAGTATCTCGGCGGTATGCGATGCCTGAGGGCTGACGCGCACCACGTCCACACCGACCTTGCGCATCGAGTCGATCTCGCCGATCAGGTTGTAGACACTGGCGGATTGCGTCTGTATGCCGTTCAGTGCAAGGAAGGGCTGGCCTTCGCGGGTTTTCAGCGTGAGTCCGTCGGGGTAGTCGAGGCAGCGGAACTGGCAGTCATCCTTGGGCAGGTTGTAGTGGCGCGCGGTGAAGCAGCGCGCCGAAAAGGCCAGCGGCATCCGGCCATAGGCGAACACTTCGGTTTCCATGCCGGCAGGACGGGCGGCCTGCATGTGCGCCAGCGCCTCGCGCGACATTTCCAGCGGCATGACCCAGCGTTTCGCGCCGAGCTCGTTCAGCAAAGCCAGTGTTTGCGGGTTGTAGGTGTTGATGTGCGGGCCGGCGACAAACGGGATTTTCGCGGATGCAGCCAGGTGCACTGCGCCCATGTCGTTGGCTTCCAGTGCGAACCTGCCGTTTTCGGCGATGCGGCGCAATCTTTTCAAATCGGATTCGGACTCGATCAGGGCCAGTGTGGAGAGCACCACTTCCTTGCCGGCATCGGCAAGCTTCCTCGCTATTTCGAACCAGTCATCGGTGCGCACGACATGGCGGCGCGAGCAGACGGCTTCACCCAGGTAAACGATGTCCACCGGTGCGGCGGCAATTTCTTCATAGAAATTGAATACGGTGTCGCGTTCCCAGTAGTAGAGGATGGGGCCTAAAGATAATTTCATCTGAATTCTCTTCAATAATCCGAACAGGGCAACCACGGGGTTGTCCCTACAGAATTTTCATTTCCACGGACGGTGATACGCGCCCAGGGTGTGCTGTTGCCCCTCGGCGAGCTTGTTCAGTTGCGCCATCCACGCAGGGTTGACGGTGTAGCTTTGCGGCGCACGCTCGGCGGCATCGATTGCCGCGCGCCATACCTTGGTAACTTGCTCGACGTAGGCGGGGCTGCGCTGTCGTCCTTCGATCTTGATCGCGGCGATGCCCATCGCGATCATCTCCGGCAGCATCTCCAGCGTATTGAGGCTGGTCGGTTCCTCGATCGCATAGTAGGTCTCGTTGTTGACCTCGAAGCGTCCCTTGCACAGCGTCGGGTAGCCGGCGTTTTCGTTGTCGGCATAGCGGTCGAGCAGCACGCCGTTCAAACGTGACTCCAATCCCTGCGGTGTTTTCTCCCAGCGTACCGCCTTGGCTGGCGAACATACCCCGCAGGTGTTGGGCGATTCGCCGGTGGCGTAGGAGGACAGCGCGCAGCGCCCCTCGACCATGACGCACAGGCCGCCGAAGCCGAACAGTTCGATTTCTACCGGGGTGTTCTGCACCACCTGCTCGACCTGCGCCAGCGACAGCACGCGCGGGATGACCGCGCGCTGGATACCGAAATGCTCGTGGTAAAAATTGATCGCCTCGTAGTTGGTGGCTGAGCCCTGCACCGACAGATGCAGGCGCAGCTTCGGGTAGGTTCTCGATGCGTAACGCATCAGGCCGGGGTCGGCCAGGATGACGGCATCGATGCCCAGTTCCACCGCATTGTCCACCGCTCCCTGCCAGCGCTCCCACTTGTCGGACTGCGGGAAGGTATTGAGCGCAAGCAACACCCTGGCGCCCTTGGCATGGGCATAGCGCACCCCTTCGCGGGCGCTGGCCTGATCGAAATTCAGCCCGGCGAAAGCGCGCGCATTGGTATTGTCCTTGAAACCCATGTAGACGCAGTCGGCGCCGTTGTCCACAGCGATTTTCAGCGCGGGAAGATTGCCCGCCGGACAAACCAGTTCAAGCGACATGACGAAGCTCCTTAAATACAAAAGGGATGCCGGCAAGCCGTCCCTGGCGGCTGTCACGCTGGCGCAGTTCGCGTTCAATGCCGTTCAACACATTCCATTTCTGCGAGCTCCATTCGGGCGCCAGCAAAATCTCTTTGGGCGAGGTGCCGGTAACGCGGTGGTAGACAACATGTTCCGGCGTGCGTTCAATCAGGTCGGCGGCGATGCGTATGTAATCCTCGCGATCCAGCGGGCTGTATTTGCCGCGCCGCCATTCCTGCGCGAGCAAGGTGTGCTTCACCACATGCAGCGGATGCAGCTTGAGGCCGTCCACGCCGATATCGAGCACAGTGTCGAGGGTGGCATGGTAGTGCGCTTCGTTCTCGCCGGGCAGACCGACAATCAGGTGGGCGCATACCGGAATGCCGCGCCGGCGCGCCGCAGTGGCAGTGGCGACATATTCCGCCAGGCCGTGGCCGCGGTTGACGCGCCGCAGGGTTTCGTCAAAGGCCGACTGCAAGCCGAGTTCGAGTACTACCTCCAGGCCGCGCGCGCGGAATTCATCCAACAGGTCGAGCACTTCAGATGGCACACAGTCGGGGCGCGTGCCGATGGAAAGGCCGATTACGTCCGGCTCTTTCAACACCTCTTCATACATCGCCCGCAATTGTTCGACCTTGGCATAGGTGTTGGTGTAGGCCTGAAAATAGGCGATGAACTTTGTTGCGCGGGTGCGCCGGCGTATCGCGCGCCTGCCCGATGCCAGCTGTTCATGCAAAGTGGGCGGCGTGCGCCCGTTGGGGCTGAACGAATCGTTGTTGCAGAAAGTACAGCCGCCGATTCCCTTGCTGCCGTCGCGATTGGGACAGGTCAAACCCGCGTCCAGGGCGATTTTGTGCACGCGCTCGCCATAGCGCCGCAACAGGTGCTGCCCATAAGTATTAATGCGGTCGGAGAGAACCATCTGGAGAATTTCGGAATTCAGGATCGGCAATGCGAAACAGGCTAGCATGTTGCGCCCAATGCTTCAAGCCGAAGGGCGATAGGGGTAATATTTTGCGGCAAACACAATGCATCAATGCGCAGATTAAATCGTCATTGCGAGGAGCGTAGCGACGTGGCAATCCAGAAGTTCGATGTATATCAAAATACTGGATTGCCACGCTTCCTGCCGCGCTTCGCTCACAGCTAAATACTTTTCGCAATGACAGCTTGGGTGAATAAATCGACGTTTCCCTTGCTACAACTCCACCACCACCGGCGCATGATCCGATGGCCGCTCCAGCTTACGCGGTGCCTTGTCTACCACACAGCTTTTGCATTGCGCGACGAGTGGTTCGCTGACAAGGGCATGGTCGATGCGCACGCCGTGGTTGCGGCGGAACGCCATCATGCGGTAATCCCACCAGGTGAATGATTTTTCGGCTTGCTCGAACAGGCGGAAGCTGTCGTGCAGGCCGAGCTTGATCAGGTTCTGGAACTGGATGCGCTCGGCTTCGCTGACCAGCACGCTGCCTTGCCAGGCCACCGGATCATGCACATCGCGGTCTTCCGGTGCGATGTTGTAATCGCCCAGCGCCACCAGCTTAGGGTGGCGCGTCAGCTCATCTCTCAGCCATTCGCGCAGTGCGCTGAGCCAGCCCAGCTTGTAGTAATATTTGTCGGAATCGACGCTCTGGCCGTTTGGCACATACACACAAACCACGCGAATCCGATCCGATGCAATCGAACCGGAAGTAAAAGTGGCTGCAATGACGCGCTTCTGGTCATCGGCATAATCAGGAATGCCGTACTGGACATCACCGGCTGGTTCGCGGCTCAGGATCGCCACGCCGTTGTAAGTCTTCTGCCCGCTGAATATGCTGTGATAGCCCGCAGCCAGCAATTCAGCCTGCGGAAAATCATCGTCCTGTTGTTTGGTCTCCTGCAAACACAGCACATCGACAGGATTTTCAGCGAGCCATTTCAGCACGTGCGGCAGGCGCACTTTCAGCGAATTGACATTCCAGGTTGCCAGCTTCATTGCTCAGCCGTGTTGGCTGGGACATCCCGGCTTGCCGCATCAGTAGTGGAAGGCATGCCAGGTGCGCGATACGGTGGGGTCTTCGGATAGCCTGCGATGTCGAGTTCGTTATGCCACTGCTCGGCCAGAAACCCTCTCAAATAAGTTTTGCCTACCGACAGCACGGGAACGCCGTCGATGCCGGAAAGTTGCTTGAACGCTTCAACATCTTCTCTGGTTTTCAGCGATTTTTCGGTGAACGGGATGCCGCGCTTGCTCAACAGGCTGCGCGCCTGATTACACGTCTCGCCGCAGCCAGGCCCGACGTAAAAGGTGACCGGGAAATTCTGTTGCGCACGGAGCGTTTCGTAAGGCAGGTTTTCGCCCGGCGTATCTGCTTCTGAAGATTTCTTGGTGTCAATTCTTTCCGCATCGGCATTGGGCACATCGCTGTAATGCACGATGCCAGACGGTTCTACCCAGCGGTATATCTCACCCGCTCGCACTCCCAGCGGCATGATCGCCAAACAAACCAACAACAAACCAATGTGTTTC
Source organism: Gallionella sp. (assembly GCA_030645955.1). The sequence continues at coordinate 13,099 of JAUSMR010000112.1, read as the reverse complement.
ATTTTTACCTCCATTACGGTGTTTCAAGCAAACCGTTATGCCTTAACAGCGCGTCCATGTTCGGCTCGCGCCCGCGAAATGCGCTAAACGAGTCCATCGCGCCGCGGCTGCCGCCCATCGCCAGTATCTCGCTGCGGAAGCGCGCGCCGACATCCGGGTTCAACACGCCGTTTTCCTCGAACATGCTGTACGCATCGGCGGACAGCACTTCCGCCCATTTGTAGCTGTAATAGCCCGCCGCATAACCGCCGGAAAAAATGTGCGAAAAGCTGTGCGGGAAACGATGGAACGCGGGCGGGATCAGCACCGCCACTTCGGCACGCACTTCGTCGAGCAGTTGCAGAATGGATTTTGCGCCGCCCGCCTCGAAGTTGCTGTGCATCAGCATATCGAACAGCGCGAATTCGATCTGGCGCAGGGTCTGCAGGCCGCTCTGGAAATTTTTAGCGGCGAGCATCTTGTCGAACAGCGCGCGCGGCAACGGCTCGCCGCTGTCGACATGGCGCGTCATGCCGCGCAGCACGTCCCACTCCCAGCAGAAGTTTTCCATGAACTGGCTGGGCAGCTCCACCGCATCCCATTCCACGCCGTTGATGCCGGACACGGCGAGGTCTTCCACCTCGGTGAGCAGGTGATGCAGGCCGTGGCCGAATTCGTGGAACAGCGTGATCACTTCGTCGTGGGTGAACACGGCGGGTTTGCCGCCGACCGGCGAAGAGAAATTGCAGTTCAGGTAGGCGGCCGGCGTCTGCATTCCCGACGCCAAACGGCGGCGCGTGATCACGTCATCCATCCACGCACCGCCGCGCTTGCTGTTGCGCGCATACATATCGAGATAAAACTGCCCGACCAGTTGCCCCTGTGCATCGCGGATGTCGAAGAAGCGCACGTCGTCATGCCATAGGGGGGCACTGGCTGCCTTGATCTGCAAGCCATACAGCGTCTCGACCAGCTTGAACATGCCGGGCAGCACCGCGTCTTCCGGAAAATACTGCTTCACCTCCTGCTCGGAAAAGGCATAGCGTTTTTCGCGCAATTTTTCGTTGGCGTAGCCGACATCCCAGGATTGCAGTTCGTCTATTCCCAATTCTGCACGCGCGAATTCGCGCAGCTCCGCCAGATCTTTTTCGGCAAAGGGTCGCGCGCGCTGCGCCAGTTCGCGCATGAACCCGGCCACCTGCTGCGGCGAATCCGCCATCTTGGTGGCCAGCGACAATTCGCCGAAGTTGGCAAAGCCCAGCAGGCTCGCCTCCTCGCCGCGCAGTTGCACGATCTCGTCCATCAGCTTCGTGTTGTCCCAGTCCGGTTTGCCGAACTCGCTGGCGCGCGTGCCAGAGGCGCGATACATCTTTTCGCGCAACGCGCGGTTGTCGGCGTATTGCATCACCGGGCCGTAGGACGGCGCTTTCAGAGTGAACAGCCAGCCGGGTTTGCCTGCCGAGCCGTTCTTTTCCTGGGCCGCTTCCTGCGCCGCCTGCAGCACGTCCTCCGGCAAACCGCTCAATTCACTCTTGTTCTCAATCAACAACGTATAGTCGTTGGTCGCATCGAGCAGATTATCTGAAAAACGCGACGATAATTCCGCCAGGCGTTCCTGGATTTCCAGATAGCGCGCCTTCTTATCCTCCGGCAACTCCGCGCCGCCGAGGCGGAAATCGCGCAACTCGTTCTCGATGATCTTCTTGCGCGCCGCGCTCAAACCGGCGAATTCAGTGCTGTTGCGCAATGCCTTGAATTTATCGAACAGCGCGAGATTCTGGCCTAGCTCGGCGTAATACTGGGTGATTATCGGCAGCGTCGCGTTATACACCTCGCGCAATTCCGGACTGTTCATCACCGCGTTCAAATGCCCGACCGGCCCCCACGCGCGCGACAGCCGCTCGTTGGCATCTTCCATCGGCACGACGAAATCCTGCCATGTGGGTGGCGACTGTGACACGTTACTGGCGGAGCCAGCCGATTGCGGGAGCGGTCGCCCAGCAGCCCCTTCCGCAGTGTGGGGTTTTACATCATCGTATTGGGGCTGCGCGCTATCGCTCAGCAGCCGCGCAATCAGCGCGCGATTTTCCGCCAGCAACTGTTCAATCGCCGGGGCGACATGTTCGGGCTTGATCTCCGCGAAGCGCGGCAGACCTGAGAAATCGAGTAATGGGTTCATGGATGAGCTGGAAATAAATACTGCGGTGGGAAATCTGACAGATGCATTTTACTACGAAAGATTCTGGCAAGAGCCCGGCTCGCACCGGTCGATGCGCAATACGTGGCGGTCAAAAATAAAAACAAAACTGCCGCTAAAGTATCCGACAATCGTCAAGCAAACCCGAGGAAAACCGCCAGAGCCCGATTCACCGCCAGCATCGTCTCATCGTCCAGGCGACCGATAACCGCACCGACTTTTTCGCGCGCGACCGATTGCGGCTTATCCACCATCACCTGCGAAGGCTTGGTCAGGGCATTCAGCTCGCTCGGATTCACGGAAATGCGAAACAGCGGCGCGACGCGCAGCTCACTGGTCACCGGCAAAATCGTTACGGAAGGATGCGTATCGAACAGATCCGACTGGATCACCAATGCCGGGCGCGGTTTGCCGAGATCGCCTTGCAAGGCCACCGTCACCAGATCGCCACGCCTCATTGCCAGCCTTCGCGGTCGGCTGCCGCCTCAAGCCAGTCGGCAGTTTCGCGCTCCTGCGCATCGCCTTGCAATAACTTCGATTGACGGTGGCACTCCTCGGCGAATCCCGCGCGCCGCGTATCCGGCACCCAAATCTGCACCGGGCGCAACCCGGCTTCCCGCAATGCCGCACGATGCTTCTGCACCCGCGCCGATGTGCTTGTTCCCATGATCGCCTCCGATATATACCGTTACATGAAACGTATATTACTCAGCTTTTCCGTTACATGCAACAGGTGGGCTTGAGTCGCGACGGGTCAACTGGTAACAAATCGTTACCAGTTGAAAATGCACTTTTTTAGTTGGTTATATTTTTTAACCGGCTGATTGCTTGAGGCGCCGACCTGGCAAGTCAGCGATCATCCGGCCTTGATATTTGCCATAAGGCATCACGCGGGTAAGCAGCAATGATTCATCGCTACGGCGTGGTTATTGATTCAGGCCGATTCCAATGCGCGAATAACCCGGCCGGCAGCACGCGCAGGCTTGTCCAGTTGAGGCTGCCAAATGCGCACGACTTTCAATCCCTCGCGGCGCAGCTCGCGGTTTACATGCCGGTCGCGCTTGCGGTTGGCGGCGATTTTGGTATCCCAGAATTTCCGGTTGCTCTTGGGTCGCTTGTAACACTTTGGGCAGCCGTGCCAAAAACAACCGTCCACAAAAACTACAACCCGCTCGCGCCTGAATGTGAAATCCGGCTTGCCAAAAAGAGCCTGATTACGCCGCCAGCCGGTGATGCCGTGCTCCCGAAAGATTGCAATCAGCCGCAATTCTGTTTCTTTGTTTCCGCGCGAGCGGATCAACGACATAACTTCCGAACGCTTCTGCTTGCTCCAGATGTTGGCCATTGGTCTACGTTAGCAACACATACCGTTTTGGCAGCAAATCCCAGGTCTTCGCGCCCAGCAAATCGGCGGCATTGGTGAGTTGGAATTTGAAAGTTCTTACCGGCATTTGTATCGGCTGGACCAGCGGTCTCGCATAGCCCAACTCGAAGAGCCAGTACTCGTTATTGTTGGCCGGATCAACCTTTCCGGCCTGCTCGCTGGTCATGTCGCGTCGCTTCACCAAGCGTACCAGCAAAAAGGGGCACCCATTAGCCAACCTGCGTCAAGCGAATAAACAAATCCATGGCGGCAACAGCCGCCGTTTTTAAATCTTCCATCATCCCCGTTGCAGTTGCTGAACCGCACCCGTTTTTTCAATATATGGCTGCGAACGAATCGCGCCAGTCACCCATCAGGATCAAGCGATCAGCTGTGCTCTGCTTTTGCCCTGGCGGCTTTGCCGCCCCTGAAGAACGTTGGTGCCGCTTCGTGTCCAATTGTGAAAATCACATGGGGACGAATCACATGGGGACGGAGCCTCATTCTTTCCGCAAAATCAATTGGGCTCCGTCCCTAAGGTCTCTTTTTCAGCAGGTTTAATACCTTGCGCCGCTTGCCTGAGGGCGCATTTACCCGCAAGGATAGGCCGGTGGGTGCCCGGCTGCTGCGCAGCAGCCGTTTGGAGAAATTGGGAACAGGCCGAGGTTTGCACTCCCAATAAGGTTTCAACCCTGGCGAAATACAGGCTTCACCTTAGTGCGCATATATGGAACTTTAGTCAACACTTGCACCCAAAGCTTTAGGAGTATCAGAAACTCATACTGAGGCAAGGCGTAATTCTGAAGATGCCGTGGGCGAGTTCATGGATGAATGTATTCAGTTTCCCCTTTTTTGCGGTAATTCTTGCCGTCGATACGCTGGAATGCAAGATGAGTATTTATGTATAACTAACCAAAGGAGAATAATCATGAAAAAAATCTCGCTATTACTGATTAGCGGGTTGGTTGCGGCCAATTTCGCCGCGCCTGTTTGGGCAGAACACTTTACTGATTATGGTGCGCCTAAGGCAGACCATGAAAAGATGGAAAAAATGAAGTCCATGATGATGGGAAGGCACAAGATGTCAGGTACTGTTGCCAATATCGACCATGAAAAAGGCATGCTGACGCTGAAAAGCAGTGTCCCCGATATGCTGCTGCATTTTCCGCCTGCCTCTATCGGAGACCTGAAGAACGGCGACGCCATCACGGTTGAATTGGGGTTTTCCAGGCAGACAGTAGCAAAATGATGTATTGATCTGTCGGCCTTACGATAGTGATATTCTCGGAAACGTTGCTACGGCAAACTGGTTGCGGCTTGTTTTGCCACGCCGGATAATAACCGTTCCGGGGCGAGGCGGCGGCCTTGCAGCAGTCCAATTCCGATGAATCCCTGTGGACCGTACAGGCTAACCCTGCCGTCCGGCAGCCCGGTATCCAGCGCCAATCGCTGACCTTGCGCCAATCGTTTGATTTGTATGGCATCCAGATGCAGTTGGAAAATCACATGAGGACGGAGCCTCATTCTTTTCGCAAAATCAATTGGGCTCCGTCCCTAAGGTCTCTGAAGGTCTCTTCTCTCCTATTTTTTCTTGCAAGCGCTTTTCCAGCAGGTCGATTTGCGCGTTAAGCGTGATGATGACCGCGAGGTTGCTCTTGACCGCCAGTGCAACGTCCATTGGCAGCCCCATTTGATCCACCTCGTCCGCCGTCAGCCGCTTGACCTGGTTGCAGTTGATCTTCATCGCCCGTTGGCGCGCCACGATGTTCTCGATGGCAAGTATGTGGCTGGTGCGGCTGCGCACCAGCTGCATGCGCTTTCTGGCCAGGACGCGTAGTGCCCGCTGTTCTGACCAAAAGTACCGGAGTCGAATTATTTTGACTTTGTAGGAGGCACACTATTTATGGCCAACTCTATAAGCACCTTCGTTACATCGCGTTGCTTGCCAGCTTGAGCAAGAGATTGGTTCATGCTACGCGCGGTTGGTTAATGCAGTCGCGCCAGGACAGGCTGTGCGCAGTGCTCCCTACGCTGCCAGCGGGAGGGGGAGCTGAAAGCAACCCTGAACGATGCCGCTCACTGAAATGTCTTCATCCAACTCCTCCCAGCGCAGTGCTGTGCCGTTTGCTCGCAGGGTAACTTGTTTGATCTGTTCGTCACTTGCATTGCACAGCAATTTGAAGCGTGCGGCGGGGAAGCCGATTTGACGGCCATCCGTGAGCTCGATGAATATAATCCGGCCTGATACCCAAACACGTGTGGCAAAATGTTCTAGTTCAATATTGGAAGAATTCATGCCATTTCTCCTTGAAGAATTGCTGACGCTCGAAAACAGCTACTTCAATGCGGCGCAACTCGGTGGGGTTGATGTTGCGGCTCCTCGCTAATCGCACTGGTTCAAGCCAATACTTACACTCTCCATCTCCTGTGTCCACATGGATATGCGGCGGTTCCATTCCTTCGTCAGAGTAGAAGTGGAAGCGCCAATTCAATAAGCGTAGAACGGTCGGCATGATTCAGTGCGATTTCATGAATAAACGATGCTAGCCTTGATAAACGATCTGTCCATCGACCAGCGTATAGCGCACCCTGCCCTGCACTTCGAAACCGGTGAACGGCGTGTTCTTGCCCTGGCTCTTCAACGCGGCCGGTTCGACTTTCCAGTACGCTTCGGGATCAAACACGCACACATCGGCGACCGCGCCGACGCTCAAATGCCCTGCATCCAGACCCAGTATCTGCGCGGGTTGCAGCGTGGCCTTGGCGAGCGCTCCAGACAGTGCGAGATTTTCCTGTTGCGCCCACTTCAGCACCAGCGGCAGCAGCAATTCCAAGCCGGTCGCGCCCGCTTCCGCTTCGGCGAACGGCAACTGCTTGGCATCCTCGTCGACCGGCGCGTGGTTGGAGCAGATCGCGTCTATCGTGCCGTCCAGCAATCCGGCACGCAACGCGGCTCGGTCGCGCAGGCTGCGCAGCGGTGGAACCAGATGGCAATTCGGGTCGAAAAAGCCGATGTCCATTTCCGACAGGTGCACGTGGTTCATCGAGACATCGCAGGTCACCGCCAGCCCTTGCTGCTTCGCCGCGCGGATCATGTCCACGCCTGCCGCACTGGAGATGCGGCAGATATGCAGCTTCGCGCCGGTCTCTTGCGCCAGCGCCAGCATGGTCGAGAGCGCAATGGTCTCGGCGCATACCGGGATGGCGGGCAGGCCGCAGCGGGTCGCCACTTCGCCGTCGTGCGCCACGCCGTCCTTGGAGAGGAAACTGTCCTGCGGGCGCAGCCATACGCTGAATCCAAACGTGGCGGCATATTGCATCGCGCGCAGCAATACGCGCGTATCGGTGAGCGGCGCATCGGCCTGGCTGAATGCCACGCACCCCGCATCCTCCAGCTCCGCCATCTCGGTCAATTCCTGCCCTTTCAGCCCGGTAGTCAGCGCGCCGACCGGATAGACATGCGCCTGATTCAGATTTCTGGCGCGGTGCTTGAGCATTTCCACCAGGCCCGGTTCGTCCAGCGGCGGTTCGGTGTCCGGCGGGCAAGCGAGACTGGTGATGCCGCCCGCCACTGCCGCATCCATCTCCGATTCCAGCGTCGCCATATATTCATAACCCGGTTCGCGCAGCCGTGCGGCAAGGTCTATCAGTCCGGGTGCGACCACCAGCCCGCTCGCATCGATCACCTTGTCTGCGACGAAACCGCCCGGAGCCGCGCCTAGCGCCGCGATTTTGCCTGCCGCAATGAACACATCGCACACTGCATCGATACTGTTTTTAGGGTCGATCAGCCGCCCGTTCCTGATATAGATATTCATTTGTTCCCCGCCAGCATGCTCATCACCGCCATGCGCACCGCAATGCCGAATGTCACTTGCGACAGGATCACCGAATGCGCGCCGTCGGCGACGCGTGAGTCGATTTCGATGCCGCGATTCATCGGCCCGGGATGCATCACGATCGCATCCGGTTTGGCGCGCGCCAGCTTTTCTTCGGTAAGGCCGTAGTACTTGAAGTATTCCTGCGCGGAAGGCAGCGCCGCGCCCTGCATGCGCTCGTGCTGCAAACGCAGCATAAGCACCACGTCCACGTCGCGCAAGCCTTGCACCATGTCGTGATATATCTGCACACCGAGATTTGCCACCATTGCCGGGAGCAGCGTCTTGGGGGCGATGACGCGTATTTCCGGCACGCCGAGTGTGGTCAGCGCGTGGATCTGCGAGCGCGCCACGCGCGAATGCAGGATGTCGCCGACGATTGCCACGCGCAGGTTGTGGAATTCTTTCTTGTAGTGGCGGATCGTGAACATGTCCAGCAACGCCTGCGTGGGATGGGCATGGCGGCCGTCGCCGGCGTTGATGACATGCACATCCGGCGCGACATGCCGGGCGATGAAATGCGCCGCGCCGCTTGGCGCGTGGCGCACCACGAACATGTCAGCGTGCATCGCGCACAAGTTGTCCACGGTATCCAGCAGCGTCTCGCCCTTGCTGGTGGAAGAGGAGCCGATGTTGAGGTTGACCACATCCGCCGACAGCCGCTTGGCGGCGATCTCGAAAGTGGTGCGGGTGCGCGTGCTGTTTTCGAAGAATACGTTGAACACCGACTTGCCGTGCAGCAGCGGCACTTTTTTGATCTCGTGCCCTTCGGCAACATCGAGGAAGGTTGCGGCGCGGTCGAGAATATTGCGCACGATGCCGGCCGGCAAGCCCTCGGTGGTCAGCAAGTGCTGGAGTTCACCATTTTTGTTGAGTTGCGGATTTTTCATTCTAAAACCTCACAAGCCACAGATGAACACGGATTTGCACGGACAAGGCCATTCATTATTGAGAGTGCATCCAGGAAGAACTCGTTTTCATCCGTGTCAATCCGTGGCTGAAATTCTTTTTCGCGAAATTTGCTCCACTCATTATTCAGGTTCATGCGATCAGTCCCGCTGCGGGTTCATCAAAATACGCCTGCAAAATCTGCTGCGCGGCATATTGGTCGATCAGGGCTTTTTGCTCCCTGCCGTGGATGCCCTGTTCGTTCAAAGCTGTGCTTGCAGCAAGCGAAGTATAACGCTCATCGACCAATATCACCGGCAAATTGAACCGCCCCTTGAGGCGGTTGGCAAAGCGGCGGCACAATGCGGTCAGCTCATGCGGCGTGCCGTCGTCATTGCTAGGCAGACCCACTACCAGCCCGCACGGCTGCCATTCGGCCAGCAAGGCCGCGATTTTGGCGAAGCGTGCGTCAGTTTTTTCGTTATCGACGGTGGTCAGCGGATTGGCGCGGCGCAACAGGGTGTTGCCGACCGCGACGCCGATACGTCTGGTGCCAAAATCGAATGCGAGGAGCGTGCCCTGAGCGGCGAAAGCCGGTGCGTGTATGACTGCCTCCTCAGGCATGTCCGGCATTATCGACCAGCGAGGCATAGTCCACGCCGAGCAGCGCCATCGCCGCGGGCAGGCGCTCATCCGGCGGCAGGTCGAACAGGATGTGTTCAGAGGCCGGCACGGTCAGCCAGATGTTCTCGGTTATTTCATGCTCCAGCTGCCCCTGGTCCCAGCCCGCATAGCCCAGTGTGACAATCACATTGCGCGGCCCCCGCCCTTCTCCCATCGCTTCGAGTATGTCTTTGGATGTGGTCAGTGCCAGTTTATCGTTGATGTGTAGCGTGGACTCCCAATTCCCCGGCGTGTCGTGCAAAACGAAGCCTCGCTCGGTTTGCACCGGCCCGCCAAAATGCACCGGCAACCTCGCGAGCTTGGGCTGATGCAGCGAGATATTGATTTGATCGAACATTTCGCCCAGCGTAAGACTGATTGGACGATTCACCACAATGCCCAAGGCACCGTTTTCGTTGTGCTCGCATATGTATGTCAGCGTGCCGGCAAACACACCCTCCTGCATGGCGGGCATGGCGATCAGAAAGTGATGGGTCAGATTGAAATCAGGCATGGCGGCATTGTAGCCGTCCGCGCCTGACCGCACAATTAGCCAGCATGACAAATTTGGCGATGTTAAATCCGGCTGCTTTTGCCGCTTTGCGATGTAAGGTATTCCAGAGCACGGCGCGAAATATTCTGCAACGGCAACACTTCGCACACGCCGCCCGCAGCAATCGCTTCCTTCGGCATACCAAAAACCACGCAGCTCGCCTCATCTTGCGCAATGGTGTAAGAACCGGCCTGCTTCATTTCCAGCATGCCCTGCACGCCGTCTTTCCCCATGCCGGTGAGAATGACACCAAGCGCATTGGCACCGGCGACATTGGCCGCCGAACGAAACAGCACATCAACCGACGGGCGATGACGATTCACCAGCTCCCCCTGATCCAGCTTGGTCATATAATTCGCGCCGCTACGCTTGAGCAGTAAATGCGAGTGCCCCGGGGCAATATAAGCATGTCCCGGCAATATCCGCTCGTTATGTTCCGCCTCTTTGACCGAAATTTTGCACAGTGTGTTCAACCGGTCCGCAAACGACTTGGTAAAATGCTCCGGCATGTGCTGTGCCACCAGAACGCCCGGCGCATCCGCCGGCAATCCAATCAGAATCTCTTTTATCGCCTCGGTTCCGCCAGTTGATGCGCCGATGATGATCAGTTTCTCGGTGGAAGAGAACCGCCCGGCGACACTGGGCAAAATCGCATCTGCGGAAAATTTTTCCTGGACTACGGACTCAGCGGCTGTTTTATGCACACGCGCCTGTGCGGTAGCCCGGATCTTGTCGGCAATCTCGATGGCATACTCCTCCATGCCCCGCGCAATATCCAGTTTCGGCTTGGCAATAAAATCCACCGCTCCCAATTCCAGTGCGCGAAAGGTAATGTCTGAGCCGCGCTCCGTCAGCGTGGAAACCATCAATACCGGCATCGGGCGCAGGCGCATCAGCCTTTCCAGAAAATCCAGCCCGTCCATCTTGGGCATTTCCACATCCAGCGTCAGCACATCCGGATTGAGCGACTTGATCATCTCGCGCGCGACCAGCGGATCAGGAGCCGCGCCCACGCACTCCATATCATTTTCGCGATTGATAATCTCTTTCATCACGCTACGAATCAGCGCTGAATCATCAACCACCAGCACCTTGATTTTACGAGTTTTCATGTTCACTTTTACCTGGCAAACCGGTACACCTGCAAGCCGTTTTTATACCCCGTCGCATACTTCCCGATCAATCAAACAACTCCACTTCTCCTTCCAGCTTGGAATAATGCAGGCGTGCTTTGTACTCGGCCTCGCGGCTAATGATCGTATCGTTATGTACCTGTTTCAGGTTCTTCACTCTCACCAGTCCGGTAGCAGGAAAGTAGTACACCTTGCGCGGAAAAATATTGAGCAAATCCTGTGCAACGAGAGAGATTTTTTCCGTCTTGAGAAACTGCTGCACGAACTCCGCATTACGCTCGCCGACATTATTGATGGTAAAACCGCGCAATACCGAAGCGCCCCCGAACACTTTCGCTTCGAAATTGCTGCGCTTTGCACCCATTTTGAGCAACTGGTTGATCAGTATTTCCATGGCATAAGTGCCATAGCGCGCCGACTCACCGAGCGGATTGCTTCGATCCTGTCCGCTTTCCGGCAACATGAAGTGATTCATGCCGCCGATTCCGCTGGTTCTGTCGCGTATGCAAGCACAGACGCAGGAACCCAGCACGGTGACCAAAACCATATCCCGACCGGTTGCGTAATATTCACCGGGCAATATCTTGGCCGCCTCGACATTATGCTCACGGTCAAAATACAGGTGCGGCGAAAGAACTTCCTCAAAGCCATGCTCAGCCATACTGGAAAAACCCTTCCCGCCCAAGCATCAAGGCGATTAATTTATTTGGCTTGATGAAGATCACGAGGTTTTGATTTTACCAATTCATACACCGTTTTGCCGCGCAATTTGAACAAGTGCGCGGCATTATGAAAACTTTCCGAATGTCCCGCGAAGACCAATCCGTCCGGTTGCAACAATGGCGCAAATCGTTGCAGGATTTTGAGCTGCGTTTCCTTATCGAAGTAAATCATTACATTGCGGCAGAAAATCGCATCCAGCGGGCCGCGTATCTGCCAGTCATTACTGAGCAAATTCACCTGCCGAAATGTAATCATGGCGCGCAACTCCGGCCTTACCCGCACAAAACCGGCCTGCGCTCCCGTTCCTCTGAGAAAAAAACGCTTCACGACAGCCTCAGAGAGTTTCTCTATACGCTCAATCGGATAAACACCCGCTTCCGCTTTGGCGAGCACATTGGTGTCCAGGTCGGAAGCGACAATGGTAACCGGGGGGGTAAAACTACCGTAGGCATCCACGATAGTCATGGCGATTGAATACGGTTCCTCGCCCGAGGAAGCTGCCGCACACCACAATGACACAGGATGCTGCACCCTTTGTTTGATGACATGTTCGGCCAGCAACGGAAAATGATGCGGCTCACGAAAAAACGAGGTCAGATTGGTAGTAAGCGAATTAACGAACGCCTCCCATTCATCCTTATTGCCGCTTTCCAGCAACACCAGATAATCCCTGAAATTATCCAGCCCATTCACCCTCAGGCGGCGCGCCAGGCGGCTATACACCATATGCTGCTTGGAAGGCTTGAGCGAAATACCGGCATGCTCGTAAATCAGCTGGCACACACGCTCGAAATTTTCCCTGGTGAATACAAACTCACGATCATGACCATCGACAGACTGAAGGTTAGCGCTCATGGCATCCCGAATTGCTTGTAAAAAAAATAACCCCGCGGCTTGCCGCGGGGTGTTGCCTCCAAAAAACTTTTACATCTGCAAACCCGGTGGGCAGAAGGGACGATCCGAAGAGATTAAAGCTAACCTCTAAACATTCTGGTTTTTTCATCCTGTCCAACTGCTGCCCCAACAAAATTTAGCCGCGTAAGCTGGGGCAGGAATGAACACCAGTGATTTTTCTACGCTGGAAAGCGTTGCATCCCTGTCGTCAGCCGGGACATTCAACCCTGTTTACATTTGTTCAAGTCTACATTGACTAAAAAAATTTAGCGAGGCTAAAACTCCCTCCAGTTGCCATCTTCATCATCGTTGGCTTTAACCAGCTTGCGGTTTTTCCCTGGAGCTATCGCAGCCGCAGCGTGCTTCAAAACGCCGCGATTAGCAGCGACTGTCCGTGTGCCTTCTCTGCCCGCATCCAGCTTGAATATACGCATCGCTTCCTTCAGATTGATCGCTTGTTCTTCCAATGATTCGGCGGCGGCTGCCGCTTCTTCGACCAGCGCGGCATTCTGCTGGGTCACTTCGTCCATCTGGATGATCGCCTGGTTCACCTGTTCGATGCCCGCGCTCTGTTCGTTGGAGGCGGCGGCAATCTCGGCCATGATGTCGGTGACGCGTTTCACCGCCTGGACGATTTCGCTCATGGTCGCGCCGGCCTGGTCCACTTGTCTGGAGCCGACCTCCACTTTGCTCACCGAGTCGCCGATCAGGGTCTTGATTTCCTTGGCAGCGGCGGCCGAGCGTTGCGCCAGGTTGCGCACTTCGCCCGCCACGACGGCGAAGCCCCTGCCTTGTTCTCCGGCGCGGGCCGCTTCCACGGCGGCGTTC
>JAUSMR010000110.1 GCA_030645955.1 Gallionella sp. | reverse complement strand
CTGAGCCACCGCCGCATGAAATTCTTCTACCGCCTGGCGTGCCTCCGTTGCGCACGATTGTGCCGTGCGAATATTTCGAATACTCATATTGACCACCTCAATTTGGATGCAATTGTGCTATTACTTCACAACTGCAGCATTGCAACTTACCACGCCGTCAAGGTGCCCGACGAGCTCGGACGGCAACTATGTTGCTGTCAGTGACGGTTGGAGCTGATGGGGGCGGCTATACCCTCATTTGACTTTGGCCAATGGGTGTTAGCGAACAGACGGCCCCAGGCGAGTGCGATGACTCTAATCGTTCGTCGGGCGCGGAGCGGCCATTAGGAGGATTTGGTCATGCCTGATAACGGCAGCGAGAGGCTGATCAAGCGCGCACAGGCGCTGCATGCGGGTTGTACGCCGCTGCTTGTGGAGCAGATACGGCTTGCGTCCACTGATGTGCATCAACTGCGGCTAGCGGTAAAGGGGCTCGTGGCGCTGTGGCAGGTACTGAAGCCCTTTCTGGCAGAAGGGCAAGCTGATGCCGCCAGTCTGGATATCGGAGGTGCGTCGAAGATGCTGGCCGGCGCTCGGGATCAGTATGTCCAGATCAAGACCTTGGATAAGCAGATTCGTAAGGCGGGGGAGGAGGAGCTGTCGGCGCTCCATCAGGCCCGCGAACTTTTGATCGCGCAGCATTCGGTTCCGCTGGAGGAAGCGTTGATGACGGCGGATATCGTCTCCCGTTTCGCGCAGGATCGGGAACGTTGGCAAAGTCTGGAGCTGGCCTGTGGCAGGCGCGAGTTGATCCGCGATGGTTACGGGAGGCTCTACCGCAAGGCGCGCAAGCGCTTCCGTAAGGCAGCCAGAAGTGGGAGCGCTGTGGATTGGCATAGCCTGCGACGCTGGACGAAGTATCTGGCCGCCCTGGCACTTCCGGTGGCTGTAGACGATAGAGGTGCCGAAGCGGCAGCAAAGCGTTATGCCGATCTCGCCGGGAAGCTCGGCGATCTGCACGATCTGCATGTGCTGGCGGCAAATCTTAAGTCGCTGCCCGATCATGACGAGTCCTCGATCCATCAGGCTATCGCGTCGGTGGAGCAGCGAGCGGATTTGCTGCAGAGCAAATGCTACAGAACATCCAAGCGGCTTTTCCGCGCGCGGCCAAAGTTAAAAGAAGCCGAATCGATTTTATAACATCCGAGTACTCGGCAATCATGCTCAGAAACTCATCACCCACATCCATCCGCAGCGGAGGACTGGAACGCATGGAGCACGATATGAAACAGTTGCCGGAGTTAGCAGAGCTGGTCATTGCCAATAAGGAGCTGGCCTTTCAAAATGAAGAAAAAGGAAAGCGGGCGGCAGAGTTGGTCATCGCCAATAGAGAGCTGGCCTTTCAAAATGAAGAGAAAGAAAAGCGGGCCGCAGAGCTGGTCATTGCCAATAAAGAGCTCGCTTTTCAAAATGAAGAGAAAGAAAAGCGTGCGGCAGAGCTAGTCATCGCCAATAGAGAGCTTGCCTTTCAAAATGAAGAGAAAGAGAAGCGGGTAGCAGAGCTAGTCATTGCCAATAAAGAGCTTGCCTTTCAAAGTGAAGAGAAAGAAAAGCGGGCTGCAGAGCTGGCCATTGTCAATAAAGAGCTTGCCTTTCAAAGTGAAATGAAAGGCAAGCTCGCAACTGAGCTTAATAACTTGGCCTTCTACGACACGCTCACTGGCCTGCCCAACCGGCGGCTTTTGGTGGATCGGCTCCGTCGCGCATTCGCCACTAGCCAGCGTGGTGGTCAGGAC
>JAUSMR010000099.1 GCA_030645955.1 Gallionella sp. | reverse complement strand
TCAAGATGCGCCACACCCAGGCGTTTGGCGATTTGCTGAGCTTCAAGTTCCAAGGCGGCTGCAGCCAGCGCGTTGACCGCAGCAACGCCGCCATACACGGCAAAAGGCAGGGCCACCAGTGACTTGCCAAACAGCCAGCTCTTGACATGGCCTAGAGGTAATACGCCCTGGATACGTCCATCTGCTATGGCATACAAGAAATAGGTGTCATGGCGAAAAACATCACGCACAATTTTTTGCCATCCAGCACGATGAAAGAATGTCGCTTCGGGACACGCCATGACGAACTCATCCCACAGCACTGCTGTAGCAATGTCTTGCGTTGACAGGCGCTTGACGGTCAACATAGGGGTCTCAGGCGACACTGACATGCTTGGCAATTCTGTCTAGAAAAATGTGGTCCATACGGCCCCACTTGAAATCACCTAGCAGATGATTCAAACGAACTTGCATCCGGTCAATGTTGACGTAATGTCGAAAGCGCGTTTTACGGCTGATACCCGCAATACGGGGCTGCCCGGTGTCAATCTCCCACGGATGGAAATAGAAAATTCCTGACTCGCGGTCATGCCCGTTCACCCGATTGAGCATCCAACGTGACAGGAAGTAGGGCAACAATCTGAAGTATCCCCCACCGCTGGATGGCAAATTACGGTTTAACACCCGCAACGTCGTAATCGGGATTTCCATCAAACCCGGACGCACCTCGTAGGCAAAGCGAGGCGAGTCCGGCATGCCGTAGTGGTCGTGGCGAATAGGGTAAATGCTTGAGCTGTAGCGGTAACCGGCCCGAGCCAGGCAGTCAAAGGCCCAGAGGTTCCCCGTACCGATCGAAAAACTGGGTGCGCGATAGCCATTGACCTCGCTGCCCGTCAAATCTTCCAGCACAATTTTGGCCAGATGAATGTCGGAAAAAAAAGCGGCTTCGGTTTGTTCGCTGGCACGCTCGTGACCATAGCCGTGGCTGGCTAGTTCATGCCCTTCGTGCACGATTTGACGCACTAACTGAGGGTAACGCTCGGCAATCCAGCCCAAGGTAAAGAATGTTGCCTTGGTATCGTGACGCGCCAGCATTTCAAGAATGCAGTTGATGTTGCGCTCTACGCGGCATTCACGTGTGTTCCACTCGGAACGTGCAATGTGCGGTGCAAATGCAGAGACTTGAAAATAATCTTCGACATCGATCGTCAACGCGTTGGTAATGGTTGAGGCGGGCATACGGATTTTCTTAGTTAGTGACTAATCGCGAGGCCATTTCCGCTTGCCTTTGTTTCAACCATCGGTACAAATCAGCCGTAATGCGTTCGGCGGCATGCCCATCCCACAATTCAGGAACACGACCACGCTTGCCATTTCCAGTCAAGATCTCCTGCACAGCACCAAGAATGGCATCACGGTCGCGCCCGACTAGGATATTGGTACCTTGCTCAACGGTTATAGGACGCTCAGTATTTTCTCGCAGGGTCAAGCAAGGCACGCCGAGCGCCGTCGTTTCCTCCTGCAGACCACCCGAGTCGGTAAGTACTACAGTGGCTCCCGCCATGAGACCCAGCATTTCAAGGTACCCCTGCGGTGGCAATAAAACCATGCGCGCTGAATCAATCAAGTCCATCAGGCCGAATCGCTCGATATTGCTGCGGGTTCGCGGATGCAGGGCAATCACCAAGGGCAAGCTGGCTGCAACCTCATCTAGCACTCCGAGTAGCGCACGCAGGGTTTCAGGATGATCCACATTGGAGGGACGATGCAGGGTCACCACGCCATAGCCGAAGGGATGGCTTAATACCAAAGGATCGACATTGCAGGCTTGCAGGGTGTCCTTCGCGCCACGAGCGTTCGCCCGCCCAAATACCACCGAGTCAATCATGACATTACCCGCAAAACAAACCCTGTTCGACGGTATGCCCTCCCGCGTCAGGTTATCTTCAGCCGTGCGCTCCGTGGTGTAGAGCCTGTCAGATATTTGGTCAGTGAGGATGCGGTTGATTTCCTCGGGCATGGCGCGGTCATAGCTGCGCAGGCCGGCCTCAATATGCACCACCGGCACACTTTTTTTGACAGCAACCAGTGAACAAGCTAGCGTTGAATTGACGTCTCCCACCACCGCCACACATGAAGGCGTGTGTGCATCAATAATGGGCTCGAACCGTCTCATGACTTCGGCCGTTTGGATGGCATGGGTGCCAGACCCCACTTCAAGATTAACGTCCGGCCGGGGCAGGCGCAGATCTTCAAACAGGCGGTCACTCATGTCTTTGTCATAGTGCTGACCGGTGTGTACCAGCAGCACGGTCAGGGGCGGAACGTGTGCCGCCATGGCCCTGAGAATGGGGGCCATCTTCATGAAGTTAGGCCGTGCTCCCACCACGCAAATGACAGGACGCAAAATGCTCATTGAGTGCTCTCCTGGTTTGGCTTTTTGACCGCCGAGACGAGTTTTTGCAGCATGACGAGAATTTCCAGGTTGATACGCTCAAGGCGAAGCACGCTTCCCTCCAGACGTCTCAAGCGACCGTCGTATTGTTCAACTCCCAAGCCATCAATTTGACTGGAAATTGCACCGGCCAAGCCGGGAGTAACCTGCAATTTAACGAGATCGATATCAACCAAATTGGCCGTTGTCAGATCCGCAATACGTGAATCGGCCCAGTCCGATCGGCCTTCCTGGGTCTTATTGGCGGGGACAGCTGATTCATCGTGAATCTCGCTCACCACCTCGTTGACATCTTCAAGGTCAAAGGCGTCTTTATTACCCAAAAAGCCAAGTAACAACAAGCGGTCACAAATCAAGTTGATACGGCGGGGAATGCCCCCTGAGGATTGGAAAATGCCTTCAAATGCGCCCATATCGAAGCTAGGTCGACCGGAAGCACCGGCACATTTCAAGCGATGTTCAATATAGCCCCGCGTTTCATCCAAATCCAATGGCCCGATATGGCAAGTGGCAGTAACGCGCTGCCTGAGTTGCTGCATGGTGGGGCTTCGCAAAATGGTACGAAACTCGGGCTGCCCAACCAAAAACGTCTGTAGCAACGCTTGCTGGCCAAACTGAAAGTTGGACAACATGCGCAGTTCTTCTACCGCCCGGGGTGTGAGGTTTTGAGCTTCATCAACAATCAGCAGGCAGCGTTTTCCCTGACTTGCCTGGCTGACCAGATACGCCTCCAGCGCCATGAGCACGTCGGCCTTTGAAACGTCTTTGACACGCACACCAAAAGCCGCGCCCACCATGCGCAGGGTGTCTTCAGCATCGAGTTGCGTGGTGACGAGATTGGCGGCAACGACCTTGGTGGGGTCCAGACTGGCGAGCAGGCCCCGCACAATGGTGGTCTTGCCCGCACCAACCTCACCCGTGATGACTATGAAACCTTCGTTTCTTTGCACACCGTACTCAAGATAGGCCTTAGCCCGCCGGTGCTGCTTGCTGCCAAAATAAAAACTGGGATCAGGGTTCAGCTGAAAGGGTTTGCTGCTTAACCCGTAAAACGATTCGTACATGGGTCAGAACCACACAGTCAAATTGCCAATGACAGCGGTCTCGGAATAAGGCGCAGTGCTGCTGCTAGAAACGATGTGACGGACTCCCACAGAGACGGTGGCCTGCTTGCCTACTCTGCCAGTAACGTTGACATTGAAAAATCGCATTGTGGTGTCTTGGGCACTCGACTCCCCAGAGATTTTTTGCTGCGACACAAGAACACCCAAGGAGTATTCAGGCGTCAAACGATGCGTGTAATTGACGCTTAGGCCGCGCTGGCGAATCAACGAAGAAGTATTGAAGTCATCAACGCCCGTCGACACGGTGTCGAGCCTG
Organism: Gallionella sp.; assembly: GCA_030645955.1. The sequence continues at coordinate 988 of JAUSMR010000099.1, read as the reverse complement.
CTGCCCTCGCTTCGCGTGGCAACAAACGTGACGGTGTCTCGCACGCCAAGCAGTGCGAACGACAAGTCTTGTCGACGTTGCAGGGACACAGCAGACGTCAAAAAGCTGCTAACGACTACTGCATTGGGACTGATACCGTTGGACCGCAAAAACGCATTGACCAACTGCGCGCGTGCGACCGGATCGGGTTCGAGCGAGGCGAACTGACTGTACAAAATGTCGTAGATCGAGCCGCGACTTGCAAGGCCGGTCTGGCTTGGCGTAACTGACACATCTCTTGAATCGGAAAATTTCCACGCAGTGCGTGCCGTTCTGTGTTCAAAGCTCAAGCTGTGAGCGTCTCCGAATGAACGGCGATTTGAGGAGGCGGACAACCTGGTCATCTCTGACGGAGACCAGTTCCCCCCGAAACCGCTGGTGCCGGAGCTCTGCTTATCGCGGCTGGTGTAGTTGTTGGCTTCACGCCCGGCATTGACAAACACGTTCAATTGGGGCGTGATCGTATAGGACAAGCCAAGGCTACCTCTGTCTACCTCGGTGGGGCGACCGGTGCTGTAGTCCACACTTTGCCGACTGAGATCTGCTGACCAACCGAGATTCCTGAAGGCAGTATCACCGCTGACTTTCACGGTACGATCTGCTGCTGTGACGCCGAATCCCGCAGCGGCATCGCTACTTGTGACGGATCGGCTGTAACGGGCCTCATAGCTGGCCATATCGCCCACTCGGCCGCGCAGGTATGGCGATAGCCGGTAATTGGCGACCTCAGTTCTATTGGCGTTGATTGCCGTATTGTCGATTGATTGCGTACCAAAGGCAGAAACAGCCTGCTGCGAAATGGAGCCATTGAAATCGACAAAAGCCCAGTTATCAATTGCCTCCAGCGTACCAAACGTATTGAGAGCGTTTTGGTTATTGAATTGGGAGCGGTTGGGCGATGTATTTTGTGCGTAGACCACCTCACTCAAGGAATAGTCAAAATAAGTCT
>JAUSMR010000096.1 GCA_030645955.1 Gallionella sp. | reverse complement strand
CGGCGTAATGCCGACTCCCGAGTTATGCCGCGTCCAAGTAGCGCCACGGTGTAACTGTGGTGCTTACGAGTCGGCATAATTCTTATGATTTTTTCAGGCTGGCAATCATGCCGGTCGAGGAGAAATCACATGACGACGATAGACACAATCGCAGACGGCGCATCCGAAGGACTGCCGGCCCGTCACATTGAAGCATTCCTTGAACACCTGCGCAAAGCGGGATATGCCGACAGGACGCTTCGTAAAAAGCAATGGATCTTGACCGCGTTTGCGCGATGGATGAAGAGCGAGACCATCGCTTTGGCGCACGTTGACGAATCCGCGATTGGCGCTTTCGTGAACCGCTCAGCTTGCGCACCGGCGGCTCGTGTTCAGTTCGAGCTCGCGGTGTTGCGACTGCTGCTTACGTATCTGCGAAGCAAAGCCATAGTTCGATTGCCGGTACCGGTCGACGAATCTTCGATTGATCGCATCAGTGAGCGTTACGTAGACTATCTGCGCCAAGATCGCGGGCTTGCCAAGAATTCGGTGCATGTCTACGCACCTTTCATTCCTGATTTCCTGCGCAGTCAGAATGCCGACGGCGTTGGCTGCATATTGCCTGACGCGTTCAATGCCACGACGATTCGAAACCATCTACTTTCCCGTAGCAATGGCCGGTCAGGCGAGTACATGCGACTCATGGCGGTGGCACTGCGTTCGTTTTGCCACTTCCTCTTTCTGCGTGGAGATACGCCACGTGATTTGGCGAGTTCAGTGCCCACGGTCCGCAAGTGGCGGCAGTCATCCGTGCCAACGTTCCTTACGCTAGAACAAGAAGAAACCATTCTCGCCTCTACGGATCGATTGACGCCCCGCGGGCGCCGTGACTATGCAATATTGCTTCTGTTGGCACGACTCGGCTTGCGCGCAGGAGAAATCGTTGCACTCGAACTTGAAGACATCCGCTGGCGTTCAGCGGAACTCGTTGTCCACGGCAAGGGCCAAATGGTCGAACACGTGCCGCTCCTATACGACGTTGGCGAGGCATTGGCGACCTACCTTCACGATGATCGTGACGCAAGCGCATCCCGGCGGGTCTTCTTGCGAATGTGGGCACCACGCGTTGGTCTGACGGGGCCTGCGGCGATCGGCCATATTGTCCGTCTGGCTTTCGCTCGCGCTGGGTTCCGTCCCGCATGCCGAGGTGCTGCACATCTGTTCCGTCACGGCTTGGCGACGACGATGATTCGTCATGGCGCATCCATGGCTGAGATTGCTGAAGTCTTGCGGCATCGCTCACAAAACAGTACTGCGATTTACGCGAAAGTATCTTTCGATGCCCTGCGTGGTGTAGCGCGGGCCTGGCCGACGACGGGAGGTGCATGATGAGTGCGATTCGCGACTCCATGGTTCAGTACGTGGCAGTTCGCCGTGCACTGGGATCGAAGTTTTATGAACCTGCATTGGCACTGGATCACTTTGTTGACCTTCTCGACCGCGAGGGGTCTGAATTCATCACCACCGATCTAGCCTTGCGCTGGGCGATGGAACCTAAGCTTGTCCAACGCGCCACATGGGGACGGCGCCTCTCGCAAGTGAGGGGATTCGCCAAGTGGCTCAGCGCCGCCGATATGCGCAACGAGATCCCTCCAACGCGACTCTTGGATGCCCGTCGGCGCCGCAATGCGCCGCACATCTATACCGAACAGGAGATTGAACTGCTCATGGGCCAAGCCGCTCGACTGCGTTCGCGTACCGGCATGCGGGCGCAGACCTATTCGACGCTGATCGGGCTTCTGGTGGCTACGGGCCTTAGGCCAGGCGAAGCCATCAGACTCGACCGGTCTGACGTCGATCTCGTGAACGGCATACTCTCGATCCGGGAATCCAAGTTCGGTAAATCGCGCTTCGTACCGATTGAAGAATCGACCCGCGATGCACTCGAACGTTATTCACGATGCCGCGAGCAGCGCTTCTCGCTACGGTTAAGTGAGGCGTTCCTCGTTGGCGAACGCGGTATGCGGTTGAATGCTGGTTCTGCCCGTAGCATGTTTGTAAGAATGTCCCGCGCGGTCGGTCTGCGGGCAACAAGGGAGGACGGACGCACCGGGCACGGGCCACGCCTTCAGGACTTCAGACACAGTTTTACGACTGGAAGACTTGTCGAGTGGTACCGTGCCGGCTTGGACGTGTCGCGGGAATTACCCAAGCTTGCCACCTATCTCGGTCACGTCGATGTCGGCCTCACCTATTGGTATATCGAAGCCGTTCCTGAACTGCTCCAACTTGCGGCCAAGTATCTCGGCACGGATCGGCCAGGAGAACAGCCATGAACCCCGTTGGCCTTCCATCACTCCTCCAGCGCTTTTTTACTCAGCGCATGCTTGAACAGCAAGGACTCAGTTCACATACAGTGGCGAGCTACCGCGACACGTTCCGATTGCTGCTGGGTTTCGCCACACAGAATTTTGGACGCTCACCCTCAAAGCTGCTGACGCAAGAGCTCGACGCACCCTTCATTGAGAAATTCCTTCGACACCTTGAACAGAACAGGGGCAACTCAGTGCGAACCCGAAATGCACGCCTGGCCGCAGTGCACGCCTTCTTTCGCTTCGTCGCGCTCAGCGAACCAGCACTTGGTCTTCAATGCCAGCGCATACTTGCCATTCCTGCGAAACGCTATGAACACGGTCCGGTTGAGTTTCTCACCGAGGAAGAGGCCGCAGCCCTCGTGGCAGCTCCTGATGCTGGAACGTGGATCGGCAGTCGGGATCGAACGCTGCTTCTTGTCGCGGTTCAAACTGGCCTGCGCAACAGCGAACTGACTTCACTCAGGCGTCAGGACGTCGCACTCGGCATCGGCGCTCACGTCCGTTGCCTCGGCAAAGGCAGAAAAATGCGATGCACACCACTACGGCCGGACGTCATCGCGATCTTGAAGGAATGGCTACTGCGACAGCCCGGTGCGCCTGAAGATCCTGTCTTCCCCAGTTCACGCGGCGGCCATCTCAGCGCTGATGCACTTCAACGACTCGTGTCGCGCCATATCGCGACTGCGTGCCAGGCCTGCCCCTCGCTCAAGGAAAAATCCGTCACGCCGCACACGTTGAGGCACGCGGCGGCCATGAGTCTGTTGCAGCGCGGCGTGGACCTGAGCGTGATAGCTCTTTGGCTTGGTCACGAATCGTCGGAGACCACCCAAATATATCTGCATGCCGACATGCGACTCAAGGAACGCGCACTCGCGCATGCCAATGGGAGCGGCCTCGCGCCAACTCGATATAAGCCTCCAGATCCATTGCTCGCTTTCCTCGAGGGTCTTTGATAATGCCGACAAATCAGATGACCAAGAATAGGGGTCGTCCCCACAGTTGCGCCACCGCGCTACTTGGACGCGGCATAACTCGGGAGTCGGCATTACGCCGTGGAAAATTCCGTAAGACCGCTCGCCCTCGGCCAAAAAAAAAATGGCTTTTTGTGGGCTCACAGCAGGCCGGTGAGCGCGCAGCCTCGATTCTGAGTTTGATCGAATCAGCCAAGCTAAACGGGCATGACCCGTGGGTCTATCTCAAGGATGTGTTTGAGCGCCTGCCAACGCTACTGAACAAA
>JAUSMR010000094.1 GCA_030645955.1 Gallionella sp. | reverse complement strand
ACCGCAGCCCCTTGCTGCTGCGCTGCCTGGAAGACTACCTGGCGGGGCGCCGCTACCCGCTGGAACTCGTCACCACGGACCCGTCGGTGATGCTATTGCGTTAATAGCTGCAAGCCTCTGTCTGTCATGGGCTTGAGGCCTTTTTGATGCACAAACAGGCCGACAGGTGATTGGTAGCTAGAAATTGTAGAAGTATCCGGTTTTCGCCATCGCGAGCCGCTAGTTCCGCGCCAGAACTGCGCATGAACCATGAGCCGGTGCAATCCATCTCTGTCATTGCGAACGAAGTGCGGTAATCCATGACCCCGCTTTTTTACCGACGCATCGCCCCGCTGCACACGATGACGGAGCGGGCAGGTTTGTAGTTTCCTGCGCACTTGGCTGACCCGGGTCGGGTTTGCCCAAGGAGCGTAAGCCGAGGGCCCAACCCAACATCGGCGCGTTGGGCTGTGCCGGGGGACGTCGGCCTGCGCTTCGCCAACCCGACCTACGAGGCTATGTGCAGGGGTCTTGCACTGCGATGGTTCTGGCGCAGCCATGTGATTTTGCAAGACCTAGCTCCATTCACACGGGTGTTTTCTCAGGCAGCGAATGATTTTTAATGTCATTATATGCGTACCAATCTGTCCCAATTTTTTTAAGATACTTCCGCGTTAGTTTTTTCTCAAATCGCTGTATTTTTGCTGGATGACTCTCGTCTTCTTTCTTGAAATGGACGATTGAAAACGTCATTAGCCCGTAGTCACCACTCTCCACTAACCGAATATGCTCCAAAGATTGAGGGAAGGCTATATTTTTCTTACCGTTAAATTGTCTTCTATCCCAACTCTCACCAAATATATGAGTTCGATTCGACTCAGTCAGGTGATCCCAAGCCCCAAAGATAATTAATCGATGCTTCTCATTAATGAAGGACCAGCTCCAAGTCCAGTTTCTGCAGGTCGCGCCATGCGATTGAATAAATTGTTTTCGATTCATGAAGCACACCTAAAATACATGAGACCTGTGACTACAATTCGCATGTAATTTTTCGTCAAAATTAAAGCAGCCGTAGCTTGTGATCTCCCGTTTCACTGGGCCAACTCAGAGAGTCTTTTTTGATACGCAGAAAAAACGCATTCCACATCTGAACAAACGTCGCGCTCATTTTTTCGCCAAATATTTTGCGCGCGCTTAAGTTTCGCTATATCCATAGATGAAATAAGTGCAGTCTTAAATGATTGCATGAGTCTAATATCAATCGCGGCTAATTCCCTGTTTGAGCAAATCAAATGTTCAACCTTAGTAGACGATTTACCGCAATCGAAGCTTGGCGCAAAGAGTATTTCGGACGGTGCAGTTATTTTTTGCGGTGGTTCTGCGGTGACAATTTCTAATTTTTCTTCCGTTACAGCAGGGACAACTTGTAGACTTACCGATGCAACACTCTCGGATTGACTGATAGTATCTGTCCCTTGAGGTGAACTTTCCACGCCGACCGAAGCTGACTCCTGAGGTGCTCTTTGTACACCAGGTGCTGGATTTTCCTGCATCGCCGCAAGCTCTAAAACTGGTTTTTGAGTTTTAAGTTCCGGCGTCAGGATAAACATACCCAGAAATGCGAGCCAAACGCAGACTAATTGCGGACCGAACATCCAAAACAACTTCTGACTCGCCATATCGATGGAGCCGTTCGAGAGAATGACATCGGGATGAGAAAATTTACGAAAAGCGTCCCCAATGAGCCATGCAAGTAATGCCGAAAAAAAGAATCCCACTCCAAGTCCAGCAGTTGTTATCGCAACGCTTGTTTCACCCGCGTCATATCCAACTTTCGTCATCCAAAAAAACGGCAGCGCGCCCACGACTGCAAAAAAGTACGCAACCAACGAAATTGATCTTTTCGCTTTGGACTGCCCGGAATTCTGGTGAAGCTCCGTTCGAGTATCTTCACCACAGTGTTTGCACTTAATGGCGGCTTCTTGAATATCTTCGGCGCAGTAGGGACACTTTCGCATTTTAATTTTCTTTCTGAAAATGTTTTTTTACGTTTTTCTAGCGCGTCAGGATACACTAATTTTGCATTCCTGTAAATTTTATTCCTGAATCCGTGGCGTCAAGCTCACCCGCCACTATTCCCTCTTAAATATTGTCAGTAATCGCTCGATATCCCGTGAATCGACACGCCAATATCAATGCCACCGCCAAGGCAACGCATTGGTTAGGACCATCCCATTACACACAAGTCACCCATCGTTGAACTGCCGGTGAGATGCACCGTGTCGCCGTTGAGGGAACAATTGGGAACAATTGGGGTCAGGGAACAATTGGGGTCAGGTCTTTCAAAATCACATTCCAGACCCACCAGCCCCTTCATATTTCAAAAAGTAACCACATAGCGGGCGTAATTTATGCCAATCAAGCTATGCATTTAACAGCAGCTCATGCTCCTTCACTGCCCGGCTGACGGTGGTGTAATGCACACCAAACGCGGCGGCGATGGATTTCATTGGGAAATCACCGGTGAGATATGCCAGCGCCATGCCCAAGCGCGGGTTGTCCAGATGGCTGGTTTTGTAGTCCATGAGCGGCAGGGCTGCTTGCCGCTGCTGTAACCGTGGCACCTCAGACAACAAACTCTGCGCCGGAATGGCCGCCTGCATGTTGGCTACAAAGGCGTCACTGCCCAAGAATATCTGGTTCCGCAGATCACCCCAGATACTGGGCAAACCCACCCCTGCCCGGACGAAATCAATATACTTTTCACGCGCCTTGTCGCGCTGCGGGCTAAGCTGGCCCAATATCCAATCTGTTTGCAGCCATTCGGGGGATGCGCTTGGGTCAAGCATGGCGGCATAGCTGCTCCACGGCCAATCGGCAATGTCTTGGGTCATGCCGGCGCGCACCGGGTTAAGAACGACATAACGCGCCAGTTCCAGCAGATGGCTGTCTTTGTCGACCAAAATGGCCTTGTAACGTCCCTGAAACACATGCCCTACGCGGCCATGCGCACGGTTGATGTACTGGGTATAAACACCGTTGAGCTGGCGCATACCTTTGGCGAGGTTGGGCTCGGCGGTTTCAATAATCAGGTGGTAATGGTTGCTCATTTGACACCATGCATGGCAGCGCCAGTTGAAGCGTTTGCACACCTGTTCAAGTCGCGCCAGCCAAGCCTTGCGGTCGGCATCCGTGAGAAAAATGTCTTCGCGCCTGTCGCCACGGGAAGTGACGTGGTACACGGCGCCAGCGAATTCTATGCGTAGGGGTCTTGCCATACGCTGATTATGGCGCAGAAATGTGATTTTGCAAGACCTGACCCCAACCACGCACCGTGTGGCTCACGGCGGACGAAATTCGCGCCTGCACCGACATGCACCGCAGCCCCTTGCTGCTGCGCTGCCTGGAAGACTACCTGGCGGGGCGCCGCTACCCGCTGGAGCTCGTCACCACGGCCCCGTCGGTGATGCTATTGCGTTGATAGCTGCAAGCCTCCGTCCGTCATGGGCTTGAGGCCTTTTTGATGCGCAGCAACGGCACCCCGCACTCGCAGCGCCAACTCCGATCATTCCGCCGAGATCTTCCGCTCCCGGACAATCCGCCCCCAGGTGGCAGACTCACTGGCGATGTAGCGAGCCAGTTCGTCGCGCGTGCCGGGCTGGGGCGTCAGCCCGTGCTTGATCAGCTGCTCGCGCACGTCGGGCGCATTGAGCACCTTGACCAGCTCCAGGTTCCAGCGGTCCAGCAGGGGCTTGGGGGTTTTGCTGGACGCCACGAAGGCATACCAGTTGGTCGCATTGAAGCCCGGGTAGCCGGACTCGGCGATGGTGGGCACGTTGGGCAT
>JAUSMR010000092.1 GCA_030645955.1 Gallionella sp. | reverse complement strand
AACGTCGCGCAGCAAACTCGTCAGGCCTATCTTGGTGTGGTCAGCGGCATCGCCCAGGTCAGGGCGCTGCAACAGGCCCTCGCCTCCAGCGAAAGCGTCCTGGAAGCCAGCAAACTGGGACAGGAAGTCGGCGTGCGCACCAATCTGGATGTGCTGAATGCGCAGCAGCAGTTATTTTCCACCCGCCGTGACTTGTATCAGGCGCAATACAATTTCCTGGTCAGCCAGTTGCGTCTGAAGGCGGCAGCAGGCGCGCTTGGCGAAGAGGATCTGACCAGGGTTAATCAAGCGCTTCACTGAATCGCAACAAGGCCTGTTCGAGGCTGCGGGATTGCCCGGTCGCCGCGGCGGCCTAAAATTTGCCGACTATACGCACGCCCACCAATCCCGGAGTAATTTCCGGCAGCAGTGCCACTTGCCCTGTGCGCATCGGTTTGTTGTGGGCAACCACGCTTTTTCCAACCAGGGTGCCGATCAACGCGCCCGTCAATACGTCCGAGGCGAAGTGGGCATCGTGGTAGCTGCGCGCCACACCGACCAGACTGGCTATCGTGTAGGAAGAACACGTCACCCAGGTCTCTTCATAGTGGTTGGCGATGACCGATGCCAAGGCAAATGCATGAGTGGCATGCCCGGAGGGAAACGAGGAGTTCGCTGAATAATAGCCTATGCTGAAAGGGTGTAATTTCGCGATGCCGGCATTGTCGCGCGGGCGGCTGCGCCCTGTGGCGAATTTGATGGCGGGCGTGATTATGCCGCTGGCAATAATGAGCGCAGACAGACCATCTTCCGCAACGGCTGCAGCCTTATCGTCGTTGCCCAGCGCACCTGCCAGGTAAAAGCCGCCCAGCACGGCTAATGAATACTCTTTGCCGAAGCGTTCGACTTCAAGCAAAAAGCGGCTGTTGTTGGGAGCATGACGGCGCATCTCATCGCGGACGGGGCGATCAATTATCGCGACAACGCCGGCTATGCCGAAAGCAGCCAGCCCCATATCCCGCCATTCCTGCTCTTGCCAGCGGGCCGGGGCAGAGAGGACGTGCTTGACGTCATCCACCAGTATTTCCGGATAGGAAGGTGCAGGGTCAGACGCATGAGCCGTGCAAGTCATGCTTAGCAGGAGTGCGCCTGCACAAAGCAGGCGTTTGGATGTCAGGCGCATGGATAGCCGGGAATCAGCAGAGTTGTTCTGTCTCTCCGCGGAATTTAATCGCGGAAGTTTTGATACTGCAGCGGAAAATCGGTGATGGTTTTTTTGACAAAGGCGATGGCCTCTTGCAGGTCATCGCGCTTCTTGCCGGTGATCCGCACGGTGTCGCCCTGGATGCTGGCTTGCACTTTCAACTTGCTGTCCTTGATGTGCTTGACGATCTTCTTCGCCAGTTCGATTTCCACGCCGACCTTGACTTCGCAGCCGCGTTTCACCTTGTTGCCGCTGACCTTTTCGATCTTGTCGCTGATCTCCAGACACTTGATGTCCACGCCGCGCTTGGTCAGCTTGGCATTCAGGATGTCCTGCACCTGGTCCAGCTGAAATTCGTTGTCGGCCCACACGGTGAGCTTGAGTTCGGCCTGTTCCACGCGCGCATCCGAACCCTTGAAATCAAAGCGGGTGCTGACTTCCTTGTTGGTCTGCTCGATCGCATTTTTGACTTCTGTTTTGTCTACTTCTGAAACGATGTCGAAGGTTGGCATGTTAATTTCCTATTTGGCATTGACGTTAGAAATAAAGGCTTTCGAAAAATCAAAATTTCTAAGCCAGACAAGGCGCACGCAAAAAATCGCCGCGCCGCATACGCGACAGTATGTAAGCAAGATTTTTTGCGCGCAACACAGTATGGCGACGAAATTTTGGTTTTACGAAGGCCTTTTAGCCGAAACTGCAAACGTAGTTGACCACCTCATTCGCTTCAATCACGAAGCGGCTATTGGCGGCGACGGAGAACCGGTCACCCGCAGCATAGGTCTTGAATTCAGGTTCGTCGCCGATTTTTACGCGGCAAGTGCCTGAGGTGATTTCCATCAGTTCGGGCGTGCTGACATTGAAGGTGAGCGTACTGGGCAGAATCACGCCGACAGTCTTGCGCGTGCCATCGGCAAACAACACCGAGTGCGACACACACTTGCCGTCAAAAAACACATTGCCCTTTTTAACTACGCTGACGTTATCGAATTGCGACATGCTATTTCCTCTCAAGGGTACCTCTAAAAATCCAGATTTCATCCCAACAGCTGTGTTGCGATAAAAATTTCTTGCTTACATATACAGCATATGCGGCGCAGCAAAATTTTTCCCGCGCCTTGCATTTGGGCGAACTCTAAATTTTTAGAGGCACCCTTAAGCTGGTTCGTTGGCTTTTACGCCTTTTTGGTAAGTGACATATATGTATACAGGTACACCGAGATCGCCGAGATGCTTTTCGATCAGCGGTTTGACTTCATTCCAGTCCAAACCGGTCATGCCGCAAGCCAGGCGCGGCAAGGCAACGCTGCTGACTTTTTCTTTTTGCACGAAGTCACGCAGCGCATGCAGCGCATGATTCACATGGCTGACCGTGGCACGTCCGGGTTTGCTGCCGTGGTTGTAAGCGGCATCTTGGGTGAACAGATTGACAATGAAACGTCCGTCGGCGCTCATCCAGGTCCACACCCCGCCAGATTTGGGATGTTTGGTCTGGCAGAAATGGCGGAAGTCCTTGTACATGGAGGGCATGCGCTCGCGCAGTTGCAAAGCCAAGCCATGATGAAAATCATCGTTGGGCGCAACACCCTGCGCGATGGCTTTCGCACCGCTAAACAAAATGTCCCCGCTCAGTTCGTGGATCACATTGCGCCTCTTCTGGTTTATTTTCGCTTGGATGTTTATTTGCGCTTGTGCAAATTCGCCGCGATGCGCAAACGCAGTGCGTTCAATTTGATGAAGCCGGCCGCATCCTTCTGATCGTATGCGCCCTTGTCATCCTCGAAGGTGGCGATGTTCGGGTCGAACAGCGAGTCAGTCTTGGAATCGCGCCCGACCACGATCACGTTGCCCTTGTACAGCTTGACGCGCACCCAGCCGTTGACGCTCTGCTGGGTATGGTCGATCAGGGTTTGCAACGCGCGGCGTTCCGGCGACCACCAGTAGCCGTTGTAAATCATCGAGGCATAGCGCGGCATCAGGTCGTCTTTCAGGTGCGCCACTTCGCGGTCCAGCGTGATCGATTCGATGGCGCGGTGCGCCTTGAGCATGATCGTGCCGCCCGGAGTTTCGTAGCAGCCGCGCGACTTCATGCCGACGTAGCGGTTCTCGACCAGGTCGAGGCGGCCGATACCGTGCTTGCCGCCCAATTCATTCAGCCTGGTCAGCACTTGTGCCGGAGTCATCTTTGCGCCATTCAGCGCCACGATATCGCCTTGCGAGAATTCGATATCCAGATATTCGGCGGCATCCGGCGCTTTCTCCGGCGACACTGTCCAGCGCCACATACTGTCTTCGGCTTCGGCGGCGGGATTTTCCAGATGGCGGCCTTCGAAAGAAATGTGCAGCAGGTTCGCGTCCATCGAGTAGGGCGAGCCGCCCTGCTTGTGTTTCATATCCACCGGGATGCCATGCTTCTCGGCATATGCCATCAGCTTTTCGCGCGACAGCAAATCCCATTCGCGCCACGGCGCAATGACCTTGATGTTCGGGTTCAGCGCGTAAGCGCCCAGTTCGAAACGCACCTGGTCGTTGCCCTTGCCGGTTGCGCCATGCGAGATGGCCTGCGCGCCGGTCATGGCGGCGATTTCTATCAGGCGCTTGGCAATCAGCGGGCGGGCGATGGAAGTGCCGAGCAGGTATTCGCCTTCATACACGGTGTTGGCGCGGAACATCGGGAACACGAAATCGTGCACGAATTCTTCGCGCATATCGTCGATGAAAATATTTTCCGGCTTGATGCCCATTTTCAGAGCCTTGGCACGTGCAGGTTCCAGCTCCTCGCCCTGGCCGATATCGGCGGTGAAGGTGACGACTTCGCATTTATACGTATCTTGCAGCCATTTCAGAATGACCGAAGTGTCGAGTCCGCCGGAATAGGCGAGGACGGCTTTTTTAATTTCACTCATATTATTTTTCTCTGTTAAAAATCTTTAAATCGGTTCCTTCCCCCTTGAGGGGGAAGGTTAGGATGGGGGTGAGGACGTTAAGTTGATGCGGAACATTTCTACCCCCTCCCTAGCCCTCCCCCTGCAAGGGGGAGGGGACGTTAGTTGTTGATCTTGCCAAGCAGCAGATATTCCATCAATGCCTTCTGCACATGCAGCCTGTTCTCCGCCTCATCCCAGACGACAGACTGAGGGCCATCCATCACACCGGCGGAGACTTCCTCACCGCGATGCGCGGGCAGGCAGTGCATGAACAGCGCATCTTTGGCGGCGACGCGCATCATGTCCTCATCCACCTGCCAGTCGGCAAAGTCCTTCATGCGCTCTTCGTTTTCCGCCTCGAAACCCATGCTGGTCCACACGTCGGTGGTCACCAGATCGGCGCCGCGTGCGGCCTCCATCGGGTCGGTAAATTCTTCATAGTGACCTTCGCCGAATAATCCGGCGCGCTCCGGCTCGACTTCGTAGCCGGGCGGGGTCGAGACATGCACGTTGAAATCCAGTACCTCCGCGGCTTGCAGCCAGGTGTTGCACATGTTGTTGGAGTCGCCGATCCACGCCACGGTCTTGCCTTGGATACTGCCGCGCTGCTCGACATAGGTGTAGATGTCGGCGAGCACCTGGCAGGGGTGGTATTCGTTGGTCAGGCCGTTGATCACCGGCACGCGCGAGTGCGCGGCGAAGCGCTCGATGATGGATTGCTCGAAGGTGCGGATCATCACGATGTCGCTCATGCGCGAGATCACCTGCCCGGCGTCTTCCACCGGCTCGCCGCGCCCCAGTTGCGAGTCGCGCGTGTTCAGGTAGATCGCCGAGCCGCCCAGTTGCTGCATCCCCGCTTCGAACGACAGGCGCGTGCGCGTGCTGGCCTTCTCGAAAATCATCACCAGCGTGCGGTCGGTCAGCGGCCAGTACTGCTGGTATGCCTTGAATTTCTGCTTGATGACGCGGGTGCGCGCGAACAGGTATTCAAACTCCTCGCGGGTCAAATCCTTGAACTGCAAAAAGTGTTTTACCGGTATTGGCTTTTTTGCTGGCATGGGTCGTTACCAATCAGGATTGCATAAATTCTTTTATCAGCGGACACAGGATATCCAGCAGCTGCTGCGCCTCATCTTTTGACATCACCAGCGGCGGCAACAGCCGTATTACGTTGTCGGCAGTCACGTTGGTCAACAGCCCTTTGGCGAGAGCCTGCTTGACCAGGTCGCCGCAAGGCTTGTCGAGTTCGATGCCGAGCATCAGCCCTTGGCCGCGAATTTCCTTGACGCCATTTATCCCTTGCAAGGCGGTGGTAATGCCCTGCCGTATAAATTGGCCAAGGCTCTCGGCGTGTGCCAGCAATTTGTCCTGTTCAATAATATTCAACGTGGTCAGGCCTGCCATGCAAGCCAGTGGATTGCCACCGAACGTCGAACCGTGATTTCCTGGATTGAATAAGCCAGCCGCCTTGCCTGCGGTGATGCATGTGCCGATCGGCACGCCGGAGCCAAGCCCCTTGGCCAGCGTCATCACGTCCGGCAGGATGCCGGTGTGCTGAAAGGCGAACCATTTTCCGGTGCGCCCGATGCCGCACTGTACCTCGTCCAGCATCAACAGCCAGTTATGCTCGTCACAAATCTGCCGCAATTGTTGCAGGTAATGAATGTCCAAGGTGCGCACACCGCCCTCGCCCTGAATCGGCTCGACCAGCACCGCAACCACATGGCTGTTGTGCTGGGCAACCTGGCGGATCGCCTCCAGATCGTCGTAGGGCACGCGCACAAAACCGCTGACCAGCGGCTCGAAACCGGCTTGCACCTTGCGGTTGCCGGTGGCGGAAAGAGTTGCCAGCGTGCGCCCGTGAAATGCCTTTTCCATCACGATGATAGCGGGGGATTCGATGCCTTGCTGATGGCCGTACATGCGCGCCAGCTTGATCGCGGCCTCGTTCGCCTCGCAGCCGGAATTGCAGAAAAATACTTCCTGCATGTTGGCCAGGCTGCACAGCTTGTCAGCCAGCAGTTCCTGTTCTCGCACCTGATAGACGTTGGAGCAGTGGATCAGCTTGCCGATCTGTTCGCTCAACGCGGCGGTGAAGCGTGGGTGCGCATGTCCCAGCGTGTTCACCGCGATGCCGGACAACGCGTCCAGATAGCGCCTGCCTTCGGTGTCCCACAGCCACGCGCCTTCGCCATGCGAAAAGGCGACGGGAAGTCGTGCGTAAGTGTTCATTACATGTGACATATGCAGTTCCTAAACAAAGACGGCGGACAAGCCGCCGTAAGCAAAATCAAGGGACGTATATTGAGCCAAACAGCCCCACAAAGCAAACAAGCCGACATCGCTGCCGGCTTGTTTTGCGGTGAATCAAAACGCAGTGGTGTTTACGCCATCGCCTTGATCGCCGCGGACAAGCGGCCCTTGTGTCGGGCGGCCTTGTTCTTGTGGATGATCTTCTTGTCGGCGATGCTGTCCACGGTGCTGACAGAGTCTTTGTAAACAGCTTGAGCGGCGGCCTTGTCGCCAGCTTCGATCGCCTTGGTAACCTTCTTGATTGCAGTGCGCAATTCCGAGCGCAGACTGCTGTTATGAGCATTCTGTTTAACTGCCTGACGTGCACGCTTGCGGGCTTGTGCGCTATTTGCCATGACTACTCCTTGAAAATTCGGTACAACGGAAAGGCGCGCATTCTAGTGATTCGTGCCGGATTATGCAAATCTTTTTGCGTGGACTGCGGTTTGACATGCTGAAATTTATGAATTACATTCAATCAGGCTGCAAAAAGTAATACCGCGCAAGAATACTCTTTCTAACTCCTTGAAATAATTGAGGCAATTATTTCTCAATAACGCCTTTTCTGAGCTTTTTTCGAAACCATGAAGTTTTATCCTATATATATATAACTGAGCGGAGGAGTCATGAATCCAAGCTTTTTGCGGTTGATAACAGTTTTTGGTCTTCTTTTTCATTTCAGCTGCAGTACAGCTGGCGAATGGGGAAAGGATGTAAAACGAATTGTTCTTCCATTTGGCTTGTCGGCGAACCAGCTGCCCGATCCTCAAACTAAAGGGGCAGCGCTCTTTGCATCATATTGCAGTCAGTGCCACAATCTCCCTAGCCCCAGGATGCATTCAACAGGCGATTGGCCTATGAGGTTTGAAAAGATGATGGATCACGCCCTGCTTATGGCTGGGACTTCGCCTGCTTTCAAAATACCTGCCGACAAAGAGAAAACAGAGATCGTTTCCTATCTGGAAAAGAATGGGTTCAGAGAGCTTCCAGCAAATTCCCCATTACGTGGAGAACCCCAAGTATTCAACATCATCTGGTTCTGCTCAGTGTGCCATGCCGTACCTGACCCAGACCAGTTTCCTGCAAAAGAGTGGGGCAAGATCGTTGACCGGATGAACAGCTATAGAAAAAAACAGGGCAGGGATGAGATGAACAATACTGACAGGAAGGCAGTAATGAATTTCCTTACAAAGAAACAACAGTAAATGTCTGCTAGCCATTGCAAGTAATAACAGTGGCCATATCCTGAGGTTTTGTATTTGCCATGCCCGTTAGGCGGGCTGGGGCTGTGAATATTCGAGGCTGCCCCGGTGAGCTTGTGCATTACGGCAGGGTGCATGGAATACACCCTTGCCCGCTGAGGTCCTGGATGGTTGATGCAGGTCATGTGGAGCGCAGCGATACCCAACAATTAAAACAAACGATGGGCATCTCGTTGCTCAACCCATCCTGCGAGCCGGGTCATGCAATATGTTTCCTGTTTAAGGAAACGCAGATTAAATCGTCATTGCGAGGAGCGTAGCGACGTGGCAATCCAGAAGTTCGTTTGATATCAAACAACTGGATTGCCACGCTTCGCTCGCAACGACAGCTTGGGTGAATAGATCAGCGATTCCTTAGCTCCCATCCGGGAGAGGTAGTGAACAATCAGGGGCAGAGCACTGTTTATTTCCCCAAGTCACTGGCTCATTCCCTACCCCCTCGCAGCCTGCCGGTTAATACGCCGAAATAACCAGATAGTTTTGGCGTCCGGTGGCTGGGTTGCGCGCCTGTACCGGGCGCGATGGTATGATGCGCGGCGTTTACAGCGGATAGCATACGACCAGCATGAATCTACTTAAAGCCCTTGCCACGATCAGCAGCCTGACGCTGGTTTCGCGCATCCTCGCGTTTGTGCGCGATGTGCTGATCGCGCGGATATTCGGCGCGGGCATGGCAACGGATGCGTTTTTCGTTGCGTTCAAGCTGCCCAACCTGCTGCGCCGCCTGTTTGCCGAAGGGGCGTTCTCGCAGGCATTCGTGCCGATCTTCGGCGAATACAGGAACCGGCGCGGGCATGACGAAACCAAGCTGCTGGTCGATCACGTCACCACGATGCTGGCAATCATCCTGTTCGCCGTGACGCTGATCGGCATCATCGCCGCACCGATCCTGGTCTATATCAGCGCGCCCGGCTTCATCAAGGATGCGGAGAAGTTCGACCTCACCGTGCAGTTGCTGCGCATCACTTCGCCGTATATCTTCTTTATTTCGCTGGTGTCGGTCGCGGCAGGCATCCTCAACACCTATAACAAGTTCTGGGTGCCGGCCTTCGCGCCCATCCTGCTCAACCTGTGCTTCATCGGCGGCGCGCTGTGGCTGGCGCCTTACTGCGACCCGCCTATCATGGCGCTGGCGTGGGCGGTGTTTGTCGCGGGCATCGTGCAACTCGCTTTTCAAATCCCGTTTCTGAAAAAGATCGGCATGCTGCCCAGCATCCGCTTCAGCCTCAAGGACGAAGGCATGTGGCGCGTCATCAGGCAGATGGGCCCGGCGGTATTCGGTGTGTCCATCGCGCAGATCAGCCTGATCATCAACACCATTTTTGCTTCGTTCCTGGTGGCGGGCAGCGTGTCGTGGCTGTATTACGCGGACCGGCTGATGGAGTTTCCTTCCGGCATATTGGGCGTGGCGCTTGGTACTATTCTCCTGCCTTCGCTATCCAAATGCTACTCCAGCAACAACACAGTGGAGTACTCGAATCTGCTGGACTGGGGATTGCGCCTGACCATCATGTTGACGCTGCCCGCCGCGCTGGCCCTGGGCATGATCGCCGTGCCGCTGCTGGCAACCTTCTTCCAGCATGGCGCGTTTGCCGCACACGACGTGCTGATGACGCGCCAGGCACTGGTCGGCTACAGCGTCGGGCTGATCGGGATGATCCTGGTGAAAATCCTCGCCCCCGGTTTTTATGCGCGGCAGGACATCAAGACCCCGGTGAAGATCGGCATCGTCACGTTGTTGGCGACGCAGGCAATGAACGCGCTGTTCGTCGGCTGGATACAGCATGCCGGATTGGCCTTGTCGATCGGCCTCGGCGCATGCCTGAATTCCGCGATCCTGTTTCACTATTTGCGCAAGCATGACATCTACCAGCCCGAGCCGGGCTGGGCTAAATTTTTCGCCAAGATAAGCATCGCCGTGGCGGCCTTGGCAATCACCCTGTGGTTCGGCATGGGCAGCGAGCAAAGCTGGCTGACCAGCTCTGGCTGGTCGCGCATCCTGCGCTTGTCCGCACTGGTCGCGGGCGGTGTAGTGGTTTACTTCGCCGTGCTTGCCGCGCTGGGCTTTCGCCCGAAAGATTTTTCCAAGCGAGCGGTGAGTTGAGCATGTGGATAAAAACAAACAAAACATAGATCGCTATGCAACCCGCGCCTATGCTCAGCTTCGGCGCGTGAATTCGCAGATCAACCGGACACTGTTATCGCTGCACCTGCCTGGAAAGAGCCATTCAGGGCATGTTAAGCATCGGCTTGAATCCCAGCTTGCTCCTCATACTCTCCGCGCTTGCGCGCGCTTCGCTCTGGCTGCCATACGGGCCGATATGCACGCGCACCAGCCCGTCTTTCGCAGACAATTTGAGCTGCTTGCCGAGGTCGCCGAGTTCATTGCGCATACGCTCCATAAAACTTTCCGCGCCCTGTTGCGACTTGAACGCGCCCAGTTGCAGATACACGCCGGTTTCGCTGCTTTCCAGTGATGTCAACGCAACAGGAACCGCAGTTAAGGTAGCGGGCGCGCTGTTTTCCAGCGGCTTGCTTTGCACCGGACCGCCGGCGGCAAGGCTCTCCACTTCGACTTCCCCGCTGCCGTTGCCGATGATGCCGAGTTTGTGCGCGGCGGTATACGAAACATCGATTACGCGCTCATGCAAAAATGGGCCTCTGTCATTGATGCGCACAATCACTGATTTTTGATTGGCGAGATTCGTCACCCGCGCATAACTGGGAATCGGCAAGGTGGGATGCGCGGCAGTCATGGCATACATGTCATATTCCTCACCGCTGGAAGTGCGTCGGCCGTGGAATTTTTTTCCGTACCATGAGGCGGTGCCGAGCTGTTTGAAATTACCCACGCCAGTCAGCGGCGTGTAGGTCTTGCCCAGCGCAATGTAGGGGCGATTGGCATAGCGATGCAACGGTTCGTTTCTCGGCAAGGCATCGGGTATTGCATCCATGTTGACGTCTGTATCCGCGCCCGGCCCGTCTCCGGCGAGGTAGCCGCCCGTACCCGGCGCGGTAACTGCACCCGATTCCACCTTGCGCTGCGGTGTGCTGCCGCAAGCAGCGAGCGCCAAAGTTGCCAATATCAAAACTGCGGTTTTTTTATTCATGCGGTCTCCTTGATTCTTTAGTCTCTTACAGATTAATTTGGTACAAAATAATGAGGGGCTAGGGGCTAGCCCCCACTCAAGACTTAACCAGTTTTTTATGTGTTTCTATGCTCATCAGCATACCAAAACCCAGCAGCAGGGTCAGCATGGATGTGCCGCCATAACTTATCAGCGGGAGCGGCACGCCAACTACCGGCAGGATACCGCTGACCATACCCATGTTGACGAACGCATAGGTGGCGAAGGTCAGCGTAATGGAGCCGGCCATCAATCGCGTGAAATAAGTTGATGCATTTCCGGTGATGATGAAGCCGCGCATGACCACAAAAGCGTACAGCGACAACAGGATCAGGTTGCCGATCAAGCCGAATTCTTCAGAGTACACCGCAAAAATAAAATCGGTGGTGCGCTCCGGCAGGAAGTCGAGATGCGTTTGCGTACCGTTCAAATAGCCCTTGCCGAGTATGCCGCCGGAACCGACGGCAATGGTTGCCTGGATGGTGTGATAACCATTTCCCAGAGCGTCTTGCGATGGGTCGAACAGCATCAGGATGCGATGGCGCTGGTAGTCGTGCAACACCGACCACAGTACCGGCGCGCTGGCGAGGCCCGCGACAAACATCACGCCTATCACCCGCCAGCTCAGGCCCGCCAGAAACAACACGTAAAACCCGCTGGCTGAGATCAGCAGCGATGTTCCCAGATCGGGCTGGCGCGCGATCAACGCCACCGGCAGGAGCAGCAGCAACGCGGCGACGAAATAATTTTTCAGCGTCAGCGTGGCTTCATTTTTTTCGAAATACCAGGCCATCATCAGTGGTACGCCGATCTTCATCAGTTCGGAGGGTTGGATGGTCGTCACGCCAAGATTCAACCAGCGTCTTGCGCCGTGGCTGATTTCGCCGAACAGTGCCACGCCGATCAGCAATACCATACCCAACACATAAATCGGCACGGCGGTACGCATCAAATAATGCAACGGCAGATTGGCGACCAGCCACATGCAGGCGAAAGCCACCACGATGTTGCGCATCTGGTTCAGCGGCTGGTTCCAGCTTGCATTATCCGCACTAAACAAAACCAGCAGGCTGGTCAGCAGCAGCAAACTGATACCCAACAGCAGGGGACGGTCAAAGTGCGCAATGAAACGCTGCCATAGTTGCTGCCTAGTCATTTTCGCCAGCCTCCTTCACTTCCGCATCAGTCAATGGCTTGGGCACTTTCCCAAGCAGATAGTAATCGAGTACTTTGCGCGCTATCGGTGCTGCCGTGCCCCCGCCGTGCCCGCCGTTTTCGACCAGCACAACCAGCGCGATTTTTGGCTGCTCTGCAGGGGCGAAAGCGATGAACCAGGCATGATCGCGATGCCGCTCGTCGATCTTTTCGGCATCATATTTTTCGCCCTGCTTCATGGCAATCACCTGCGCCGTGCCGGTCTTGCCCGCAATGTGATAGGGCGTGCCCAGAGAGGCATACACCGCCGTGCCGCCCGGCTGTGTGACGGCCACCATGGCGCGTTTCACCAGATCAAGATGTGCCGGATCAATATTGAGGTCGAATATCGGATCTTTGGCGATGAAACGGTTTTCACTGCTGCGCAAACTGCGCACTTCTCTTACCAGATGCGGTTTGTATGCCACGCCGTTGTTCGCCAGCGTGGCAGTGGCAAATGCCAGTTGCAAGGGCGTCACCAGGTTGTATCCCTGCCCGATACCGACCGATACCGTATCGCCGGGATACCAGATTTGCTGGTAACGCTTCATCTTCCATTCCTTCGAGGGTAGCAAACCGGATGTTTCACCCTCCATATCTATACCGGTTTTTTTGCCGAAGCCGAAACGCGACAGGTAATTGAAGATGTTGTCTATACCCAGTTCGGTCGCCAACCCGTAGAAATACGTGTCGCACGACACCGTGATGGCCTTGAACATGTTCACGCTGCCGTGCCCGCCTGCTTTCCAGTCGCGATATTGCCGGCTGCTGCCCGGCAAATAGAACACGCCCGGATCGCTGATGGTTTCCTCGGGTGTGCGCGTGTTGAAATTCAAACCCGCAAGCGCCATGAAGGGCTTGATGGTCGAGCCGGGCGGATACTGGCCGCGCAGCGCGCGGTTGTTGAGCGGTACATCGGGCGAGTTATTCAGCTCGTCCCAACTCTGCGTATCAATGCCATCAATGAACGGATTGGGGTCGTAGCCCGGCTTGCTGACAAAGGCAAGCACGTCGCCATTGTTCGGATCTATCGCCACCAGCGCACCGCGGTAGTTGCCGAACGATTGCTCGGCGATTTCCTGCAGCTTCACATCAATGCTTAATACCAGCGCATTGCCGGAAACCGGTGCGGTGCTCGACAGCATACGCACCGCCCGCCCGCCCGCATCCACTTCGACTTGCTCTATGCCGGTGGTGCCGTGCAATTCGCTTTCGTAGCTCTGCTCCAGGCCGGTTTTGCCAATGTAATCAGAGCCGCGATAGTTGGCTGCAAGATCGCTATCTTCAAGCAGTTTCACATCGGTTTGATTGATACGTCCGATATATCCGATCAAATGGGAAGTGTTTTCACCAAACGGGTAATCGCGAAATAACCGCGCCTTGATCTCGACACCCGGGAAACGATATTGCTGCGCGGCGAAGCGTGCGGCCTCTTCATCACTTAGCCGGCTTCGAATCATCAGCGTTTCAAAGTCGCGGCTCTCGGCGAGCTGCTTTTTGAAACGTTTGCGGTCCTTCTGGGTTACCTCGATCAACGTGGACAGTTCGTTTATCGTGGCTTCCACGTCTGCTGTCTTGCTCGGCTTGATCTCCAGCGTGTAGCCGGAATAGTTGCGCGCCAGTTCCACTCCGTTGCGGTCAAGTATCAGGCCGCGGTTGGGAACGATAGGAACGATGAAGATGCGGTTGCTTTCCGCAAGCGTCTGATAGTAGCTGTGGCGCACCGCTTGCAGATAGACAAAACGCACCAGCAGAATCGCCAGCAACACCAATACAAAACCGATGCTGACAACCAACCGCAACCGGAAGTGGAATATCTCCCGCTGATGGTTTTTAAACTCGACTTGCTTGTTCATTCACGATCCGCGCGCCTTTGCCGCATCGCCTGGAACATGATGCTAAGCGGTGTCCACAGCAAAGTCGAAGTCAGGCAGCCGAGGAAGTACGGCCACACCACATAGCCGTTCACCTGCCAATGCACCAGCGCATATACCACATAGGTCAGCGCAAAAATGCCGCTCACCTGAGTGGTTTGCTGGCGCAAATCAAACATCCGCAAGCGGCGGCTCAGCACCACACCGCCAAATGCGAGCACCACATACGCCAGGGCGTGCTGCCCAAACAGGCTGGCATCAGCCACGTCGGCGAGTATCCCCACTCCCCACGATAGCCCGATACCGACGCGCCATGGCTTGTGCATGCACCAATAAAGCAGCACCACCGCGACAAAGTCGGGGCGCAACATCAGCCAGATTCCTCCCCACGGCAATCCGTTCAGAAATAACGCGGCCAACACGCTCAACACGATAAACGTGTTGCTGACCGGGCGCTGGATTTCCGCCTTGGCGTGTATGGCAGGGCTGTGCATTTAATTCTTTCTCCTGATCTTCGCACGCTTTTCGACATCTGCTGCCGTGGACTTTTCCACCGGGCGTTCGGGCAGCCTGGGCAGCTCGGACAGAATCAGCAGATGGCGGTGTTTATCCACACCGGCGACCGGCAGGCAAGTAACGCGCGCAAAGGGATAGGCGGCATCGCGTTCGATTTTTACCACCCTGGCGACCGGGATGCCCGGCGGGTAGATACCGTCTATACCGGAAGTGGCCAGTATGTCGTCGTTCTGAATATCAGCATTAACCGGCATATAGCGCAGTGACAACTGGCTGGTATCGCCCGCGCCGAACACGATGGCGCGCAAACCGTTGCGCAACACTTGCACCGGCACGGCGTGGTCTTTTTCGGTGATCAGCGTGACTTCGGAAAGCCAGGGATAGACGCGGGTGATTTGCCCGACGATACCAGTGTCATCCATCACCACTTGTCCGATCAGCACCCTGGTGTCCGCACCCTTGTTGACGAGTACTCTGCGCCTGAACACATCGCGTTCTGCATAAACGATTTCGGTTAATTGGGTGGTGAATTCGCTGCGTATCGGCAGCGTAACCAGGTTGCGTAATTGCCGGTTTTCCAATTGCATGGCTTGCAATTGCAGTAATTGCGTGGCATCGCTCTGATGCTGCCGCTGCAGATCATCGTTCTCTTTTATCAGGCTGCGTTGCCTGCTCTGCGTGATAAAGAAATCGCCCGCCTGTTGCCACAATGCGCCCGGCAAAGCCGCCAGCCGCTGCACCGGCGAAACCAGCACCGACAACGCGCTGCGGGTGGATTCCAGATAGCGGTAGCGCGCATCTATGAACAACAGCAGCAACGAAAGCGCGGCAAAAAACACCAGCCGCACCGCAGGACTGGGGCCGCGATTGAAAAATCGGAAAGATTGCGTGCTGTCTAGCAAAGACGTTCCATCGCGGCTTTTTGGGGATCAGGTGCTGGAATATCTATTCGGTGGTGAAAATACTGGTCGACTTGTCCATGTGCTCGAGAGCCATGCCGGAACCGCGCACCACACAGGTCAGAGGATCATCGGCGATCAAAACCGGCAAGCCGGTTTCTTCCATCAGCAGGCGATCCAGGTCGCGCAGCAACGCGCCGCCACCGGTCAATACCATGCCCTTGCTGGCGATGTCGGCACCGAGTTCCGGCGGAGTCTGCTCCAGAGCTGTCTTCACCGCGCTGACGATATTGTTGAGTGGATCGGTCATGGCTTCGAGAACTTCATTGCTGGAAATGGTGAAACTGCGCGGCACACCTTCTGCCAGATTGCGCCCGGTCACTTCCATCTCGCGCACTTCGCTGCCCGGGAAGGCGGAACCGATGGTCTTCTTGATTTCTTCGGCGGTGGTTTCGCCGATCAGCATGCCGTAATTGCGGCGGATATAGTTGATGATCGCCTCGTCAAATTTGTCGCCGCCGACGCGCACCGAGCCGGAGTACACAGCGCCGCCCAGCGAAATCACACCCACTTCCGTGGTGCCGCCGCCGATGTCCACCACCATCGAACCGGTCGCTTCTTCCACCGGCAGGCCGGCACCGATCGCCGCGGCCATCGGTTCCTCGATCAGCTCCACGCGACGGGCTCCCGCGCCGACGGCAGATTCACGAATCGCACGCCGCTCCACCTGCGTGGAACCGCACGGCACACAGATCACGATGCGCGGACTGGGACTGAAAATGCCCGCCTTGTAAACCTTGCGGATGAAATGTTTGAGCATCAGCTCGGTGACGGTAAAGTCGGCAATCACGCCGTCCTTCATCGGGCGAATCACGGTGATATTGCCCGGCGTGCGCCCCATCATCTGCTTGGCGGCAATCCCGACCTGCTGCACCACCTTCTTGCCATTCGGCCCGCCCTCCTGGCGGATCGCCACCACCGAAGGCTCATCGAGAACTATGCCCTGCCCGCGCACCCAGATCAACGTGTTCGCAGTACCCAGATCAATCGCCAAATCATTGGAAAAATATTCCTTAAAAAATCCTAGCATGTTGTGTCCTGTAGTCAAAAAGGTGCGTCAATAATGTCTTGTATGATACCCTATTAGCCTTATTTCAATAAAGTTTTTACCTATGTCCATCACCAATTCAGATGTCCGAAAAGTCGCCCGTCTGGCCCGTCTGGCCATGAGCGAAACGGAAATCGAAACCGCACGCGCGCAACTTGCCGGTATTTTTGACCTGATCGCCGAAATGCAGGCCGTCGATACCCAAAATATCGACCCGATGTCCCATGCCCAAGACCTGTCCCAACGGTTGCGTGAGGACGTGGTAACAGAAACCGACCAGCGCGAACTGTTCCAATCGATTGCGCCGCAAGTAGAAGCGGGGCTGTATCTCGTTCCGCAAGTCATTGAATAATTACGCCATGCTTGATTCCAGTTTGCAGCAACTCGGCAGCGCGCTACGTGCCAGAAAGATTTCCAGTGTCGAATTGACACAGCTTTACCTCGACCGCATCGCCGCGCTCAATCCCGTACTGAATGCCTACATCACCAACAACGCCGAAACCAGTCTGGCACAGGCGCGTAGCGCCGACGGGCGCATTGCCAAGGGAGATGCACCCCCACTTGCCGGCATACCGATAGCCCAGAAAGACATCTTCTGCGCCAAGGGCTGGCGCACCACCTGCGGCTCGAAGATGCTGGCAAATTTCATTGCGCCTTACGATGCGCACGTTATCGAACAATTCAATACCGCCGGCGCGGTGAATCTCGGCAAGACCAACATGGACGAATTCGCCATGGGATCGAGCAACGAAACCTCCTACTTCGGCGCGGTAAAAAACCCGTGGAACCAAAACGCCGTGCCCGGCGGCAGTTCCGGCGGCTCGGCGGCTGCGGTAGCCGCGAGCCTGTGCGCCGCTGCAACGGGAACCGATACCGGCGGCTCGATCCGCCAGCCTGCCGCGCTGTGCGGCATTTCCGGCCTCAAGCCGACCTACGGCACGGTGTCGCGCTACGGCATGATCGCCTTTGCCTCCAGCCTGGATCAGGCCGGGCCGATGGCGCGCAGCGCGGAAGATTTGGCGTTGATGCTAAACGTGATGACCGGCTTCGACGAGCGCGATTCGACCAGCCTGCAACGCGAAAAAGAAGACTACGCTCGCGGCCTGAATAAGCCGCTAACTGGCTTGCGCATCGGCTTGCCGAAAGAATTTTTCGCCGAGGGTCTGTCTCAGGATGTAGCGAACTGCGTCAATGAGGCGATTGCGGAATACAAAAAACTTGGCGCTTCCATCGTCGAGATCAGCTTGCCGAATTCCAAACTGTCCGTGCCGGTGTATTACGTGCTGGCTCCGGCGGAAGCCTCCAGCAACCTGTCGCGCTTTGACGGCGTGCGCTACGGCTACCGCGCGCCAGAATACAGCGACCTCACCGACATGTACGAGAAGAGCCGCGCGCAGGGCTTCGGCGCGGAAGTGAAGCGGCGCATCATGATCGGTACCTACGTGCTGAGCCACGGCTACTACGACGCCTATTATTTACAGGCACAGAAGATCCGCCGCCTGATTGCGCAGGATTTCACCGAAGCGTTCAAGCAGTGCGATGTCATCATGGGGCCGACCAGCCCGAGCACCGCATTCAAGCTGGGCGAGAAGGGTGACGACCCGGTGCAGATGTATCTGTCCGATATTTACACCATCGCGGTGAACCTCGCCGGACTGCCCGGCATGTCCATCCCCTGCGGCTTCGGCGCGAACAATATGCCGGTTGGCCTGCAGATCATCGGCAACTATTTCGACGAGGCGCGCATGCTGAACGCCGCTCACCAATATCAACTGGCGACCGACTGGCACAGCCGCTCGCCGCAAGGGCTGTAAGGAAACGACATGACCTGGGAAACCGTCATCGGGCTGGAAGTGCATACCCAGCTCTCGACCAGCAGCAAAATATTCTCCGGCGCTCCGACCGCTTTCGGCGCGGAGCCGAACACGCAGGCGGATGCGGTGAGCATCGCGCTGCCCGGCGTGCTGCCGGTGCTGAACAAGGGCGCGGTGGAACGCGCCATCAAGTTCGGTCTCGCCGTCGGTGCACACATCGCGCCGCGCTCGGTGTTCGCGCGCAAAAATTATTTCTATCCCGATCTGCCCAAGGGCTACCAGATCAGCCAGTTCGAACTGCCGGTGGTGGGGCAAGGAGCGCTGACTATCCAGGTCGAGCCACTTTCCGGCAACGCTGCTTCGACAGGCTCAGCACAGGCTTACGAAAAAGTGGTGCGCATCACCCGCGCCCATCTGGAAGAAGACGCGGGTAAATCGCTGCATGAAGATTTTCACGGCATGACCGGCATTGATCTGAATCGGGCCGGAACGCCGTTGCTGGAAATCGTCTCCGAGCCGGACATGCGTTCCGCCGCCGAAGCGGTAGCCTACGCTAAAACCCTGCACTCGCTGGTACGCTGGATAGGCATCTGCGACGGCAACATGCAGGAAGGCTCGTTCCGCTGCGACGTCAATGTTTCGGTGCGCCGCCCCGGCGAACCTCTCGGTACGCGCCGCGAGATCAAGAACCTCAACTCGTTCAAGTTTATGCAGCAGGCCATCGACTACGAAGTGCAATGGCAGATAGACACCATCGAAAATGGCGGCAAGATTCATCAAGCCACTGTACTGTTCAATCCCGATACCGGCGAGACACGTGCTATGCGCAGCAAGGAAGAAGCGCACGACTACCGCTACTTCCCCGATCCGGATTTGCTGCCGCTGGACATCAGCGAGCAGTGGAAGGAGCAGCTACGCGCCACGCTGCCGGAATTGCCGCAGGCCAAGCAGGCACGCTATATCCATGAATACGTTATATCTCCAAGCGACGCTAGAATACTCACATCGTCTCGCGAGATGGCAGGTTTTTTCGAAGGGGCAATAAGATCATTGCTACTGCAAGGAGTCGGCACTCTTACTTCCCCCAAAACTCCCTCTGCCATAGCTTATGCTGCGCAGGTCAGTGCAATGTGTGTCAACTGGATCATTGGCGAAGTGAGTGCGCAACTTAACCGCGATGGGATGGACATCGCACAATGCCCCATCAAACCAGAACAACTTGGTGGTATATTGAAACGTGTCGCCGATGGCACCATTTCTAATTCTGCTGCGAAAGAAGTGTTCCGTACGATGTGGGAGGAGGGTGGCGAAGCGGATGCGATCATCGACGCCAAAGGACTGAAGCAGGTCTCCGACAGCGGCGCGATCGAAGCGCTGGTGGACGAGATCATCGCCGCCAATGCCGAAAAAGTTGCGGAGTACCGCAGCGGCAAGGACAAGCTGTTCGGTTTCTTCGTCGGCCTCGCGATGAAAGCCAGCAAGGGCAAGGCCAACCCGGCGCAGTTGAATGATGTGCTGAAGCGGAAGCTGGCCGGCTAAAGGGTGCCCTAAGGAAACGCAGATTAAATCGTCATTGCGAGGAGCGTAGCGACGTGGCAATCCAGAAGTTCTTTTGATATCCAACAACTGGATTGCCACGCTTCGCTCGCAATGACGGATTGAGTGAATAAATCTGCGTTTCCCTAAGTATATTTGCGCGGTTTGCGCGGCGCTTTGGCAAATAACCGGTCATACATCCAGCGTGGCAGGAATTTGAGCACTCTCCCGACCAAGCCCATTTGCCACGGGATCACGGTGAAAGCGGTTTCCCTCTCGATGGCATATGCCATGCGCTTTGCTGCCTCCTCGGCATCCAGCATGAACGGCATTGCGTAGGGATTGTTAGCTGTCATCGGGGTCTTGATGTAGCCGGGACAAATCGTGATGACCCTTACCCCGCTACCGTGCAACTCGACGCGCAAGGATTCCAGATAGGAAATCGCTGCGGCCTTGGAGGCGGAATAGGCGCTCGCACCAGGCAGCCCGCGAAAGCCTGCCACACTGGCAATGCCAACCAGCGACCCCTGTCTGGTTTCGCGCATCGCTGCAACAAAAGGCTGAAAGGTTTTCACCATGCCCAGCACATTGATATCCAGCACTTGCTGGAAAGCATCGATGTCTTCGGCGTATTCGGTGAGCGTGCCAACACTCACGCCGGCGTTGGCGATCACCACGTCAGGGCCGCCGGCACGCGCGATGAAATCGTTTGCCGCATTCTGCACGGCAGGCGCATCGCGCACATCCAGCTCGTAGCAAAAGACCCGGTCGCTAAATTCTGCGCTAAGGGTTTGCAGCAATTCGCCGCGTCGTGCGAAAACGGCAACGATTGCGCCGCGCTCAAGATAATGGCGCGCAAGTGCCAAACCTATGCCACTTGACGCGCCACTGATTACTACACGCTGCGGCATTTTTTCATTATTCACCGTAGCCAATATGCAGTATTTTTTGCCTGCCCTGACGAACTTTTACTTTTTCCCGGATCGTGCCTTGCGTGCCATCACAATCACCTCGTTCAGCACGCGGATGGTGTCCGCTGGAATCAGGCCGGTAATCAGATATTTACCGTCCACTACCAAAGTGGGCGTGCCGGCGATGCCATAGCTGCGGATCATTTGCTTGGCGCGGGTCACTTTGCTCTGCATGGAGAAAGAGTTGTAAGCGGCGGAGAATTTTGCGCGATCCACGCCGTTCCTGGCCACAAAATCGCTGATGGCAGCCTCATCATGCATTGTCATGTTGTCCACATTCATTGCACGGTACAGCGCGTCGTGCAGCTGGCGATCCTGCCCCAGACTTTCCAGCGCGAAAAAAGCCCGTCCCAACGGTTCCATTGACTCGCGATATATAGTTGGCACGTAGATCAACTCGACATCCTTGGGAATGGTCTTCTCCCACGCGCTCAACGGTTTGTGAAGATCGTAACAATGCGAACAACCGTAGAAAAAGAATTCCAGCACTTCAATTTTATTGCCGCTGGTCGGCTGCGCGGTGCTCAATATTTTGTAATCTTTGCCCAGCTCCGCTGCGACGAGCGGCGTGCCACCAACCAACAATAATGCCGCAACAACCAGGCTTTTAATCAAATTTTTCATAAATTGCTCCTTAGTAATAATGTTCAATGCGCTGCAGAGATATGAATATCAATACCCCCGAACTTGGCGAAAATAATAGAGATGCGGTATTCATTATATGGGCGTACCCGCTGCCGGTATTTATTGCGCCCGGATTGGAGTGCTGTCCACCCCGTTTTGTTTCAAAAAACTGCGCGCACTGCTCAACTCTTCAGCACTTTTGTATGGTCCCAGGCGCACGCGGTACCAAACACCTTTATCGGGGATGGTCGCGGACTGAACGCTTGCTTCGACACCCAGTAAAGCAAGTTTGGCTTTGAGTTTTTCGGCATCATCCGCCTTGGGGAAAGAACCCGCCTGCAGAAGATGCGGCTCATAGGCGACAGTCGGCTTGGTGTCCGCTGGCTTTGCGTCCGGCGCTTTAGATTTGTCGGCACGCTTGGACGGTGCAGCGATAGTCGCATCCTGTTTGTCGGTCAGCACTTTGTAGAATTCAAAACGTGGCTTGCCGTTGCTTTCGCCGGAAGCCGCCGTTGGCGATTTAGAACCGGATGTCGCGGTTTCGGCGGGCACGACAGGCTTTACAGCATCTGCCGGCGGATTGACCGTCATCTGCTCTTTTTGCAGAAAGGGGCTGGGAGACTTCATCAGATACCAGGTTAATCCGGCAGCCATGCCAACACCGACCACCAAGCCAACGAAAATACCGGTCCATAACGGATTAACGCCATTGCGCGATGCAGCGGGTTTGTTGCCTGTGTTTCTGCTCATGTTTTATCTGTTCCTTTTCGTTACATCTTTTCGTTACATCTTTTCGTTACATTTTCGCTCTACATTTTTTCCGGAGCACTCACACCGAGCATTGCCAAACCATTGCGAATTACTTGTGCCGTCGCGGCAATCAACGCCAGCCGCGCCAGCTTGACCGCTTCGTCCTCAACCAGGAAGCGCGATGCATTATAGTAGCTGTGAAAATCCGCCGCCAAGTCCTTCAGATAAAAAGCGATCAGGTGCGGCGCCAGATCGAGCGCGGCATTTTCGATCACTTGCGGATAATCGATCATCTGTTGCAACAAGGCCGTTTCGTATTCGCTATTCAATAGCTCGACATCAGCATGCAGCAAGGCTTGCCGCTCTCCGCCCCATTGCGCCAGCACCGCGCTGATACGGGCGTGTGCGTATTGAATATAGTACACCGGGTTATCGTTACTCTTTGATTTCGCCAGATCGATGTCGAACACCAGTTGCGAATCCGGGTGGCGCGCCGCGAGAAAATAGCGTGTCGCGTCGCACCCTACTTCGTCGATCAGATCGCGCAGCGTAACGTAGCTCCCGGCCCGCTTGGATATCTTTACCTCCTGGCCGTTGCGCAGCACCGTCACCATCTGGTGCAGCACATAGTCCGGCCATCCTTGCGGGATGCCGGCATCCAGCGCCTGCAACCCCGCTCTTACACGGGTGATCGTGCTGTGATGATCCGCACCCTGCTCGTTGATGACGCGGGTAAATCCGCGCCGCCACTTGTCCAGATGATAGGCCACGTCCGGCACAAAATAAGTGTAGGTGCCATCGCTCTTGCGCATCACCCGGTCTTTATCGTCGCCGAAACCGGTAGTGCGCAGCCACAGCGCATCGTCCTGTTCATAGGTGTGTCCGCTCGCAATCAGCTTTCTGACCGTCTCCTCCACCTTGCCATCCGAATACAAGGCGGATTCCAGCGAGAACACATCGAACTCCACCTCGAAGGCGCGCAAATCGAGATCCTGTTCGCGGCGCAGATACGCCACCGCGAAATGGCGGATCGCCTCGGCATCGTTCACATCGCCGGAGGCGTGCACATGCTGATCGTCCGCCTCCACCGTCTCTTTTTCAAGAAAAGCCTGGGCGATATCCGCGATGTAATCGCCGCGATAGCCCGCCTCCGGCCAGGATGGATCGTCAGGTGTGATACCCAGGCAGCGCAACCGCACCGAGTTCATCAGGTTATCGATCTGCACGCCCGCATCGTTGTAGTAAAACTCGCGCGTCACATTCCAGCCCGCCGCATGCAACACGTTGCACAAACAATCGCCCACCGCCGCGCCGCGCCCATGCCCCACATGCAGCGGCCCGGTCGGATTGGCAGAAACGAACTCCACCTGCACCTTGCGCCCCGCGCCGAGATGCACGTGGCCGTAGCCCGCCCCAGCCTGCAACACGCCGTGCACCACACCCTGCTTGGCTGCGGTGGTGATGAACACATTGATGAACCCCGCCCCGGCGATCTCCAGCTTCTCGATAACGTCGGATTCCGGCAACGCCGCAATCAACGCATTCGCGATATCGCGCGGCGGCTTGCGCAGCGGCTTCGCCAGCTGCATCGCCAGGTTACAGGCGTAATCGCCATGTGTGGCCAGCTTGGGACGCTCGATCAGGATCTCGGTTTGAGTGGCGTCAGGCGCGACCTCACGCAAAGCCTGCGCGAACAATTCGGACAAATGGGATTTGAAATTCAATACGGCAGACATGAAACGGCACCAGTAATCGTAAAATTCGCGCAGCGATTCGTTTGTCCCCTCTCCCCCTCGTGGGAGATAACCAGCGACTTGCCCGCTTGCGGGCTTAGTCGAATGGCTAGTTGTCTCACCAGGGTTGGGGAGAGGGGAAACGGGCAGCAAGTTTAATTATCAGGGGTGGCATCATCGCCATGCCCGTTAGAGAGGCGCGGATTATATCATCTCGCCATTCCGCGATTGATATGGATGGGTTGTGATCTTGAGAAGGATTATGCCGGGGTAGCCCGGATGGAATGCAATGTAATCCGGGACATTCTCTGGCACTCACACCCCCCGGATTCCGCTGCGCTGCATCCGGGCTACGCCCAGTTCGTTAATCGTTAATCTGCCGCAGGCAACCGAATGGTGTACTGCCCCGACTTCTCGTCGCGCACTACCAACAGCAATTTGTGCTTCTGCGCGTCTTCCACCAATTCCTTGAACGAACGATACCCGTACGAAGATTCGGTAAATCCCGGCATGCGGCGCTGCATGGTCGTCTTGACCATCGAACCCCAGATCTTTTCATCGGAACCGCGTTCGGCGATCAGTGCCTCGACAGTTTCGACGATGAAATCGAGCGCTTCCTGACGCCTGTCGTCTTCGCTCTTCGCTTCGGCGGATTTCGCCGTTCCGGTGGTTGGCTTGGCAGGCGCCTTCTTGGCTGCCTGTTTCTTTTTCGCTTCCTGCGCGCGCACCAGATCGTCGTAAAAAATGAACTCGTCGCAATTGGCGCTCAGCAAGTCCGACGTCGAGTCCTTCACGCCGATGCCGATCACGTACTTGTTGTTCTCGCGCAGCTTGGAAACCAGCGGCGAGAAATCCGAGTCGCCGCTGATGATGACGAAGGTGTCCACATGGGCTTTGGTATAGCAAAGATCGAGCGCATCCACGACCATGCGGATATCGGCCGAGTTCTTTCCAGACTGGCGAACATGCGGAATCTCGATCAGCTCGAAGGCCGCTTCGTGCATCGTCGCCTTGAATTCCTTGTAGCGGTCCCAGTCGCAATAGGCTTTCTTGACGACGATGCTGCCCTTGAGCAGCAGACGTTCCAGCACTTTCTTGATGTCGAACTGCGCGTATTTCGCATCGCGCACGCCGAGCGCCACGTTTTCGAAATCGCAGAATAAAGCCATGTTGGTTATTTCAGGTTGAGCTGCCATGTGTGTCTCCTTTATTCACTGCCTTGACTAAAAACGAGTGTAGCCCGGATGGAATGCAATGAAATCCGGGAGAGTTTTTGTTACGTACACTGCTTCCCCGGATTCTGCGAGCCTGTCCTGAGCCTGTCGAAGGGCGCCATCCAGGCTACAGAACCTTGCCGGGATTCATCAGCCCGTGCGGATCGAGGGTCTGCTTGATGTTGCGCATCAATTCCAGTTCCAATGGATTTTTGTATTCGCGGATGATTTCGCGCTTGAGTTGCCCCAGGCCGTGTTCGGCGCTGATGCTGCCGCCCAGTTCTCGCACCACTTGATAAACCAGTTTGTTCACCGCCCCCTCCTGTTGCGCGATGAATATCTCGTTCTGTCCGGCATCCGGCATCGAGACGTTGTAGTGGATGTTGCCGTCGCCCATATGCCCGAACGCCACGACGCGGATGCCAGGAAACGCGGAGTGCATTGCGGCATCGGCGCGCGCGATGAATTCTGCCACGCGGCTGACCGGCACGGAGATGTCGTGCTTGATGCTGATGCCGTCACGCTTTTGCGCGTCGCTGATATTCTTGCGCAGCTTCCACCAGTTTTCCGCCGCATCGGCATCGGTGGTGACGGCGAACTCCGGAATGTCCGCGCCGAAACTTTGTATCGCGCTGCGCAGCGCGTCATCCAGCGGGCGCTGCAGCACATCACTCGACTGGATCAGCAGATAATATTCGTAGTGCCTGACAAACGGTTCGGCGGTTCCGGAAATGTGCCTGAGCACAATATCCAGGCAACTGCGCGAAATGATCTCGAAAGCGCTCAGGGTGTCGCCGCAGGTGGCGCGGATATGCGCCAGCAGGCGTACGGCGATTGCGGGATCGGTGATTGCCACGCAGGCGGTGGCGGTGGATTGCGGGCGCGGGAACAGCTTCAGCACGGCGGCGGTGATGATGCCCAGCGTGCCTTCCGCGCCGATAAACAGGTGCTTCAAATCATAGCCGGAGTTGTCCTTGCGCAGGCTGCGCAGGCCGTTCCAGATGCGCCCGTCCGGCAGCACCACTTCCAGACCCAGCACCAGGTCGCGCGCATTGCCGTAGCGCAACACGCCGTTGCCGCCAGCATTGGTGGACAGGTTGCCGCCGATCTCGCAATAGTCCAGGGTCGCCGTCAGTTCGAGCGGAAACAGGCGGTTATTCCTTTCCGCCGCCTCGCGCACACTGGCCAGCGTGCAACCCGCCTCGACGGTCATGGTGTAATTTACCGGGTCAATTGCGCGGATGCGCTTCATGCGCGACAGGTTCAGCACAATTTGCCTGCCTTCAGACAGGGGAACCGACGCGCCGCACAAACTGGTATTGCCGCCCTGCGGCACGATGACGATTTGATTCGCGGCGCACAGCCTTACCATTTCCGCGACCTGCTGCGTGTCCGATGGAAACACCACCGCCAGCGCGTTGCCCGAATAGCGCCCGCGCTTGTCGGCGTAATACGGCGCAGCCTTCTCGCCGTACAACAATGCTTCATTACCAACGATGGCGGCGGCGGCGCAAAGAAAATCTGTTGCCATACCTGGAATCAGAATTGAAATAGCATGGCAACAGTTTATTGAATGACAGCCATGAAGATCAGGCTGTTTTTGCCCTGAACGGCTTTATACACATCTGGTAGAGAGACGAGAAAATCATCACTGTCGACGCGATGCTGTAGCCCATCCCCCCGATCATCACCAGCCAGGCAAAGCCCGGGTGTATCTTGGTTAGCCACCAGGCTGCAATATCGATAATCAGGAACATGAAGGGGGTGAAGATCAGCAATGCCTTGACGATTGGACTGAATCCCGTGGCAAAACTGAAGATCAGGCCGATAAAGAAGAAGATGAATGCAATGCCGAATAAATGAATGTGCGAAACCCTGGTCAGCGTGGTTAAGCTTGCCCCTTTATCAATCGCTGCCACCTTGATCATCAGGTCCTTTTCACCAATATTGGTTAAACCGGGCATGTTTGCATGGCAGGCAACACAATACTGATCGGTAAGCGGCTTGATCTTCGTCTCCCACTCGCCTTCCGGTGCCTCTGCACGAGCCCATTTGATCATTACCAGCCTGGCCTCGGGAGGTGCGTTATCTTTCATTGATCCGTTGAGTTTGGCTTCCAGCTTTGAACCTTCACGATCTCCGAAATAGCTGTACACCAGATCATCTATCGACAACCCAAGTTTGCCGTCCGCCATTCCGTGAGTCAGCATGATTTGCCCGCCTGCCATCAGCAAGCCCAGGCCAACGACGAGCAGGTAACCGGTAAATAGTGCCTTAACGGGCAAGGCGAGATTTTCCAGGCTAGACCAAGTTAATTCTTTCATTTTATTACTCCCAGTTTTTAGCCATACACAGTCGCAAAATAATAATTAATTTTACAGGTCACTGGCAATAGGCAGGACTTGTAATCCCAGCCGGCAACCCGACGGGGGCTCATTTATGCCCCGCATGTACTCTAGAACGGAATATCGTCGTCAAAATTATCGAAGCTGCGCCCCTGCCCTGAGCCTGTCGAAGGGGCCGCAGGTGCCGATTTTGCAGGAGCCGCGGCGCTGCCGGATGAAGAAGCGGCAGGTTTGTTTTCCACCACCTCGAAGCTGCCGCCGCCGGATGATTTACCGCCGAGCATGGTCATTTCGTTGACAATGATCTCGGTGGTGTAGCGATCCTGCCCTTCCTTGGTTTGCCACTTGCGGGTTTGCAGTTTGCCCTCGACGTAAATCTGCGAGCCTTTCTTCAGGTACTCCCCGGCGATCTCGGCGAGGCGGCGGTAAAACACCAGGTTATGCCACTCGGTTTTCTCCTGTTTCTCGCCGCTCTTGTCCTTCCAGTTTTCGGAAGTCGCCAGCGTGGCATTGGTCACCGCTTCGCCATTGGTCATATAGCGGGTTTCCGGGTCTTTGCCCAGGCGGCCTATCAGAATCACTTTGTTCACCGACATGTCATGCTCCTTTCAGGTTTTATGTCTTTCACTTTTACCCCCTCTCCCTCCGGAGGTAACCAGCGACTTGGCTGGCGTAGTTTGCCAGATTAGTCGAATGGCTAGTAGTTTTATCAGAGGGTCAGGGAGGGGCCATCACGAGTTGTTCCACCGCTGCTTCGTCAAACCCATGCCTGTCTACCTTGAGGCAGGCCATGCGCTCCGCTGCGACCACCATCACTTCGCGTACCCCGGAGAGTCGCGCGAGACGCTGGCGCAATTCTACCGCAGCGGCATCATTCATTTCCGGCAAATGATAGAGCCTGGTACGCACCGCCGCCGGTGGCTGCATGCCGGATGCCACCACCAGCCACAGCAGCAGCAGCACGATGCCGAACACAAACACGGCATTGCCGCCGACAAACTGCATCAATGCGCCGCCCACTGCCGCGCCGAAAAATGCGCCGAGAAACTGTACGCTGCTGTACACGCCCATTGCTGTGCCTCTGGCGGCCAGCGGCGCAATGATGCTGATCAGCGAGGGCAGCTTGGCTTCCAGCACGTTGAACGCGGTAAAGAATATCAGCAACCCGGCGGTTATGCCCCACAGGCTGTGTTGCGCAAACAGCAGTATTACTTGCGCAATTGCCGCCAACGCGATTGCCAGCACGAACACCTGCTTCACCTTGCCCATCTTTTCCGAGATAACGATAAGCGGCAGCATCAGCACAAAGCCTGCAAACATCACCAGCAGATAAATTTTCCAATGCTGCGAAACCTCCAGTCCGTCGGCCTGCAGCAGGAACGGCACTTGCATGAATACCGACATCAGGACCGCATGCACCGTGAAAATACCGAAGTCGAGGCGCAGCAAATCCTTGTTGCGCAGCACTTCGCCGAAACGTTTGCTGCTCGCTTCGGTGTCACTGTGAAAGCGCGTAATCGCCGGATCGGCAATCACGAAACGCACCACCAGCATCGCCAGCAAGGCCAGCACGCCGGTCATGGCAAAGATGCCGGGCACGCCAAGCAGTCCATTGAGCAACGGGGACAAAATCAGCGACAGCGAGAACGTAACGCCGATGGTCATGCCGATCATCGCCATCGCCCTGGTGCGCACTTCTTCACGCGTGAGGTCGGCGGTGAGAGCCATCACTGCGGCATTGATCGCGCCCGCACCCTGAATGGCACGGCCGGCAATAACCCAATAGATGTTATCCGCCGAGGCGGCGATAAAGCTGCCCAGCGCGAACACCAATAAGCCGCCATAAATGATC
Source organism: Gallionella sp. (assembly GCA_030645955.1). Next base: position 20,172 of record JAUSMR010000092.1, on the reverse strand, counting down.
GGCTTGCGCCCGTAACGGTCGGACAGCCAGCCAGCGGGAATTTGCAAAACCGCCTGGGTCAATCCGTAAGCTCCGAGTGCGATGCCCATCAGCAAGTGACTTTTACCGCCGGGCAGATGCTCCGCATACAGCGCGAAAACCGGCAGGATGATGAACAGCCCCAGCATACGCAAGCCGTAAATGCCGGCCAAACCAAAGCTGGCGCGGCGTTCAGCCGCAGTCATGGTGTTTGTTGCAGGTAGCATGGATGATTTTGGAAAGGTGCAAAAAGTCGCGTATTTTAGCAGGTCGGCACGCCTGCCGACAGATATACGCAAGTGCAGTGAGCGAACTGTGGGTTGGGAAAGCATTCAAAATCGCGTAAACTGTCCGGTCGCCTCAATCAAGATGGTTTGCATGGAACAGATACGTATTCGCGGTGCTCGCACCCACAATTTAAAGAACATCAGCCTCGATTTGCCTCGCCACAAGCTGGTGGTGATCACTGGCTTGTCGGGATCTGGCAAGTCCTCACTAGCCTTTGACACCTTGTATGCCGAGGGGCAGCGCCGCTATGTGGAATCGCTGTCTGCTTACGCGCGGCAGTTTTTGCAGTTGATGGAAAAACCGGATGTGGACTTGATCGAGGGGCTTTCTCCGGCCATCGCCATCGAGCAGAAGGCCACTTCGCATAATCCGCGCTCCACGGTCGGCACGGTCACCGAGATTCACGATTACCTGCGCCTGCTGTTCGCGCGCGCCGGCGACCCATATTGCCCGCAGCATGATCTGGTGTTGCAGGCGCAGAGCGTGGGCCAGATGGTAGATCACGTGCTGCAATTGCCGGAAGATACGCGCATCATGATTCTTTCTCCCCTGGTCGTCGAACGCAAAGGCGAGCAACTGGATTTGTTTGACGAGCTGCGCGCGCAGGGTTTTACGCGGCTGCGCGTCAACGGCAAGGTTTATGAAATGGACGCATTGCCGACGTTGCAGAAAACCAGGAAACATACTGTCGAGATCGTGGTTGATCGCCTCAAAGTCAATGCGGAAGCCAAACAGCGGCTGGCCGAATCATTCGAGACTGCGTTGCGCCATGCCGATGGCCGCGCAGTGGCGATGGAAATGGACAGCGAAAAAGCGCACATGTTCTCCGCAAAATTTGCCTGCCCGATTTGTAACTACTCGCTGCCGGAACTGGAGCCGCGTTTGTTTTCATTCAACAATCCGATGGGCGCGTGCCCCAAATGCGACGGACTCGGCAACATCAGTTTTTTCGATCCCAAGCGGATTGTCGCTTTTCCGCAGTTGTCGTTAAGTTCCGGCGCAATCAAGGGTTGGGACAGGCGCAACCTGTTCTATCATCAGCTGCTTGCCAACCTTGCGAAGCATTACAACTTTGATCTGGAGCAGTCTTTCGAGAGCCTGCCGGAAAAAATACAGAATATCATTCTGTATGGCAGCGGCAAGGAAGAAATTTCGTTTAAATATCTGAACGAGCACGGCAAGCCGACATTGCGCGAGCACTCTTTTGAAGGCATCGTCAACAATCTTGAGCGCCGTTACAAAGAGACTGACTCGCCCGCCGTGCGCGAAGAGCTGGCGAAATATCTCAATACCTGCACCTGCCCGGAATGCAAAGGCACGCGCCTGCGTCTTGAAGCGCGCCATGTGCGCGTCGCGGATAAAAACATTTATGAGATCAGCGCGCTGCCGCTGAAGCAGGCTCTGACTTTCTTCCAGGGTTTGACGCTGCAAGGACACAAGCAGGCGATTGCAGAAAAGATCGTGCAGGAAATTTCCAACCGCCTCGCCTTCCTCAACAACGTCGGACTGGATTACTTGTCGCTGGAGCGCTCCGCCGAAACCCTGTCCGGCGGCGAATCGCAGCGCATTCGTCTCGCGTCGCAGATCGGCTCCGGCCTGACCGGCGTGATGTATGTGCTGGATGAACCCTCCATCGGCCTGCATCAGCGCGATAATGACCGCCTGCTGCAAACCCTGAAAAAGCTGCGCGACATGGGCAACAGCGTGATCGTGGTGGAACACGACGAAGAGGCGATCCGCGCCGCCGATCATGTGGTGGACATGGGGCCGGGGGCGGGTGAACACGGCGGATTGATTGTGGCGCAAGGCACACCGGAGGAAATCTGTGATAGCAGGCAATCGCTCACCGGTGATTATCTGACCGGACGCCGCAGCATCGCCATGCCGAAAAAATATCTGATACCGGATGCGGAACGCATGCTGCACATCGTGGGTGCTTCCGGCAACAACCTGAAAGGCATCACGTTGAATTTGCCGGTCGGTCTGATGGTGTGCGTCACCGGGGTATCCGGTTCCGGCAAGTCCACGCTGATCAACGACACGCTGTATCCAGCAGTGGCGCAACATCTGTATGGCAGCAGCACCGAACCCGCGCCATTCGCCGAGATCAGCGGGCTGGAGTTTTTCGACAAGGTGATCAACGTCGATCAGTCGCCCATCGGGCGCACGCCGCGCTCCAACCCCGCCACCTACACCGGCCTGTTTACGCCGATCCGCGAGCTGTTCGCCGGTGTGCCGTCGGCGCGCGAACGCGGCTACGGGCCGGGGCGCTTCTCGTTCAACGTCAAGGGCGGGCGCTGCGAATCCTGCCAGGGCGACGGCGTGATCAAGGTCGAGATGCACTTTCTGCCGGATGTGTATGTGCCGTGCGACGTGTGCCACAGCCAACGCTACAATCGCGAGACGGTGGAGATCCAGTACACGGGCAAAAACGTCCACCAGATCTTGCAGATGACCGTGGAACATGCGCATGAGTTTTTCAAAGCCGTGCCGATCATCGCGCGCAAACTGCAAACTTTACTGGATGTAGGCCTGGGCTATATCACGCTGGGGCAATCCGCCACCACGCTGTCCGGCGGCGAGGCTCAGCGTGTCAAGCTGTCGCTGGAGCTGTCCAAACGCGACACCGGTCGCACGCTGTACATTCTCGACGAGCCAACCACCGGCCTGCACTTCCATGACATCGCCCTGCTGCTGAAAGTGATCCACAAACTGCGCGACCAGGGCAATACCGTGGTGGTGATCGAACATAACCTCGATGTGATCAAAACCGCAGACTGGGTGATCGACCTCGGCCCCGAAGGCGGCGACGGCGGCGGGCGCATCATTGCCGAAGGCTCACCCAGAGATATTGCCGCCAACCCGGAGAGTTCAACCGGTAAGTATTTGAAGCAGGCGCTGAAAAAGCCAGCGTAGCGTGCGCTGTGCGCACGCTATTCCAATTTTATTTTAAAAGCCAAATAGCTTGGCAGACGCGCGATTTAACGCGCTTCTGCAATCTTTCGCTATTGATTTGGAAATGGAATTACGATGAAAATATCCAGTCACATTTCTATCCCCGACGCTGAAATCGAATTGCATGCGATTCGTGCTCAGGGCGCGGGCGGGCAGAACGTCAATAAGGTCTCGACCGCGATACATCTGCGCTTTGACATCAATGCATCGTCTTTGCCGGATGACTACAAGGAAAAGCTCAGGCAGCTTGCGGATAGGCGTGTCTCCAGTGACGGTGTGATCATCATCAAGGCGCAGCGCTACCGCAGCCAGGAGAAGAACCGCGAAGATGCGCTGGCCCGGCTTCAGGCTTTGATCCAGAGAGCAGGCTTTCTCCACAAAAAACGAACCGCAACGAAGCCGACGAAAAGCTCTGTAAAAAAACGCATAGAGAGCAAAACTCAACGGGGACAACTGAAGGTGTTGCGGGGCAAGGTTGATGAATGATTTCAATGCGGCATAATGCTTCGCCGTGAAAGGCCCGACCGCTACGTCAGGAGCAGGACATGCTTGCGGGGCGGATGTAAAAGCCGCTGTTTCAAATCCAGATTGTTATAGCTAATATACGGTACGGGTATGAACCAGCTTTTTAAAGGATGGATATCATGAAACGTCAAAATTCGCTCATCGCTTCGGGTTTGCTGCTGGTACTTATCCTGCTGTTCTCCGGCTTTCGTCCCTATGACCGCGCGACATGGCTTCTGGAGGTGACTCCGGTTTTGATAGCATTGCCCATATTGGTTATGACTTATCGCCGCTTTCCGCTGACCACTTTGCTGTACGTTTTGATTTTCATTCACGCGCTGGTTTTGATATTAGGCGGCAGCTACACCTATGCGCGAGTTCCGCTTGGTTTCTGGATGCAGGATATGTTCTCCCTCAGTCGCAATCCCTATGACAAGATCGGGCACTTTGTTCAGGGATTTGTGCCGTTTATCGTGGCTCGTGAAATTTTAATTCGCGGCGCCTATCTTTCCAGCCGCCGCATGACCGCGTTTTTATCAATATGCGTAGTCATGATGGTCAGCTCATTTTATGAGCTGGTCGAATGGTGGACGGCGCTGTTGCTGGGTGAAGGCGCGTATGAATTTCTCGGCACTCAGGGTGATATATGGGATACGCAGGCTGACATGTTCTATGCCCTGATCGGCGCAGCAACTGCAATGCTGGCCTTGTCGCGCCTCCATGACAGGCAAATGGCCGCGCTGAAGAATACGTAGCGCTTTAGCGGCGCTACCGGATCCACACCGTCTTCGCATTCACGAATTCATGTATCCCCAGCTTCGACAATTCTCGCCCGTACCCGGAGGCTTTCACGCCGCCGAACGGCAAGCGCGGATCGGATTTGACCATGCCGTTGATGAAGGTGCAGCCTGCCTGGATGTGCGCCGCCATCTGCTCGGCGCGCGCCACGTCTTTGCTCCAGATCGATGAGCCCAGGCCGAAGCGCGTTTCGTTTGCGATGCGTAGCGCATCCGTTTCGTTCGCGGCGCGGATTATGATCGCCACCGGACCGAACAGCTCTTCGTGGTAAGCGCAGGCTTTGGCGGTTACCTGATCCAGGATCGATGGCTGGTAGAAAAATCCATCCCGCTCGACCGGCTTGCAACCCGTCACCGCAACCGCGCCTTGGGCGGTGGAATCGGTGACTTGCCGATGCAAAGCTTCGCGCAGATCGAGACGCGCCATCGGGCCGATTTGCGTAGCATCGTCCATCGGGTCGCCGAGCTTGAGCGCTGCTACTTTGATTTTGAATTGATGCAGGAATTCGTCGGCGATTTGCGGCACGACAATAAAGCGTTTGGCGGCGATGCACGATTGCCCGCAATTGAGGAAACGCGATAAGACCGCCATATTGACGGCCAACTCCAGATCCGCGTCGCGCAGCACGATGAACGGGTCGGAGCCGCCCAGTTCCAGCACGCATTTCTTCAGATGCTGTCCGGCGCACGCCGCCACTTTTCGCCCGGCTGCTTCCGATCCGGTGAGCGTGACGGCATGCACATGCGGGCTGGCGATTGCCTCGGCCACTTGCTCAACTTCGATCATCAAGTTCGCAAACAACCCTTCCGGCAAACCGCATTTAAGAAACAATGCTTCTATTGCGAGCGCGCATTGCGGCACATTCGGCGCATGTTTCAGCACCAGCGCGTTGCCTGCCATCAGGGCCGGTGCTGCGGCGCGAAATACCTGCCAGAAGGGAAAATTCCACGGCATGACAGCGAGCACCACACCGAGCGGGTAATACGCGATATAGCTTTTACCGGCATCCGATTCCACCGGCTCGGCACGCAGGAAATTTTCCGCATGTTGCGCATAATAATCACAGACTCCGGCGCACTTTTCGACTTCGGCGTGCGCTTCGCGCAACAGTTTGCCCATTTCCTGGGTAATGAGGGTCGCGTATCTGTCTCGCTGTGCTCGCAACTGAATCGCCACCTGACGCAGCACTTTTGCGCGTATTTCGAAAGGTGTCTGCGCCCAAGTATGCTGCGCACTGTGGGCTTTTTCCAGAGCTTGTTCCAGACGACGGTTATCCCAACCCGGGTGGATCTGAATCACCTGATTGGTGGCCGGGTTGAGGCTAACGTGTGGCATGGCGGTTTCCTTCAGGCTGGATCAATTGTGCATTGCATGCCTTGCGAGCATGGGTGGACTCCCTTGCACACGCTCGACGATCTGTCGAAAATGCAAAAAGCCGGACAAGTCCGGCTTTTTGTTCAACTTTGAAACATCACAGCGGTTACTCTACATCAACCGCTGTGGCATCTGCCGGGCGATCCATCAGTTCAATCAGCGCCATCGGGGCTTTGTCGCCCTGACGGAAGCCGAACTTGAGGATGCGCAGGTAACCGCCGTTGCGTGCTGCGTAACGTGGGCCGAGTTCGTCGAACAGTTTGGTGACCATTTCACGGTCACGCAAACGGGCAAATGCCAGACGACGGTTTGCCAAACTCGGGGTCTTGCCCAGTGTCAGGATAGGCTCCGCAACACGGCGCAGTTCCTTTGCCTTGGGCAGGGTAGTCTTGATAAGTTCATGGCGCAACAGCGACACGGTCATGTTGCGGAACATCGCCAGACGGTGGCTGCTGGTGCGGTTGAGTTTTCTTAATCCTAAACGGTGACGCATGATTTGCCTCTCTTACTTCTGGTTTTCTTGGACTTCTATTGTTCGCTGCTTAAAGCGTACTTCTTGTATTGTCGCGTTGCGTTAAACGACAGCGACAGGCCAGTTTTCCAGCTTCATCCCCAGCGACAAGTTGTGCTCGGCGAGAACCTGCTTGATTTCGTTCAACGACTTGCGTCCCAGGTTAGGGGTGCGCAGCAGATCGTTTTCGGTGTACTGAATCAGATCGCCAATATAGTGAATGCTTTGTGCCTTGAGGCAATTGGAGGAGCGCGGTGTCAGCTCCAGATCATCCACCGGACGCAACAGGATAGGATCGACCTTGGGTGTTTGAACCTTCTCAACGACAGGCTCGGTTCCCTCGAGCGCTGCGAACACCGAAAATTGATCCACCAGAATACGCGCTGCATTGCGAATCGCTTGTTCAGGATCAACCGCGCCATTGGTTTCAATGTGCAGCACCAGCTTGTCAAGATCTGTGCGTTGTTCCACACGTGCGCTCTCCACTGCATAGCTCACACGGTTGACTGGGCTAAATGATGCATCCAGCGCGATATGACCGATCGAGCGAGTCTCGTTAGGTGCAATTCTCGAAATCGCCGACACATAACCGCGGCCTTGCTCTACCTTGATCTGCATATCCAGCTTGCCGCCGGCAGTCAGGTGCGCGATCACGTGATTAGGATTTACCACCTCGACATCTGCATTGCCGCTGATATCAGCTGCTGTCACTACGCCTTGGCCCTCCTTTTTAAGGGTCAATACCACTTCCGGGGTATTGTGCAAACGCAGTACCACACCCTTGAGGTTCAGCAGAATATCCACGACGTCTTCCTGGACGCCATCAATGGTCGCGTACTCGTGCAGCACACCAGCAATTTTTACCTCAGTCGGCGCAGCGCCAGGCATGGAGGACAGCAGGATGCGACGCAATGCATTGCCCAACGTGTGGCCGTAACCGCGCTCGAAAGGCTCCATCACCACCTTGGCTTGGGTGTCGGATATCTTTTGTACATCAATGATGCGGGGTTTCAAAAATTCATTCTTAGGCATACGCTACTCCGCGTGGATTACTTGGAATACAACTCAACTACAAGATGCTCGTTGATGGTTGCAGGCAGTTCGGCACGTTGTGGCTTGGCTTTGTATGTTCCCTTGAGCGCTTTGGTATCCATTTCGATCCATTCTGGGAAACCGCGCTGCTCAGCGGCAGCCAGCGCTGCCTTGATACGCAATTGCGCCTTTGATTTTTCGGCCACTTCAACCACATCACCGGGGCGCACTTGATATGAAGGAATATTCACACGCTTGCCGTTCACCAGCAAACCGTTATGGCGCACTACTTGACGCGCTTCCGAACGCGATGCACCGAAACCCATGCGGTAGGAAACATTGTCCAGACGCGATTCCAGAATCTGCAACAAACTCTCGCCGGTAATACCGCGCTGGCTTTCCGCCTGTTTGTAAGTCAGACGGAATTGTTTTTCCAGCACACCATAGATACGACGCACTTTTTGCTTTTCACGCAACTGGCCACCGTACTCGGACAAGCGAGTATTTTTCTTCTGGCCGTGTTGGCCGGGCGGATAGGCTCTGCGCTCTACGGCACACTTGTCGGTAAAACATTTCTCGCCCTTCAGAAACAGCTTTTCGCCTTCACGGCGGCACTGACGGCACTTTGCATCAAGATTTCTAGCCAAAATCGACTCCCAAAAAATTAGATACGGCGCTTTTTAGGCGGGCGGCAGCCGTTGTGCGGCACCGGGGTAATATCGGAAATGCTGGTGATCTTAAAACCAGCCGCGTTCAATGCGCGCACTGCGGATTCACGGCCTGGACCGGGTCCTTTGATGCGCACTTCAATATTCTTGACACCGCATTCGGCGGCAGACTTACCGACCGTTTCAGCCGCAACCTGTGCAGCAAATGGAGTGCTCTTACGCGAACCCTTAAAGCCATTCGCTCCACTGGTAGACCATGCCAGGGTGTTACCCTGACGGTCGGTAATAGTAACGATGGTATTGTTAAAAGACGCGTGAACGTGCGCGATACCTTCCGCCACATTTTTTTTGACTTTCTTGCGTACTTTCGTGCTTGGCTTAACCATACTCTAATCCTCTAATGCGTTATAGCAAACTTACTTCTTGGCTCCGGCAATCGCCTTGCGCGGCCCCTTGCGGGTACGCGCGTTGGTGCGAGTGCGCTGCCCACGGCATGGCAAACCGCGACGATGACGCACACCGCGATAGCAACCCAAGTCCATCAGGCGCTTGATGCTCATGGTCACTTCACGACGCAGATCACCCTCCACCGCGATTTTGGCGACTTGTTCGCGCAGTTTTTCAACTTCCGCGTCGGTCAAATCTTTCATCTTGGTGGCGGCATTCACACCAGCCGCCGCGCAAATATGTTGCGAGCGTGTACGTCCAACCCCGTAGATTGCAGTCAATGCAATCACAGCATGTTGATGGTTTGGGATATTGACCCCTGCTATACGTGCCATGCAGCTATCCTATCTTTTAAATTAAAAATTATAACACTCAAAACCAGTCTTACTCAATTAGCGCCCTGGCTCAATTAACCCTGGCGTTGCTTATGACGTGGCTCCGTGCAAATTACTCGCACCACGCGTTTGCGGATAACAATTTTGCAATTACGACAGATTTTTTTTACCGATGCTTGGACTCTCATTTTTTTCTCCTTACTCGCTCAACTATTTTGCGCGGAACACAATACGCGCCTTGCTCAAATCATATGGTGTCAACTCGACGTTCACCTTGTCGCCAGGAAGAATACGAATATAGTGCATCCGCATTTTTCCGGAAATATGGCCCAATACCACATGCCCATTTTCCAGTTTGATTCGGAACGTTGCGTTGGGCAACGACTCCTCAACCTCGCCCTGCATCTGAATCACATCTTCTTTAGACATTAGCGTGTTAACCCGCCTTTGAAATTAGCCTTCTTCAGCAAGCCTTCATACTGGTGTGTCATCAAGTAGGACTGCACCTGCGACATAAAGTCCATGGTTACCACCACCAGAATTAACAGTGAAGTGCCCCCAAAATAAAACGGCACATTCCACTTCACCACCAAAAATTCCGGTAACAAGCAAACTAGGGTAATGTACACCGCACCCACCATCGTCAAACGCAACATAATCTTTTCAACGTAGCCCGCAGTTTGCTCACCGGGACGAATTCCTGGCAAAAAAGCACCGCTCTTCTTCAGGTTGTCCGCCGTTTCTTTTGGGCTAAACACCAGCGCCGTATAAAAGAAACAGAAAAACACAATCGCCGCGGCATATACCAGCACATAAATCGGTTGCCCTGGAGAAAGCATGTCGCTGATATCCTTCAGCCAGCCCATACCCTGCCCGCTTCCAAACCAGCCCGCAATCGTCGCGGGGAATAGAATGATACTGGATGCGAAAATCGGCGGGATTACACCAGCCATATTTATCTTCAACGGCAGGTGCGAGCTTTGCCCGCCATAAACCTTGTTACCCACCTGTCGCTTGGCGTAATTCACCAGAATTTTACGCTGGCCGCGCTCTACGAACACCACCAGAGCTGTCACGGCAATTGCGCCAAAAAACAGCAACAACACCAGCGGGATGGAGAAAGCCCCGGTACGCGCCAACTCCAGCGTGCTGCCAATCGCGTTGGGCAATCCTGCCGCGATACCGGCAAAAATAATCAGTGATATACCGTTACCCAGGCCGCGCTCGGTAATCTGCTCGCCCAGCCACATCAGGAACATCGTGCCGGTCACCAGGGTAATCACCGAGGTCAACTGGAATATTGTGCCAGGATTTGGCACCAACCCCGGTTGGGACTGCAATGCCACCGATATGCCAAATGCCTGGAACAAAGCCAAAGCCAATGTTCCATAACGGGTGTACTGCGTTATCTTGCGGCGCCCTGCTTCGCCTTCTTTCTTCAATTGCTCAAGATGCGGAACCGCTATCGCGCCCAACTGCATGATGATCGAAGCTGAGATGTACGGCATGATACCCAGCGCAAAAATGGTGAAGCGCGACAACGCGCCGCCTGAGAACATATTGAACATGCCCAGAATGCCATTTTTTTGCGACTTGAACAAATCCGCCAACACTGTCGGGTCAATACCCGGCACCGGGATATGCGCACCAATACGGAACACCACCAACGCACCCAGCAAAAACCACAGGCGTTGGCTTAAATCGCCGTACTTTCCTTTGCTTACACCCTTGGTAACTGTGCTCACGAATAACCTACTCTGCGATGCTGCCGCCAGCAGCTTCAATCGCTGCGCGTGCACCTTTGGTCACCAGCAACCCCTGCAACTTCACTGCACGGGAAATTTCACCGCACAGGATGACTTTCGCAGTCAATGAACCGGCAGAAATAACGCCCGCCTGTTTGAGCGCCAACAGATCGATGCTATCGACCGGCAGTTTTTGCAGATCGGACAAACGCACTTGCGCTGTATCACCACGCGTCAGCGAGACAAAACCGCGCTTTGGCAAACGGCGCTGCAACGGCATTTGACCGCCTTCAAAACCAACCTTGTGAAAACCGCCGGAACGGGATTTTTGTCCCTTGTGACCGCGCCCGGCGGTCTTGCCCAAACCGGAACCGATGCCGCGACCAACGCGACGCTTGGCGTGCTTGGCACCTTGTGCAGGTTGAATTTTATTGAGTTGCATTTGTTATGCCTCGCACTTAACCATATAAAACACTTTGTTGATCATGCCGCGAACACAAGGCGTGTCCTCAAGTTTCACGGTGTGATTGATACGACGCAACCCCAAGCCGCGAATGGTATCGCGATGCGATTGTTTGGTGCCAATCAAACTTTTGGTCTGCGTCACTGTTAAAGTCTTTTTTGCATTTGTCATGTCTTACCCCAATATTTCTTCGACGTTCTTACCGCGCTTGGCAGCTATCTCGGACGGAGAATTCATTGCTTTCAGGCCGTTCAGCGTGGCACGCACCACGTTGTATGGGTTGCTTGAACCGAGACACTTGGCCAACACGTCGCGCACGCCAACAGCCTCGAACACTGCGCGCATCGCGCCACCCGCAATAATGCCGGTACCCTCGGATGCCGGTTGCATCAGCACTTTAGCCGCGCCATGCTTGCCAACCACCGTGTGGTGCAAGGTGCCATTTTTCAAACTTATCTTGGCCAGATTGCGGCGCGCTTCATCCATTGCCTTTTGCACGGCAACCGGAACTTCCTTGGATTTTCCTTTGCCCATCGCCACGCGGCCATCTCCATCACCCACCACGGTCAAAGCGGCGAAACCCATGATACGACCACCCTTAACCACCTTGGTGACCCGGTTCACAGAAATCATTTTTTCGATCAGACCGTCATCACGCTCTGCTTGTTGCTGCATTTTTCCTTGCGGCTTAGCCATCACTCAACTCCAATTAGAACTGCAGACCGTGTTCTCGCGCAGCTTCAGCCAACGCTTTAACACGACCATGATAACGGTTGCCGGAACGATCAAATGCAACCTGACTAATTCCCGCGCTCTTGGCTTTTTCAGCGATACGCTTGCCCACCACAGCCGCAGCAGCCTTGTTGCCTCCGTTCGCCAAATCCTTGCGAACCTCAGCCTCAATGCTGGACGCGCTAGCCAATACCTTGGTGCCGCAAGCAGAAAGCACCTGGGCATAAATGTGCAAATTAGTGCGGTGAATCGCCAGGCGTACTGTTTTCTTCTCGGCAATACGTGCCCGGGTTTTGCGGGACCTGCGCAGACGCGCTTCTTTTTTGATCAACATATCAACCTCAATTATTTCTTCTTGGTTTCTTTCAGAATTACCACTTCATCGCTATAGCGCACACCCTTGCCCTTGTATGGCTCAGGTTCGCGGAAGGCACGAATTTCAGCGGCAACTTGTCCGACACGTTGTTTATCGGCACCCTTCAACACAATTTCAGTTTGGGTTGGAGTTTCAACCTTCACACCGGCAGGCATCTTGTAGGAAACCGGGTGAGAATAACCAAGCGTCAGGTTCAAAGTGTCACCAGCAGCTTGTGCACGATAACCCACACCGACCAAAGTCAGCTTGCGCTCAAAACCTTTGCTCACACCCAACACCATATTTGCCAGCAAGGCGCGAATCGTGCCGGACATCGCATCAGCTTGCGTGGAGTCGTTTTGTGCTTTGCACAACAGGCTGTCGCCCTCGCGCACTATGCTCACTTCTCCCGACAAAGCTTGCTTAAGGGTACCCAACGGGCCCTTTACCGAAATTTCACTCGCAGCCAGCGCAACTTCTACACCGCTCGGCACTACGACAGGATTCTTGGCAACTCTAGACATACTTACCTCACTACGCGACTACGCACAGCACTTCACCGCCAATACCATTGGCGCGCGCTTTGCGGTCGGTCATCAAACCCTTGGATGTGGAAACGATGGCGATACCCAGGCCGTTCATCACCTTGGGAATATCATCGGAACCCTTGTAGATACGCAGACCGGGGCGACTGATACGCTGAATCTTTTCGATTACCGGACGGCCACTGTAATACTTCAGGCCGATTTCCAGCGTAGCTTTACCGCCGTCGCCCTTGATGACACTGTAGCCATCCACATAGCCTTCGTCTTTCAACACCTCAGCAATCGCCACCTTCAACTTCGAGGAAGGCATTACCACTGTGGCTTTTTCCGCAAGCTGCGCATTGCGAATGCGCGTCAACATGTCGGAGATTGGATCACTCATACTCATATAATTTCTCCTACCAGCTTGCCTTAACGATACCGGGTATTTCACCGCGCATTGCGAATTCACGCACCTTGATACGCCCCAAACCAAACTTTCTGTATGTACCGCGCGGACGGCCCGTCAATGCGCAACGGTTGCGCAGGCGAACCGGGCTGGAGTTACGCGGCAAAGCTTGCAGCTTCAGTCGTGCGGCGGCACGTTCTTCATCGCCAAGCTTCATATTGGAGATCGCTGCAAACAATTCCGCACGTTTGGCCGCAAACTTCTTTACGGTGTCACGACGTTTTTGCTCGCGGTTAATCACTGCCATCTTAGCCATTAGTATTCCCTCATTTCTTTAATGGGAGTTTGAATGCCAACAGAAGAGCCTTGGCTTCTTCGTCAGTCTTCGCGGAGGTGGTGATAGTAATGTTCATACCACGCAACGCATCAATCTTTTCATACTCGATTTCCGGAAAAATGATTTGCTCTTTCACGCCCATGTTGTAGTTGCCGCGGCCATCGAAAGACTTGCCGGAAATGCCGCGAAAATCGCGAATACGCGGGATCGCGACAGAAATCAGGCGATCCAGGAATTCATACATGCGCAGCTTGCGCAACGTCACCTTGCAGCCGACCGGATAACCTTCGCGAATCTTGAAGCCGGCAATAGACTTCTTGGACACCGTGACCACCGGCTTCTGGCCGGCAATCTTTTGCATATCGCCAACCGCGAACTCCATCACTTTCTTGTCTGCCACCGCCTCGCCCACACCCATGTTCAGAGTGATCTTCTCGATGCGCGGCACTTCCATGACGGACTTATAGCCGAACTGCTTCATCAGGTCCTTGGTGACCTTGTCTTTATAAAATTCGTATAAACGAGCCATGCTCTTACCCCTTATGCGTCAATCATTTCGCCGCTGGACTTGAACACGCGCACATTGCGCCCGTCTTCCAGCGTTTTAATACCGACCCGATCGCCCTTCTTGGCAGCCGCGTTGTAGATCGCCACATTCGAAATATGAATCGGCAATTCCTTTTCCACGATACCGCCAGTCAAACCCTTTACCGGGTTGGGCTTCTGATGTTTCTTGACTTTATTGATGCCGCCAACCAGCAAGTGATCTCCCAGGACTTGCAGCACATTGCCGCGATTTCCTTTGTCTTTACCTGCGATTACGATAACGTCATCGTTTTTCTTGATCTTGCGCATGATTTTCCTCGATTCGATCTATTGCCGCTTACAGCACTTCAGGTGCCAGCGAAACGATCTTCATGAACTTCTCGGTACGCAACTCGCGTGTCACCGGCCCGAAGATGCGCGTGCCGATAGGCTCCAGCTTGGCATTGAGCAGCACGGCAGCGTTGCCATCGAACTTAACCAAAGACCCATCACTGCGACGCACACCCTTGGCGGTACGAACAACCACGGCATTGTAAACTTCACCCTTCTTTACGCGGCCACGCGGTGCTGCATCTCTGATGCTTACCTTGATGACATCACCGACAGAAGCGTAACGGCGCCTGGACCCGCCCAGCACCTTGATGCACATCACGGAACGCGCGCCGGTATTGTCAGCAACATTTAAAACAGACTGCATTTGTATCATTATTTAATCTCCAACTTTTTCCGCTCACGGCGGCCAGTTTTGGAACCCGTTCGGGTTAGGTCGCCACAAGCGGCGATGAAACGAAGCCGCTTATTATATGCAAATTTGAAAAAGACGCAAGCTAAATTATATTGCAGCAGCCTTTTCAATTAACTTGGCAACGCGCCAACTCTTGGTTTTGGCAATCGGGCGGCACTCTTCAATTGTCACCACGTCGCCTGCATGACACTCATTGGTCTCATCGTGGGCGTGATATTTCTTGGAAACGCGAATGATCTTGCCCAGCAACGGGTGTTTTACTTTGCGCTCGACCAGCACCGTTACGGTTTTGTCCATCTTGTCGCTTACCACAGTACCGGTCAGGGTACGCTTCATTTTGGAATCGCTTATCACTTTGGTATCGCTCATTTCTGTGCACCCTTTTCTGTCAACACAGTCTTGATGCGCGCCACATCACGGCGTACTTTGCGAAATTCACTGGTATTGGTCATTTGCTGTGTCGCCTGTTGCATACGCATCCCAAACTGAGCTTTGGTTAAAGACAACAATTCATTATGCAGATCCGCCACGGACTTGGCTTTAAGTTCACTAGCTTTCATGTTATGTACCTACCTGTCTAATAACAAATGTGGTGGCCAGTGGTAATTTTGCCGAAGCCAAACGGAATGCTTCGCGGGCCAGTGTTTCATCCACACCATCCATTTCGTACAACATCTTGCCTGGCTGAATCTCAGCGACGTAAAACTCGGGGTTCCCTTTTCCATTACCCATACGGACTTCGGCTGGCTTTTTGGAAATCGGTTTATCCGGGAAAATACGAATCCAGATACGTCCTCCGCGTTTGATGTGGCGTGTCATCGCACGACGTGCGGCTTCGATTTGACGTGCCGTCAAACGACCGCGTGCAACCGCTTTCAGGCCAAATTCGCCGAAACTTACCTTGTTGCCACGGGTGGCAATACCGGTATTGCGGCCTTTTTGTTCCTTGCGATACTTTCTTCTAGCTGGCTGTAGCATGCTTTGCTCCCGACTTTCTTGCTTTCTTTTCCGGCTCAGCGGCGATTGGAGCAACAACCTCCTGATCCGTGACCTCGCCCTTGAATACCCAAACTTTTACACCAATGATGCCATAAGTGGTTTTTGCTTCAGACGTGCCGTAGTCAATATCGGCACGTAACGTATGCAATGGCACACGACCTTCGCGATACCACTCGGTACGAGCGATTTCAATGCCGTTCAAACGACCCGCACTCATAATCTTGATACCTTGCGCACCGAGGCGCATTGCGTTCTGCATCGCCCGCTTCATCGCGCGACGGAACATGATGCGCTTTTCCAGTTGCGCGGTGATGCTGTCAGCGATCAATTGTGCATCGATTTCCGGCTTGCGCACCTCTTCAATAGCAACATCGACAGATTGCAAACCCATGCGTTTGCGTAATTCTGCACGCAACGCCTCAATGTCCTCGCCTTTCTTGCCGATCACCATGCCGGGGCGCGCGGTGTAAATAGTCACTTTGGCGTTCTTGGCCGGACGCTCGATGATTACCTTGGAGACGCCAGCAGAAGCAAGCTTCTTTTTCAGGAAAGCACGAACTTCAATATCCTTGAGCAGTAAGTCAGCAAAATTTTTGCTGTTTGCGTACCACTTGGAATCCCAGTTTTTACGAACGCTCAACCGGAAACCGGTTGGATGAATTTTCTGTCCCATAATCTACCTTTAGCTCCCAACGCTGACCGTTATGTGGCAAGTTTGCTTTTCGAGACGATGGCCTTGACCCTTGGCACGCGCCATGAAACCTCTTCCAGACGCCGCCTTATCTACGTAAATAGCTTTGACTTTCAATTCATCGATATCGGCTCCGTCGTTATGCTCAGCATTCGCAATCGCAGACTCGAGAGCCTTTTTAATGATGACAGCAGCCTTCTTCGGGCTGAAGTTCAAAATGTTAAGTGCTTGCGCAACCGGCAAACCGCGAATCTGATCAGCCACCAAGCGGCCTTTTTGCGCGGAGAGATGAATTTTTTTTGCAACTGCAATAGTTGTTGTCATAATTCCCCCTTATTTCTTGACCACTGCTTTTTTATCAGCGGAATGACCCTTGAAGGTGCGCGTCAAGGAAAACTCACCCAACTTATGGCCCACCATGTTTTCGGATATATACACCGGAATATGCTGCTTGCCGTTGTGCACCGCGATTGTCAGACCGACGAACTCGGGCAACACCGTAGAGCGGCGCGACCAGGTTTTCACCGGGCGCTTATCGCTAGTCGCACGCACCGTCTCAATCTTCTTGAGCAAATGCGCATCAACAAACGGACCTTTTTTAATCGAACGTGCCATATTTTTCTACCCCTTAAACCTGAAAGCGACGGCGCACGATCATGCCGCTGGTGCGCTTGTTGCGGCGTGTGCGGAAACCCTTGGCCGGCACACCCCATGGACTGACCGGGTGACGTCCGGCGGCGGTCTTACCTTCACCACCACCATGCGGGTGATCGACCGGGTTCATCACCACACCGCGAACGGTTGGGCGGACACCGCGCCAACGCATCGCACCGGCCTTACCGATAGAACGCAGGCTGTGTTCGGAATTGCCCACTTCGCCCAAGGTCGCTTTACAATCGATGTGAACTTTGCGAATTTCGCCAGAGCGTAAACGTAATTGTGCGTAGCTGCCTTCACGCGCCAGCAGCTGCACGGAAGTACCGGCAGAACGCGCCAACTGCGCACCCTTGCCAGGTAACATTTCGATGCAGTGTATGGTCGAGCCGACCGGAACATTACGCAAAGGCAATGCATTGCCCGGCTTGATCGGCGCTTCCGAACCGCTCACCAGGGATGCACCGGCCGCAACACCTTTAGGCGCAATGATGTAACGACGCTCGCCATCGGCGTAACACAATAAAGCCAGGTTAGCGCTGCGGTTCGGATCATATTCCAGACGTTCTACAGTCGCGGGAATACCATCCTTGTCACGCTTAAAGTCAACCAGACGGTAATGCTGTTTATGACCACCACCCATATGACGCGTGGTAATGTGTCCGTTATTGTTGCGGCCTGCGGTTCTGGTTTGCTTCTCCAGCAGCGCTGCAACTGGCCTACCCTTATGCAGATCAGGATTGACAACGCGCACTACGGCACGTTGACCCGGTGTTGTTGGTTTTAGTTTAATCAATGCCATGATGGTTATCCTTGCTCACTTGTAGCAAAATTGATTTCCTGACCGGCAGCCAAGCACACATATGCCTTTTTCCAGTCGTTGCGACGACCGATGATACGGCCACTGCGCTTGACCTTGCCCTTGACGCACGCCACTTGCACGCTGTTCACGTTCACCTTGAACATCATTTCAACGGCGGCTTTGATCTCTGGCTTAGTCGCGTCAGTTGCGACACGGAAGATCACTTGATCGTTTTTTTCAGCAACATAAGTTGCCTTTTCGGAGATTTGCGGAGCGAGCAACACCTTCATCAAACGCTCCTGACTGAATTGTTGGGTACTCATGCGAACATCTCCTCAATTTTAGCCACCGCATTGCGCGTCACCAAAACGTTTGGGAAACGCACCAGGCTGACCGGGTCAGCTTGATTGGCTTCAAGCACCAGCACGTTTGGCAGATTGCGGGAAGACAGATACAGATTTTCATCAATGTTGTCGGTAATGATCAACAAGCGAAAGCGATTGGTATCCACACCCAGGCCCTTGATCTTCTGCGCCAACAACTTTGTTTTTGGCGAATCAACTGTCAGGCTGTCCACCACCATCAAGCGGTTTTCACTGACCAGCTTTGACAAGATCGAAGCAAAACCCGCGCGATACATCTTGCGATTGATTTTTTGGGTGTAATTTTCCTCGCCAGTGTTCGGGAAAATCTTGCCGCCGCCGCGCCACAATGGGCTGGACGCCATACCGGCACGCGCACGACCGGTACCCTTTTGCGCAAACGGTTTGCGGGTACTCTTGGCGATTTCACTACGGCCCTTTTGCTTGCTGTTGCCGGCACGTGCATTCGCCATGTAAGCGGTAACCAACTGGTGCACCAGGTCTTCGTTGTATTCACGGCCGAACAGCTCGTCGGACGCGCTCAAATTTGCGGTCGCCTGACCCTTATCGTTAATGACTTTGAGTTCCATTACGCACCTGCCTTCACTGCGGGACGCACAATAATGCTGCTGTTTATACAACCTGGAACAGCACCTTTTACCAGCAGCAATTGACGAGCAACATCAACACGCACGACCTGTAAATTTTGCACGGTCCTTTGCACGTCACCCAGATGACCGGTCATACGCTTACCAGGGAACACGCGGCCCGGGTCTTGCGCCATACCGATAGAGCCGGGCACGTTATGCGACTTGGAGTTACCGTGCGATGCTCGGCCCGATTTGAAATGGTGACGCTTGATGGTGCCGGCGTAACCCTTACCTTTGGATACACCCGTCACATCTACGAGTTGACCCACCTGAAAAATCTCCACACTGACCACAGAACCTGTTTGCAGGCCAGCCAGTTGTTCAGGGGATACGGTGAATTCTTTTAGTGCACTCCCCGCTTCCACACCCGCCTTGGCGTAATGTCCGGCGGCAGCCTTGCTGACGCGACCGGGACGGCGTACTCCGTGTGCCAATTGCACAGCGGTGTAGCCATCGGTACCTGCGGATTTAACCTGAGTGACACGATTATTGGACACTTCCAGCACAGTCACCGGCAACGAAGAACCGTCATCGGTAAATACGCGGGTCATGCCAATCTTGCGACCGACAAGTCCTAAGCTCATATTAATTTCCTCTTGTTAAGGGGCCAACTACAATTGGTCAGCCGATTTTTTTTACATTAGTACGGGCGTAAGGCCTTACGCCCCTACGCCTTTTGGCGCAACAATTACTGCAACTTGATTTCCACATCCACACCGGCTGGCAGATCCAGCTTCATCAGGGCATCAACCGTCTTATCGGTGGGATCAACGATGTCCATCAGACGCAGATGGGTGCGAATCTCAAACTGATCGCGCGAAGTCTTGTTGACGTGCGGGGAACGCAGCACATCGAAACGCTCGATCTTGGTTGGCAGCGGCACCGGGCCATTTACCACCGCACCGGTACGCTTTGCTGTTTCAACAATTCGCGCAGCCGATTGGTCGATCAAGCGATAGTCAAACGCCTTGAGGCGAATGCGGATTTTTTGACTTTGCATAATTTTCTCTTGCATTTACGCGGCAATGCCGCTAATTAAAGAACGAAATCGCGTGGCCTGAACCACGCGAGGGCGCGCATTGTAGTCTTACTCGATAATCTTTGCAACCACACCGGCACCGACGGTACGACCGCCTTCACGAATCGCGAAGCGCAATCCTTCTTCCATCGCGATCGGGTTGATCAGGTTGACGGTAATACTGACGTTGTCGCCCGGCATCACCATTTC
>JAUSMR010000058.1 GCA_030645955.1 Gallionella sp. | reverse complement strand
CGTCGGCTGCGCCGTTGTAGTTGTAGACGGTGCCGCCTTCGCTGCCCAGCCCGAACTGGCCGAAGCCGGAGACGCTGGTGTTCCAGCCGGCGCCGCCGGCATCGCCGTCGTAGTAGCTGTTGACGTAGATCTCGCCGGAGGTGCCCCAGCTGGTGGCGTACACCGAGTCGATGGTGTAGGTGCCGGTCAGGCCGAGTTCGTTGGTGACGGTGGAGGTATCGCCCCAGGCGTAGGTCACGCCGGTGAGCGCGCTGTCGTTGTAGCCGTAGCCGTAGTAGTTGTCGCCGTTGCCGTAGCTGTAGTTGAAGTAGTACTGCTGCAGGGTGCCGCCGCCCGACACATCCGCCGAGTTGTAACTGCTGAAAACATCGGCGTTGGCTCCGGTATAGTTCGAAACCGAGCCTGCTTCGCTACCCAAGCCAAACTGGCCTGCGCCGCTAACATAAGTATTCCAGCCCGCACCATTGGAGTCGTAGTAGCTATATACATTGACTTCGCCTGAGATACCAAAAGTGGTCGAAAAGACACTGTCAATTGTGTAAGTGCCGGTAGCGCCAGTCTCGGTGGCGATGCTGTTGAATACCAGATTGGAAGTATAAGTTAAGCCGGTGAGCGCGCTGTCGTTGTAGCCGTAGCCGTAGTAGGTGTCGCCGTTGCCGTAGTCGTAGTGGAAATAATACAGTTGCAGCCCCGTGCCACCAGCTACATCTGCCTCGTAGTAATTGCTGAAGGTGTCGGCTGTGTTGCCAAGAAAGTTATAGACAGTGCCAGATTCAGAACCGAGCCCTGTGATACCTGAACCGCTGACGATGGTGTTCCACCCTTCGCCACCCACATCGCCATCAAAATAGTAGCTTACGAATACTTCGCCGGCGATACCAATGTCGGAGGTGTAAATGGCGTCGATGGTGTAGGTGCCGGTGCCAAGTTCGTTTGTGTAGCCGGCAAGCAACTGTCCGGCGATGAAGGTGCCCGCATTGGCATAACCGTAGCCGTAGTAAGTATCGCCCTGGTAGCCTGGCGTGACCGGGCCGGTATCACCGTAGTCGTAGTGGAAATAATAAAGCTGGTTCAAAGATGGTGCTGTCGATATGGTCGCCGACGTAAAAGCGTCGAATGCATCGGCTGCCGAGCTTGTGGTAGAAAAGACGTTGCCGCGCTCGCTACCCAGACCCACCGTGCCGGAAGCGTTTGCCGTCGTATCGGACAAAGCCCCGTTTGCATCGTAGTAGGACGTAACATAGACCTGACCCACAGCAATATTGTCAGTTACAGAGTCCTGGATGCTAAAGACGGTTTCGATGTAGTAACTGCCGGGCAAACCTGTAATGGCTGTGGCATCGACCGACTGGCCAGCCGCATAGGTGGCGGCTGCCGCATAACCATAACCTGTATAAAAGTCCCCGTTGCCGTAGTCGTAGGTATAGGTGTAATACTGGATCAGGTTAGCCGTATTAGCCAGGTCGATGTCTGCCTCAAAAAAGTAGTTTACGTAGTCATAAACCCAGGGGCCGGCTGCCGAGGCTGCGCCTGCCACCGCACCCTTTTCAGAGCCGATCCCGGCCAAACCTGACACATAAGGGCTGGCGAAGCCAACCAGTGTGTCGGCATCATAGTATTCGGTGACCCGTGTCTGGCCGATAACTCCTGACTGCCCCGCCGTAATGCTGTCGATGGTGTAATAGCCAGTGCCAGTGATGAGCGGATCACTGAGCGATGCCTCTGTGATCAGCGTGGGAATCACACCGCCTGCGGCAAAGAGGGAGTCATAGCTCCCCGCTGTGACGTAAGTGTAGCCTGTGTAATAGTCCCAGTTTCCCTGATGTCCGGCCGTAACCGGGTCCGTATCCTCGCCATAGTGGTAGGTGTAAGCAACCAGATCGGCTATTCCGGCCTGGCCTGTTGAATTGACATTGACTGTAAAACTCGACACCTGTCCACTGCTTAGCGTGTAGACAAAGTTGTCCGTCACCGAGCTGCCCACCGCCAGGGTTGAAACCTTGGTGGGGTCGAGAATGTATTCGTAGGTGCCGGACGGATTGAGCAGGAGCGTTCCGTATTGTCCGAGAGCCGCGTTACCCGCTACGAGATTGTTGCCAACCGAGTAGCCAGTCAACGTATTGAAGTTGCTAACGACAACGGCCGCGTCATACACCCCGGCGATAACCGTTGTGGCGCTCAGGATATCGCCCGACATGCTCGTGGAACCACCCGTGGTGATATTGATCAATGCCGAGGAAAATGCACTGGTCAGAAATCCGGAATTAACGTCCTGAATGCTGAATGAAACGGTAGATGTCGCCTGCCCGCCAAGACCATCCGCGATTGAGTAGTTAAAGACATCGGAAACCGAGGTGGCGCCGGCAAAATCGTGGGATTGGGCTTTGCCGCTATCCAGAATATAACTAAAACTTCCATCTGCGGCGATACTCAACGATCCAAATTCGCCGGCAACCAGGTCTCCCGCCACGCCGGGCAGCGTGGGGTTGTTTACGCTCTCGAAGACGAACACCGACAGGGGATTCCCTTCCGCATCTGTATCATTTGCGGTAACAATTCCGGTAACCGGCGCAAACGCGGTTTCATCCAGCACGTATTGATCTGCTGTTGCTGATGGAGGAATATTGACCAGCACCGCTGCCAGCGATGGCGCGATAAAGGTGAATTCCAGATCGCCAAAAGTGCGCACCACCGTGGTCTGCTCGTTTAGATAGAAATTCTTGTTGGCAAGTATCTGCTCCAGGGTAAGCGCGCCACTTCGTATGTCCGACAATTCCTGAAGCTGATAAGGCACCGCTAATGAAGAGCCTCCGGTACTGCCGCCGCTTCGATCGGCGGTACCCCGCTGCACTTTATCGAGCTGGAGATCAGTTGAATCGGGTTCGACTGCCGGTGGAGTGACTTCCTTGCCCGGCGCCACTTGCGTATTGGGTAAAGGTGGCGGAGGTTGATAGGTTTGTTGATTCACCGGCCCCGGCAGCCCCATTTGCTGGCTGACAAGGAACATGTTCGGGAAGACCTGCCCATAGGTATGTGCAACTTGCGTGGGGGGAGCCAGGAAAGGCTCGCTGGGAGGCGTGAAGTAGCTGGCAATGTGAACACTTTGGTTGGGCTGATCAAGAAGGCGGCTACCACCGGCATTTTCAATTAGCGCAGAGCTCTGGTGTCCATCAGGATTAGGCAACAGGGTGAAGGTGCTCTCAGAACCATCGGACTGAATATCGCCTGCTACCTGAGTGCCGCGAATACCTATGGTGGCACTGGCGGTGCGCACCTTCATATTGCCACCGTTAAGATGCGCGATCTGTCCGGTTATGAACATGAAGGCGCCCTTGATGAAAGACACGGTCATCGATCCCGATTTTTCAGCCGGACTGTAATTGGCGTGATCGATCTTCATGCTGGCTTTTTCACCGAGCGAGAAGCGAGTTTGATCCATCATGGCAATACCAGCCTTGCCGTTTTGGCCGGTAACGACAAAGTCGCCCTGCCGCAATTCGGAACCGTGGTTTGCGGGAATGCTCTTGCCGTCGCGCTGAACGAACACCGCGCCGTTAATGATTACGATCTTGCCAACCACATCCTGATTAGAAGCCATCGCACCCTCCACCACACACAACAATCTGAAAAATTAAACCCATCATTGACACATAGCATTATGGCACAATACCATCGTGAAAAAACAATGACCAATTACCAAAAAGACAGAACATAATCCTGGCAAGTTATACGGATATTTTATTCGGCTTCATTCATCCCAAAGGAGAATCTCCACATGCAAGACACCATCTACACCGACGCAATCACCAACATCTATGTCACAGGCCCCTTGGTTCGCCTGGAACTGTCTGTGGTGGAAACCACCCCCCAGAAGTCCACTGAACCCGCCAAACTGCGTGTTTCCCACTATGTAGTGCTTCCGATGGATGCGTTCGCCAATGCCGTCGCCATGCAGCAAGGACTCGTCGAAAAACTTCTGGCAGATGGTGTTTTAAAAAAGCGCGAAGCCGACAAAGCCCCTAAAATCCTGAGTTGAATGTGGCAAACGCCAAGGGCGTTTGGTCAGCTTCGCCGGTCAGGAAATTTACCATACAAAAAGGCCAACCTCGCGGTTGGCCTTTTGTTGAAGCATACAGCAGGGATTAAGCGCGCTTCTTGAATTCGTTGGTGCGGGTATCGATCTCGATCTTGTCGCCGATCTCGACGAAGGCAGCCACAGGCAATTCAAAGCCGGTGTTGATCCTGGCCGGTTTCATCACCTTGCCGGAAGTGTCGCCGCGCACCGCAGGTTCGGTGTAAACAACTTCGCGCACAATGGTGTTGGGCAATTCAACCGAAATAGCCTTTTCGTTGTAGAACACCACTTCGCAAGGCATACCGTCTTCGATGTAGTTGATCGCATCGCCCATGCTTTCGGCTTCGATCTCATACTGGTTGTATTCGCCGTCCATGAACACATACATCGGATCGGTAAAGTAAGAGTAAGTCACTTCCTTGCGATCCAGCATGATCTGCTCGAACTTGTCATCGGCGCTATACACGGTTTCTTTTGCGGATTCGGTCAGCAGGTTCTTCATCTTCATCTTGACCACCGAGCCGTTGCGGCCGGAACGGCTGTATTCAGCCTTGAGCACGACCATAGGGTCAGTGCCGACCATAATCACGTTGCCTACGCGTACTTCTTGTGCTGTTTTCATGTTTACTGCCCCTCAATTTTGAAGGCGTGCATTCTACCGATTTTTTGAGAAAAATCCAGTAAATTCAACGCCAGATTGTTACCGGCCAATTGCCGCGCCCAATGTTGTGCGTGGCGTTCAAGCTCGCCACGCACCGCTATAAAGGCAGACCAAGCCTGTCCTGAGCCTGTCGAAGTGGCCTGTCCTGCCCCGCTTTCCCTGTTCCATGCCTGCCACAAACTTTGTACTGCCTCGCTTGCGGTCGCACTGAGCGGCGCGTTGTACAGGTTCAAAAAGGCTTGCAGCTTGTCCAAATGCACCGTGTCATGCTGCGGATAAATTTGCCAGATGAACGGTCTTCCCGCCCACTGCGCCCGCACGCAGGAATCCTCGCCACGGACAAAATTGACATCACAAGCCCACAGAAGTTCATCGTAACGCTCCTGCTCGACGAACGGCAGCACGCGCACCCGCAAATTTCCACGCGAATAAACCTTGCCCACGCACGGCGCAACATCGCCGAAATATTGTCGAACCTGCGGCAAAATGCGCCCTTCCGGCACCAGACACAGCACCGGCTGAGTGCCGCCCGACCAGGCATCGAACAGCCCATGCAGCGCAACATTTTCATAAGCAAACAGAGAGATTTTCAGCGTTTCCGCGCTCGGCACTTCCATGCCGAGCGACAGCCAGAATTCCTGCTGCTGCGCGGTATCGTTCTGGAACGCATCGCGCCGCGCCAGCAAGTCGCGCTCCAGCAGCAAGCCGCCAGTCTGTTTGGTGAACCCGGGGAAGAAGAAGTATTTGGTCAACGGCAGATTCGGATGCGGCGAAGGCAACTTGTGGTGGCTTTCAACCCACTCTTCGGCAGAAAGATATTCGAGGTTGATCCAGACGGGCTTGTGCTCCTGCGCCGCCATCGCCTTGATGTAGCTTTGCGGCAGCTTGCAGGCAAAGGCTTCGATCACCAGATCAGCCACTCCCCTCTCCCCCAGCCCCTCTCCCGCAAGCGGGAGAGGGTGGCCGATAGGCCGGGAGAGGGTTTGCGAGTAAGGGAAAGAATGAAATGCTTCCTCCGCCCAATGGCACACCTCTACCCCGCGACACCGTTGTGTCTGTAACGCAACATCCGCTTCCGGGCATAGCTTGGACAAGCTGCCCAGGTCATCCACCCACAGACGCACCGCGAGGCCATGCTCGTTCGCCAGTTGCCGCGCCAGCCGCCAGCACACGCCGATGTCGCCAAAATTATCGATGACGTTGCAGAAGATGTCGCATGACTCACTCCGCATGCAGCGCCTCCACCGGATCGAGCCGCGCCGCGCGCATGGCCGGCGCGACGCCCGCCGCAAGGCCGATGCTGACCGCGCTCAGTTCGGCGAGTACGGCAAACAGCCAGGGCGTATGCACCGGCAATGCCGGAAACAGCAGGTGCAGCGCTTGCGCAATGCCGACCCCAAGAGCCAGCCCCGCCAGGCCACCCAGCGCGGACAGCAGCATCGCTTCGCCCAGAAACAGCGTCAGTACCTGCCGCTCTTGCGCCCCCAGTGCGCGCAGCAGCCCGATCTCGGAAGTGCGCTCGGTGACGGCCATGGTCATGATGGTCAGGATGCCGACTGCGCCGACCAGCAGCGAGATGCCGCCCAGCGCACCGACGGCGAAGGTGATGACGTCGAGTACCGAGCCCAGCACTTCAAGCGCCTGCTCCTGCGAAATTATGGTGAAGTCCTCGCTCCCGTGCCTGTCCTTGAGGCGTTCTGTGATGGCGCGTATCACCGCGTTAACATCGGCGCTGGCGCGATAGCTCACCTGCATTTCCATCAGACCCGGGCGGTTGAGCAGTTCCATCGCGCGCGCTGCCGGGATAATCACGGTATCGTCCATATCGAAACCGAGTATCTGTCCCTTGGATTCCATCACACCGATCACGCGGAAGCGTTGCCCTCCGACGCGCAGATAACTGCCGAGCGGATTCTGCCCGGAGAAAAGTTCCTGGCTCACCTTCGCGCCGAGCACGACGAACGCACGCGCCTGCTCGTTGTCTTCATCCGGCCAGAAGCTGCCGCTCTGCACTTTCATCGTGAACGCCTTGGCAAAATCGCGCCCTTCGCCCAACACCGTGGTGCGCCGCGTCTTGTTATTGGCGCGCACTTCGACGTTGCCCATCACGCTGGGGTTAACGTTTTCGACATAAGGCAAGTGGCGCAGCGCATCCGCATCCTCCAGCGAGATCGGCCTGACCGAGCCGAACATACCGACATTGCCGCCCTGGGTCTGCGTCTTGCCCGGCTGGATAGTGATGATGTTGGTGCCGAACTGCGAGAACTCCGCCAGCACGAACTGATGCAACCCTTCACCGATGGACGTCAGCAGGATCACCGCCGTGATACCGATAGCGATGCCCAAACCGGTCAGGAAGCTGCGCATCCGGTAAGACATAAAGCTGGAGGTGGTGAGTTTGACGAGGTCAGGAAATAACATTCTCGCTATCTCCCGGCTAGTGCAGTGACCGGATCTAGCCGCGCCGCGCGCCGCGCCGGCCACACGCTGAACAGGATGCCCGTTCCCAGCGCGGTGGCGCAAGCCGCGAGCACTGCCCACCACGGCGGCGAAACCGGCAGGGCCGGATAGACCTGCCCGATGATAATGCTGCCCGTATAGCCCAGCACCAGTCCTGCCGCACTGCCGATAGCGGAGAGCAAGGCCGCCTCTGCAAAGAACAAAGCGCGTATCTGTTTGCCCGGTGCGCCCAGCGCCTTGAGCAGACCGATCTCCTTGACGCGCTGCGCCACGGCGATCAGCATCACATTCATGATCAGCACGCCCGCCACGGCCAGGCTGATCGCGGCGATGCCGCCAACCGCCATGGTCAGCGCGGTAAGTATCCGGTCGAAGGTGGCGAGCACGGCGTCCTGGGTGATCACCGTCACATCCTTCTCGCCGCTGTGGCGCTGGAACATGATCTCTTCGGCTTCGCGCCTGGCCTGCTCGATCGCATCGCGGCTGTTCGCTTCGATCAGGACGCGAAACAGTCCCGACGTGTTGAACAGCTGATGCGCGGACGCGACCGGCACAATCACCAGCTCGTCGGTGCGCATCCCCATCGATTCGCCTTGAGACGCCAGCACGCCGATAACGCGGAACCGCCGGTCGCCGAGCCGCACCCAAGCGCCCACGGCCTGCTCGTTGCCGAACAATTCGCGCTTGATCTGATTGCCCAGCACGCACACCGATGCGCTCTCGTGAATGTCGCCCGCCGGCAGGAATTTGCCGATGCCCATGCTCATGTGGCGTACTTCCAGCAAATCGGAAGTCGAACCGAGCACCACCACTTCACGGTTCAACGCATCGCGCGAAAGCGTGGCGGAACCGATGGTCAGCGGCGCGATGCGTTTGACGGCGCGGCTGCGCAGCAGCGCTTCCGCATCATCCAGCGATATCTCGCGCGGCACCTGCCCGATCAACATGCCGGGGCCGATGCCCGCCGTCTCGGTGCGCCCCGGCAACACGATCACCAGGTTGGTGCCCAGTGAGGCGAATTGATTGACCACATAGCGGCGCGCACCCTCGCCCAGCGCGGTGAGCACCACCACCGCCGCGACGCCGATGGACATCGCCAACATCATCAACAGCGTGCGCGTCGGGCTGCCGCGCAAGCTGCCGGTGGCGAACTGCGCGACGTCGAGGAGTCTCATCGCAGGTCGGGCTCCGCCCGACGTTCTGCATCGGCGGGTGTGACCCGCCCTACCGCCCGCCCGGTCTCGCTGATAATCTGCCCATCCACCATGTGTATCTGCCGCGTCGCGCGTCCGCCGATCACTGGATCATGGGTCACCAGTATCAAGGCGACTTTCTGCTCGACCAGCTGTTCGAGCAGGTTCATCACCTCTTTGCCGGTGGTTTGGTCGAGATTGCCGGTCGGCTCATCGGCCAACAGCACGGCGGGATGCATGCTGGTGGCGCGGGCAATGGCAACGCGCTGGCGCTGCCCGCCGGAGAGCTGGTCGGGGCGATGATCGGCGCGATCCGCCAAGCCGTAATTTTCCAGCAACTTCGTCACGCGCGTCTTGCGTTCAGCGGGAGGAATGCCCGCCAATATCAGCGGCAACTCGATATTCATCGCGGCAGTCAGGCGCGGCACCAGATGAAACGACTGGAACACGAAACCGATCTTTTCGCTGCGCACCCTGGCCTGCTGCACATCATCCAGTGCGGTGACGTTGCCGCCATCCAGCTTGTAGGTGCCGGAACTCGGCCTGTCCAGCAGCCCGATCAAATTGAGCAAGGTGGATTTGCCGGAACCGGACGGCCCCATGATCGAGACATAATCGCCCGCAGCAATGTTCAGGTCGATGTTGCGCAACGCAGCAACCTGCTGATCGCCTACCGTGAAGCTGCGGCTGACTTGGCTAAGATCAATCATTCAAACAGCGCTCCGGTTGAAATATATTGGAAAAAACCTCGTAGTGGCGTAGCCCGGATGTAGGCAGAAGGCCGAAATCCGGGGTGATGGTGTGCGTGCCCAGAGTTTCCCCGGATTACATTACATTTCATCCGGGCTACGCTCATCCGTCCTACGTAGCTATGTAGTCCGGATCATTTAACCGGCTTCCCCACTTCCGGCTGCACCCGCACACCGGCCTTCACCCCGTCCCGGTCGAGCGACATCACGATCTGGTCGCCTTCTTTCAGCCCGGCGGTGATCTCGGTCTGTTCCCAGTTGGCCAAACCTGTCGTCACGGTGCGCTCTTCGAGCACGCCGTCGGTCCGGTAGAACAGCACTCGCTTGCCTTCCAGCAGGGTTTGCGTGGGGATGCGCAGCACGCTTGCGCGGGAGTCATGGACGATTTCGACATCGGCGCTGTAACCAATCAACAGGTTTTCGTCGTTGGGCGGATCGATGAATTCCACCTCGACTTCCACGGTGCGCGCCTGTTTTTCCAGTTCCAGCACATAGGGCGCTATACGCCTGACCTTGCCCGGAAAGGATTTGCCCTTGATCGCGTCCAGCGTGATGCGCGCCTCCTGTCCGACCTTGATGTTTGCAGCGTCCGCCTCATCGATCGGCGCACTGACATACATGCAGCGGTCATCGATCAGGTCGATCGCGGGCAGCGTCAGAATTCCGGGCGGAGAAGGGGTGGCATATTCGCCCAGTTCTCCGCTGATATCCGCCACGATGCCGTCGAACGGCGCGCGCAGAACCATGCGCTCCAGACTGGCCTTGGCCACGGCAATGCGCGAACGGCTTTGGTCAATCTGGCTGCGGGCGACATCGCACCCGGCGCGACCCACCTTGGCGGCGGAAATTCTTTGATCCAGACCCTCGGCAGAAATGAACCCGCTTTCCTTCAATTGGCGCGCGCGGCCTGCTTCCTTCTCGGCCAGGTCAGCCTGCACGCATGCCTGCTGCTCCTGCGTCTGCGCTGTGGCGAGCTGCTCCCGCGCCAACCGTTCCTGGGCCGCCAGATCGTCGTTCCACAATTCCAGCAATACCTGATTGGCTTTTACGCGCTGCCCCTTTTTCACCAGCAGGTGCGCGATCTGCCCGCCAGCCGAGGGAGCCAGCTTGGCGCGGCGGCATGCCTTGACCGTTCCAGCACGGGTATTGCTCACTGTCGCTTCCACCACCCCGCGGTCGACCTTGGCCACCTGCACAAGCAGCGGATCGGGACGCGTGAAGTACCAGGCCGCAATTGCCAGCAATAACAGCGCCGCGAAATAAGGCCAATATTTCAAAAAGAAATTTCGTTCACGCTGCTGAGAAAATGTCATGCGAATTCCCCAAGGGCTGGTTCAGCCATGCTGACAGGATGGTCCGGGTGCGCCTTCGACCCTGACTGAATATGGTGCTGGAGAGAGGAATCGAACCTCCGACCTACGCGTTACGAGTGCGTTGCTCTACCAACTGAGCTACTCCAGCATAAACGGGGGCGATTATAGAGGACGCGCTACAACAAGGAAACATTTAAGAGCCCGTCGAGGGCATTCAGGGTTGCAGCGCTTTGGGCAGCGGGAACACGACGTTTTCCCGGATGCCTTGCAACTCGGTGACGCTGCCCGCGCCCATTTCGCGCAGGCGCGCGACCACGCCCTGCACCAGCAACTCGGGAGCGGATGCGCCTGCGCTGATGCCAACACGCGCTTTGCCGACGAACCACTCCGGCTGCAATCCGTCGGCATCATTCACCAGATAGGCCGGTACGCCGACATTCGCCGCAACTTCGCGCAGGCGGTTGGAATTGGAACTGTTCGGCGAACCCACGACGATCACGACATCGCATTGCTTGACCAGCAGCTTGACCGCATCCTGGCGGTTTTGCGTGGCATAGCAAATGTCGTCTTTTTTCGGGCCGACTATGTTGGGGAAGCGCGCTTTGAGCGCGGCAATTACGCCGCTGGCATCGTCCACCGACAGCGTGGTTTGCGTGACAAAAGCAAGATTGCCTTCGTCTTTCACCTTAAGATCGGCAACCTGCACGGGCGATTCGACCAGATACATGCCGCCCTCGCTCTGCCCCATTGTGCCTTCCACTTCGGGGTGCCCGGCATGGCCGATCATGATGATTTCCTTGCCCTGATCGCGCAACCGCGATACTTCGATATGCACCTTGGTCACCAGCGGACAGGTCGCATCGAACACTGTCAGGCCGCGAGCCTCAGCCTCGCGGCGCACTGCCTGCGACACACCATGCGCACTGAAAACCAGAATACTGCCTCTCGGCACATCGGCCAAATCCTCAATAAAAATCGCGCCTTTCCGGCGCAATCCATCCACCACAAATTTGTTGTGCACTACTTCGTGGCGCACGTAAATCGGCTCTCCATGCAGTGCCAGCGCTCGCTCGACGATCTCGATGGCGCGATCCACTCCGGCGCAAAAACCGCGCGGATTAGCCAGCAGCAGTTCCATGCCTGATCTCCCTGAAACTGTCGAAAATTAATAAAAATGCGCCGCAAGTGATGGCGGAATCGGCGACATTGAAAGCCGGAAAATAATACTTGTCCCAATGGAACGACAAAAAGTCCACCACGTAACCATACGCAATGCGGTCAATCAGATTGCCCAGCGCTCCGCCGAGGATCAGGCTCAGCGCCAGGGCGAACAGCGTCTGTGCACTGTGCCTGCGCAACAGCCAGACGATCCACACGGAGGCGACGATGGCAATGATGCTGAACAACCAGCGCTGCATCCCGCCCGCATCGCTGAGAAAGCTGAACGCCGCACCGGTGTTATGCGCCAGCACCAGATCGAACACGCTGAGGACGTAAAGGTTTTCGCCATATACAAAGTGGCTGGTGATCCACATCTTGCTGAGCTGGTCGAGCACGATGACCAGCGCACTCAAGCCGAGCCAGCGACTAAGCATATTGGCGCGCCTCACCACTGCCAAACAAGTTGCTCACGCATCGGCCGCACAGCGTCGGGTGCTGCACATCCGCACCGGCATCCTCGCGGTAGTGCCAGCAACGTTCGCACTTGTTGTGCAAACTTGCGGAAACATCAATGTGCTGTTCGGCTTCTGTCGCAACACGATGCACCGTGGCACGCGAGGTGATGAACACAAAACGCAAGTCGACACCCAGACGCTCCAGCACTTCGTAGTCTTCACCGGCGACAAACACGTCCACTTCGGCTGCAAGTGCCGAGCCTATCAGCCCCACGGTGCGGGCTTCTTCCAGCTGCTTGTTCACTTTGGCGCGCCACGCCCCGATCTTCAGCCATGAGGCAATCGCCTCGCCATCCAGTTGCGCATCGGGCAAGCCATACCATTCTTCTACAAACACACTGCAATCATCCCTGCCAGCCAACACCTCCCACGCCTCCTCTGCAGTAAAGCTGAGTATCGGCGCAATCAGTCGCACCAGGCTGTGGGTGATGTGATACAGCGCATTCTGCGCGGAACGGCGCGCGGCGGAATTTTCCCCGGCGGTATACAGGCGATCTTTCAGAATATCCAGATAGAAGCCGCCCAACTGCTCCGAGCAGAAAGTCTGCAATTTTTGCGCGATCAGATGGAATTCATAGCGCGCGTAATCTGCGACAATTTCATCCTGCAATTGCTTTACCAGCGCCAGCGCATAGCGGTCTATTTCCAGCCACTGCGCCACCGGCAGGGTATGCCGCTGCGGATCGAAATCTGAAATATTGGCCAGCAGAAAGCGCAGCGTGTTGCGGATGCGCCGGTAGCTTTCCACCACGCGCTTGAGAATTTCATCGGAGATGGTCAGCTCGCCGGAATAATCGGTCGAGGCCGCCCACAGGCGCAGGATGTCGGCGCCGAGCGTGTCGAGAATTTTCTGCGGGGCGATCACGTTGCCCTTGGATTTCGACATCTTGTGGCCGTGCCCATCCACGACGAAGCCGTGCGTCAGCAAGGCCTTGAAAGGCGCGCGGCCATTGATGGCGCAACCGGTCAGCAACGATGACTGGAACCAGCCGCGATGCTGGTCGGAGCCTTCCAGATACAGGTCTGCCAGATGACCTGAGGCTGAGTGCAATGCAGTGCGGCGCTGCAACACTGATACATGGGTGACGCCCGAATCGAACCACACGTCCAGCGTGTCGGAAAGTTTCCTGTAGTGCGCCGCTTCCTCGCCCAGCAAGTCCACCGAGTTCAGGCTGAACCATGCCTCGATACCATCGCGCTCGACCAGCCTGGCCACATGCTCCAGCAATTCGGAAGTGCGCGGGTGCAACTGGCTGGTTTCCTTGTGCACGAAAAATGGCATCGGCACACCCCAGTTGCGCTGGCGCGACACGCACCAGTCGGGGCGGTTTTTGATCATCGCTTCCAAACGAGCGCGTCCCCAGCTTGGGAAAAATTCGGTTTGTTCGACGGCCTGGTTGGCAAGGTCGCGCAGGCTCGATCCTTCAAGCTGTGCTCGTACTGCGCCATGCTCGCGCTTTTCCTGCACCAGGTTGTCCATAGCCAGGGACTGGTTCTGTCCTCCGTCCCCTGTCTTCTGCTCTCTGTTGTCCATCCCGATGAACCACTGTGGCGTGGAGCGAAAAATAATCGGTGTCTTGTGCCGCCAGCAATGCGGATAGCTGTGCTGCACTTTTTCCAGATGCAATAAATGACCGCTGGCTTGCAATGCATCGATCACTACATCGTTGGCTTTCCACACGAACAGCCCGCCGACCAGCGGCGCGCTGGCGATGAACTTGCCATCGTCGCCGACCGGGTTGTCGGTCGGCAGATCATATTTCTGGCCGACAAAGTAATCGTCCAAGCCGTGTGCCGGCGCGGTATGCACCAGGCCGGTACCGGCTTCCAGCGTGACGTGCTCACCGCATATGATCGGCACGATGCGCTCGTAGAACGGGTGTTGCAGCGGCAGCCCTTCCAATGCTGCTCCCTTGCAAGTTGCCGCCATGCCGTCACCCCTGTCATTGCTGCCTTCCAACTGGTAGCGGGCCAGACACGGAGATGCCAGATCAAATGCAAGCACCAGATAGCCCCTGGGGGTTTTGATCAGGTCATATTGCAGTTCCGGGTGTACGCAAACCGCCTGATTGGCAGGCAGCGTCCACGGCGTGGTGGTCCAGATCACCGCGTAAACTTTTGCATTGCCGGGCAGCGATACACCAAACGCCTTTTCCAGCGCGGGCCTGTCTTTGACCTCGAAACCCACATCTATCGCGGGCGAAGTCTTGTCTTCGTATTCCACTTCCGCCTCGGCCAGTGCAGACTGGCAATCCAGACACCAGTTCACCGGCTTGCGCCCCTGATACAGATAGCCGCGTTCATGGATGATCCCGAGCGCACGCATGATGTCGGCCTCGGTCTTGAAGTCCATCGTCAGATAGGGATGATCCCAGTCGCCAAGAACGCCGAGGCGGATGAAGTCTTTCTTCTGCCGTTCGATTTGTTCTTTTGCGTAGGCGCGGCACAGTTCACGGAACTGCGACGGCGGAATCGCCTTGCCGTGTTTCTTCTCCACCTGCAACTCGATCGGCAAGCCGTGGCAATCCCAGCCCGGCACATAAGGTGCGTCAAAACCGGATAGTGTTTTGCTCTTGACGATGATGTCCTTGAGGATTTTGTTCACCGCATGGCCGATGTGGATGTCGCCGTTCGCATATGGCGGGCCGTCATGCAAAATGAATTTCGGCTTGCCCTGCCTGGCGGCGCGGATTTTTTGATAGCGTTGCTGTGCCTGCCAGCGCGCCACCATCTGCGGCTCGCGTCTGGCGAGATCGCCGCGCATCGGGAACAGGGTATCGGGCAGGTTGAGCGTATGCTTGTAATCAGTCATAGGTAGTCAGTCATGTTGTTTGAACCATTGCTTTGCATTTTCCACATCCAGCGCGATTTGCCGCGTCAGCGTTTCCACATCGGGATATTTTTCCTCATCGCGCAGCTTGTGCAGGAAATCCAGGCGCATGTGCCTGTTGTAAATCTGGCTTGCAAAATCGAACACATGCACCTCCAGCACCGGCTTGCCATCCTGCCTTACCGTCGGGCGCACGCCCAGGCTCGCCACGCCCTGCATCGGCGGCAGGCCGTCGCCATGCACGCGCACCACGAAAATGCCGGACAGCGGCGGACGGTTGTGTTTCAACTGGATGTTGGCGGTCGGAAAACCAAGCCGTTTGCCCAGGCCGTCGCCATGCTCCACGCGCCCGCTGATGCTGTAAGGCCGCCCCAGATAAGACTGCGCCACGCGCATCTTGCCGTCCGCCAGCGCGGCACGCACCGCTGTGCTGGAAATGCGCACCCCGTTATGCAGCACACTATGCACCGCCTGCACCGCAAAGCCGTGCTGCAAACCGATTTTTTCCATCATCGCAAAATCACCGGCGCGCCCGCTGCCGAAGCGGAAATCGTCGCCGATCAGCACAAATTTTGCGGACAACTTTTCATGCAGCGCATGAATAAATTCAGCCGCACTCATCTGCGCAAAACGCGCATTGAAGCGGCACACATGCACGCGGTCGATACCCAGAGAGTCGAACAATTCCAGCTTCTCGCGCAGGCTGGTCAGCCGTGTCGGCGCTTGCTGCGGAGTGAAAAACTCGCGCGGGTGCGGCTCGAAAATCACCACCGCCGCTGGTAATCCGCGCGCTTGCGCCGCTGAGCGCAATTCGTTCAGCAACGCCTGGTGGCCCAGATGCACTCCATCGAAATTACCGATGGTGAGCGCAACAGGCTGAGTATCAGGGGAATAGAGGCCGCGTAGTATTTTCATGGTCGCGAATTATACCGCAGGGCGGATGTAACAAGATGGGTAGCCCGCATAAAGCGAAGCGGAATGCGGGAAATTCGTGCCCCGATTATCCCGGATTCCGCAAGCTCTATCCGGGCTACGCTTGCTTCGATCAAAGCTGCCAAGTTGTCCGGGTTCATCGCGACGGTAATGTCCACATCCATCGTGGCACGTTCAACGCCGTGCAACGACACAGCCAAGCCTCCAATCAGCAGGTAGTCCACCTTGTGGCGGGCAAGCGCGGAAAGAGGTCAACATAAAACATCAGGCCGTCCCGCCCATCGTCAATACAGTTAAATGGCGCGGCTTCGATTTATTTTTTATCATGCTGTTTGTCCTGTTCAAATCAAGATCACTCAAAAAATCATTCGAAGCCGACCCTTTAGCTCTTTAGCTCTGTACTGAGGTCTTCACACCTTTAGCCCGCAGTAAAACTATTGCGATGCTGCCCCTTTAGCTTGTTAGCTTCGGCCCCTTTAGCTTCCCGTCTTCCGCCTTTTTCCGGTCGCCCGTCATTTCGACGGCGATGGCCGCCGCCTCTTCTGCCGGCATGCCTTCGGTTCTGCGCGCGTATTCGAGCTCGCCGGACTCGTCTTTTTTTCTAATCTCTGCGTCCTTGGCCTGCTCCGTCTCGCCGGGCAGATCGACGCGCAGCTCGTCGATGAGCATCAGGATCATGGCCGCGACCGGCAGCGCGAGCAGCGCACCGATGATCCCGAACAGCGTGGCACCCGCAATCAGGGAAAAGAGTACCACTGACGACGGCATTCGCAGCGCGCGTCCGTAGACTACGGGCACCAGCACGCGGCTTTCGAATTCTTCGTAGATGAGCATCAGCACGAAAACCACCGTGACGATGACCACCCCGAACGGGAGCGCGGCAGCAACTGCGGGGCCCATGGTGAGGAAGATGCCTATGTACGGCAACACGTCGGCCAAGCCGCCGAACACCGCGATGACCAGTGCGTTTGGAATACCGCATGCGGTGAGCAGGACAAACACGAACGCGGCCATCAGGGCGCTGGTGATCGCCTGACCACGGATATAGCCGCCGACGATCATGTTCAGATTGACCAGGATGCGCGACAGCCGGATATGGTGTGTGCGCGGCACCACCGCGAACAGAGCTCCGCGCAGCCGGTCGCGGTCCAGCATCATGTACAGCGCGAGAAAAATCGCGCCGAACCCGTAGGCGACGCTCTCCACCACGAGGGTGAAAAAGGTCAGCACGGACGCGGCGGAAGACTTGATGAGCGCGTCATACTGCACGTTGCGCATCGTGTCCGCGAGGTTTGCCGTGAGCGGAGATCGGGCGAACCACTCCGCCAGCCGTTCGCGCAGCGCCGGCTCCATGCCGATCAGGCTCCTCACCTGGTTCACCAACTCCGGAATGGTGAGCGCGAATATCAGCAGGGTCGCTACGAACAGCATGGAGAAGACTATGGCGATACCCGCACCCCTGCGCACGCGACGTTGTTCCAGCCAATCCACCGCCGGGCCGAGCGTGCCGACGATCATCAGCGCCATCACGAGCACCAGGATGACCGGCAGCAGGCGTATTGAAAGCCACAGGCCGGCGATGACCAGCACCAGGGAAAATATCGTCCACGGAGCGATTTCGACGCGGATCACGCGTGTTAGCCGCGACTGCACTTTCTGCTCCGGCTCAATGGACGCAGGCGTCCTGCTTTCCGGCGCACTCATTCAGCAGCCAAGGGGATCAGCATCATAATATCTACGCCGTCCCGCCCACCGTCAGCCCATCAATGCGCACGGTAGGCTGCCCTACCCCCACCGGCACGCTCTGGCCTTCCTTGCCGCAGGTGCCGACACCGGGATCGAGTGCCATGTCGTTGCCGATCATCGAGATGCGCGTCAGCACGTCGGGGCCGTTGCCGATCAGCGTCGCGCCCTTCACCGGATGGGTGATCTTGCCGTCTTCGATCATGTAGGCTTCAGAGGTGGAAAAAACGAATTTGCCGCTGGTGATATCCACCTGTCCGCCGCCGAAGTTCACCGCATACAGGCCGTGCTTCACCGAGGCGATGATTTCCTGCGGGTCTTTGTCGCCGTTGAGCATGTAGGTGTTGGTCATGCGCGGCATCGGCAGGTGCGCGTAGGATTCGCGCCGCGCATTACCTGTGACCGGCACGCCCATCAGCCGCGCGTTGAGGGTGTCCTGCAAATAGCCTTTGAGGATGCCGTTCTCGATCAGCGTGGTGCATTGCGTGGGGTTGCCTTCGTCGTCCATTTGCAGCGAGCCGCGCCGCCTTGCCAGCGTGCCGTCATCCACCACGGTCACGCCTTCCGCCGCGACGCGTTCGCCGACGCGCCCGGAAAATGCCGAGCTGCCCTTGCGGTTGAAGTCGCCTTCCAGTCCATGCCCGATCGCTTCATGCAGCAGGATGCCCGGCCAGCCGTTGCCCAGCACCACGGTCATGTTGCCCGCCGGAGCGGGTGCGGCATCCAGATTGATCACCGCCTGATGCACCGCTTGCGCTGCATATTTGCGCAGCATCGCGTCGTCAAAATAACCGTAGTCAAAGCGCCCGCCACCGCCCGCCGAGCCTTGTTCGCGACGGCCGTTGCTCTCGATGATGACCGTTACCGACAGGCGCACCAGCGGGCGGATATCGGCAT
Source organism: Gallionella sp. (assembly GCA_030645955.1). The sequence continues at coordinate 61,494 of JAUSMR010000058.1, read as the reverse complement.
TCATCAGGCCGTCGCTGCGCGCCACCATCACCACTTCATATTCGCCCGCCAGCCCCGCCATCACTTGCACGACGCGCGGATCGAGCGCGCGCGCATAACCCTCGATGCGTTCCAGCAGCGCGACTTTTTCCGTATCCTTGAGGCTGGCAATCGGGTCATGCGGCAGATAAATCTCGCGCCGCGAACCATGACGAATGACAGGCACAGTCTGCGTGCCGCCCTGCTTGGCGATCGCGCGCGTGGCCTGTGCCGCACTTTCCAGCGCGTTCAGGCTGATGTCGTCGGAATAGGCGAAGGCGGTTTTTTCACCGCTCACCGCACGCACGCCGACCCCCTGGTCGATATTAAAGCTGCCCGATTTGACGATGCCCTCTTCCAGCGACCAGCTTTCGGCGCGGCTGTATTGGAAGTACAAATCGGCATAGTCGAGCTGGTGCGCCATCATGCTGGCGAACACTTGTTCGATTTGGCGCGCTTCGATGGAATTCGGCAGCAGCAGCGATTGCTGTGCAGTGGCGAACAGCGTGTCGAAAGGTTTGTTTTGCTGCACGGCGTTCATCAAGATTCCTTCTTGCTCAAGCACAGCTGAATAAAACACGATGCGTCAGCGCGGGCAGGCTGGCGCGCAGGCTGGCCTGATAAGATGGATTCACCTCGGCAACCACCACGCCGGAACCGCGCGGCAAACGATCCAGCACACGTCCCCAGGGATCGACAATCATGCTGTTGCCATGCGTCTCGCGCCCGTTGACGTGATAACCACCCTGCGCGGCGGCGATCACATAAGCCAGGTTTTCAACGGCACGAGCGCGCACCAGTACTTCCCAGTGCATCTTGCCGGTGGTTTCGGTGAACGCCGACGGCAGCACGATAATGTCCACATTCTTCATGGCGCGGAACAGCTCGGGAAAACGCAAGTCATAGCAAACCGCCAGGCCGATGCGCCCGAATGGGCTGTCTACCACCACGACCTGATTGCCCGGTTCTATCGTATTCGCTTCCTGATATTTTTCATTGCCCAATTCGAGATTGAACAAATGTATCTTGTCATAGCGCGCCACTTGCTCGCCATGTTCATCAAACACCAGACAGGTATTCCTTACCTTGTCCGGCGTACTGGCCACCAGGGGGATGGATCCGCCCACCAGCCAGATCTTGTATTGGCGGGCAATTTCACTGAGAAAGGTCTGGATTTGCCCCTGCCCCGGCTGCTCGCGCACCGCGACCTTGTCCTGGTCGGTCATGCCCATGATGGCAAAAAATTCCGGCAACACCACCAGTCGTGCGCCTTGCTCAACGGCTTTTGCGATGAGGCGACGCGCCTCGCTGAGATTGCCCATCACATTCGGACCGGATGCCATCTGAATGGCTGCGACCTTGAATGCGCTGGACTGCGCGGCGATGCGTTTTTGTGTGGAATTTCCGTCTGACATGATGCTTTTCCTTATCTGGATTATTTGTATGGGACTGGTGTCTGTACCACCTTAACCACATTGGGTTCACTCCAGGTACCGCTGACATTGTATTCAAACGACACCAACTTATCGAGAGGCTTACCCAATATCTTGTTGACGATGAGCGTGCCGATACCTATCGCGGGCCCAGCGGCAAAAGCGCTGATCAGCGATACGCTATCCCCAAGCGTGGGAAAAATCCTGACGCGCAAATCCTGAGTTTCGCTATTCAAGTCCACGCTGCCTTTCAAGGTCACCTTGGCAGCCGAACCATCAATATGAAAATCTTGCGTATTGATCACACCGTCTTTGATTGCCGCGTTGCCATTGATATTGTCAAACTGAAAGCCTTTGCTGAACACATCGGTAAAATCCAGCGTGATATGACTTGGCAAAGCCTGCAGGCTGAGGATGCTAAGCAGTTTACCGGCGCCCGGATCCATTTTAAGGAATCGCCCTTTGCCGGTATCCAGCTTGAGCGTGCCGTTCAGGGAAGCATAGTTGAATTCGTCCGGCGTGCCGTCCCATGACAGATTTGCCGCCAGTTTTCCACTGCCATTCTTGACAGTATTCGGATAACCGGAACGCGCCAGTATATTGCCCACATCACTGAGCTTTAGCTGCAGATTTACCCGGGTTTGTGTATTCTCTTGCGCTGAATGCCAGACACCATCGCCGGTCAGGCTACCGTCCGGATTGGTGATATTTAACCGGCGCAGCCGCCAGTCATTGCCATCCGGGTGTCCAACCAATTCAAAACGGCCGAATTGCCTGTCTGCTACTTGCAGATTTTCAACCACGATCTCCAGTGCGGGCAGCTTGCCGGGACGTAGCATCGCAGTCTTTGCGCTTTTTTCTGGTGGCACAGCCTTGTCGGGTTTATCCGACAGTGAAGATTGCTCTGGCTGCTCGTCTTTCACCCAATAAAGATTACTCAGATGCGCGCTGAACTTGCCGCCCTTTTCATATCCGTGAGGCAGCCATGTCACTTCGCCGTTCAGCGCGTTGCTAGCCAGCCGCGCAGCCAATCCGTCGCCGCGCCTAGTGGCGTCGATCTGCAATGAATTTACGATTTGTCCATATCCGGTGAGTTTTTCGATGTGCAGGTTTGCCCCGGCAATCGGGAATGCCATGCCGGACTTTGCCGAGCCGCCCATCAAACCTTCCCAGCCCTGTATCGACAACTCCGGCAAATTACCCGCCAACCAAATGCCGTTTTTGCTTCGCAGAGGCTTCGCAGGAAGCTTGGCTCCGGAAGGGCGTTTTTGCGCCTTCGAGGTATCCGCCAACTTGTCCTGTCCGCCGAAATTGACCGTGCCGCGCCTGATAATCATCGCACCGTTTTTATCGCGTCGCTCCAATCGCGCATCAAGCAGGCTGCCCAATCGGGCCGTAATCAGATCCTGTCCCTCCGCGATATTCCTCTTTTCCACACGCAACGGCATCAACTCGTTTGCGCGCTTGGCAAAAGGTAGTGGCAGGCTGGAGCTGAGGCCCTGCAGATTTGAATTGATAACCAGCTGTGCTGATTTTTTCTCCACGACAATGTCGGCATCCCACGCCGTGCCGCCGTGCAAATAATTCAGCACGGGATGCGGATTGATTTTGCGCAAAACATCAACACTGCTGCGCCCCTGCACGGTGGCATGCACCACACCGTTTTTAGCAGTCTGCAGATTGATGCTGGCCGGTCCGCCCAGTATTTCTGCCGACACGCCGCTGGCCTGCATGCCCGACTCGGTGAACGACAACTCGCCGCGCGTCTTGCGCAACCAGGGCACACCTTCACCCAGATCAATATCGCTATCATGCACACGAAAGGTGCCGGACACTTTCACCGGTTTATCAACCAGCAACGGGATATGCACAAACAGGTCCAGATGTCCGTTGCCGCTGGCGCGCACACCGTCGGTGAAGCCGTCTATGTAGCCGCGCACCGGGCTTTGCTGGACGAACTGCAGAAACACACTGTTCTCAGCCGCTGCTTCGCCATTTATTTCAAGCGGCAAATCATCGCTCATCATATCCGGCAAGGTGACGGTGACGTTCCGCAAATCAGCGCCCAACATGGTCGCAGATGTCGACTTCACTTCCAGTTTGTTGCCGCGTATCCAGAATTCACCGGCGATGTTCTCGATGCGCGGCCAATTTTTATCGAATTCCATTACGACATCCCGCGCATGCCCGCCGATTTCAAGCAACGCAGCTTCAGTATCGCCTAACTGGAAATCGCTCAGGTTGCCCTTGATTCGGATGCGCAAATCCTCGGTATGCCCCGCCAGCAGTGCGCCGTTCAGCCAATCATTGCCTTCCATATTCAGCGCGATCAGCGGGGTATAGCGGGCAGCATGCCTGACATCACCGCGCGTCAGGCTGGCAGTCAAATCCAACACCCCCAAGGTACCTGCCAGCGTCTGATAACTTCCATACAGATTGCCGGCCAGGTCATCATTAACGACTGCGGTATTATCCAGCGTGATCTTGAGTTCATTGCGCTCACGCTGCCAACTGGCCTCGCCTGTGAGGATAGCGAAAGACAACGGCTCCCGCATCACGCCCGGCGCATCCACAACCAACTGATGGGAACTGATATTCAACCTGCCACGCGTATCGCTGCCATCCACATCCAGCGACAAACCGGAAAAGCCGGGCATTGCGCCAACCTGGCGTAACGCGATATCTTCGAATTGACCCTTGAATTTGTAACTAACCGGCTTTTCAAGCGTGCCCTGCCATTGCACATTCAGATTAGCCACTTTACCACTCGGGGAATATGCTTCCAACTGAGCGCGCAGGCCTGCCTCCAGTGGCAAATAATTTGCCAGACTGGCAATCCTTTCCACTTGCAGCAAGTTAGCGCGCACCTCAACGGTAGCGGGTTTATTGTTGATGGCCTGTGTGGTGCGAAAAAATATATCCGTAGGCTGCAACTCGGTTCCATCTTTCCATCGCATCGTCAATTTTTGTGTAGAAACTTCGAAGCCGCCCGCCACAGCTTTCCATGCGGCGCGACCGTGCAGATTGGACAACACCATTTCCGGAGCATCATCGGCCAGCTTGGCCACCACGTTATATAATGCCAAATCTGCAGTGATTCCCGTCACCCTGCCCGCTTTGACACTCAGCCAGGAGCGCAGCGCGCCGCGACCGCGACTAATTTCTTTGGGTAAATCCAGCCAGTACCGCCAAACCATGACATCGGTAAAGTCAAACTGGGTGAAAATTTGACCGTGCCATTTATCCAAGTTACCAAAACTTGCCCCGTGAAAATCGCCGCGCACATCCAGCGGGGTAGCCAGTTCGGCTGTCGGAATGGCGTGCAAGGCAAAACGGTGATGTCTGAACAGGCTCTCAATATGCAAATTGACCCGCTGCAGCACCAACGGTGGCGCATCGCGCTGCTCGTCCACCCAGACGATGAGCGCGTCGCGCACCAAGATGTGCGACTGATGCAGCAGCCAGTCGGCCAAATTGTTATCGCCGACTTGTTTGGACAGTGCCATACCGCCAATAAATAATTCCCCCTGCGCATCGCGACGTATCAGCAACTCCGGCCGGTTGATTTCCAGGCTGGCCAGCCGCAATTCCACGGCGAACAGCGACATCCACGATAGGCTGCCGTCAATACGGGGCAGCGCCAGCGCGGGTTGCCGCTGCTCGTTCAGGATATGCACATCGACGAAACTCAGGCGCGGCTGAAGTCCCTGCCAATCACTTTCGATCTTGCCGATGGTGACCGTGTTGCCTATCGCTTTCGTAAGCGCAGCGGTGATCCTGTCGTGGTATAGCTCGATATCGGGCAATAGCCAATAGCGCAGCAGGATAATGGCGAGCGCGATCAGCACAGCCATGGCTGCTGAAACAATAACGGTAAGCCGCGTCAGCCAGCTAAAGCTGTGCCAGATTATGCGGACGGGAAGAGATCTCAACATCAGTATCAGGGTGCGCAAACGCGCCAGAGTTATGGACTGGGGCTTATAATCGTGAAACGACATGCATTCTAACTTGAAGCTCCACCTATGAATACCGCAAACTCACCACCCGCAACCTTTGACGGCCTGCTGCAAAAGACGCTGGACTGTAGCCGTTATGCAAAACATGCGCTGGAAATAGACCAAACCCTGCTGGATTGGTTGCATGAAAATTACACAACACCGTGCAACCGCGCGGAAATGCTGGCTTTGCTTCAGCAGACCGGACTCGACTTGAGCGACGAAGCCGGGTTGTCCCGCGCGGTGCGCATGTTGCGCAAGCGGGTCATGGTCAAGCTGATTCTGCGTGACCTGAACGGGCTGGCCGACTTGAATGAAGTGATGCAAGCCATGACCGCGCTTGCGGAAATTTGCATTCAGCAGGCGCAAACCTGCCTGACGCAAGCCTTGCAGACCCAATTCGGCACGCCGCTGGGCGAAACGAACGCAACGCCGCAGGAACTGCTGATTATCGGCATGGGCAAACTGGGTGGTGGCGAACTGAATGTCTCATCCGATATCGATTTGATTTTCGTTTACCCGGAAGACGGCGAAACCAATGGTTCAAAAAAATTAAGCAATCATGAGTTTTTTACCCGGCTGGGCCGCCGCCTGATCAACATCATCAACGAACTCACGGCCGATGGATATGTGTTCCGCGTGGATATGCGGTTGCGCCCGTACGGCGACAGCGGCCCATTGGTGACCAGCTTTGCAGCACTGGAAGAATATCTGGTCAGCCAGGGTCGCGAATGGGAACGCTACGCCTGGATCAAGGCGCGGGTTGTCTCGCCTGCCCACTCCCCTGATGGAACTACTAGCCATTCGGCTAGCCTGCAAACATCCGCAGGCAAGCCGCTGGTTATCCCGCATGAAGCCCCTCTCTCTAACTCTCTCCCGGTAATACCCTCACCTCAATCCCCTCCCGCAAGCGGGCGAGGAGGCGAACGAGAAAATCAATTGTTAAATCCAGCGGGAGAAAGGACAAACGTGAAAAGCAATCTTCAATTCCGGGGCGAGGGGGCAAACGAATCGCTACGCGATCCTTTCGTTAACGAACTGATGCGTCTTGCGCAGCCATTCGTATTCCGCAAATACCTCGACTTCGGCGCAATCGATTCGATGCGCAAGTTGCACACGCAAATTCGCCAGGAAGTGCAGCGCCGCGACCGGCTCAACAACATCAAACTCGGACCTGGCGGAATCCGCGAGATCGAATTCACCGCGCAGGTATTCCAGCTGATACGCGGAGGGCGCGATGCCGCTTTGCGCATCCGCCCCACTCGGCAGGTGCTGCAACAACTCGTGACTGACGGGCAACTATCCGCCCTCGCGGTTGCCGGGCTGGATGCGGCTTACGTGTTTTTGCGCAATCTGGAACATCGCCTCCAATATCTGGATGACCAGCAAACGCAGGAATTGCCGGAAAAGCCGGAAGATCAGCGAGTCATCGCGCTGGCCATGAATTACCCGGATTATGCCGCGCTGCTGAAAACACTTGATCGGCATCGCGCCCTGGTCAGCCAGCAATTCGAACAAATCTTTGGCGAACAGCGGGATGAACCGAACGACACGCAACTCTGGCGGGAAGAGATCACCGCCGAGGAATTGATCCCTCCCCTCGAAAAAATGGGCTATCGCGCCGCAGCGGACAGCGCACAACGCCTGATGCAATTGCGCATGGGCAGCCGCTACCGGCAATTGCCGGAACTTAGCCGGCAGCGTCTGGACAAGCTGATCCCGCAATTTATCGCCTTAAGCGCGCAACACGGCGACCCGGATGCAACACTGTCCAGATTGCTGTCGATACTCGAAGGCATCAGCCGCCGCGCGGCCTATCTCGCCTTTCTGGCCGAGTATCCGCTGGCCTTGCAGCGATTGGCCCAAGTGGTCTCCGCCAGCAGCTGGGCGAGTGAATACCTGACGCAACACCCGGCGTTGCTTGACGAGTTGCTGGATGCACGCGAAATATACCAGCCGCCGCAGTGGCAACAAATCGACCACGATCTGCAAAACCGCCTCAATGACTGTGCCGGAGATACCGAGCGGCAACTGGACGTGTTGCACCATGCCAAACAGGAGCAGACATTCCGCCTGCTGGCGATGGATCTGCAGGGTTTGCTGCCGCTGGAAAAACTCAGCGACCACCTGAGCGATCTGGCTGATTTGCTGCTGCGCCATGTGCTGGCGCTAAGCTGGATGACCACGCGCAAACGGCATCGCGAAGACGCGAAATTTGCCGTCATCGCTTATGGCAAACTTGGCGGCAAAGAGCTTGGCTACGCCTCGGATCTGGACTTGATTTTTCTTTTTGACGACGACCATCCCGATGCGCAGGAAATTTACTCGCGACTCGGCCAGCGCATCAACGCCCTGCTCAGCAGCTACACTTCATCGGGGCGCTTGTTTGAAACCGATTTGCGCCTGCGTCCGAATGGCGCGAGCGGCCTGCTGGTAAGCTCGGTTGCGGCGTTTGCCGAATACCAGCAGCAGCACGCATGGGTATGGGAGCATCAGGCTCTGACGCGCGCCCGCTTCAGTGCCGGGGACACACAAATTGGCGCAGAATTTGAAAACATCCGCCTGCAAGTGCTTTGCCAGCCGCGCGACTTGGCAGTATTACGCAAGGAAATCCTCGCAATGCGCCAGAAGATGCGGGACGGACACCCCGATGACAGCGGGCTTTTCGACATCAAACATGGCCGGGGCGGCATGGTGGACATTGAGTTCATCGTGCAATTCATCGTGCTGGCCTATGCCCACCAACACCCGCAATTGGCTGCCAATATCGGCAATCTGGCATTGCTCAAACTGGCGGGGGAACTGGGTCTTATCACTGTTGAAATAGCCGGACAGACCTGCAGTCTATATCGCACGTTGCGCCAGACGCAACATCGAATGCGCCTCAATAACCAGTCTCCATGCCGCGTGCCGCCTGGAGAAGTCGATACACATGCGAGCCAGCAGTTATGGGCAGAACTATTTGGAAGGATTGCGTAGGGCGCTTGATTACGTAAATCATCAATAGATGGACGCAAACGCTTGCGCAGCCAGCGCCAAACGTATTTAATATATGCCATGACAGCCACACACATTTTGATAATTGACGACCATGATCTGTACCGCTCCGGACTGCGCGCGGCACTTAACGCAAGCATGCCGAACGCAGAGATTTTTGAGGCAGGCTCGATAGACGAGGCGATGCGTGGCACAGCGGATATGCTTGATGTAATAGTGCTGGACATCAGGTTACCCGGCCTGAACGGGGTGGAAGGTATCACGCTGTTAAGAAAAAAATGGCCGCTGGTGCCTGTGCTGATGCTGTCTTCACAGAACGATCCGGAAACCGTGGACCTGGCGCTTGAGCGGGGTGCTGCAGGCTTCGTTTCAAAGGCGGATACCGCAGACAAAATCGTTGCGACAATAAACCTTATTTTGCGCGGGCAGTTTACTGCGACATTGGGAGTGGGGGGTACACCACTATTTCGCCTGACACCACGCCAGTGCGAGGTGCTTGATCTGCTGTGCCAGGGCATGACAAATAAACTGATCGCGCGGCGGCTGATGCTCTCTGAAAATACCGTGCGGGTGCACGTGCAGGGTATTTTTGGTTTTCTGCAGGTATCAAGCCGCTCTGAGGCGGTATTTGCTGCGCGCAGCCGAGGTTTGATTGGCTGAGATGCGCGAAGAATGAAGCTCCATGAAGCGGTATAGCATTCGCCAATATGTTTCATGGATAACGCTCTTTCCATTGATTGTTTTGGCAATCTGCATGGAATTCTTTTTTCTTCGCAACCATTTTTCCGAACTTGATCGAAGTCTTCTGGAACGTGGAAAACTCATCACGAGTCAGTTTGGTTCCAGTAGCGAATACGGCGTGATTTCCAACAATCAACCGTTCATGCAAAAAATTGCAGGTATCGTCCTGCAACAACCGGATGTGCGCGGGTTGATGATTCTGAATGCAGCATCACAGAACTTGATTGAGTCAGGCGAATTTTCCGGTGCAGCAAAAAATGCGCTAGCCGATATAAAACTGGCGACATCAAACTATCCGAGCCAAGCCGGGCTAACGCATGCCAATCAGGGCAACCAAACGCAAGCGTTGCACATCAGGGAGCTTGATAATTCTCCCGCCACAATCCAAAACAACGGTGAGAGCTTGTTGATATACCAGCATATCGTTCCGGAAAAAGTATTGCTTGATGAAGCATTGATGGGTGAATACGAAACCATATTGCCTGGCGGGCAAGTGGGGACGGTCATTATAGAAATGAGCCTGGCACGTACAAAGCAGCTCAAGTCGAAGATGCTTTGGTCCACGATTACGGCAACTGCGATCTTCCTGGCATTAATCCTTTATGCGGTTCATCTTACCACTCACCACATCACTTACCCGGTCAGTTTGCTGAGTAATGCCGTACAGAAAATAGGACAAGGCAATCTTGAAACACGCGTTGCGGAGTCCAGCCGTGTAGCAGAACTGGACATCCTGGCGCACGGCATAAACAAGATGGCGGCAAAGCTGCAACAAGAAAGCGCCAACCTCCAGCATCTGATAGAAGAACGCACTATCCAAGTGATGCAAGCCAAGCAGTTAGCCGAGGCTGCGCAGCACGAGGCTGAGCGTGCCAATAAGGCCAAATCCAAATTTCTTGCTGCAGCCAGCCATGATTTGCGTCAGCCGATTCACGCACAAGGCTTGTTTTTGGGTGTGCTCTCGCGCACTGAACTTACCGCGGACCAGCACGAGCTACTTTCCTGCGCACGCGCCGCTTCGGAAGCTTCCGGAGAGATGCTCAATACGCTGCTGGATTTTTCACGCATCGAAGCAGGCGTAGTCAAGCCGCAAGTGCAATCATTTTTATTGCAACCATTGTTCAACAAGATAGAAAACGAATTTGCACCGCAGGCCGATGCAAAGGGTTTGGTGTACCGATCGCGAGAAACCCCTCTGGCGGCGCAGTCCGACCCGATGTTGGTGGAGTTAATCCTGCGCAACCTGGTATCAAACGCGATTCGCTATACCGAACACGGCGGCGTGCTGGTGGCGTGCCGGCAGCGCGGCAACCAGGCTGTGCTGGAAGTGTGGGACACCGGCATCGGCATCGAGCCAGCGCACCAGCAGGAGGTGTTTCATGAATTCCACCAACTGGGTAATCCTGAGCGCGATACCCGCAAAGGACTGGGTCTGGGGCTGGCGATTTCAGACGGATTGGCTCGCACGCTGGATCATGGCTTGTCATTAGCTTCCACGCCGCTGTGTGGCAGCGTGTTCAGGCTGGCATTGCCAATCGCTACTGCGGCCTTGCCTATCAAGGGACCTGTTGCGGCACGCGGCAATACAGGGGCGCTCAACGCACGCATACTGGTGATTGACGACGATGAAGCCGTGCGCGCGGCAATGCTCCATCTGCTGCGCAATTGGGGCTGTGAATGCGAGGCGGCTGAGTCCATTGAAGATGCACTGGCAATGGCGCGCACTCATGCACCGGACGTGATAGTCAGCGATTACCGCCTGCGCGAGCAACGCACCGGAGCAGAAGCCATTGCTGCCTTGCGCGCGCTGCTGGGGAGCTCTTTACCGGCCCTGCTGATTACCGGTGACACAGCGCCAGAGCGGCTGCGCGAGGCGCAGGCCAGCGGCATACCGCTACTGCACAAGCCCGTCTCGCCCAGCGAGTTGTACAGCGGCTTAATGGAAGTGCTGGAGGGTACTGCCTAGCAGTTTGTCAGATTTTAAGTATTGAAGCGGAGAGAGTCATGCAGGCAAGCCGCTAGCGGAACCCCGCAAAACGAAGTTTCAGTGCAGGGTAACCTTCAGGTTGGCCGGAACTAAAATTCGGCTGAGTTAGGGCAGCTTTTGCCCGCGCAGAAAATTAAGGGGAGGACTGCTCTGAAACGCTCGGATGTGGAGTAGCACGGGGGCTTCCTGAGGAGCTGAATTGATGCGTGTCATCACCCAGTCGCCCGGTGAGGCGGTACATGACCATCTCGCCTTTACCTTTGATATGTACCGTAGCGGGCGGTTCAAAGGCGTAGTCATGCCGAATCCGGTTGTAGGTCGCCCTGTCCACCTGGATCACATCCTGCACCGCCTCATCGGTTAAACGGCTGGCAACGTTCACCGTGTCACCCCACAAATCGTAGATGAAACGTTTGGTACCAATCACACCGGCAACCACTGGTCCGGTGGCAATACCGGTGTGTATACCCAACTTGAATTTGGACATATCCGAATAATTATTCACAAATTGGCGCATTTCCAAAGCCAGGTCTGCAATGTCACTGGTGTAATTATCTTTACCGTGATTTAACCCACCCACCACCATATAGGCATCACCTATCGTCTTGATCTTTTCCACGCCATATTTCTCGCATAATTCATCAAAACCCGAAAAGATGGTATTCAACAAACCTACCATTTGCTCAGGGGAGAGCGATTCAGTCAGCTGCGTGAAATTCACCAGGTCAGCAAACATTACCGTCACATCCGCATGTCCATCCGCGATTAAACCGGTATTATTTTTCAGACGTTGCGCAATACTGTTTGGTAACACGTTAAGCAGCACGCGCTCGGATTTTTTTTGCTCTTCGGCCAATAATTGATGCTGCTGATCGAGTTGGTTCTTGATCCTGTCCATCTCCAGGACAAAGTGACGCACCAAAAAATAAATAATGGAAGACATTGCGCCAAAGTTGAGCGCGAAGAAGACACCGATGGTTTTCATCGACACTCCTGCTTCGCCGCCAGCAGCAAGATAGTAATCGAAGAGTCCGGATATCACTGTCATCGCGATGTAAGCGATAAACCATGGGATGGAATCGCGCCAGCCTGAAACCACCAGCGCGCCAATCGGCGCGAGCAGCGCCCAGAGCATCACTCCGCTGGAAGTGACAGCGTGCCGATGCTCCATTGCATGATAAACGGGGCAAACAGGAATAAACACAGCTGTACAAAGCGGAATGTTTCAAACTTTTTGGTTTTCAGATAATGCACCAACGACGCGACCGAAATCAACTGGTAGAGCAGGGGGACATTGGCTGGAAAATGCAATCCCATAAACCAGTAAATCGCCAGCCACAACACCACCGCCAGATTCATGAAGGCGCAGGCAAAGATCAGCAAATCCCTTCGTAATTTATCCTCTTGCTTGTATGTCGTTTCTTCGGCAACTTCGAGATGTTCGATCATTTTTTAACTTTCAATAAGTATCGTTAAGAATTAATCTACTAGTTATATTTTAAACGTTAAGTTGGTATCATACTTGAATTAGCCATAAAATTAGCCCTAAATAAATACGTCGAATGTGCCAGATAATTTAACGCTACTTCTTCATAAATCGACCGGAAAAAGTTAGAATCCGCGTTTTGCAATTGATCACCCTCAAAGGACCCCCATTATGTCGATGTCCGACCGCGACGGTTTTATCTGGTATAACGGCAAGCTTGTGCCTTGGCGCGATGCCACTACCCACGTGCTGACCCACACCCTGCATTACGGCATGGGCGTATTTGAGGGCTTGCGCGCATACAAGGCCGAGAAAGGCACGGCAATCTTCCGTTTACAGGAACACACCGACAGGCTGTTCAACTCCGCGCATATCTTCCAGATGAAGATGCCCTACGACAAGGCGACCATCCTGGAAGCACAGCGCGAAGTGGTGCGCGCCAACAAGCTGGAATCCTGTTACATCCGCCCGATTTGTTTTTACGGTTCCGAAGCGATGGGTATTGCCGCCAAAACGCTTTCCACCCATGTCGCGATTGCCGCCTGGCCATGGGGCGCGTATCTTGGTGACGACGGCATGCAAAAAGGCATCCGCGTCAAGACTTCGAGCTTCACCCGCCATCACGTCAATGTGAACATGTGCCGCGCCAAATCGGTGACGACTTATACCAATTCGATACTGGCGCATCAGGAAGCCGACAATGACCACTACGACGAAGCTCTGTTGCTGGATGTGGACGGCTACGTTGCGGAAGGCGCCGGCGAAAACATTTTCATCGTCAAGAAGGGCAAACTGTACACACCGGACCTGACCTCCTGCCTCGAAGGCATCACCCGCGATGCCATCTTTACTCTGGCAAAAGAAATGGGTATCGAGGTGATCGAGAAGCGCATCACCCGCGATGAGGTTTATTGTGCCGATGAAGCCTTCTTCACCGGCACGGCCGCCGAAGTGACGCCGATCCGCGAACTCGATCACCGCACCATCGGCAGCGGTACGCGCGGCCCGATTACCACCAGGCTGCAACAGGCGTTCTTTGATTGCGTGGCAGGCAAGCATCCGCAGCACAACGGCTGGCTGGATTACGTTTAAGGAGCACATCATGGGCAAACAAGACATCACCCAGCGTTATATCGAAGTCACCGCGCACGACCTGCCGTTGTCCTGCCCGATGCCGAACATGAGTTTGTGGAATGCCCACCCGAAAGTCATGATCCCGCTCAATCATGGTGGCGAAGCACGTTGCCCGTATTGCGGCACGCTGTACCGGTTTAAGGGCGAACTGCCTAAAGCACACCACTAACTCAATGCACGCTTCGCTTCACGCAGGGTGCAGTGTGCGCACCATGGTGCGTGAAACGCGCGCTACAGCTGCCCAAAACCACAATGCGCAAAATTCTGATTATCGGCCCCAGCTGGGTAGGCGACTGCATGCTGATGCAGCCGATGCTGATGCGCCTCAGGCAACGCTATCCCGCTTACCTCATCGACGTGTACTCCCCACCGTGGACTGCCGCGCTGTTGCGCGCCATGCCGGAGGTGCATGAAGTCATCATTAACCCGTTCCCGCACGGTGCACTGCAACTGGTGGCACGCTACCGGCTCGGTAAACAACTGCGCGCCGCGCGCTACGATCAGGCCATCGTGCTGCCCAACTCGTGGAAGTCCGCGCTTGTGCCTTTTTTTGCGCACATCCCGCTGCGTACCGGCTTTACCGGCGAAGCGCGCCATGTTCTGCTCAACGATAAGCGCAAACTCGACAAAACCGTCCTGCCGCTGATGGTGGAACGCTTTGCGCAACTCGCCGAGGATGCGCAAGGCAAAATTCCCCGTCCCCTGGCAAATCCAAAACTGACGATAGCTGAAGCACAACGCGACGCCACCCTGCACAAGCTGAATACGAAAAACTTATGTCCGGGCACCCGCCTGACGCTGGACCAACCCGTCGCGGTATTCTGTCCTGGCGCCGAGTACGGCCCCGCCAAGCGCTGGCCAGCGGCCTATTATGCGGACATCGCACAACGCCTGCGGCAACACGGCTATGCGGTATGGCTGATCGGTTCCGCCAAGGACCAGCCGGTAGCGGATGAAATCAACCGGCTTGCCGGCGGCAACTGCATCAACCTGTGCGGCAGCACCGATCTGGGCGATGCCCTCGCGCTGCTGGCGTGTGCGCGACTGGTCATCAGCAACGACTCCGGCCTGATGCACCTGGCCGCCGCGCTGGACCGGCCGATGCTGGCGCTGTTCGGCTCCAGCAGTCCGCAGTTCACCCCGCCGCTATCCGCGCAGGCACAGGTCATCAAGCTCGACATCGAGTGCAGCCCGTGCTTCAAACGCGAATGCCCGCTCGGGCATTTCAACTGCATGACTCAGCTTACCCCGGACATGGTCTGGAATAAATTAACACCTCTTCTTTCTATGAAAAATAAGCCATGCTGAAAAACCTGCCCCCTCTCCCCAACCCTCTCCCGGGGCCCTCTCCTCAATCCTCTGATGGAACAACTAGCCATTCGACTAGGCCGCCAAAAGACGGCGACCAAGTCGCTGGTTATCCCGCAAGCGGGCGAGGAGGCGATCGAGAAAAACAATTGTTGACTCCAGCGGGCGAGGGAGCAAACGAATCGCTACGCGAATTTTTCGCTCCTGAAATCTTCAAGGCTTATGACATTCGCGGCATCGTCGGCAAGACGTTGACGCCTGAAGTGGTGGAGGCCATCGGCCATGCCATCGGCTCGGAAGCAGCGGCACGCGGACAACACACGATTGCTATTGGCCGCGATGGAAGATTGTCCGGCCCGGAACTCATCGCCGCCTTGGCGCGCGGTATACAAAAAAGCGGCATCAACGTGATCGATGTCGGTTGCGTTCCCACGCCTATGGTGTATTTCGCCGCTTATCAATTGCAGACAAATTGCGCGGTGATGCTGACCGGCAGCCACAATCCACCGGACTACAACGGGCTAAAAATGGTGCTGGCTGGCGAAACATTGTCAGGCGAAACTATTCAGAAATTACGCTTGCGCATCGAACAAAACAACCTGGCACATGGAACGGGCAGTTATGTGCAGCGCGACATCAGCGCGGAGTACATCGCACGCATCGTCTCCGATATCAAGCTGGCCAGACCAATGCACATCACTGTAGATTGCGGCAATGGGGTGGCAGGTGCTTACGTCGCGAACCTGTATCGCCGGCTCGGCTGTACCGTGCAGGAAATGTATTGCGAGGTTGACGGGCATTTCCCCAACCACCATCCTGACCCCTCTCAACCTGAAAACCTGCAAGACTTGATCGCCTCGCTGCGCGACAGCGATAGCGAACTGGGTTTGGCGTTCGACGGCGATGGCGACCGGCTCGGTGTGGTTACCAAAGACGGCCAGATCATTTATCCGGATCGTCAATTGATGTTGTTCGCTGCCGATGTGTTGAGCCGCAATCCCGGCGCGGAGATCATTTTTGACGTCAAGTCCACTCGTAACCTGTTCGGCTGGATACGATCACACGGCGGTAAACCGACGTTATGGAAGACCGGGCACTCCCTGGTCAAGGCCAAGATGCGCGAAACCGGCGCGCTGCTGGCCGGCGAGATGAGCGGCCATATGTTCTTCAAGGAACGCTGGTATGGCTTTGACGACGGGCTATACAGCGGAGCGCGCCTGCTGGAAATCCTGAGCAAGGTAGCGAACCCGAGCGCCACGCTGAACGCATTGCCGGACGCGTTCTGCACACCGGAGCTACACATTAATACCGCCGAGGGCGAGAACCACACGCTGCTGGCGCAACTGCAAAGCACCGCGAAATTTGCCGATGCAAAAGAGATCATCACGCTGGACGGGCTGCGTGTGGAATATGCCGACGGATTTGGATTGGCGCGTCCCAGCAACACCACGCCGGTGATCGTGTTGCGCTTTGAGGCAGATACTGAGGACGCATTGCAACGCATTCAGAACGACTTCCGCAGAATATTCCAACAGTCTGCACCGCATTTGCAACTGCCGTTCTAACGCAAATAACAGCGGCCTGAGCAACAAAAACAACCCAAAGGCGGCAACGGTCAAATTCGTCCCGCAGCATCACCTTTCGCAGCGATAGGCATTTTGCGCTGGCGCGGGCCCATCCAGTATGCCAGCTGCTCGCGGAACAGCTCACTGAACTGCACATGGTCAGCCGGCTTGGCCACAAAACTATTCGCTCCGGCCTGATAACTCATCAACACGTCATCCTGAGTATATTCTGTGGAAAACACCACGATCGGAATATCGCACGTGGCGGCATGCATCCGCAGCTTGCGCAACACCGCCAAGCCATCCAGCTTCGGCAGCTTCATATCCATCAGGATGATATGCGGCATTTGTTCCTTTTTCGCGATACTGCCGCTTAACCAATCCAGCACGGCTTCGCCGCTCCCCACCACGGTCAAATTGATCTCCGGACAACAATCAACCGCGGCGCGGGGTGCCAAATCTGTTGCCAGCAAATCGTCCTCGACCAGCAATACGTTATAACGGCCTGTGCTCACTTGTATCGCTCCTTATGTGCAAGCCTTTATCCAATCTGCAACCGATTTCAATACCGCAGGCAGATGCTCTGGTTGAGTATCGCCTGCCATCGCCATGTCTGGTGCTGTTGCGACACGGTGGCGGCGCAGCCGCTCTGGTGCGGGAGCAGCTTGCAAGGCCGGACTCACCAAACTCATAACTTTGCCCTCACCCAATTTGAAACAGAGGCCAGCGCAGCAGCCAGATTTTCCGGTTGCGTGCCGCCTGCCATCGCCATGTCCGGCCTGCCGCCGCCTTTGCCGCCGACCTGCTGCGCGACCATGTTCACCAGTTCCCCGGCCTTGATTTTCGCCACAAGGTCGGGAGTCACACCGGCAATCAGGCTAATCCTACCATTGTCCACCGCCGCCAGCACAATGGCAGCCGATTTGAGCTTATCCTTGAGCTTGTCGAGGGTTTCGCGCAACCCCGTAGCATCGGCGCCTTCCAGCAGCGTGGCCAGCACCTTGACGCCGTTGATCTCCACCGCCTGGTCAATGAGATCATCGCCTTGCGCACTGGCCAGTTTCGATTTCAGCCGCGCCAGTTCTTTTTCCAGACTCTTCACGTTGTCGAGGATTTGCACGACGCGTGCAGCCGCTTCCTGTGGCTGCGCCTTCACCGCATCCGCCACTTGCCGCAATTGCATCTCCTGCTGCTGCACCAGCGCCAGCGCGCCCTCGCCGGTCACCGCCTCAACGCGCCGCACCCCCGCCGCCACACCGCTCTCGGCAAGTATCTTGAACAATCCGATGTCGCCGGTGCGCTTGACATGCGTGCCGCCGCACAACTCGCGCGACGAGCCGATGTCCAGCACGCGAACCTCGTCGCCGTATTTCTCGCCGAACAGCATCATCGCGCCGGTCTGCTGCGCGTCCTCGATGGACATCACGCGCGCCCGGCACTCGGCGTTGGCGAGTATCTCGGTGTTCACGATGCTTTCCACTTTGCGGATTTCTGCGTCGCTCAGCGGCTGGGTATGCACGAAGTCGAAGCGCGTCTTGGCAGCATCCACCTGCGAACCCTTCTGCTGTACATGGCTGCCCAGCACCTCGCGCAACGCCTTGTGCATCAGGTGCGTCGCCGAGTGGTTGCGTATCGTGCGGTTGCGCGCCGCGACATCCACCCTGGCTGCGACACCGTTGCCCACGGTCAGCTTGCCGGTCTTCACCACGCCGTGATGGCCAAACACGCTGGCCTGAATCTTCTGCGTATCCTCTACGGCAAAGATGCCGTGCATGCTGCGCAGCTCGCCGCAGTCGCCGACCTGCCCGCCGGACTCGGCGTAGAAAGGAGTGTCGTCCAACACCGCCACACCCATCTCGCCTTCGTTCAGTGTATTCACCGGCACGCCGTCCTTGTATAAAGCCAGCACATTACCTTTGCTTTCCAGCAGGTCATAACCGTGGAATCTGGTGGCTGGGCCGTCGTATTCCAGATTGGCCGCCATCTTGAACTTGCCCGCCGCGCGCGCCTGTTCCTTCTGATGCGCCATCGCCTTGTCGAAAGCTGCAACGTCAACCGCAACACCATGCTCACGGCACACGTCCTGTGTCAGGTCGAGCGGGAAACCGTAAGTGTCGTGCAGCTTGAATGCGGTCTCGCCGTTGAATACGTTATCTTTTGGCTTCATCACTTTTGCTCCCTCTCCCGCCGGGAGAGGGTTGGGGTGAGGGACTGCAAGCTCGCTTAACGCTGTTTCGAGTATCGCCATGCCATGTTCGATGGTGGCGAAGAAGCGCTCCTCTTCCTGCTTGAGTATCTCCATCACGCGCACTTGCGCGGCAGTCAATTCGGGAAAAGCCACACCCATTTCGCCAACCAGGTCCGGCACCATTTTATGGAAGAACGCCGTGCGCGCGCCAAGCTTATAGCCATGGCGAATCGCGCGGCGGATGATGCGGCGCAGCACATAGCCGCGCCCTTCGTTGCCGGGAATCACGCCGTCGGCGATCAGGAACGAGCAGGCGCGGATATGGTCGGCCAGCACCTTGAGCGAGTTGTTGGTGAGATCGCTGGTGTTGGTTACCCTTGCCGCCGCGCAAACAAGATTCTGGAACAGATCGATCTCGTAATTGGAATGCACATGCTGCAACACTGCGGAGATACGCTCCAGCCCCATGCCGGTATCCACCGATGGCTTGGGCAGCGGATGCATCACGCCGTGCTCGTCGCGGTTGAACTGCATGAACACGTTGTTCCAGATTTCGATATAGCGGTCGCCGTCTTCCTCGGGCGAACCCGGCGGGCCGCCCCAGATTTCCGCGCCGTGGTCGTAAAAGATTTCCGTGCACGGGCCGCACGGGCCGGTGTCGCCCATCATCCAGAAATTGTCCGAAGCGTAGCGCGCACCCTTGTTGTCGCCGATGCGGATCACCCGCCCGGCAGGCACGCCGATCTCCTTCGTCCAGATGTCGTAGGCCTCATCGTCCTCGGCATACACCGTCACCCACAGCTTTTCGGAAGGCAGCCGGTAAACCCCGGTCAGCAGTTCCCAGGCATATTTGATCGCGTCGCGCTTGAAGTAATCGCCGAAGCTGAAGTTGCCGAGCATCTCGAAGAAGGTATGGTGGCGCGCGGTATAGCCAACGTTCTCCAGGTCGTTATGCTTGCCGCCGGCACGCACGCATTTCTGCGACGACGCGGCGCGCGTATAAGGCCGCTTGTCGAAACCGAGGAACACATCCTTAAACTGGTTCATCCCCGCATTAGTGAACAACAGCGTCGGGTCTTCGTGCGGCACCAGCGAACTGGACGGCACCACGGTGTGGCCTTTCGAGGCGAAGTAATCCAGAAATTTCTGGCGGATCTCACTGCTTTTCATCTGTTCACCATCATCATGCAAATATTTTTGTATCAATTTTAATATGAGGCGCGAATCATACCATTCGGCACGATTAGCCCGCACCCTCGTTTAATTCCATTTGGCTTTCAAAACAACAATAACATTGTAGGGTGCATTCCATGCACCATTGCTATTGGTGCATGGAATGCACCCTACGATATTGCGCTATTGATGGGTAAACGGATTAATTCTTGAGAGCGAAAAAATGGGCAGCTGCGCTGCCCAAGGTGTAACAAATCGCGTCAGCCAGCAGCACTACTTCGGGGTCACCAACCAAAGATAGAGTTCGCCGCTCTGGGGATCAACCCACTCTTCAATGACGCGCGCCTGTTCAAGACTAAGCGCTACGCTGCTCTGCAATTTGGCTTCGAAATCCGCATCACGGCTGACCTTGCCTGCGCGGTCTTCAATCTGGTATCGAGTGGTGGATTCCACCTGTACGCGTACCATCTGTGCCAGTTCCTGACGCGCCTTCATCAATGCGACGCGATACTGAGCCTCACGGCCACCCCAGTCCTGTTTTGGTGCCGAGCCCACGACTCCCTGATAACCGGGTTTGTCAGGATTAAGTATCCAGGCCGGTAAACCGGCGCCGGTATTCGAACCGCCTGACTTCGCACCGGAGCCGGCGCAGCCCGGCAAAAGCAAGGCGGCAGCGAGACAGAAAAGGATTAATCGCGACACTCGCCGCCCTCATGCATTAAAACTTCGCATACAGCGTTGCGCCAAAGGCGCTGATCTTCTCATTCACTTTGAATGGAGTAGCGGCATCGCCAAAATTATAGGTGTATGCGTTGCCTTTGTAATCTACGGTCACACCGAAATTAGAAGTGATTGGATAGGTGTAGTTCACGCCGAAACTAACACCGAGTGCGGTCTTGGCTTTTTCATTGTAGCCAGCTGCAGAATTATCCTTCCATGTCGCGCCCATCAGACCCAGTCCGACGTTAACGCCGAGCGAACCGGCTCTGCCTGACGCAATCGGAAAACTCGCCCCTCCGCCGAACACCAGTCCTGCCGTATCAAAGGTTTCCTCAGTCCAGGACAGACCAGCGTTTTGAGCGCCCAGCGTGGTATTGCCGGCCTTTAAACCCACGTAAAAGGTACCCGCGATGCCATTGTCGGGATTGAGCCTGCTGGCGCCCACGATCAGCGCCACATCCGAACGCTTGAACTCCTCTGCAGGCGCCCCCAGGGATTTCCATCCGTCGTGCTTGCCAGTCCCGCCCGAATACGCCAAGTCAACATACATGCCGCTATCCGAAGCAAAGGTCAAACCGAGGTTCACGGGGTTATATTTGGACTCTGCTGTGATGTAATCACCCCCTAACGAATATGTGCTGCTGGCAGCACCGGCGCGCACTTTTACTTCAGCTTGAGCTGTCTGTGAGGCAAGTGCGGCCATGGCACACACACCGGATATTAAAAGTAATTTTTTCATTTTGCTTTCTCCTAAGTATTCAAAAAAGGCACATCAAAATCCAATTGCTACGACACAAAACTGCACACATTCTCTAAAAAATGTCAGAAAGTGAACGTTGGCTTCTCCAGCTTTCGTGGAGCTCGCTGCGGCGGTGGTGGTGGTTCTTCTTGCACAGCCGGTTCCTCACGCTGCGGCTCTATTTTGGCTTTTTTGTCCCTGGCTGGTTTCACCGGAGGAGCAATTTCTTCGTCTTCGGTATCTGCCTGGACCCTGCTGACTAGCTGCGACGGGTTCTGCACCTGCGAGTAGTCGATTCTGCCTCCAACAATGCCATAAACTTCGGACCGTATGGCCCCGGCCATTTGCTCGCGCAGCGAATTGCTGATTGCCGGCACAACACTGGCCTTGATAGTGGTTTCGTACTCGGTTTCACCTACCATATGCTGGTTAGAAAACACCTTGTTTGCAAGAGTGGCCTGCACCTCACTGCGCAGCTCTTCTTTGCTAAGCTTGAAATTCTTGACTTCCGTAAACGAATTAATAAACACCACCGAACCACGTTCTGTCGCCTTCAACTCAGCTGCTTTTTTGGATCGCTCCTTGCACACTGGAATAGAATCGTCACCACAAGCCACACGCTCGGTAACCTCCACTTCTTTGCTTACTTGCAGAATACGGATTTGCTCATCCACCTGGCCATCAACCACGCGATTCACATCTCTTTCAAAGGATTTTTGCAGCCTCAGGAACTCGGCATATTGACCGCTCGCTTCGCTACTGAGTAAATTGATTTTTGAGTCGGCACTGGCGAGGTTTTCTTTTGCCTCTTTCAGTGCACGGAATGCCTGCTTATTCCGGTCTACGGCTGCGTTCAATTGCGTAGGCGAAATTTCACCCGGATTATCACGGTCGAAATTCTGCAACTTTTCGAGCTTGATCCGCGCTTCCTTGCTTTCCGCCTCTTGCCGTCGAATCGAAGCCTTTGCGGAATTTTTTTCGGCTTGCACACTAACGATTTGCTTGCCAATATTGTCCAACTCTTTGATTTTCGCTCCCAATAGTGCGCGCTGATCACGCAAGTCGCGAAGCGGCTCAGGCGCAATCACAACTGAGCCGGCAAAAGCATGTCCAAACGAAAGCGCCAGAACAGCCAGAATTATCAAGGTGCGGCGTAAAACCATGTGAATTTCCAATAAAAATTTCGTTGTTACTCATCCAACAAGTCCCATGCCCGATAATGGGCACAGGCAAAAGGCCACGCGTCAGCGTGGCCACGTACAAGGTTCAGGTTAGTTTTTCTGTTTCTCAAAATCAACCTTTTGCTTGGCAATTTCTGCCGCCAGTTCATCCTGGCCCTTTTGAGCCCTGAACTGCTGCCAGGCGGCCTGATCGTTACCCATGCTGGTCTTGATAGCGGCCTCAGTCAGTTTCTGCGTTCCGGCTTCGTCCAGACCAACGAGTACATACAGCGTCCCATCGGGGCCGGTGATGCTCCTGAATATCTTGGTGCCCGTCAGCGACTGATCGGTAATTTGCTTGGTAACCGATGTATTTACGCGGTCGACAGTCTCCTTGCTCGCAGCGCCCGTGGTCTCTACATATTGCTTGATCATGTTCTGCACTTGCACTTTCATGTTCTGTGCAAGCTGTACGCGGGCATCGGTTGCGGCCATCTGCTTCATGAATGCGATACCAGCGTCAGATTTGGCGGCTGCACCCACTGCACCCACTGCCATCCCTTCAACAGGAGCATCACAAACCCAGACTGGCGCTGGCTTATCGGAACCAGGGAACACGCATTCCGCAACCTGCGCCACCTTGGCAGGCGCACTCGAACAACCCATGAAGCCAAGCAAAGTAACTGCGGAAAACAACAAACAAATAAAATTACGCATAAGAAACCTCCACCCCTTTAGTTGAAAAATGAACCCGGTAAAGCACTTGGATAAACACGGTTAGTATGTAATCAAACAAAACCAACCTCTACTTTAAAATCAGGCTAGCATAAACTGACTTCAAGAAGCAACTTGAAGCCATCATTAATTGGTGGCACCTGACAATAAAGAACAGGCACGCCAACCAAATTCGTTATGCTCTGGCATGAATGGCTTCAGCATCATCCAAACAGAGTATCGCCAACAAAAAATCTAATCGCGCACCTCTGCAATCCACTCCTTGGCATAGGCTTCGAGGGTTTCCATGTCCTTCCTGGACTCGTCACTTAACGGGCGTTCATCTACGCGGTTTCCGTCGAATGTTGCCATCCGGTTCGCCCCCAGGCCAAATTCGCGTTTGTATTCGATGAACTCGCGCTCGGTATCCGCCTTATATTCCGAAAACTTACGCTTTTCTTCGGCTATGGCTTCCTGTGCCTCTCGTTTGAACGCCTCAAATTCATCTTCTTGCGTCTTTTTGTGTATTTCGAAGGCCTCCCCCGGACTGGTTACGCTGACAAGCCCCTTACGCACGCCGATTTCCTTACGCTCCGGCAAATCCGCGACTAGGAAGCGGGTGCCGCGAATGCCTATGGTGGCAGTCGCTGTACGGATTTCCATAGGCTGCTGAGATCCCCGTACGAAATTCACTGCGTAATAAATCATCCCGGTGAACTGACGCAGATATTGCGCATGACCTTCCTCTCGACCTATTTCGATCTTGCTGTTTTTCTCAACCACAATATAACCAGCTTCACCAATTCTAACCACTGCACGGCCATCGGGACCCGTGACCAGAATGTGTCTCGCGGGGAGGATACTCCTGGAGGCCACAGGCTGGTCTTTTTGTTGATCATTCTGCTTGATTGCGACACTGCCTCTTGCTCTTACGACCTCGATTGACTCGGAGGCAAGACTATTGCCAGACAAAGCGGTTCCGGCAACACAAGCAATCAGGGCCAGACCCAATTTAATAAAACTCATTCCACCCTCCCTTTGTGATCTCGACAGTTTCATTCTACACTTATCATCAGTGTCTCTGCATTTCCGCCAATATCCGATACAGAGCTGCCTATTCCCGTGAAATCTGAAAAACCTTCCTGCCATTATTACTCACCACTGCCAGCAGATCCGTATCGCCTGATTTTCCATATTCGAGTTCGGCATGATCAATTGCCTCATCAAAAAACAAGGCATTCATAACAGCACCGCGCTCTATGTCCCATAAGAACAGTTTGCTATTCGTGACTGCCGCCAAGTAGCGCCAGTTCGATATGAACATGCAGTCCAGTATCCTGGCTCCCCCTTTTTCTTCTGCCTTTCTTGTTGCAACCGGCGCCGTTTCAAAAGTGATGACTTCTTTGTTGGCTTCTCTATCCAGCACATGAATCATGGAGCCGTACAGACGCCCGCCCTGTGTCTTGCGCAAATATCCGCCAATCACAACCATCTTGTCGTCTGGCGACTTATTGGCACAGGTAACCTCTTCGCTTAACGCAAAACTATCTTTCAGATTGGCTAATTTAATAATCGGATCAGAATCGGATAATGGCGCTGGACGTTTTTCCGGAACCGGGGATTCGGAAGTTGCCATCGGCTTGAGAGTCACATTGAACAATCGCGGATTCGTGAAATCCAGCACTTTAATGCCCATAGGCTGAATAGTAGAATCGATTGCCCGTTGTATTGCATTGCTGATCGCCGCACTTTCGGTCAAACCGTCAGAAGGCGGCATTCCCTTTACCCCCATTGCGGGCGATGCAGAAGAACGTATCTGCGCATCTTCGCCAATAAAACGAATGTCCGCCAGCGACGTTGCGGTAAAAATCCCCGCCAATCCTTTTGTCAAAGCAGCGTCCATGTAGACACGATAAACGCCATCAATTTCATACTTGCCGGCGCTTTTAACAAACTCTTCGGCTGTGATTAATGCACCCGGATCCTCCAGTTTTTTCCAGCCATTCTTCAATTCCTCAGCTTTCTTCTGATCGAGCACCGTGATGCCGTTATCAGTCAATACCTGCTCCATGCGGGCCTGAGCGATACGCGCATACTGCTTGGCCAGGGATGACTGCGGATACACAACCACAGCCACGCTTTTCGGTGCTGCCAACAGTTCATTGGAAAACAGCAAGGGTGCAATAAGCAGATTCAGAAGAACAAGTCTAAATGCGCGGCTATGTAGTTTCATATGCAGCTCCAGGAATATGTTCTTATTATCGACTATTTATCTTATCTCAACTATTTACTTCAATTTATCAGTCCGTCTCATGCCGAAGGAATCGGGAGAATTTTTCCCGCCAGCGTTTGACTACGTTAATGGCTAATACGTCCAAAACCATTTGCGGTGAAACCGGATTCCATCCTGTCTTGCCCTGGAAGCGATCAGTGAATATTGTTTTACCATCCTCAACCAGGAAAGTGGACATTCCCCCCTCAAACTGATACTCACGATTTTTTCCGGGAGACTCCTTATCGATGCGATTGTTCATTTTCCCCGACGCAAATACACCCAGCAATAATTTACCCTTTTCAATCAAATTACCGGGTATGCCTCCTCCTTGAATTTCTTCCAGTTGCGCTGGAGAAAGTTTTTGCGTCTTGATAGTCGTATCAGCCCCCAGCGGCCTGATAATGTTGTTCAAATCATCACACGCCTTATGCCAGACACCCTGATCCGCATTGGACTGGTAATAACACACGATCACTGTGGCCCGCCCTTCGAAATGCTGCCGCCACAAAGCCCTTTCCATATCCTCTGCCGAACAGGCGAGAGCATCGCCTCGTTTCTTCGCGAGTGATTGGCGGTCATTGAGATGCTTTGAATCGGCGGACTGCTGATAATAGTTTTTGGCTCCGCAGGAATTTCCTCTGATCTCCTCGACCTCGCCCAGTTTGAACAGAATATCGCCCGGACCAAACAGCGGGGGTAAGCCATTGCTGTGCTTCGCAAGCAAAGACCTATAACTGCTTGCAGCGGAGCCTAGCAATTTCGATTTGGCGCTTTCATCGGTCTGGGATGCGGCCTCGTTGATGAGTGAGTCGGCCTCGCCCAGCGTTTTTTTCGCCTGATCGAGGTCATTTCGTGACAGTCCCAACTTTTGTTGAATGCGTTTCAAAAGTTGGCTGTAGTAAGCTGCTGAACTGGCTTCCGGAATGAATTCCAGCGCAATGCGCGGCAATACATCCAATGCCGCATCCACGGCGGACAATCTGGTATCCAGCATGGCGGCTTCATTTTGCGCAACAGCCAACTGGTCATTCAAAATGGCGAACAAAGTCTTTGCCAAACCTTCTCGCTTACCCTGCTCAACATGCTGCCTGGACACCCGCGCACGCAGCCAGATGGCGCAACTCTGCGGATCCTCCCAAGTTGCAATGACTTCAACATTTTTCAAAGAGGCACTAGTAGATGTTTTAGTAATGGAGAGAAAGTTTGAATCGGTTAAAACCCTTCCGTCATTTTTCCGCTGTGATTGCTCCAGAACCAGAGAATTTTTTACCGACACTTCAATGAGTTCAGAAAGATTTTTCAATGCATTTTGCTTGGCGGATGAAATTCGGTCAGACAATGACGCTTTAACATCATCTGAAACTCCCGCTGCAAAAAAGTATTCTTCACTGACTGATTCCGGGCTGTCCACCCATACTGGCCTGACTCCGCCCCCTGTGCATTGTGCATTCCCAGACAAAGGAAACACCGACAAACCTAACAAAAAAACACCTGTCAAGACAGCACGAATACTCATAGCAATCACCCAATCTTGATAAATTTACGGCGCGCTTCCCCGAGGTTTGCGTTTGACAAGCAGGCAATGAAAAAGCATCACCCAAGCGGACTCATGGGCAGCAAAATGATAATACTGCGAAACAAAACCACGGGACTCACTTTCATGGTAAAGCTCTTAAAAAACCGCCCTTGGGGGCGGTCTTTTAAATGCACGCGCCACATCCACGAATTAGAAGCGTTGAGTAATACCTAGCGTAAGCAAAGCCGCTGACGTAGAGACGTTTGAGTCATAGGTACCAAACCCGGTGTATGTAGTCACAGATTGAGATCCCACTTGATAAACGAGACGCCCATCGATCGAAGCAGTTTCAGTAATGAACAAAGATGCTCCGCCCCCGCCTGAAAGATTAGTGTAATAAATATCAGTAGAAGCGTCACCGCCTAAGCCAGCCTGAAGCTCCGCAACCACAAAAGGAACGAAATCACCCTTTTGCCCTACCTTGAAATAGTATTTCCCGCCAAAACCCACACCGCCCAGACTAAAACCGCCCGACTTTGTTACATTGACAGACCCTGTGATCGCAATTCGCTCCGTAAGGTATTTGCCATAGCTCGCATACACGGTAACCATGGGGTCTTGGGCTGGATCAATCTGTTTGTTGGCATAAACAAAAGCACTTATTTCATTTTTCTTCTCCTCGGCAAATGCGTTCGAAGATACTGCGGTAGCCAGAATGGCGGCAACCAGATATTTTTTATTCATTTTTTTCATATTCCTTATCCTTTTACACATTATGTTCGGTTATTGTCAGCCATCCACTCAGCCAACATGTCGATTTGGCAGCATACCCGCCCCAATCACTCACTTATTCAGGGTTTCACAACATCCTGCATAAGTTTTACCACTTTATCATACCGCTACACTCTTTAGTCAATAGTTCAAATGGCGTATATATGCTTTTTGGGCAGGTCAGGGATTCGGCTAACACCTTCAAATCAAATTCCAGGCCTGGCGTGCAAACTCTTATAATCGCTCCTACATTTTGTCCAGCGTATTCGGAGCATCCGCCATGACACATAACCTGTTTAACACTCGCCAGTCATTCAAACTCTCCAGCGGCAAGCAGGGCACGCTGTATTCGCTGCCCGCGCTGGAAGCCGCCGGAGTGGGCAAAATCTCCCGCTTGCCGGTGTCGATCCGCATCGTGCTGGAAGCGGTGCTGCGCAACTGCGACGGCCAGAAAGTTTCCGAGGCGCATGTGCGCCAGCTCGCCAACTGGCAGCCGAACGCGCCGCGCACCGAGGAGATCCCGTTCGTGGTGGCGCGCATCGTGTTGCAGGACTTCACCGGCGTGCCGCTGCTGGCCGACCTCGCCGCAATGCGCGATGCCGCCGCCAAACTGGGCAAAGACCCGAAAATCATCGAGCCGCTGGTGCCGGTGAACCTGGTGGTGGATCACTCGGTGCAGGTGGATTACTACAACCGCCCGGATGCGCTGCAACTCAACATGGAAATGGAATTCGAGCGCAACACCGAGCGTTACAGGTTCATGAAGTGGGGCATGCAGGCGTTCGACACCTTCAAGGTGGTGCCGCCCGGCATCGGCATCGTGCATCAGGTCAACCTGGAATACCTGGCGCGCGGCGTGTTGCAAAAGGACGGGGTGTACTACCCCGACACGCTGGTCGGTACCGACAGCCATACCACGATGATCAACGGCATTGGCGTGGTGGGCTGGGGCGTGGGCGGCATCGAGGCGGAGGCCGGGATGCTCGGCCAGCCGGTTTATTTCCTCACGCCCGATGTGGTCGGCGTGCACCTCAAGGGCAAGCTGCGCGAGGGCGTCACCGCGACCGACCTGGTGCTGACCGTCACCGAGCTGCTGCGCCGCCAGAAAGTGGTCGGCAAGTTTGTCGAATTCTTCGGCGCAGGCACGGCGGCGCTCTCCGTGCCGGATCGCGCCACTCTCGCCAATATGGCGCCCGAATACGGCGCGACCATGGGCTTCTTCCCGGTGGACGATGTCACGGTGGATTACCTGCGCTACACCGGCCGCACGGACGAGGAAGTGGACGCCTTCCAGTCTTACTTCAAGGCGCAAGGGCTGTACGGCATTCCGCAGGCGGGCAGCATAGCTTACAGCGGCGTGGTGGAGCTGGATCTCGCCAGCGTCGAGCCGTCGCTGGCCGGGCCGAAACGGCCGCAGGATCGCGTCGCATTGTCAAAAATGAAGGAGACCTTCAACACCCTGTTCAGCAGGCCGGTGGCGGAAAACGGTTTCAATAAGCCCGCCGCCGAACTGGGCAAACGCTACATCACCGGCCTGCCGGAACGCAGGGGAAACACCTGCACCCCGATTGCCGGCGGCGGCCTGCAGGACGCAGGCAAGGTGCGCAGCGGCAGCGAACTGGAGATGCTCGACGACCACCCCAATCCCGCGATACGCTGCGAGACTGCGGAGGAAATGCTGACTGCGGTGCAGATTGGCCACGGCGATGTGCTGATCGCCGCGATCACCTCCTGCACCAACACCTCCAACCCGAGCGTGCTGCTGGCGGCAGGACTGCTGGCGAAGAAGGCCGTGGCGAAAGGTTTGCAGGTGGCGCCGCA
This sequence comes from Gallionella sp., assembly GCA_030645955.1. Next base: position 31,753 of record JAUSMR010000058.1, on the reverse strand, counting down.
TATCAAGACTTCACTCGCCCCCGGATCGCGGGTGGTGACCGAATACCTGACCAAGGCCGGCCTGCTGGAGTCCTTGGCGCAGCTCGGCTTCAGCCTCGCGGCCTACGGCTGCACCACCTGCATCGGCAACTCCGGCCCGCTGGATGCCAGGATCGAGGAGGCCATCGTCGCCAATGATTTAATCGCAGCGGCGGTGCTGTCCGGCAACCGCAACTTCGAGGCGCGCATCCACGCCAACATCAAGGCCAACTTCCTGGCCTCGCCACCGCTGGTGGTGGCCTACGCGATTGCGGGCAGGATCAATATCAATCTCGAAAGCGAACCGCTCGGCACGGGCAAGGACGGCCAGCCGGTGTACCTGAGAGACATCTGGCCGAACAGCTCCGAAGTACAGACGATGATGAAACATGCCGCCGACCCGGCAACCTACCGCAGGCTATACAGCGACCTGACCCGCGATCTGCCGCTGTGGAACGCGATTTCCGCGCCTGCCGGAAACCTGTATCAGTGGGACGAATCCACCTATATCGCGCGCCCGCCATTTTTCGAAAACTTCAGCATGGCAGCTGGCCGCATGGGCGAGATTCACAATGCCAAACCGCTGGCGATTTTCGGCGATTCGGTAACTACCGACCATATCAGTCCGGCGGGCAGCTTCAAGCCCACCACGCCCGCCGGCAAATATCTGCAAGGTCATGGCGTGGCGGTAAAGGATTTCAACAGCTACGGTGCGCGGCGCGGCAACCACGAGGTGATGATGCGCGGCACCTTCGCCAACGTGCGCATCAGGAACCTGATGCTGCCCGCGAAGGCCGACGGCAGCCGCGTCGAGGGCGGCTATACGCTGTACCACGGCGATACGAAAAACTTTTGTCCGGGCACCCGGCAGATGGCGATCTACGATGCGGCGATGAAATACATCGCCGACGGCACGCCCACGGTGATTTTCGCCGGGGAAGAATACGGCACCGGCTCCAGCCGGGACTGGGCGGCGAAAGGCACGCAACTGCTCGGCGTGAAAGCGGTGATCGCGAAATCCTACGAGCGCATCCACCGCAGCAACCTGGTCGGCATGGGTGTGCTGCCGTTGCAATTCAAGGGCGACACCAATGTCGCCGCACTGCATCTGACCGGCGAGGAAACCTTCGACATCAGCGGTATCGATGAAAACTTGAAGCCGCAACAGGATGTGCTGCTCATCATCACGCGCCGTGACGGCAGCACGCAACAAGTGCCGCTGCTGCTGCGTATTGATACGCCGATTGAAGTGGATTACTACCGGCACGGCGGGATACTGCCGTATGTGCTGCGCGAGCTGGTATCGCAATAAAAACCGGGTATTCTTTTTTCGATTGATCAGAGTCGGTATGTTCTGCACAAGAGTGTAAACCCGTGTTGATGCAGTATTCTCGCATGAGCGCAATTTCCGCTGAGCCCAAAACCGGACAGACGAACATTTCCTCCACATAGTCACGCGCTACTGGTTGCATCGCTCGTGGTTAGTCACTATGCTTGCCTTCGCAGACCTTCAGAAGGAGAGATCCATGAATGAACGAAGCTTGCAACATTCCGGCAGGAGCATATTAAAATTCATCCATGCTCGCCATTCCGTCCGTGCCTATGCGCCAACGCCTCTCGATAGCGCTACCGTGCAAACCTTGCTCGACGCCGCTGTGCATGCACCTACAGCCATGCACGAAGAACCCTGGGCATTCGCCGTCGTGCAACACCATGCGCTGTTGCAGCGCTTGTCTGATCTGGCCAAACCGCTCTTCGTCGAAGAGGTGCGCCACCGCAATGCGCATGGAGCCAGCCACTCGTTCGATCATTTCACCCGGCCGGATTTCAATATCTTCCATGGCGCCAATACCCTCATCATCATTTGCGCCAAGCCGTTGGGCCCATTCGTAGCCGCCGACTGCTGGCTGGCGGCGGAAAACCTGATGCTGGCGGCTAATGCCCTTGGGCTGGGCAGTTGCGTCATCGGCTCTGCTGTTGCCGCCCTGAATATTCACAAGGTAAAAACGGAACTCGGCATCCCTGACGAATACTCCGTCATCGCGCCGATCGTCGTCGGTGTTCCCAGCGGCGAAACCAAGGCCTCATCGAGAAAAGAGCCGCTCATCCTTTCCTGGAAAAAATAACAACGAGGAGTATGGGAATGCTGTCCTTCTTAAGCGTGGCGTTCTTGATTTACGGCGTCATGCACATCTATGCTATCAGCAAAGTGTGGCTGGCTTTCCCGCACTCATTGTGGCTGGAATTGGTACTGGTGTTTTTGGGGCTTGTCATGACCATCTCGCCGCTGATTCTCTGGCACGTGGCAAAGCAAAACTGGCACAGCGCTGCCGTCATTACCTCCTGGGGAATCTACACCTGGATGGGATTCTTGTTCCTGTTTTGCTCCATCGCCCTAGCATTCGACTTCGGCCATGCACTGGCGGCACTCCTGGGTTTCAAGTGGCCCCTGAATGAATCGATGGCGTTCATAACCGTTGGACTGCTCGCTCTTGCGATGCTGGGCTATGGTTTTGTCGAGGCCAGGCAGATACGTGTTGAGGAAATAAAAATCACCACTCCCAAGCTATCTCCAGCCATCGGTCGAGTGACCATCGCGCAGATTTCCGACCTGCACCTCGGCATGATGCTGGGTGATGAATTTCTTGAGCGCGTCATCGCCAGGCTGCGCGAAATTCAACCAGACATCATCGTGGCGACCGGAGATATTGTAGATGGGCAAGGGGACGACCTTAACAAACTGGCCAAGCACTTCCTCACTTTCCGGCCCCCCAAGGGGGCGTTCGCCATCGTCGGCAACCATGAATACTATGCAGGGCTGGAAAATTCCCTCCGTTTTCTGCGCAGTGCGGGCTTTACCGTGCTGCGCGGTGGGTCGGCCGCAGCAGGAGGAATCATTTTGGCGGGAATTGATGATCCAAGCGCAGGGACGCTTGGCCAGGAGGCAAGGATGGATACCCAAAAGGCTCTCGCTTCAGCCTCAAAAAACGACTTCATCGTTCTCCTTAAACACCAGCCGGTGGTTGATAGGGATGCCCTTTTCGATTTGCAACTTTCCGGTCATATCCATGGTGGCCAGATATTTCCGTTTGGCCTGTTAACACGGCTTACCTTTGGCGTGCACACCGGCCTCACCCAGCTTGCCGATGGGCGCCGGCTGTATGTCAGCCGTGGCGCCGGCACCTGGGGGCCGCCCATACGCATTTTTGCTGCGCCCGAGATTACGCTGATCACAATCGAAAGCGAGAATAAATAATCACCTATGCCGCAAGGACGGCAGCACGCAGCAAGCGCCGCTGCTGCTGCGCATCGATACGCCGTTCGAAGTGAGTTATTACCGGCACGGCGGGATGCTGCCGTACGTGCTGAGAGAACTGGTATCGCGGTGAATATTATTCGTAGCCGCCCCCTTCAGCGCCAAAACCACGGTTCGCTTCTTCTCTCAACAGCCTGGTGTAACCCTCCAGCGGTCTCATTCCGTCTTGCGGCAGCCTTGCCGCAATTTCACCGATCCGCAAGTTATATCCTGCCAGCACCAGGTCAGGCGCCAACTCGAAGAGCGGGATGGCAAGAAACGGCCGTTGCAGAATTTCCGGGTCGGGGAGTTTGATATCTTCCGCATCCATCACCAGGTCGCCGTAAAGAAGCAAATCGAGGTCGATCGTCCGCGGCGCATATTTGTCCGCGCTGCGTTTGCGTCCAAGGCTGTTTTCGATGGGGCGCAATATGCCGTGCTTCACTTCCGCAGGAAGCGCTTCCGTTTCGATCTCCACCACACAGTTGAAATAATGCGGTTGCTCCGGACGGTCGAGCGCGCCGGTGCAATAGACCATGGATATGCCGGTCACGCGCGTTTGTTGCGCAAGGCTGCGGATCGCGGCACTTACATTTTTCTCCGGTTCGATGTTCGAGCCGATGCCGATGAAGGCGCGCGCCATGGCCCCTCAGCGCTTCCGGGTAATTTCCACCGCCACGCTTCTGGCAAAACGCAGCGCATGCGGCTTCTCCACGCACACATCCACCTGACGCACCCCCTGCTGTTCGAGACACAATTCCGCAACGGCTTCCGCCAGCGCTTCCAGCAATAAATATCGGGAGCTTTCCACCATAGCGAGGACGCGTTTTTTAAGCGCGCGGTAATCGACGGTATCCTCGATGTGGTCGCTTTTGCCAGCCTTGTGCAGATCGGTGTAGAGGGTCAGGTTGATCAATACGTCCTGCTTTTCGTGGCGCTCATTCTCGTTGATCCCCAAAATGCAGCGGACAAGAAGATCACAAATACGGATGCGGTCCATAACGTCCTTTCTATATTTTCCCGAGTTGTCAGTAGTGAAATCAGCAAAAAAATCAGCGCGAACTAGCAGGGTGTTGAAAAACGTAGCGAGAGGCGATCAGGCAAGGCGGAAGTCGGCGAAAAAGCGGAGTTTACACAGAGTAAATGAGCATTTTGAGCGACTTCCAACGCTGCATCATCGCCTCGCATAACCAATGACTTGGCTGTCGTATTTGGACAGCCTAGTCAGATGGCTAGTAGTTTCATCAGTAGTGTTTCAACACCCTGCTAGCGGATCAGGCCGCGCAATTTCTCCGGCGACACACTTTCCCCTTTGCGGATCAGTTCGCGCGCCACCTCGACCTTGTCCCACACGTTGCACATCATCACGCCGCGAATCTTTCCATCGCGCAGATAGTAGATGACCCCGGTATCGTTTTCCTTCTGCCAGTCGGCGAAGGTTTCCAGCCGCGAATCGACCTCGCCGGTCGCCTCGTAGCCAAACTCGAACAGGTCCGAGAAAAAATACGGCTGGTAGGTAAAGGGTTCATGCGCACCTGCCATGTTGCGCCCCGCCCACTTTCCCTGATTGAGTGCATGATCCCAGTGCTCGATGCGCATAGTCTGCCCCAGCGCCCGGTAGGGGAAAAAGGCATTGTCGCCGGCGGCGTAAATGTCCGGCCGGGAAGTCTCGAGATATTCATTCACCACAATGCCGTTGCCCACCTCCAGGCCACCACTTTTGGCCAGCTCCATCTCCGGGATGACGCCCACACCGACGATCACGATATCCGATTCGATAGCCTCGCCCTTCTCGGTGCGGGTAATGAATTTGCTGCCGTTCCTGCTGAAAGAAACGGGCTTGTCCGACGCCAGTATCCTGACGCCCTTCTCCGCATAGCGTTGCTGCACTGCCCGCCCCAGATAGTCCGGAAGCACGCGGTCGCACAGCAGTGCGCCGGGGAAGATCATGGTGACATGCAGCTTGCTGATGTTCAGCGCAGCGGCCAGCTCCGAGCCGATGAAACCGCCGCCGACCACCACAGCGGACTTGCCCTCCGCGGCCACTTCCCGGGTGCTCAGATAATCGTCGAGGCTGCGGAAATAACAGATGCCATCGAGATCGCCGCCGGGGATGGTCAGCGTCCGCGACTTGCAGCCCGTCGCCAGCAGCAGCTTGCCGTAGCCGCAAGTCTCGCCCTGGGTGGTAGTCAGCGTGTTTGCATCGGGATCAAGCCGCGCCGCCTTTGCGCCCAGCGCCAAAGTAACGGCATGCTTGTCGTAGAACGCGCGGTCATGGAGGAAAATATCCTCCACCTTCTGTTTGCCGAACCACAGCTTCTTGGATAACGGCGGACGGTCATAGGGCAAGTGTTTTTCCTCGCCGACCAGCAGTATCTTCCCCGCCGTATCCAGTTCGCGAATGCCCTCTATAGCCGATACACCCGCCAGACCCCCGCCCACAATCACATAATCGTAAACGTGTTTCATATTGCCTCCTTGCATGGAACGGAACAACAATACTGCCAGCCGAAACGATTCAATGGGAAGTTTACACCTCCTTGGCGCGGAGAGTTTCAATTGCATGTATTATCGTAAAGAGCAAATGGAATGTCCGGTTTAGGGATTCGCAATGTATGAGTAATCAATCACAAATACGGATGCCCGAAATTTCGTTGGAGGAATGCATTATGACCAGCAGAACGGAACGCGACTCTTTCGGCCCTATCGAAGTCCCGTCAGAACGCCTGTGGGGCGCGCAGACGCAGCGCTCGCTGCAATACTTCCACATCTCGACCGAGCGGATGCCGCAGGAACTCATCCTCGCGCTTGCGATTGTGAAACGCGCCTGCGCGCTGGCCAATCATGAACTGGGATTGCTGAACGAGGAAAAGGCCATCGCCATCGTGCAGGCAGCGGACGAAGTGCTGGCTGGCCAGCATGATCGGGAGTTCGTGCTGTCGGTATGGCAGACCGGTTCCGGCACGCAGAGCAACATGAACATGAACGAAGTGCTCGCCAACCGCGCTTCGGAACTGCTCGGCAGCGCGCGCGGCACGGCGCGTAAGGTTCACCCCAACGATGAGGTCAATCTCGGCCAGTCGTCCAACGACATCTTCCCCACCGCGATGCATGTCGCGGCAGCCACCGGCATTGCCGGGCAACTGTTGCTGTCGCTGCGCACGCTGCGCGCGACGCTGGAGAAAAAATCCGCCGCGTTCGGCGGCATCGTCAAGATCGGCCGCACCCATTTGCAGGACGCCACCCCGCTGACACTGGGGCAGGAGTTTTCCGGTTATGCGGCGCAACTGCAGCACGCGGAAGCGGCCATCCTCGCCACGCTGATGCCGCTGCACCAGTTGGCCGTCGGCGGCACCGCCGTCGGCACCGGGCTGAACACCCATGCCGGATTCGGCGGGCATGTTGCCGCCGAGCTTGCGCGCAGCACCGGCATGCCGTTCAGGAGCGCCGCCAACAAGTTTGCCGCGCTGGCCGCGAACGACGAGCTGGTCGCGGCGCACGGCGCGCTCAAGACGCTCGCCGCCGCGCTGATGAAAATCGCCAATGACGTGCGCTGGCTGGCCTCCGGCCCGCGCTCCGGGCTGGGCGAGATCAGCATCCCGGAAAACGAACCGGGCAGCTCGATCATGCCTGGCAAGGTGAACCCGACCCAGTGCGAAGCGCTGACCATGCTGTGCTGCCAGGTGTTCGGCAACGATGTCGCGATCACCATCGGCGGCGCCTCCGGCAATTTCGAGCTGAACGTGTTCCGGCCGATGATCGCGCACAATTTCCTGCAGAGTGTGCGCCTGCTCGCCGACGGCATGGCGAGCTTCGAGGAACATTGCGTGCGCGGCATCGAGGCCAACCGCGAACGCATCGCGGAGCAGATGGAACGCTCGCTGATGCTGGTGACCGCGCTGACCCCGCATATCGGCTACGACCGCGCCGCCGAAATTGCCAAGCGCGCCCACCGCGACGGCAGCACGCTGAAGCAGGCGGCGCTGGCGTTGGGCTATGTCACGGAAGCAGAATTCGACCTATGGGTGCGGGCGGCGGAAATGGCCCATCCAAAGACTGCATGAGAAAATGCACAGCCGTCCACGCATTGCTCACTCCACTTTTGGTGGTTTCCGCATGGCGTTGCCGTCCAGGAAAGGATGCCTGACCGATAGGTTGTTCATCAAGCCCAGCTAACGATCCAAAGCGGATATCTGGCTTTCTGCGAAGCGGAAGTTCATCTACTGGGTGAGAGGCGGCTTGGGGCCGAACGCCGAAGAATCAGGAGCAGAATCAAAGGGGTGCGCTTGAGCTAACCCCTTCGACTCGGTCCGCCGCCCGCCTGACTGCTTTTCTGCGATCGGTAAAAATCAGACCTCCCATTTTACCCTTGGCCAGCCATGGCCCCTGTGTCCCGAAGGGACTTGGTTTTCGGCGACCGCCCTCAACCCTCAAATCGATGTTTCCATTCGCAATCAAAGGGTTCAGCTTCACACCGTTTTTTTGAGACTCTTCCATTTCACAATCCACCTGAAAATCGCTGATCACTTCAATTCGCTCTCGTTATCGACAGAGCACGGCTGCTTAGAAATTAACCCAGATAATCCATTAGAACCAAGATGCTTTGTAGGAGCGCAATTCATTGCGCGATAGATTGACCACAGAATCGCCCGATGAATCGGGCTACTACATTGAAGAGATAAGCTTTACAGGCGTAATGAACATTATTGAAACATCTCTAATGGATTATTCGGGATTAATGCAATAACGATTCCTTAGGCTCAAATGGGTGACCACGTTGACTCGAAAAATCTGGACTGGCGCGCGCGCAAAGCCTCGCCCAAAGGCGAAGTCCCAGCCTGCGAACTGGACGAAGTACCAGCCAGGATTGCTGCCTTGCCCGGGATATGAGCAAAGCCGGCCTTTTCGCTTTCTACATCACGCTCCCGAACGACAAGTCGTGAGTGTGGGGCGGCAGCGGCAAACCTGCCAGATGGCTTGCCTGGCTCACCGGGCCGCGCGGAAAAAGCTCGTAAAGGTAACCGCGTCCATGCTTTTCACAAAAGTGCTCTTCGAGATCACGCAACACATCCCGTGCGGCATCCGTGTTCCCATGCTGTCGAAAGCGTTCGCGCAGATAGAAGATGACTTCCCAATGCTCATCGGTAAGCGCAAGCCCTTCGAGTTCGGCCTGCCGATTGGCGTAATGCGGGGACCACGAAACAAGATCGGACATGTTGCCGTCCGGGTCATTCTCGTAGCGTTGTGGATTGCTGATGGCTTTGTTGATGTCGAGCATGATAGCGTCCTCCTGCTGACGGGGGTGACAAGGAATGAAGCTCACCCGAGTTAGATATTTTCAAACTGTCGAGTGTTTTTGTCAACTATTTTTTTGGCAGGCTATGGGGGAAATCACGACATCGGAACGACTGGTTGATTGATAGGTTTGGCTAATGACAAAAGACGCGGTTTCTCACCTTCCCAGTCGCGCCTCCTCCACGGCGAGTAACGCTGCAATCTCGCGAAGGCCCAATTTTTCCGCCATTTTTCGGGGCGTTTCACAGTCGTCGATTCGTGTCCGGAGGCGCGGATCCGCGCCGCTTTGCAGCAGTAGCTCGACGGCCCCCGGATAGTGTTCGCTCACAGCCATGTGGAGCGGCGTGTAATCGTTGATACCGCGTTGATTGGGATCGGACTTGAAGGCAAGCAGGAGTTTCAGGATTTCCAGGATTTCCAGCACGTCCGGCCGACCAGGTGATCCGGGCCGCGGCCGGCTGCAAGACAATGCCGCGATCAAGGGTGGAAATCCGCCATGATCGGCAGGATTGGGATCGGCACCGATCTCCAGCAACGTGTGGATAAACGGCACGGGGCTGTGATAAATGGCGTATTCGATGCACGAGCCGATCGTCAGCGGCATCGGACCGTCCGGCACCGTGGATGGATCATCGACCGCGGCCCGCAACGCGGCAAGATCACCCGTGCGAAACGCCGCATCGATCTTCTTGAATTTCTCGTATTCCGGGCATCTATCAGGGTCTGACTTCATCTTGTCACCGATGGCTTGCAGTTCAGGCTTCAATTCTGCGGACAGCTCCGGCATGCCGCGATCCTCAGCAAGATCACAGGCTGTCTTGTCAGCGAATCCCGGAGCACCGCTTCCCCTTAATGAAAGATCGGCCCCGGCTTTCGCCAAAAGGCGTGCAACTTCCGTATGCCCGGCAACAATGGCCAGCATCAAAGCGCTCAGGTCAAACTTGGCGGTGATGTTCAGTTTTGCCCGATGCGCTATCAGTGTTTCCACGACCTCGTGATGACCCGCATGTGCGGCCAGCATCAGGGCCGTCTGTCCGTAGCGATCGCGGGCATCAATATCTGTAGCTCGGCCAAGAAGATCAAGGACGGCCTGAACGTCACCACGCTTGATCGCATCCTCCCAAACAGCATCCATCAATCAAAGACTCCCGTTTTTGTCTCGCTGAGGCGCTGTCCTGCCAATTAACCTTAACTATTGAGCTTTCCATAATTGAAGATCATGCCGGGTGAATGCAATAGCATACGATTCGCGCCCACCGGACGGCCGATCCAGTGCTCCGCAGCAAAACTCGTTTTCACGTTTCTCATCCCAATCAGTCGACCCGGCCGGGTTTGAGCCTGGACGGGAGTTGCTTGCCGCCGCGCGCGCGTTTTCCGAAGTAGCCTTGCAGAACTGCGCCCGATAATTTGACGACTTGCTCGCGCGCACCTGTCTTGCCGGTAATTTTTACTTCGGCCTGGTTGATGACGGAAGCGGCCGCCAATTCGTCGCCGTCGCCCAGGCCCATGAGGATGACGCCTTTGCCGCCGCCCGGCAGGCGCTTCATTTCGGCCAGCAGGAACACCAACAGCCTTCCGCGACTGGATACGGCCGCCACCAGTGATTGTTCCGTGGGCGTGAAAGGGGCCGGCGCCAGAATGGTTTCCTGATCCACGCTGATGAATTGTTTGCCCGCCTTGTTCCTGCCCACCATGTCGCCGAGGTTGCAGATAAAGCCATAGCCGGCAGCGGTGGCAATTAATAGCTGCTGTTCGGATTTTCCGCATAGCGCATGCGCTATTCTGGCGCCGCTGGCGATTTCGATGAAGGTGGAAAGTGGTGCGCCATCGCCTCTTCCCGAGGGCAGTTGGGCGACCGGGATGCTGCACACGCGCCCGTTGTCGCAGATCACGATGCAGTGGTCGGTGGTGCGGCACTCGAACTTGCTGAGCATGCCGTCACCCTCCTTGAAGGCGAGGGCCGATAAATCCAGACCGTGTCCCTGACGGCTGCGCACCCAGTGTTTGCTGGAGATGATCACGGTCACGGGTTCGTCGAGCAGCGGCGACACGATTGCCGATTTTTCCTCTTCCTTGATCAGCGTGCGGCGTTCATCGCCGTAGGTCGCGGCATCGGATTCGATCTCGGCGGCGACCAGTTCGCGCAACGCGCTTTCCTTGGACAATAATCGCACAAGTTCGCGGCGTTCTTTCTCCAGCGCCTTGACCTCTTTTTCGATACGGATGCCTTCCATCCGCGCCAGTTGGCGCAGGCGAATTTCCAGTATGTCTTCGGCCTGCCGCTCGGAGAGTTCGAACCGCGCGATCAATGCGGCCTTGGGGTCATCCGATTCGCGGATCAGCGCGATCACTTCATCGAGGTGGAGAAACACCACCATGCGGCCTTCCAGGATGTGCAGCCGGTCGTTGACCTGGGCCAGGCGGTGCTCGCTGCGGCGGCGCACGGTGCGCAGGCGGAACTCCACCCATTCGCGGATGATCCGGATCAGCGGCTTCTGCTGCGGGCGGCCATCCAGTCCTATCATCGTCATGTTGATGGGAGCGGAAGATTCCAGGCTGGTGTGTGCGAGCAGCACATTCATCAGTTCGTCCTGTGTCTGGCGCGATGACCTGGGCTGGAACACCAGCCGCACGGCCTGCGACTTGTCGGACTCGTCGGCCACCGCATCCAGCACCGACAGCAGCAGTTGCTTGTTCTGCACCTGATCCTGCGTCAGGCTCTTCTTGTTGGCTTTGACTTTCGGGTTGGTCAGTTCGTCGATTTCTTCCAGCACTTTCCGGGTCGAGATGCCATGCGGAAGTTCGTGCACCGCGATCTGCCACTGGCCGCGAGCCAGTTCCTCGACTGTCCATCTGGCGCGCATCTTGATCGAGCCGCGCCCGCTCAGGTAGCAGTCGCGGATGTCGCGCGCGGACGAGATGATTTGCCCGCCGCCGGGGAAGTCCGGCCCGTGTATGCAGGCGAGCAAGGCCGCGTCGCCGAGGTCCGGATTGCGCACCAGTTGCACCGCGGCTTGCGCGACTTCACGCAGGTTATGCGAGGGGATTTCCGTCGCCATGCCGACCGCGATGCCCGATGCGCCGTTGAGCAGCACCATCGGCAACCGCGCCGGGAGCATCGCGGGTTCCTGGAATGCGCCGTCGTAGTTGGGCACGAAGTCCACCGTGCCCATGTCTATTTCGGACAGCAGCAGTTCGGCGAGCGGGGTGAGGCGTGTCTCGGTATAGCGCATCGCCGCCGCGTTGTCGCCGTCGCGGGTGCCGAAATTGCCCTGCCCGTCCACCAGCGGATAGCGCAGGGAGAAGTCCTGCGCCAGGCGCACCATGGCCTCATAGGCGGATGAATCGCCATGCGGATGGTATTTGCCCAGCACGTCGCCGACCACGCGCGCCGATTTGACGTGTTTGCTGCCGTGGTTCAGACCCATCGCGCGCATCGCGTAGAGTATGCGCCGCTGCACCGGCTTCTGGCCGTCGCACACGTCCGGCAGGGCGCGGCCCTTGACCACGGAGATGGCATATTCCAGATAGGCGCGCTCGGCATACTGCGCAATCGGCACATCATCGCCGTCCGGCAGCGCGGGCAGCGGGGCAAACTGTCTTGCGCCACCGTTGCCTCCGGACGCTGCAACTGGTTCTGCCGCAACTTCTGCTGCGTTTTCTTCAGCGGGGAAGAGATCGGATTGGTCTTCGTCGGTCGGTTCTATGCTCATGCGTATTCCATTTTTTTTATCATACGTATATTTTTTACGTCCCCTTCCCCTTGCAGGGGGAGGGACATGGATAACCAATCACTTGCTGCGATTTTTGCAGCTTAGTGAGATGGCTAGTTGTTCCATCTTAGGGGGTAGAAGCGTGGCATTCCATCTGTTCTACCCCCATCCTAACCTTCCCCCTGCATGGGGGAAGGAACAGATCGGTTCCCAGGAAAATTTCCGTTCGCCCTGAGCTTGTCGAACCACCAGCCACTTAGCCAGAGCCCTTCGACAAGCTCAGGGCGAACGGAATTTTATTAAGCGGACAACATTGGGATTACACATCCCCCTGAACTTCATTGCCGTGATATTCCAGCCACGCGCGGCGTGTCGAGGCTTCGTGTTTGCCCATCAGCATGTTGAACATTTCCATGTTGTCGCTGAACGGAATCGCGGCGGCATTGACTCGCAGCGCGCGCCGCGTATCGGGATTGAGCGTGGTATCCCAGAGCTGCTCGGCATTCATTTCGCCCAGGCCCTTGAAGCGCGAGATCGACCACGAGCCATCGCGGATTTTTTCCTGGCGCAGGCGGTCTTCGATGCCCAGCAGTTCGCCCTCGTTGAGCGCATAGATCTTGCGGATCGGCTTCTTGCCCTGGGCGGGAACATCCACGCGAAACAAAGGCGGCTGAGCCAGATAAATTTTGCCGGCCAGCACCACCTTGTAGAAATGGCGGAAGAACAGCGTGAGCAGCAGCGTCGAGATGTGCGCGCCGTCCACGTCGGCATCCGCCATGATGTAGATGCCGTTGTAGCGCAAGCCGGACAAGTCCGCCTCGTCGTCGGGGCCGTGCGGATCGACGCCTATCGCCACGGCGATGTCGTGAATTTCGTTGTTGGCGAACAGGCGGTCTTTCTCGACCTCGAAAGTGTTGAGCACCTTGCCGCGCAACGGCAGCACGGCCTGAAATTCCTTGTTGCGCCCCTGCTTGGCCGAGCCGCCGGCGGAGTCGCCCTCCACCAGAAACAGTTCGGTGCGGGCAGGATCGCTCGAGCTGCAATCGGTCAGCTTGCCCGGCAGCACCGCGACCGAGCTACCCTTTTTCTTCTCGACCTTCTGCGCCGAGCGCATGCGGGTTTGCGCCTGCTGGATGGCCAGTTCGGTGATGCGCTTGCCGTGGTCGACATGCTCGTTCAGCCATAAATCCAGCGGGTCTTTGACCATCAGCGACACCAGGCGCAAGGCATCGCGCGACACCAGCTTGTCCTTGGTCTGTCCCTGGAATTGCGGGTCGAGCACCTTGGCCGACAGCACGAAGCTGGCGCGCGAAAACACGTCATCCGATACCAGCTTCACGCCCTTGGGCAACATGCCGTGCAGTTCGGCGAAATTCCTTACCGCATTGAATACCCCGTCCTTCAACCCGGCATCGTGCGTGCCGCCCGACCAGGTGGGAATGAGGTTGACGTAGGACTCGCGCACAATCGCGCCTTCCGCCGACCATACAATCGCCCAGGCCGCGCCTTCGCCCTCGGCATAACCGCTGTCGCTGCCTTTCTGCACAAACTTTTCCATCGCGAAAATCGGCACGGCCAGCTCCTGTTCCGACATCGCCTCGGTCAGGTAGCCACGCAGCCCGTCCGGATACGACCACGAGCGGGTCTCACCGCTCTTCTCGATATGCAGCGTGACATTGACGCCGGGAAGCAGCACCGCCTTGGAGCGCAACGAGCGTTCCAGCTGCGGCAGGATGACATTGGGCACGTCAAAGTATTTCGGGGCCGGCCATGCGCGCACCCTGGTGCCGCTGTGCTTTTTTGGGCAGTCGCCGATGCGCGCCAGCGGCGCCTCGGCCGCGCCGTTGAGGAAGCGGATGAAGTGCTCGCCGCCATCGCGATACACCGTCACCTCGACCCTGGAAGACAAGGCATTGGTGACCGCCACGCCGACGCCATGCAACCCGCCGGCGAACATGTAAGCGCCGCCGGAATCCTTGTCGAACTTGCCGCCGGAATGCAGCACCGTGAAAGCCACTTCGACCACCGACACGCCCTCTTCCGCGTGGATGCCGACCGGGATGCCGCGTCCGTCGTCCGTCACCGTCACGGAGCCATCCGTGTGCGCCGTGACCGTGATGTTCTTGGCATAAGCCGCCAACGCCTCGTCGCAAGCGTTGTCCACGACTTCAGCGATCAGGTGATTGGGAGATTCAAGATTGGTATACATCCCCGGCCGCTGGCGCACCGGTTCGAGACCGCGCAGAACTTTGAAACTGGATTCGTCGTAGGTATTTTTTGCCATGAATTGAGTCTGGGTTAAGGCCACTAATGCATTCAATATCCGGTTGCAGAATGTCCGTTCAATATCTTACAGAAACTATATATCTCAGCCCTTCGCGAGCTTCCGCTGCCGGGCAGCGTAATGACAAGATTGTCCGGCAGCAATGTGACATTATATAAAAATGTACATAGCGACACCTGGGCATAGGACCCGCCTATGTATGGCAACATGCCGGTGAACATTCGGGATTGGCGTACTTGCGGGACATCAGGAACGGCAAATGGACGTTAAACTTTGTCTAGTCTAACCGACATTCGAATGCAAAATCACATTTTCAAAACCCCCAATCTTCATTGATCTCAGGCACCCGACTCAAACTGGGCACTTGCGCGCTATCCAGTAAACGCTTGGCCTGATATCTCTCTTTCACCTTGACTGGCACATTATCGTTTTGGGTATTACACTGAACATTATTCAACCTTTGCATTTCAGCAGCCCATGTCCATAGACACTCAAAACAATTATCTGGTGATAACAGCTTCAGGAGAAGACAAAGTTGGTCTCGTAGATCAGCTTTCGAGCAGGATCGCAGAGAGCGGATGCAATATTGAAGAAAGCCGTATGGCCGTATTGGGCGAACAGTTCGCCATAATCATGCTGCTTTCCGGCCCATGGAACGCACTTTCCAAGCTCGAAGGGCAAATGGAGTTGCTGGGTAATCAGCTGGGCCTCACCATCATTCACAAACGCACCCAGCAACGGGAGCAGACGCAACCGGTGGTCCCCTATAGAGTGGAAGTAGTAGCCATGGACCATCCCGGCATCGTTCGCAATCTGGCCGCTTTCTTCTCCAGGAACGGTATCAATATCGAAGAACTCCAGACCGACACCTATCCAGCGCCACACACCGGCACCTCCATGTTTTCCGTCATCATGACGGTAGGCATTCGTGCTGACGTTCACATTCCCACCTTGCGTGGAAATTTCCTTGATTACTGCGACGACCTGAATCTGGACGTGAGCTTCGAACCCGCACGGATGTGATATCTGGTGATGTCCCTCGGTTTTTCGTCTTACATCTGGCGAGCTTCAGGCTACCAGTTTTTCACCTTACTGCGCGATGAGCTTGTTATTCAAAAGCACATTAAGGTGTTAGCTCATGCTGAGCCCCATAACTCGCTTGGTATCCAGCACGCCGTCTGGTCATCGTGTGAACCTCACGGCCTATGATGCCGGCGGAATGATTGAGTACACCGCGTTTCGCAGCGCGAGGTCGCGCGGGTCCCCGGTGAGCGTTGTCCCCATTTGACTGGTGACGTACGCGTAGCCGATGCCGGCCTTCGGATCGGCGTAGCCGAGAGAACCGCCGCTTCCAGGAAAACCAAACGAGCCCTCGTTTCCGAAAGGCCATGTGGGGCTGTGCTTCATGAAGCCCAGCGAATACTTTATGTCGCCCATCATGCACTCGTCGTAGAAGCCGCCGTGCGTCGCGGGAATCGCCGGTGCCGACAAGGCCTGCAACGTCTCCGGGCGCAACTGCAGTTCCCTGCCCCCGGTCGCGAACACGCTGTAGGCGCGGGCGATGGCGCGCGCCGTGCCGACGCCCTCGCCCGACGGCACTTCGAGGTTGCGGGCATAGATGCGTTCCTTGTCCAGGTACATCTCGGTACCGGGGTTCACGACGAGCGCCCGATAGATGTTCGAGCGGCGATTGAACGCGGCGAGCGTCAGCCGGATCGGAAACCCAAGCAGCATCCGGAACATGCCTGGCGCGGCAAGGGTCGCGAGGCGGGAGTTCGGGATAGCCTCAGGCAGACCGATGTAGAAGTCGAGGCCCAGGGGCGAGGCGATTTCGTCCTGAAAGAATCGCCCCAGACTGCGGTGGTGCGGATCGACCCGGCGCAGCAGCTCGCTCTCATAGAAGCCGAGGGTGAGTGCGTGATAGGCCTGCCGCGTGCCGGGCTCCCACGCCGGTTTCTCGCGGGCCATGACGGCCGCCAGTCGTTCGAGGTCAGCGACCACGCTCCGATCCACCGGCTCGTTAAAGGCAAACAGGCCCGCCTGATGAGCCAGCAGTTGGCGGACGGCAATGGTCTCTTTTCCGTTCTGGGCAAACTCCGGCCAATACTTGCAGACGCGCTGCTCGTAGTCGAGCCAACCCCGGGAATGGGCGACCGCCAGCGTCATCGCAGCCAGGCCTTTGGTGGCCGAGTGGACCACTACCATGGTGTCCTCTTGCCAGGGCTCGCCGGTCGCCTTGTTCCGCACACCGCCCCACAGGTCGACGACCTTCTCACCTCGGTGGTATACGCAACAGGCGCCGCCCAGTTCGTGGCGCCGGGAGAAATTCTCAGCGAATGCATCTCGCACGGCCTCAAAGCCCGCGCTCACATGCCCCTCAATACGGATTCGTTGTGATGCTTTCATGGGTGTAACCCTCCTTTTAGGCTAGCTTGGCACGTCGGATTCAAGAGTGACACGGCCACTAGGTCACCGAGGTCCGCGAAGCGTCGACTGATATCCCACTTGTTCCGTGACCGGCTCGTCTCCAACACTATAGTCGTTGAAACCGACTCCGCGAAGTCGACAGCGAGCGTGAGCGCGTCGCCGCCCAACAGTTATTCATATGACAGATTCGTCCAGATATGCTTTGATAATACGGAGACGAAAATTCTCCATTAACCTATTGATAAAATACAGGTTATCTATTTACCGCATGACTTACAAGGCCAAACATACAGACAGCCCCCCCAACTGGAGAACACAAGTTGAAGTTCCGCATCACGGAGCTGCCCCTTACTTCCTGGATTGACCTTCCACAAAGCGGTCCTGCAACTATTCGACGGGCGCCTCGATAACCTTCAGCAACACGAGTGCCGCGCCGCTGCCGCCGTCCCTGGGCGGCGCGTCGCAATAGGCCAGCACATCCGGGCGCTGCGCCAGCCAGTGGCGCGTATGTTTGCGCAGCACCGCTTCGCCGCTTGGGCTGTTCATTCCCTTGCCGTGGATCACCAGCACACAGCGCAAGCCGCGCTGCGCTGCTTCATACAAAAATTCCTGCAACAGTCTGCGCGCCGTGTCGCTGGTGTTGCCGTGCAGGTCGAGACTGTCCTGCACCGGCCAATGGCCGCGCCGCAGTTTGCGCAGGGTCATGCGCGACAGGCCGTTGCGCAGGAATTCATCGGGTGTGTTTTCCGGGACGAAGTCGGACAGCGTGTCAGGTATTACGGGAGGCGGAGCGGGTGCGCGCAGCAAGGGTTTGCGCGGCGGTTTTTGCGGCTTGATGCGGTTCTGGTCGGGCAGCGGTTGCACTTCGCCGACTGCCGCGCGGAACAGCGCGGCATCTTCGGGTACGGCCTGGCCGGGTTTATTGGTCAAGGGACTTTTCACGGCATTGCGTGCCCAGTGGTTGTGCAGAAGTTTTTCTTATTGATCTTTGCATAATTTATGACAGATACCATTCCCGCGCAGGCGGGAATAGCGAGCCCAATGATCGCATGGCTCCCGCACCAGCGTCATTGGTTTACGTTTGAATCAGAGATGGAATCAACAGCCGAGGAACTCAAGTTCCGCCACAAGTATGTGGTGGTCCGAGGCCATCGTCGGTTTCACGGCGTGGCGCACCGGATGCAGGTGGCGATTGTAGAAAATGTGGTCGAGCACGTAGGGGCGGCGGCGCCAGGTAGCTTCTTTTGTCTGTATGGTCTGATAACCGACTTCGGCAAACTGCCTGACCAAGGCGTCGTGATTGCTGACGTTGAAATCTCCGCTAATCAGTGTGGGGCCATCCGAGCGGCGCAACTGTTCGGCGACAAGCTGGCGCTGCTCGATGTGATGCTCGCTTGATGAATTGAGCATGAAGTGCGCCAACAGGTGGGTATTGAAGAGCTGGAGTTCGTGGCCGGCAAACGTGGTCTTTGCGCCGATGAGAATGCGGTCGGTGGGCGTTTTCTCCTCGCCCTGAAATTCGAACTCGATTGGCGGCGAAGGCAGGTCGTACCGGAAGGTATCGCGCAACGGCGTCTTCGAAAAGATGGCCAGTCCGATGCCGAAAGGCAATTCTCGGGGGTCGGCTTTCGGATAGGAAAAATAGCTGTGATAGCTTTTAAGCGCCGCTCTCAGCCGGGTGTAATTGGGCGGCGGATCGAGTTGCACGCCACCAGGCTGGGCATGCTCCACTTCCTGCAGCATCACAACATCAGCATCGTGGCTGAGAATTTCCGAGATGGTCAGTTCGAGGTTGACGGGCGCGCCATCGGGGTCAGCATCATCCCAGCTTTGGCCGAACTGCATATTGAACTGAAGGGCTTTGAATGTGCTCATGGGCGCTGAACTGCATTGTCAAGTTGCATACATGATAGCGTGACAGAAGCAAAAAAAGAAATCTGTTGCACGTCAGGCTGCCGGTCGAGGCCGGCAGCCGCTATTAAAGCACATGAAAGCCGGTGCGTGCCCAATCAGCGTGCCGCCAGGCGCTTTGCAATTTCCGCCACATGCTTTCCCTGAAAGCGCGCGATACCGAGTTCGTTAGCCGATGGTATGCGCTTGCCGTCGCCGCCGGCGATGGTGCTGGCTCCGTAGGGCGAGCCGCCGGTAATTTCGTCGGTGCGCATCTGGTCGGCGCAGGAATAGGGCACGCCGACTATCACCATGCCATGGTGGAGCAGTGTGGTGTGGAATGAGAGGATGGTGCTTTCCTGTCCGCCGTGCTGGGTGGCGCTGGAAGTGAATACGCTGCCGGCCTTGCCGATCAGTGAGCCTTTCATCCACAGTCCGCCGGTCTGGTCGAGAAAATTGCGCATCTGCGCGGTCATGTTGCCAAACCGGGTCGGCGTGCCGAAGATAATCGCATCATAGTTTGCAAGCTCATCGACGGTCGCAATCGGGGCGGGTTGGTCGAGTTTCACACCTGCCGCCCGCGCCTTGTCTTCGGGTATGGTTTCCGGCACGCGCTTGACCACGGCTTCCGCCCCCTCCACCTGGCGCACGCCTTCGGCCACGGCCTGCGCCATCACTTCGATATGCCCGTACATGCTGTAATAGAGAACAAGAACTTTGGTCATGGCTGTCTCCTTTGGTCTATATGGTTGTGAGGTATCCGGTCAATTACGTTCGCCGCTGGCATTCTCCCGACCAAATCATATACGGCCAACATAATCGGCTATGTTGTTAATCTGGCTCCTTTTTTGCATGAAAGTCAAGCCGGATATTCTCTGGTGAATTGCATCGAAATAAAGGCAAAGCAACCGAAAAACATGCCGGGAGAATACGTTGCCGCGAATTGCCGGCTTGCTTGACTGGGAAGCTTGCGGCGAGTATGTTTTGTCATCAGTGCTGGTGGTTCAAGCAGGTCGAGAAATAGAGACAACCTCGATGAAGGCCGTGCCCATGAAGCTAACCGATGCAGCAATCCACGATGGATGCACCATTTGCAAATGGTTCATCCGCCCTTCTTGTTTCAACAAAAGCCATAGAACTGCAAATTTCTGTACTACAAGGGAAACAAGAAAACAGTTAACGCTGTTGTCCGTGCTTTCTTTCTTTCTTCTTGTATCCGGCGCGGCATACGCAAAATCGATCTGGGATTTTCCGGAACCGGTCACGCCGATTGCCCATGAATCGATGTCGGTGAGCGTGGATTTCCTGCGCATCATCATGGTCATCTATGCAGTTGTTTTTGCCATTTTTGTCTATTCAATTTTCAGGCACCGCAAAAGTTCCGGTGTCCAACCGGCGGCTTTTACCGGCCCCCGTACCAAGTGGCAATGGGCGTTGGCGATTTCCCCTTTTGTTCTCCTGATATACATTGATTATGTCCTGATGGGCATCCCCGCTTTCGATGCCATCGTCAACATGGAAGACACCAGGACCGCTGCCGACATGGTAGTCAAGGTGACTGCCAGCCAGTGGAAATGGCAGTACGAATACCCGGAAGAAGGTATCAGGTTCGTCAGCACTATTGCGACCACGCAAGACCAGATCCATAACAGGAAGGCCAAGGGCGAGCATTATCTGCAGGAGGTGGACAATCCGCTGATCCTGCCCACCAACAAAAAGGTGCGCATCCTGCTGACCTCCACCGATGTCATCCACGCCTGGTGGGTGCCTTCTTTCGGCGTCAAGCGCGACGCCGTTCCCGGCTACCTGCGCGAGATGTGGGTGAATATCGAGAAACCCGGAATCTACCGCGGCCAGTGCGCCCAGTTATGCGGCGACGGTCACTCGTTCATGCCGATCGTGGTGAAGGCGATTCCGGAGCCGCAATTCATCGAATGGGTTGCGCTGAAAGAAGCCGTGAGCTCGGCGGCGAGCGCTGCTGCGGACAAGGTCTGGAGCAAGGATGAGTTGATGGCAAAAGGGGATGAAATCTATAACAGGGTCTGCATCACTTGCCATCAGGCCGGCGGCAAGGGCATTCCCGGAGCCTTTCCCGCACTGGCGGGAAGCAGGATCGTCAACGGGCCATTCCTCGACAAGGATGGCCGCTTGATCAAGGACGGCCACCTGGACCGGGTCATGAACGGCAAACCGGACACCGCGATGCAGGCTTTCAAGGATACCCTGTCCGATGCCGAGATTGCCGCGATCGTGACCTATGAGCGCAACTCGTTCGGCAACCGCATGGGCGACATGGTGCAGCCTTCACAAGTCAAGGCGTTGCGTTAGCGTAAAACTCGCGCAGCGATTCGTTTGCCCCCTCGCCAGCTTGCGGGATAACCAGCGACTTGGCTGGGAGCGTTTGCAGCCTAGTCGAATGGCTAGTTGTTTCATCCAGAGGGTTGGGGAGATAACCAGCCACTTGGTTGCCGTTCTTTGGCAACCTAGTGGAATGGCTAGTAGTTCCATCAGGGAAACGGGCAGGGCGAGTTTCATTTTCAGGGGCGGCATCTTTGCCATGCCCGTTAAGGAGGGCATATGACTGAAGCCATCACAGCAGTTGCGTATGACCAACACGAACATCCGCCGGCCGGCATCATGCGCTGGCTGACCACCACCAACCACAAGGATCTCGGCATCCTGTACATGAGCTTCGGCGGCATCATGTTCTTCATCGGCGGCGCCTTCATTATGGCGGTGCGCGCCGAATTGCTGCTGCCGGGCCTGCAACTGCTTTCACCCGGCATGTACAACCAGCTGTTCACCCTGCATGCATTGATCATGGTGTTCGGCGCGATCATGCCGTTCGCAACCGGCCTCAACAACTACCTCATTCCGCTGATGATAGGCGCGCCCGACATGGCGCTGCCGCGGGTCAACAACTGGGGGTTCTGGATCCTGCCGTTTGCCGCAGTTCTGCTGCTGATCCCGTTTTTCCTGCAATTTTCCGGCATCGGCAGCGGCGCCAGCGGGGCGGGCTGGGTAATGCACAACACCTCGCTGGACTTGCAGAGCGGCATCGGGATTGATTTTGCGATATTCACGATTCATCTGCTGGGTCTCTCCTCTCTTACCGGCGCGATCAACGTGGTCGTGACAGTGCTCAATATGCGTGCGCCGGGCATGGCGCTGATGAAGATGCCGCTGTTCGTGTGGTCATGGCTGATCACCGCTTTCATGCTGATCCTGGTCATTCCGGTATTCAGCGCGGCAGCCACGATGCTGCTGACCGACCGGCATTTCGGCACGCATTTCTTCGATGCGGCCAACGGCGGCGATCCCATCCTGCTGCAACACCTGATCTGGTTCTTCGGCCACCCCGAGGTGTATATCGTGCTGCTGCCGGCCTGGGGTCTGATTCCGCAGATTCTGGCGACCTTCTCGCGCAAGCCGGTCTATGGCTACAGGGCTCAGGTCTATGCATTTTGGACGATCTGTTTCCTCAGCTTCATCGTGTGGGCTCACCACATGCTCACTTCCGGCCTGCCGCTTGCCGCGGAGGTATATTTCATGTATTCCACGATGGCGATTTCCGTTCCCACCACAGTGCTGGTTTTCTGCTGGCTGGGCGCCATCTGGCGCGGCGCAATGACGTTCGAGACGCCGATGCTGTTTGCGCTGGGCTTTGTCGCCCACTTCGGCATGGGCGCGTTGACCGGCATAATCTTGCCGGCTGCCGCGACCAATGCGCAGTATCACAACAGCTATGTAATCGTCTCGCATTTCCATTACACGTTTTTCGGCGGCGGTATCTTCGGCATGATGGCTGCGGCGTACTACTGGCTGCCCAAGTTCACCGGCCACATGTACGACGAAAAACTCGGCAGACTGCATTTCTGGCTGACGACGATTTTCTTCAACATGACCTTCATCCCGCAATGGTTTGCCGGACTGGACGGCATGCCGCGCCATGTTGCTGACTATGCGCTCGAGTTTTCCACGATGAACCTTATCTCTTCGGTGGGCGCCTTCCTGCTGGGGCTCTCGCAACTGCTGCTGGTTTACGTCGTGGCCAGGTGCGTGCGCGGCGGCACCAAGGCTACCGGCCAGGTGTGGGAAGGCGCGCAGGGGCTGGAGTTCACCCTGCCTTCGCCGCCCCCGTACCATACTTTCGAAACTCCGCCGGCGGTGAAATGATGAGCGAAACCGGAAAACGGAAGCAGCGTACCGCGCAACTGGTGGTGGCGCTGATGCTGTTTGTGGCGGTTATCTATACAGTTACTTTTATCAAGCTGCCGCTATGGCTACCGGCATTGCAGTGAAAGGCGGTTGCGATGAATGAAGCGCTCAGGCATGCGAACCGGCGGTTAACCATCAAGCTGCTGTTCATGGTGGCCGCCGCAACCGGATTCGCGTTTGCGCTGGTGCCGTTCTATGACCTGCTGTGCAAGGTGACCGGCTTGAACGGCAAGACCGGCGCAGCAGTACAAATTGCGCAGGGGTCGAAAGTGGATACCGGGCGCTGGGTGACGGTGGAATTTACCAGCACCGTGATGCCCGGCATGAGCTGGGAATTCCGCCCCGCACAAACCAGGATGCGGGTGCATCCCGGCGAAGTCACCAGGGTCAATTATCTGGCCAGGAATCCGACCAACCAGGCGGTAACCGGGCAGGCGGTGCCGAGCATGAGTCCCGGATGGACGGCGCAGCATTTCAACAAGATCGAATGCTTCTGTTTTCAGCGGCAGGTACTGAAGCCGGGAGAGGTGAAGGAAATGCCGCTGGTTTTTTTCGTCAGCCCGGGGTTGCCGGCCGAGGTGAAGGAGATCAGCCTTTCCTACACCCTGTTTCCTGTTTCCGGGTGAGTGCCAGTTTCCCGGAAAATCATGCGAGGAGACCATCATGAGCGAATTGCGAAGTGAAAGTCATTATTTTGTGCCGCCCCCCAGCCACTATCCGGTGACGATCAATCTGGGGCTTTTCATTCTGGCGCTGGGTTTCGTGTTAAGGCTCAGCGCCCTTGCCTCCGGCATCGTTCCCATGCTGGCAGGGATTGCCGTGATTCTCTATGGCGCATTCGGCTGGCTGGGAAAGATCATTTGCGAAAACAAGAGCGGAAAATACCATCCGTGGGAGGATCGCTCGTTCCGCATCGGCATGGCATATTTCATTTTTTCCGAGATCGCATTCTTCGGCTCTTTTTTGCTGGCGCTGATGTACGCGCGTGTTTTTGCCCTGCCGGAACTGGCATCCATGGACCCGCACTTCACGCTGTGGCCGGATTTCAAGGGGGTATGGCCTTCGGGCGGTCCGAAGTCGCAGGCATTTACCCCGTTGGGCGCATGGGGACTTCCCGCAGTCAATGCTATCCTCATCCTGGCATCGTCCGTGTCGCTGATGTGGGCACGCAAGGGGCTTTCGACCGCTAATCGCGGCCAGATGGTTGCAGGTCTGGCGATTGCGCTTACTCTGGGAGTGGCGTTTCTGTTCCAGCAGGCGATGGAATACCGGCATGCTGCCGAGCTCGGCATCACCCTGTCGAGCGGCGTTTACGGCACGAATTTTTACATGCTGACCGGGGTGCATGGCATACACATGCTGGCGGGAATCATCATGCTGGGGGTACTGCTGCTGCGCGCTTTTCACGGACACTTCAAGCCGGAAAGCCATGTGGGGCTGGATATCGTCGCGTGGTACTGGAATTTCGCGGTGGTGATCCCGGGATTGCTGGTATTTATTTATTTTTACTGGCTGTAGTTGAGGTTGCGCCAGACGGCTTTCTCCGTATTCCTCTCTTTCAAGCTAAGGAGATTCAGATTGAATCGTCATTGCGAGGAGCATAGCGACGTGGCAATCCAGATTTCCGTTGACCCCAGATAATCCATTAGCGCGAAAACGACGTTGTAGGAGCGGCTCCTAGCCGCGATTCGCACGCAGGGCGTACTCCTACAAGAGCAATCGCCCGGCAAGTCGGACTCCTACGCCGAATATTTTCGGCTTTGTAAGCCTAATGGACTATCTGGGTTGATATCAAATAACTGGATTGCCACGCTTCCTGCCGCGCTTCGCTCGCAGCTAAAAGACAATGACGGATTGAGTGAATAAATCTGCGTTTCCCTAAAGACGGCAACTTATCCACGAAAAACACGAAAGACACGAAACAAACCAAGATGCCGCAATGATTTGGTCATTGATCCATTTCGTACTTTTGCGAGCTTTCGCCTTTCGGCAAAATGCCTGCTTACCCCATTTCGTGTATTTCGTGGGCAAACTGCTTTTTCCAAGGGTAAAGAAGTTCTATTCGTCCTGCATTTCTTTCCCGGGAAACAGCTCTTCCGTATAACCGAAATTAGACATGTTCCGGATGCGCATCGGATACAGAATCCCGTCCAGGTGATCGCATTCGTGTTGCACCACGCGAGCATGGAATCCGCTGACAGTGCGGTCAATCAGCGCGCCGTATTCGTCCATGCCCTGGTAACGAATATGCGCATGGCGCGGCACCAGACCGCGCAGTCCGGGCACACTCAGGCAACCTTCCCAATCTTCCTCCATCGCATCACCCAGCGGGGTAATCACCGGGTTGATGAGCACCGTCTCCGGCACGCTCTCCGCATCGGGATAACGCGGATTGTGCTGCACCCCGAAGATCACCACACGTAATTCCACGCCGATTTGCGGTGCGGCCAATCCCGCGCCGTTCAGGGCCTGCATGGTGTCGCGCATATCTACCAGCAACTCGTGCAATTGCTGCTTGTCGAAGTGGATGACAGGCCTGGCAATATGCAACAGGCGCGCATCGCCCATGCGCAATACATTCCTAACGGGCATGGTAAATATACTCCCACTGTTGATGAAAACTTCCATGCCCGTTTCCCTCTCTCCTAACTCTGATGGAACAACTAGCCATTCGACTAGGCCGCCAAGAAACAGCGGCCAAGTCGCTGGTTATCTCCCGCAAGCAGGAGAGAAGGACGCGGTCTCGCTGCGCGAGTTTCACTTCAATCGTCATCGCGATTCACCACGCATTCGAGAATGCTGCGCACTCGCACCATCGCCGCAATGCTCGTGGCATTGACGGTTTCAAGATGAATGCCCGCCGCACTGTCGCCACGCCCAGCCGCATAATTCGCCACCACGGCGATGGTCGCATAACTGAGATCCAGTTCTTTAGCCAGTGCGGTTTCCGGCATGCCGGTCATGCCCACCATATCCGCGCCATCGCGTTCATAACGATTGATTTCGGCGATGCTGTCCAGGCGCGGCCCTTGCGTGGCCGCATACACGCCGCCATCCAAACACGGCTGCTGTGCGGTTTGCGCGCTGCGCAATATGCGGCTGCGCAACTTGGCGCTATAGGGAAAAGTAAAATCGACATTGCTGTAAGGCTTGTCGCGTGCCTCAAAAAAAGTCGCATCACGGCCATGGGTGTAATCGATAATCTGATCCGGCACGACGATCACGCCGGGTTTAAGATCGGCGCGGATACCACCCACGGTCGTCACCGAGATGATTTCGCTGACACCCTGTTCGCGCAGCACCCAGAGGTTGGCGCGATAGTTCACCAGATGCGGCGGGATAGTGCGACCATAACCGTGTCGCGCCAAAAAAATCACCTCATGCTGATTCAGCGTGCCAAACAAAAACGCGCCGGACGGTTCCCCGTAAGGTGTGCGCATTACCTGCCGATGCGTTATTTCCAGGTTTGCCAATTGTTCCAGACCCCTGCCACCAATGATTGCCAACATATTTATCCTTCCTTCACCGCATAAATGGCCGGCAGGTTGCGCCATGCCCCTTCGACGTCCATGCCATAACCAAACACAAAACGATTCGGCAGATACAACCCGACAAAATCGGCATGGATCGGTTTGTCCTTGCCATGCCGCTTGTCGGCGAACACCGCGCTGTAAAACCTGCTCGCGCCCAATTCCATCACGCGCTCGCGCAATGCCGCTAGTGTGTGACCTTCGTCGAGAATATCATCCAGCAGCAGCACCACGCGACCGCGCACATTCTCGCATGGCGCGACCTTCCAGTGCATTGCGCCACCCTGCCGCGCATCGCCATAACGCGACACATGCACGTAATCGAAATCCAGCGGGAAATCGAGCAGCGGCAACAACTGCCCGCTGAACACCACCGCCCCGCCCATTACCGACAACACCAGCGGATGCTTATCCGCCAGCACGGCATTGATTTGTTGCGCAACCTTGTGCAGCGCTGCCTGCACTTGTTCATGAGAACACAGCAATTCGGCGTGTTGCAGGATGTCGCGGGCGCGCTGAATGGTTACGCTCATGGTTTAGTGCCGGCTGTCCGTTTGCTCCAGACTGTGCAGATACGC
Organism: Gallionella sp.; assembly: GCA_030645955.1. The sequence goes on along the minus strand of JAUSMR010000058.1, from coordinate 4,505 downwards.
GGCAAACTCGTCGCATACTTCGGGATGCTTGAGTCCCAGCGCCACCATCGCCTTGAGATAACCCAGCTTGGCGCCACAGTCATAACGAGTACCCTTGAAACGATAGGCGAGCATTTTTTCCTCTTTCATCAATGCTGCAATGCCATCAGTCAATTGAATTTCACCACCTGCGCCCGCCTGCACTTTTTCGAGATAATGGAAAATTCGCGGCGTGAGTATGTAGCGCCCCACTACCGCAAGCGTCGAGGGTGCATCTTCCGGTTTGGGCTTTTCAACAATGGCTTTCACCTGCTCCAGATCATCTGTCAGCGGCACGCTGCTGACGATACCGTATTGGCTGGTCTGGTCACGCGGCACGTTCTGCACGCCCAGAATCGAGCACTGATGCTGCTGGAATACATCCACCATCTGCTTGACGATGGGGACAGCGCCATCTATCAAATCGTCTGCCAATATCACCGCGAACGGTTCGTCATTTATCACCGGCCGTGCGCACAACACCGCATGCCCCAGGCCCAGCGGCTCGGTCTGGCGGATGTAGATGCAATTGATATGCGCGGGAATCACTTCACGCACCACGCGCAGCAGTTCCTCCTTGCCGCGCATCGCCAGCTCCGCCTCCAGTTCGTAGGCCTTGTCGAAATGGTCCTCGATCGCGCGCTTGTTGCGTCCGGTAATGAACACCATATCGGTGATACCCGCTGCCACTGCCTCTTCCACCGCATACTGGATCAGCGGCTTGTCCACGACCGGCATCATTTCCTTCGGGCTGGCCTTGGTGGCCGGCAGGAAGCGGCTGCCCATGCCGGCGACTGGAAAAACAGCTTTCGTTATCTTTTTCACAGCAAATCTCCTCCACATTGGAATAACGAAAGCTGTTTTCGGCGCAGACTAATGTCCGCGTAGCAGACGTTAAGCCACTTGCCCGCAGGCAAGTGGCGGTCGGAACCAAAAACGGCTTTAGTAATTTTCTTCATAAATTCCTTCCAACCAAAAAAGTGATTCAGGCACGGATTAACACCGATTAACACGGATTGGTACAGATGGCCGGCTTGTTTATCCGTGAATATCCGTGTTAATCCGTGGCCAATTTTATTTAACCTGATTCAGCAACTGCATCAATCCATCTTCATCCAGCACCGCCACGCCCAGCTCCTTTGCCTTTTCCAGCTTGCTGCCCGCCTCGGCTCCGGCCACCACATAATCGGTTTTTCCCGATACGCTGCCGCTGACCTTGGCGCCGAGTGCTTCCAGTTTTTCCTTGGCCTCGTCGCGCGTCATGCTGCTCAGGGTGCCCGTCAGCACGAAGGTCTTGCCGCTGAACGGCAGCTCCGCCATTCGCCGCTGTTCGTGCTCGGGCCAATATACCCCCCGGGCGCGCAACTGCCCGATCACTTCACGGTTATGCGCTTCCGCCAGAAAATCTGCCAGGCTCTGCGCCACCACCGGACCGACATCGCGCACTTGCTGCAAATTTTCCGCATCTGCGGCAAGCAGATTATCCAACGAGCCGAAGTGTTGTGCCAAATCTTTTGCGGTAGCTTCCCCGACATTGCGGATACCAAGGGAAAAAATGAAACGCGCCAGTGTGGTGTGCTTGCTGTGCGCTATCGCATCCAGCAGGTTGAGCGCGGATTTCTCGCCCATGCGTTCCAGATTCGCCAAAGCCGTCAAATTGCACCTGGACTCGTCGTACAAATCGGCGGGGGTGCTCACGATGCCCGCATCCACCAGTTGCTCGGCCAGCTTGTAGCCCAAACCTTCGATATTCATGGCGCGGCGGCTGGCGAAATGCAGCAACGCCTGCTTGCGCTGCGCCGGGCAGAACAGGCCGCCGGTGCAACGCCACACCGCCTCGTCCTCCTGTTTGGCGACATGCGAGCCGCATACCGGACACACCTTGGGCATCACGAACTCGCGCGCATCATCCGGGCGACGCTCCGCCACCATGCGTGCCACTTCGGGAATCACATCACCGGCGCGGCGCACGATAACGGTATCGCCGATACGCAAATTTTTGCGGCGTATCTCATCCTCGTTGTGCAGCGTGGCATTGGTCACCGTGACACCGCCGACGAACACCGGCGCGAGCCGCGCCACCGGCGTCAGCGCGCCGGTGCGCCCGACCTGTATTTCGATATCCAGCAACGTGGTCATCGCCTCCTCGGCGGGAAACTTGTGCGCGATGGCCCAGCGCGGCGCGCGCGACACGAAGCCGAGCTGTTGCTGTTGCGCGATGTCGTTGACCTTGTACACCACGCCGTCGATATCAAACGGCAACCCGGCGCGTTGCACGCCTATCTCGCGGTAATACTTCAGCAAACCATCTACGCCACATACCACACGGCGCTGCTGCGCGACCGGCACCCCCCAGCGCTGCAACAGCGCCAGCTGCTGATCATGTTGTTTTGGCAGGGCGACGCCCTCGCACAGTCCAACTCCATAAGCAAAAAAACTCAAGTGGCGGCTGGCGGTGATGCGCGAATCGAGCTGACGCAGCGAGCCCGCCGCCGCGTTGCGCGGGTTGGCAAATTCCTTTTCACCTCTGGCGCGCTGTTCGTCGTTCAACCTGGAGAAGTCACGCTTGAACATCAGCACCTCGCCGCGCACTTCAACATCGGCGACCTGCTTGCTCAGGCGCAACGGGATGGCGCGCACGGTGCGCAGGTTTTCCGTGACATCCTCGCCGGTGTAGCCGTCGCCGCGTGTCGCGCCCTGCACGAACATCCCGTTACGGTAAGTCAGCGTGATCGCCAGCCCGTCGAATTTAGGCTCGACCGCATATTCCACTTCCGTTACGCCGAGAGCCTCGCAGATGCGTGCATCGAAGGCGCGCACCTCATCTTCGCTGAAGGCATTATTGAGCGACAGCATCGGCGTGCGATGCTGTACTTCGGCAAAGGCTTTCAACGGATTCCCGCCCACACGCTGGGTCGGCGAATCGGCAGTCAGCAATTCAGGGTGTTGTGCTTCGAGAGACTGTAATTCGCGGAACAGCCTGTCGTATTCCGCATCGGGGATGACCGGCGCATCCAGCACATAATAGGCATGGTTGTGCCGTTCGATCTCGGCACGCAATTGCGCGATACGCGCGGCGACCTCCATCAGGCGAACAGGCGGCGCGCCTGGGCGCTGCCCGGCACAATCCCGTTGTCGCGCATGTTTGTTTCCACCTCGGCAATCTTTGCGCGGATGCGCGCCAGCCCGTTCTCGCTCAACAACACGCGATGATCGTCCACCAGATCGGCTTGCAACTCCCTGGCGAGCTCGTGCGCAACACGCAGCATCTGGTCGAACTGTAGCGCGGGATTTTCCACTCGCGGCACATCCATCATCAACGTGATGCCTGCCGTACTGAATGTCTCCAGCGTGTGATGCTGAAACGGTTTTGTATCCTGGTTAATCAGGCTGAACAGGCTGTGCCTGTGCGCATTCAGCAAATGAAAAGCTCCGTCCGATTCCAGCGTCATGCCCGACAAAGCGGCAGATCGTGCAATCCTTGTGCCGGGCAACAAACGCCCGCCGGGCGGCACCAGATTTACTCCAACCATCTGATCCACCCCGGCGCAGAATGCATCCAGTTCAACCGCGTGCTGGTGTGTTTGGTTAAGGTCTGGAACGGTGGTGTTCGCCTTGATGTGCTTGGCGACGCCCAGAACCAGATCGCTAAAATCCGCCAATTTAGCCGCGCTGATCGCGCCACCCCGGTCCACCAGCTGCAGGGCAATACGCAAGCGCGCATACAAGGTCTGACTTTCGGCGATGGCGCGCTCCCATTGCGTAGAATTCAATGCCATCCCGCACACATGCACCGGCTTGCCGAAATCGAATTTGCGCTGCCAAAAGCCATCCAGCACAGCGGCAGGGCTGACTTCATTCAGCTGCAATTCGATGATGAAATCGCTGCGCACATCCAGCAGTGCGCAGGACTCGTCAAGAGCAGATATGGCAGATGGCGCTTTGGCTGCTTTATCAACCGCCGGAATCACCTCGCCTACAGCCTCTTCAATCATCGATGCCAGGGGTGGTTGCTGATTCTGCGGTTTGTCACCACTCTCCTGATACAGCGCATCCGCATGGCTCGCCTTGAATGCCGCGCCAAACTTGCGACGATACCGCCTTTGCTGCCACCAGCCGAAGGCATACACCGCGACGATCACGCCGAAACCGATTGCCAGCAAAGCTGCTTGTAATTCGCTCATAGGAGAACCATAACAAATATCCGGAAGATGGCGCGGATTATCTCACGCCAAAGGCTGACTCAACACCCTCTCATCGGGCTCCTTCTTTGCCAAAATGGCATAGATGTCAAACTCGCAAATCGAGTTCAAGCCATGGGTGATGCCATGTGTGGAATTATTGATCTTTGCTTAAGGAAACGCAGATTAAATCGTCATTGCGAGGAGCGTAGCGACGTGGCAATCCAGAAGTTCGTTTGATATCAAACAACTGGATTGCCACGCTTCGCTCGCAATGACGGATTGAGTGAATAAATCTGCGTTTCC
>JAUSMR010000095.1 GCA_030645955.1 Gallionella sp. | reverse complement strand
ACAGCGAGTTTCTGCGTGAACTCAAGCGCAGCTGGGATCAGCGCCTCAAGGATGCATTCCGACAGATGCCACCGTTTGCGTGGGCGTCGAGTTGGGATAAATCTTCCGATGGACGAAGCGGATCTTATTGAGCGTTTGCGCGGACAGCACAAATGGATAGGCATCTTCCAGCCCCATACTGCGGTTCAGCGAATTGAGCATCACACTCACCTGTGACCACTGCTCGATTTGCTGCTCCATGCACAGGTCGACAGTTTGTTCGCCGCATGCCTCGCTGCTGCGCGGCAGCCCGAACTGTGCCGCCGTTTCCAGGGTGTCGACCATGTGCAGATAATGCGCCCAGCATTCTGCCCAGTCCTCCAGCGGATGCACCTGCGCGTAAGCACTGATCATGTCGTCCCGCCTCTCCAGCGCCATCCCGGCAGCGTAATAATCAGCAATGGCCTGCTCATAATCCGCACACTCATCGCCAAACAGTGCGCGAAATTCCTCATGATCAGCAGCAGTGACAATCAGACGCTCAAAATAGTAGTGGCCGCTTTCATGGCGAAAATGCCCAAGCAGCGTCCGATAGGGTTCACCGAAGCGCTGGCGCGCCTGTTCGCGCAGCACATGATCCGCCTCGGCGAGATTCACGGTGATGAGCCCCCTCGCATGACCTGTCAACACATGCGCGTCGTGCACGAGTGGGTTCGAGCGCCAATCCTCCAGAAAGGCAAAGGCAAGACCAAACGCGGGATTCTCACGCTTGCTCTGCACGGGCAATCCGAGCTCCAGCAGCGTGAAGAGTAAACGACGCTTCGCCTGCTCCATGCTCCGCCACCAGCGATGACGCTGTTGCCAGTCGTTGTCCACCCTGACACCGGGAACAGTCTGATTGAGCGAGCAGGCAAGACAATAGGATTCGCCTGGCGTTGTCACCAGCCAGTTGCAGAGATCGAATTCGGTGTCATTGCGGCAACGGTGGTAGAACTGACCTGTCTGTGCTGCGCGCCACCAGAGCGTGGCGTCGCTGCGCAAATCACGCACGGGATCGAGGGCCAGCAGATTACGGCTCACGGGATCGAAGCCGAGACGGCGATGGCAGTGGGTACAAAGCGTGTTTTCAAAAAACAGCACCTGCCCACAGGAACAGAGAAAATTTTTCATGGCAAGACATCACTGATTGCGCGCGGCAGCCAGACCATCGTCACGCGGATTGCTGCTGGCCGCTGACCACTGGCAGGAACCAGGTGGAGGCTATGCATGCATGCACTCGGGCAATCTCCACCTGCAACTGATCGATGTATTCCAGCAGCCCTTTTTGGAGCAACTCCGGAATATTGGCTTCGCTGGCGAGTGTGCGGGTAACTTCCAATTGCTGCAGGGTCTCCGCATTATTGGGCAGCGACTGCAGGCAGCTTTCCAGTTTAGTCAGACTGTGTACCACCGAACGCGGGAACTGCGCATCCTGCAGCAGGAAAGTCACCACATCCTCGCCATTGACCCTGTCCAACACATGCTGACGATACATCTGATACGCACTGAGTGAGCGCAACACGCTCATCCAGACTGTATTCTCATAGGGCTCGGGGACATGCTCTGCGGCAGTGAGACCTGGCAAAAGGGTAACTGAGCCAACATCGACGATACGCGTCGTCATGTCGGCGCGTTCGAGACTGCGGGCAATGCGAATGAAATTGTAGCCGCTGTTGTGACTCATGGCGCCAGACAACAGGCCGGTAATCAGCTGACAATAGGAAATGATTTGCTGCAGCAATTGAAGACGCGGACCGCGCCCAGCGCTCTTGCCGACATTGTCACGGGCAAACAGGTACAGATTGTTGATCTGCTCCCACGCCTCGGAAGGAATGATCTCGCGGGTGGTGCGGGCATTTTCGCGCGCCATCGACAATGAATTCAGAATCGACGATGAGTTTTTGGGATCGGCAAGCAGAAAATGGATGACGGAGCGCTCGTCAGTGACCTGATGATGTTCGTGAAATTCCGGATGACTGCCAGTGATTTCCACTAATGTGTGCCACCCGATGCGTGCGCCACGCGGCAGATCCAGCAACAGCGTCGAGTACACGGTCAGCAATCGCGCAGTGTTCTCAGCGCGCTCCAGGTAGCGACCGAGCCAGTAAACTCTCTCAGCAACGCGGGACAGCATCTACGCGCTCTCCTTGTCCGATACGATCCAGGTATCCTTGCTGCCGCCGCCCTGCGAAGAGTTCACAACATAAGAGCCCTTGACCATGGCCACGCGCGTCAGTCCACCCGGCGTCACGTAAGAGCCCTTGCCCTGCAGAATGAATGGACGCAGATCGATGTGACGAGGCTCTGCACCGCGCTCACCCAGCACCGGAGCAGTCGACAATCCAATCAGCGGTTGGGCCATGTAATTGCGCGGGTCAGCTTTGATCTTCAGCGCGAACTCTTCGCGTTCTTTCTTGCTGGCCATCGGCCCCATCAGCATGCCGTAACCGCCGGATTCGTTGGCAGGCTTCACCACCAGCCTGTCCAGATTCATCAACACGTACTCACACTGCTTTTCATCCACACACAGATAACTGGGCACGTTTTCGAGAATGGCATCCTCGCCAAGGTAGTACTTGATCATTGCGGGGACGTACGTGTAGATCACCTTGTCATCGGCGACACCCGCTCCTGGAGCATTCGCAAGTGCCACGTTGCCCTTTAGCCATGCGCGCATGAGCCCTCGCACGCCGAGTGCAGAGTCGGGGCGAAAGACTTCGGGATCGAGGAACATATCGTCGATGCGGCGATAGATCACATCGACACGGGACAGCCCGTTGATGGTGCGCATATAGACACAATCATCCTCTACCACCAGGTCGCTGCCTTCGACAAGTTCTGCGCCCATTTGTTGCGCGAGGAATGAATGCTCAAAGTAAGCCGAGTTGTAGATGCCGGGAGTCAGCACCGCGACCTCGGGATAATCCAGAAGCCGGGGAGAAATGGCTGCGAGCATATCGAACAGCTGCGCCGTATATTCAGTGATAGGTTCGATGTCGTAGTTTTCAAATAATTCCGGGAACACGCGCTTGGTAACCTGGCGATTTTCCAGCATATAGGAGACGCCGGACGGAACGCGCAAATTGTCTTCCAGCACGTAAAAACGTCCATCGGTCTCGCGAATCAAATCCGTGCCACAAATGTGGGCCCAGACATCGAAACGCGGCTTCATGCCGATGCACTCTTTGCGAAAATTGACCGACTTGGCGATTAACTCGGCGGGGACAACTTTGTCCTTGAGAATTTTCTGATCATTGTAAATATCGTGGATAAAACAGTTCAATGCGCGCAGGCGTTGCTCTAGACCTTTACTTGTCTGGCGCCATTGTGTTTCTGTGATAATTCGGGGAATAATGTCGAACGGCCACTCCCGATCGATATTTCCTGCTTCACTGTAGACAGTAAAAGAAATCCCCATCGCCTTGATGGCAAGTTCT
>JAUSMR010000014.1 GCA_030645955.1 Gallionella sp. | reverse complement strand
GACTATTAGCGGCTTGAGCCGTAATCCGAAACCCTCGACTTGAGTCGAGGGTGGTTCATAAACGATGGCCGTTTTCCTTCATCCAATCATCAGCGTCATCATTCGAACGTTCGCTCTGTTGAATGCCTTTCTCGGCCAATTGCTCCAATGAAACCATGCGTTCCTCAGCCTCTTTTTTGGCCCGTTCATCTGCAAGTCCACGCCTATCTTCAATCTTGAAAAGCGGAACCCATCCAGTAGCTCCCAAATATGGTTCAAATGGGTCTTTGGATATTCCAAAGTGATGCAAAAAAACATTGCGCAAGCGTTTCATTTTTTGAGTATTGGCGCTTGAATTCTTGGGTTTGAAGCCTTGGGTTAGCCCCAACAAGATGCCACACTCACCGTTTGGTGTACCTTTTCGCTTGTTCACTAGGTCTAACGCCGCCAAGGGAATACGCCGCTTCTGACCTCGCGCCGACACCTGGAGCATGTTGTTTGCGCCGAGGCCAGATTCGGGCTTGTCGCCTACGAACGCCAATGCAAGTTCGCTGGCGTTCAGGTCTGTCATTTCCTGAAATGCCAATGTCGAATTACCGCCGGTGCACCCTTCCACCAGGGGAGATTCGATGGGTAATTCTGGTGGGGTGGTAAACCTGACCTTATCTAAGTCTGGTGATCCTGCTTCACCCAGCTCATCCTTTTGGGTGTAACGCCCTGTACCAATTGCCCAATCCAACCAATCAGGGGTAAAGCTCTTTGACAATGCCCATTCAATAAAAAATGCAGGTGGATAACCCTCAGCTTCTGTATCTCTTCTGGAGTTCGCCCAAATCATACTCAGGTGAATCAAATCACCCTGCATTCTGTCTAGCAGTTCGATTGCCTGATATTCATCTTGTTGGCAAGCGTGCCCTTGGAAAGTACCGGGTGATAGAGTGCTTGTCCAGCCAAGTTGATATGGTGTTCCGTGTCGGTGTGCCAAGAAATCGAAACCAGTAAGTATGCACAATCCGTCATCTGGCGACCAATAGTCATATAACAGGTACGTTCCCAAACCTGATTGATCCCAGTCCGGTTGAAGCGTCATCCACTCCTGTCGAATTGCCATTCATACCCCCTTACAGAGTTCGCTGTCCGCGCCGATTGAATATTGACCCACCCTGCCGATTCAAATTTGACCCAGGGCGAGCAGTTGCTTTTTGAATTGGCAACTGTGGATAAGTGTACTCAGTAGCCGGTTTTTGACTTCTTCGTTGTTCCTTGACTTGAATTGCTGTATTGCACGGGGGAAAGGAGCGAAGGGCGTAGCCCGAAGCGGATTTCCCCCGTGCGCAAATCGCTCAGAACGGCTCCGGTAGCGCTGCTTTGGTTTTCTTGCGTGATTGCTCACGCTCCTTGATGCGCGACTTTGCGGCCATGGAGCTGTGCTGAAAGCGATACGACTGGTTGCCGGTCTCCACGATATGGCAGTGATGGGTGAGCCGATCCAGGAGCGCCGTGGTCATCTTGGCGTCGCCGAAGACGCTGGACCATTCCGAGAAGCTCAGGTTGGTGGTGATCGCCACGCTGGTGTGCTCGTACAGCTTGGACAGCAGGTGAAACAGCAAGGCGCCACCGGCCTGGCTGAACGGCAAGTAGCCCAGTTCATCCAGAATCACCAGGTCCATGCGCAAGAGCGACAGCGCAATGCGTCCCGCCTTGCCCTGGGCCTTCTCAGCCTCCAACGCATTGACCAGATCGACCGTGGAATAGAAGCGTACCCGCAAACCCCGCAAGGTAATGCCAGCCACCCCGATAGCCGTGGCCAGATGCGTCTTGCCGGTGCCAGGACCGCCAATGAACACCACGTTTTGCGCTGTGTCGGCAAACTCCAGCGCAGCGAGCTTGCTCACCAGGGTTTCATCGACCTCACTTGATGCGAAGTCAAACCCGGCCAGATCACGATGAATCGGAAACTTGGCCGTCTTCATCTGGTGGCTGATGGAGCGCATCGCCCGGTCGGTATGCTCGGCTTGCAGCAGATGCTCGATCAACCACTTGGAGGATGCCACCTGCGACTCCCCCTGAGCCATCAGATCGGTCCAGGCGCCCACCATGCCGTGCAGACGCAGTTCTTTGAGCTCGGTGGTGATATCACGACGCATGGCTGACCTCCAGCGCTGTGGACTGCACATCCACCTCGACGCGCAGGCTGTCATAGCGGCTGGTGTTGGCCAGTGGCGCCAGCGTCAATTGCAAGGTGGTTTCAACCGAGTCCGGCCTTGGGCTTGCACTGAGCCTGGCCACGACGTTGAGAACATGCTCGGCACTGAGCGCGCCGGACTCGATGACCAATTCAACGGCCACCAATACGGCTTCCAGTCCAGCCGTTGGCACGGCTGCAAGCACCTGCGCCATGACCCTGTCCCCGCCCTCACGGCGCATCAAACCCTGCCTCAAGCGCTGTAGCGGCGCCGGCAGGTCGGCAAAGGGCGCACCATTGCGCAGTGCGCCCGGTTTGCGCTGCACCAGTGCAATGTAGTGCTGCCAGTCATAACGGATGTGGCCACGGTCAGCCAGTCGCTCATGACTGGCAACAACGCTGTCAGCGTCGGCAATGTCCACCCGATTGGGGTAGAGCCGTGTGCTGACCCTGTGCAGTGCCAGTTCGCACGGGACCGAATAACGGTTGCGTGCCACCGAGACCAGACAGGTGCTGCTCACCCGCGCCGATTTTTCGACATAGCCATCGAACGCGCTGGGCATGGGCATCATCTCAAGGCGTTCTTGCTCCAACATCTCCAGCACGCTGAATTCCTTGAACTCGGGATGGCGCAGCTCGCTCCACAAGGATCGGCAGCGCTCGCCCAGCCAGGCGTTGAGTTCGGCAAACGACCCCCACTGGATCTTCTGGGCATCAAGCCAGATGCGCCGGCGGCTGTCCTGCACGTTCTTCTCCACCACGCCTTTCTCCCAGCCCGAGGCGACGTTGCAGAAGTCGGGATCGAACAGGTAGTGCGCGCACATCGCTGTGAAGCGCGCATTGATCACACGACCCTTGCCCTTCTTGACCTTGTCCACCGCCGTCTTCATGTTGTCGTAGATGCCGCGTCGGGCAATACCGCCCAGTGCCGCGAAGGATCGGGTGTGGGCGTCAAAGAGCATTTCGTGCCCCTGACTGGGGTAGGCTACAAGCCAGAATGCGCGGCTGAAGCACAACTTCAAATGGGCAACCTGTAGCTTGTAGTAGAGGCCGCCTACCACCATGCCTTCGTCGCTCCAGTCAAACTGGAACGCCTCACCTGGCGCAAACGTCAGCGGCACAAAGGCTTTGGGTGCCTTGCCCTGCGTGTCACGCCACTCCCGAATGAAATCTGTGACGCGGCTGTAGCCTCCGGTGTAACCTTCAAGCCCGATTTGGACAAACAGGGCCTTGGCTGTGCGCCGGTTTTGTTTTGTCCGGTAGGCGTCGGCCTTGAGGGCAAGAACCAGCGCCTCGTGAAACGCCGTGAGTTTGTTTGCACCTTCTTTGCGCCGGTAGCTTGGCTTGTCCACCTTCGGCGTATCGCGCACCCATTTGCGTATCGTGTTGCGCGACAGACCCGTGCTCTTGGCTATCTCGTGCAGCGATTTCTTGTCGCGTGAATACAGCCGTTTGATTTTTCCCAACATTTCCATGGTGATCACCTTTTTTGCTCCTGCCTAAAAATCAGGCAGAGCCAGTAAAACACCTGGGTCAGTTTTGGGTCGGCATAACCTCTATAAGTGGGTCAGTTTTCGTACATGGACGCCCCCGAATTTGCCAGGCTTTCAATTCATGACGGCTCGAAGGTAAAGATTGCACCCGTACATTCGGACTTTGGATGCGGCTTGCGCCGCTGTCCCTGATGGGATTCGCTGGTTGACGCCTCTATCGGTCGGACGCACTTTGTGTGCTTCGAAAACTGCGGGCTTTGCCAACCACGGTCTGACCTGTCTTGCCATCACTTCATGATCGCCTGAGCAATCGGTGGTTTTTCTCCCTGTCTCGTTCTTGTCGTGCCGTGTTCTGATGCTGGTCAGGTTGCCTCGACCGCCCGTGTGTAGCCTGTCTCGTAGCGCCTGTCATGGGCCAACAACGCCCAGACGATGCGCGCATTCTTGTTGGCCAAGGCCACCGCCGCCACATTCTTGTTGCGCCGGCTCACCACTGCGCTGACCCAAGTGCATGACTCGGGTCTCTTTGCGGCGTGATAGATCACCGATCGAGCACCGTGTATCAGGAGCGTTCGAAGATAGGTATCCCCGCGCTTGCTGATGCTCAGCAGATTGGACTTTCCGCCGGTGGAGTGCTGCTTGGGCACGAGACCCAGCCACGCGGCAAGTTGGCGGCCATTGTCGAAGTTCTTCGCGTCTCCGATGGAGGCGACCAGCGCGCTGGCGCTGATTGGCCCGATGCCGGGCACCTGAGCGATCTTGGTGCTGAGATCACTGTTGCGATGCCATGCCTGAATCTGCGCCTCAAGCTCATCGACTTGGCGATCGAGTTCTTTGAGATGGTCCAGCAAGCGCTGCACAAGTACGCGAAATGCGCCCGGCAACTCGTTGCTGGCATCCTCGATCAGTTCCGGAACGCGCGAAGCAATGTTGCTGATGCCTTGCGGGATGATGATTCCGAATTCGGCGAGAAGGCCACGGATCTGGTTGCCTTGCGCCGTGCGTGCCTTCACGAACCCCTGCCTCACCCGGTGAAGTGCGAGAACAGCCTGTTGCTCGACATTTTTGACAGGCACGAAGCGCATGTTCGGTCGCCCGACAGCTTCGCAGATCGCCTCCGCATCGGCCGCGTCGTTCTTGTTTGTCTTGACGTAAGGCTTGACGAACTGCGGAGCCATCAAGCGCACGGTGTGACCCATTGCCTGCAGTCTGCGCGCCCAGTGATGCGCACTGCCGCATGCCTCAATGCCGACGAGACACGGCGGCAGGTTGATGAAGAACGGCGCCATCTGGGCTCGCTTGAGTTGCTTCTTCAACATCACCTTGCCGTGCTGATCGACGCCGTGGACCTGGAACACGTTCTTTGCCAAGTCGATGCCCAATGTTGTAACCTTCATGTCGGACGCTCCTGTCTGTTCAAGTGGGTTGGTAAACACCTCCACTTTGGCACATTGCGATGCCGCTTAGGTGGGGGCGTCCATCCCATTGGTCGGCGCCAACACCCACCTGACCTGCAGGATGCGGCGGTGGAGCTGGTGCTGCAGCAGGCACAGGTAATGGGGGAGAGTTGGTGCAATTAGCCAAGTTCCGTTTTCACGGACACGTCATTGCAACCAATAGCGAAGGGCCCTCTCAAGTCGAATCGGTGCTACTCGACTGTGAACTGGGCGGGCAGGGCGCCCTGCCTGGCAAGCTGGTCCCGGACGCTCGCAAACTCCTTGTAGAACTTCAGCAACTTGGCCGTTCCCCCAAGCTCGCACATGGCAGAAATCATGGCCAGGTGGCTCGCCACCCGAACCGCTTCATTTCCTTCCAATTCACGTATTTTTTCTTCCGCCGCTTGCAACCCCCTCGCGGCAACTGTTGTGCCGGAGTGTTTGACCCTGCCAGCGAACCTTCGAAGCTCAAGCTGCTTGGTCTGGAACCGCTCCAGCAAGGCCCTGCGTTCAGGGTGTCGCGTGAAGTCGGATGCATTCTTCACAACCGAGTGAAGCCTTGCCACAGCACGCGCCGATATCTCTTCGTTACGCTCCACCATCCCTTCAAGTATGGCGCTGAGCTCCGTATGTAACGGGTCTTTTGTGTTACGTGCCATGGAGAACGCTCCTGATTCCAGTTGGCAATGAGTGGTCTACGCCATCGGGAAATACGGCTTGTCCGACCGGCGTGATTTGGAGCTTTTCGACACCCTCAAGCCGTACCTGGGCATGAGCGATTTGGTTTGTCCGACCGACGGCTCCGTCCGGGCGCGATAGAGCGTGCGCCAAGGCCGCCTTCAACCTCCCGTGAAGAACCGCAAGGTTTTTCTGTTGTTCTGGTAGACCAGTGGCCGAGAGGTGGCGGCAATTATTGAAACACTCAAGATGTTTAGGGCAGGGATCCACTGTGAAGGAATTGAGGCATGTGCCATAAGGCGTCGCATGGAAGCCACCCGCCTCGGCTGCGAGAAAACGCAATGCCGCATCGTCGCCTTCCTTGGCCTGGATGTGCTTGAATTCGCGAACAATAGGACCGTTCGCTCGTCCCGCAGTGATGAGCTTTGCAACGCTCGCAGCCTTGCTTTCGCCCAAGGTCAGAGCCCATTCGTCGGGAAGCTCGATTTGGTCCATTTCCTCAGCCAGGCTTCGGTGGTCATATTCATAACTCTGAGCCACGCTACGTCGGTTGAAGCGCTTGGTGATGATGGTGTCAGCCACCCCCAGGCGAAACAGCTCGGTGTTCTGAAGATGTCGAAATGAATGGGTCTTAATTTTCAGGTCATGGTCAGCCTCAGTCTGGCCGTATAAAAGAAATAAAGACTGCGCCTCACGTGTTTCGCCTCCGAGCGCGGACATGAGCAAGACCTCGTCCGCAATACCAACAGAAAATGTCTTAGTTGGGTCAAGTACCGAGTCGCCCCGGCCTGCGCCGACCGCGCGTTTCGGCAGGAGAAACAACAGTTCCCAAGGCGCTAATTTTCTGCCACTGTCGAGTGTCAAGGGCGCAAGATCCGACACCTTGGTCGGAAGATAGCGTGAGACATATGCTTCTGCATCAGAAACTCGCAGAAACTTACCTCGAACACCTTGACCATTGTCAGGTTGCCCAGTGGCATCTCTCAGAACCATGCCGTTGGTTCTTTTTTCTTGCGAAAAGTAGCGACTGACTGCAGCCGTCAAATTGGTTGAGGTTTTCTGAATTTCAGGCAGTTGCAGCAGTGCGGAATGGTCCAAAGTATCGCGATACCGTGCCAGGCAATCTTTCACGGCCCGAGACCACGGTGCGATCTCCCAAACCGGATTTCCGGTCAAATGCACATACATTTCCACAGTATCAACGAGTTGTTCGGGTCGGTACTGCGGAAAAATACGACCAGTTTCGTATTGGGCCTTGAGTGTGTCGCGTAGCGGTGCCGTGAGCCTTGCTACCAGTTCAAGCGTGCGCTCCAGCTCGTCCCGAAACATGTCAGGCACGAATTGGGTGGTTTCGTAAAGCAGGGCCGTTCCCTGTTTTTCGGCGAAGTGCCGGATCATCAGCGATTCAGAAATACCGCCGCTTTCGCCAGCAGGTTTTCCTGATTCGTCGAGATACGTTCGGGTTCGCTTCCAGTCAAAAGGGAGTAGGGCGACTTCGCCCACACGCAGGCCCGTGATGAGCAACAACTTGACCATGGCGAAGCGCAGCGCATCGTTCAGGGTGAGGGGTTTTTCAGTAAAGACAATCCGAACAAGCTCCCAAAAGGCACGCCGCTCCGGCAACTTTTCTTCGGATTTACGTTCGGAAAGTGTCTTTGCGAGCTTGTCTTCAATCTGCGCAAATTTGGCTCGGGCAACTTTGCCCTTGACGTGTCGATTTACAAGACTTGCAAGCGGGCAGGCATCAAACAGGTGCAAGGGGTCTACGAAACTTCGGATAAGTCCTATCAACACAATCGACCGCCCATTTTTAGTCGATTGGCATTCCTCGGAGATCTCACAGGCCAACAGCACGTCATCTGAGGTGACCTGCCACGGCTCTTTACCGGATATGGTAGCCAGGAATCGCCAAGCTGCGGAGGACATACCTATGTAGCTGAGGCTTTTCTTGCGGACAAGAACGTGTTGAATGGTGTGCGCTTTAATGAGGTCTTGCCAGGACTCCGAAACAGGGCTGATGGCTACGGACTCTGGTTTGAGCAAGCCTCTAATCACCATTCTTTCCTGCGCGTCACGGAAATGGCTAAATGTGCGCAACACGTATGACTTCGGCCTACCGTCATTCGCCATCTTTCGAAGGTCCCATTCTTGACCTGCGCAGGCGACGCCGGTGGCGTCCAACTCAATGCTCCATCGAAGGCCCGCGTTGGCCGCAATGCTACGAGCGTGATTAATGAATGTTGTAAAGTTCTCGTTTGCGAGATTGATAAAGCCGAGGAGCTCAAACTGAACTGAATTATTCTTCACTGGAGCCTCTCAAGTCACGGATGACGTCCTGCACTTCTGAAATGGTCCGCTGAAGTTGAAGGTAGGCAGGCGAGTGGGTCTCGTCGCGACCAATCTCCATGTAGAAATGCACGATGCCACGAAAGTCTTCGAGAACCTGCTCATGCAGAGCCGCGTCTCGCACTGGCATGAACTTTGGACACCCGTAACAGGCGGTGACTGGGTTGTACGGGCATGAAGGTTGGCCAGTCATGCACCCGCCAATTCCAGATATGGGAATACCGTGAGGCACGCCTGCGATCTGTTGGTCTCCCTTTAAAGCTGCCAAGTCATCTGAACTGATGAATTTATTGGTGGCAATTTTCGCCACAGCAATATAGGTATCCGAAATGCCCAGAGCTTTGTTCACCAGTTCAGCCTGATTGGCTGTCGCCCTAAAGTAGACGAGGCTCGATTCAAGGCGCGTGTGGCCCATGGCAGCAGCAAGTTCTTCGTGGCCGGCGCCGGAGTCAACCAGACGCTGTGCCATGGAATGCCGAAGGTCATAGGCCACGCGACGAGCACCACCAGGCAGAATTTCAGCGAGTATTCCGATCAGGGCACTACTCAGGAAGGAACGACTTGAAAAGCCAAACAGAAATGAGTCGCTGGAGTCTAATTCTTTGTGTTTCATGAGCGCCGCAAACAAGGGCCCCCACTCTCTTTTAACCTTGCGATGCAGTGGCAGACCAGAAAGTGCGGCATCTCTTTGTTTGACTAGCTGGAAAGTCAAGTGAACGATCGCGCTGTTGTCCTCAAGGCTGATTCGAACGATACAGTCTCTTTTGCGAGCCATTCCGAGCTGCTTTGGCCGCATCCCGAACTGATATGAGCAAACCACCAGGCAGGCAAGTTCTGCAGTGGATTTATCCATGTTTTCAGCCTGCAGTGTTGACTGGTCCATCCAACGAACCAGAATTGCTTCTTCGTCAATAGTTAGAAATGCGTCACCGGAGCGTACGGTCGAATACTGGTCACGTTGTTGAACAGGAAGTGCTCTGGAGACGAATTCTGCGTGAAGAGGGGTCCATGAGGCAAAACGAACCTCGCAAAGAAAAGCCAACAGTCCTTTTAGCGCAAGTAGTTCTGAGGACGAATACTTGACAGTTAATTCCGGCCAGCTACCTCTGAACTTCATGGGCTCGCATAGAGCTGAGTTTTCAATGTCCTCAGTGGCAATTCCTGTGATTCTTCCAAAACTCGTAACAACGGAATAAGGTGCTTTTTCCTCCAATAAGCCAAGTAAATAGACTCTCATTAGCGGCCGAATCCGCTCGTCAAATCGAGTGAAGTTCATGGTCATTTTTTCGCCTGAGACGTGCAGAGTTACCGAGTCCAGACACTCCTTCACTTTGATTGATCGAACTTTCTCGTCGTAGTCGTCCTCGTAATGAATGAGTTTCGGCAAAGATGGGAGCGCCGCCACAGCTTCTGAAAATCGGTCGAACAGCAGTATTTTTCTAGGTTGTGAAGTGGTCATCGAGGCAGGTTTCGAAATAATTCAAGACGGTCATCAAGCTTGTCATTCCAGGTTTCATTCAGACGCTCATCCAACGCGGCCTTGGCATAGTGCAGTGGCATAACAGAAGTTTTGGACCAACCAAAGAAACTTCGCAACTGCGCCATGGCCTGTTCCGTCGTCTGCCCATTGGCCAGTAACTGCTTCATGCGCACAACTGCACACGTGTGGCGCAAGGCATGCGCGGTGAGATATTTCGCTTCTGTGAGGTCCAATAGCTCAACGCGGGCTGCAGGGGAGAGTGCAGTAGACAATTTCTGCAGTAACTTGCTGACACCTTCTAAGGAAAGCGGCAAATCTCTCATACTGCTAAGAAAATATGGGTGATCGACCTTGCCACGGTAGTTCTCGGAGTACACAAGCAGCCCCTCGGCCGTCTGAGGTGTTACGGGAATCGTGCGGATGGATTGAGCGGTTTTGATGCTTGGCAGCGACTTCCTGGTGTCATCTTCGGCTTCGTTGGTTCGAACGGACATTCGCCAGCGCATCGCACCTGTGCGTGGGTCGCGCTCGGATTTGAGAAAGTCGGCTCGTAACGACAGCATTTCGCCACGCCGTACGCCCTGAAACAACAACAGCGTAACCAAGCTGTAGGCGCGCCATTGTGTGGCAGTCTGCTTGAAAGGATTTGTTGGCGAGCCCGGCGTCACCGCGTCAAGCATTTCCAAGACGACCATTCGGGGAATGGCTCTTAGCTGGGCGCCAAGTCGCTTTCGGAACGGCCGCAGTCCAAGGTAGAGGCGGTCAAGCCGGCCCATGCGCTCCCGGATGTCAGCCATTCGATTTCCCACTGCAGGATTGCGTTCGATACGTTCACAGGTATCTCTTACAAAGTCGAATGCGGTATGCCAGTATGTTTGCGCGGTTTTCGTTGGCCGTGGAATATTGCACAACCCAATAAAGTAAGACTCAAGTGCGGCGCTAAGCACCTCGAAGTCAAGCTCACAAAGCGCGTCATCAAGAATGCCGCCGATGCGCTCAGTGTGTTGATAGAGCTTGTCAATCTGCCTGAGTCTTTCATGAAGCGTCGACGGCGCCAGACGGCCACCATGAAACATCGCCCAGACGGCAGCCCAGTAACGCGGGAGGCCAAATTCGTCGACAAGGACATCGGTACGGCAAGGAAGTGTGAACAGCATTCAAATGCAACAGGTATAACTACCTAAATGTAACAGCCCGTTGCAATAGATTTGTATTTAATGCAACACTTCCAAAAGTACCTACGATTTATACGATGTATATTATGTTAAGTAATGAATTGGAGTTCAGCAATGGACGCCCACTTCTGAAGAATATCTAACCTGCGTCAGGACACCGCAAAGCGCACCGTGGGCGCACTCAGATCGGCAAACGACGAGCCAAGCGCAATTTCACCGTGCCCGTGCAAAACACATTCTTCCCGTCGCAGCAGCAAGTCTGAGCCGCCGCCCGAAAATCGCACCCAGCAGCCATAGGAGCTGACGTCCGCCAGCGTGACACTGCCATTGCGCCAGTCAATGCGGGCGTGCGTACGCGATACGCGGGGGTCGCTGACAACAAACTCGGCTTGATGCACCCGACCAATGTGAATCGGAAGTTCGAACGCCTTGAAGGTCTTGCTTGTCTCCAGGCAGACCAACTCAATCTGCCCACCCAGCACGTCTGTCTGAGCAGAATCCACGAGGGGGTCAAGATCGGCCTGCACGGTCAAAAAATCCGAAGTGACGTCTTCCTGCCACTCAACCTGATAAACCGTGCATGGCTCGGCTCGGCCCCGAATGCTGATGGGCCCCAGCATACGAAAGCGCACGCCTTCTGCTTCATCGGTACCCTTCAGCGCCGCGCTATTGGCCCAGATCTGGTGCGGACCAGAAAGATCACTCAGACGAGACGCGATATTGACGGCATCCCCGTAGCAATCGCCATCCACAATTTCGACATCGCCGCTGGCAACGCCAATGCGGATCGGCATGCGGTTGGCGGGCGGTATCTGGGTCATGCGTTGTTGGTGGGTGCGCTGCATCTCCACCACGGCATTGATGGCGGACGGGTTGTCCCCAAACAAGGACAGTACTCCATCGCCCAGCATTTTGACAACGCGTCCGCCATGGGAATCAACAACCCCTGCAATCCACGTCGTTACCTGTGTCACGGCTTGGGTTGCGCGGACATTGCCCAAGGCTTCAAAGGCCCCTGTGCTGCCGAACAGATCGGCAAATACGACCGTAGTGTGAACACTCATTCCCAACGGTTCCGTTTCTTGAAAATGAGCACAGTTTAGGGCATATCCCTGGCCTGTCAGCTGTGACCCCAAAAGAGCAAGGCATCGCGTCCTTCCACCAGCAAATCGGTTTTGGCCCCCACCGGCAAGATTACTTTGGTCGCGACATGACCGTAGGGCAAGTTGGTGAGTACCGGCACTTTGATCTGTTGGCGCAACCAGTCCACCACGCTCTGTAATTTGTAGCCGCGGTCGTGTGGCACCAGCTTGAACTCGGTGAACTGACCCATGATAATTGCTTTTTGACGCCCCAGGACACCGGCGTGCAGCAGTTGCGTGAGCATGCGCTCGATGCGATACGGGTGTTCCGCCACATCTTCCAGAAACAGGATGCCACCTTTGATGTCCGGGAAATACGGCGTGCCCACCAGGGCGGCCAGGACCGTCAGGTTGCCACCCCATATGACTGCTTTTTTTATACTTAATTCGGCCGATGGCCCTGTATTTATTGCGCTAGATGCTATTGAATTTGAAGCAATCCGGGCTGCCTCACGGTTTTGCCGCCAGCCTGCACCCTCCCCTTGTCCTTGGATGAGATCGTCAAAGCAAGCCTCCATGATGTCGTCTGGCAACTGTTTTTCACCGCTATCTTGACCATCGGCCACGTCCGCCTTGCCGCCCACGCCAAAACCTTCGCACAGCGCCGGTCCGGCCCAGGTTACGCTGCCGGTGCGCGCCAGCACCGCATTTTGAAACGCCGTGAAATCGCTGATGCCGACGAACAGCATGCCCGCCTCGATCGCTTTGGCGACCGCTTTGTAATGGATTCCGCCCAAAATCCGGGTCAGGCCATAGCCGCCCCGCGAAACCAGGGCCACATCGGCGCCGCTGGCGGCTGCGCGATGAATGGCGGCCAGCCGGGTCTCGTCGTCGCCCGCAAAGCGCAGATGGCTCGCCAGCGCCGCCTCATCAATTTCGACCTCATGCCCCAGCGTTTTGAGTCGCGCCACGCCGCGCCGAAAAGCCGCCTTGTCGCGCACGGCGCCGGAGGGAGAATAGATATAAATGTGTTTTTTCACGAATGCGTCAGACAGGTTGGTGAGCTACAAAATACTCGATGGCGGCGCCGGCAATGGATTCACCCTGGTCTTGCACAAAGGCGCCAGCCGGAGCTGTCAGGGTTTGGCCCGACCAGCGCTTCTGCCAGAAGTCGCGGGCCTGTTGTGAGATGGCGGCGCCATCAGAATTCACGAATTCCGCCAGCATGAGCGGGAAGGCCCGCAAGGCGGCGCGGTGGCCGCGATCTGGAAACGGTGCTTCGTACGCTGGGTCGCCGGCGCCTAGGGCCGCATTCAACACCAGCAGGCCACAGTATCGGCGCTCATCGGCCATGGGCAGAGTCAAGCCCAGCAATTCGTCCCAGTCCTGCACCACCAGGATGACGTTTGCCAGGTCCAGCCGTTCAACCAACTCCAGCAGAACCTGGCGGTGCC
>JAUSMR010000006.1 GCA_030645955.1 Gallionella sp. | reverse complement strand
ACCAGCCTCACCCAGAAGCGACCGCTTGACTCGGGTGCTGAGGTCACGTCTTCACTACCCAATTTTTGCGCGTAAGCAAGTTTCACCTCAAAATTGTTATAATCTGACCAGTTAATACCAAAGCCTGCGCCACTCAGGGCTCGGGTGTTATCGCCAGCGCTCCATGGGGTTTTATCAATATTGACGCGTCCCGTATCAATAAAGCCAACGAATTGCAGTTGACCGGGCATATCCGCAGAAAATTTTGGTAGATTCTGTCTGGCTTCCAGGGTCAGTAAATAGCCTTGATCCGCATAGGCTTCACCTTCAGGGTAGGCACGCACCGCATACATACCGCCAAGTTGCATTTTTTCTGAATTATCCAGATTTTTGGAGGCCAACTGACCACTCAGCCCCGCATACAAGGATAAAGAATCAGTCACCCGTTGCAGGCGGTTGGCGTTGAAGGTCAATTTAGTATAATGACCACCGCTGCGTGCGGTGAGAGCGTCAATGGCACGGGCGCCAGGCGTTTGGATATTCAGATCGCCAACAGTTACGGCCACGGAGTAGCTATTGAAGCCACCACTAGCCCACTGATCCTTGTGGTCACCACGCAAGGCGGCCGTCAGTGCGTCGATTTTTTTGTCGGTTACCAAGGCTGTTGCGCCGATTTTATCCTGTAACACCTTGTTTTCGTAAATGATATCCGTGTACAGGTTGGTGTTGCGTGAGCGAATCAAGGGATAGCTGCCGTAGATGCTCGCAATTTTTGCATCACCGCTAGCATCCAGGCTTCTGAACTCTTCACCCAATTTGTAGTTTAGCCAGCTATAAGCAACACCAACGGTGGCTTTAGCCAACTGCATTTGGTATGCCGCTCTGGCATAATTCAATCCCTCGCCAGAGGAGAGCACCCGCAGTGAGGCAACGTCGCCTTGGCCCGCTAAATTATTCACATTAATGGTTGCGCCAATGCGATGTTCACCCGTGTAACGATTGCCGGCATTGTCAGCATCAATACTGCCGTTCACCCGTGCGCCGGGAGTCACATCAACGATTAAATCTGAAGTACCCGCCACCGCGCCAGGTGATAATGTTGAGTTGATGTTTACCCCAGCAATATCGGAAAGCAGCAGCAGACGGTTTTCAAGCGGCACACTGGTGATCACGTCACCACTGTTGATGCCTTCGAGTCGGCTGTAAATCAGACGGTTAGACAGATTGGTCGGATTACGCACGATAATTTCGCCGTACTGTCCTTCGATGACAGCAATGCTGACCACACCATTGTTAATCTCTTGGGCGGGAAGATAGGCTTGTGCAACAAAATAACCATTTTTATGGTAATAGTCCGCTATTTTTGCGGCCATTACACGAAGCTCTGGAAGAGTTAATTCGCTATCAGGCTTAAACTCAGTCTGCATGACCAGATCAGTTTCGGAGTAAGCACGCATGCCTGTTATCTGGAGGCGTTGCACGTTAATTGTAACGTTATCAGTTTCGGGTATTACATCCGGTGTACTCGGCACTAGGCTGATTTCTGGTGGCGATTTCTGCAGCGTTGGTGAAGGAGGGATTTGTTGTAACTGCGTACCCGCATTTGGCGGCTCTACAGCCAATACATTTTGGCTTAATGCCAGCATTGCCAGCGGCCATATCTTGCTTTTAAGCATCATCTTATACTCCCAGTTCTAAAATCGAAATCGGGAAGATTTAGATTCCAGCGAAACAGATATTAAACTTGCGTGCGTTTGCAGCTTCAGTCGCCTTGACGAAGTTCCAGATCGGCGTAGCCAGTTCCAAAGCGATTAATATGGATGCTCCGGCAGGCCCCGCAACAATCTCGTTAGCGGTTTTCATCTCTACCGCTAGAATAGGATGGCCGTCATGGCGGGTCTGTGCGCTAACGAGCACATCGCTGTGCCTATTACGGGATGACCGCCATGGAACAGAGCAAGTCGCACCAACCGCGGTGATGCGCCTCAACCAGCATGTCGATCCTGCTTTTCCCGTGTGCGATACCGCGATCAGTGTCCTGAACAGCGAAATCCTGAAGAGCTACCTCAGCCTGCCTGTCCAGGGCAAAACAGACTTTGACGCCATTGAAGCGTTCCGGTACGAACGTTTCTTCGCCGAAGCCCTGGGCATCCGTAACGTCCCCTCCTCGCCGACATTGCGGCAACGCCTGGAGGAGAAATCGGGGTCAGAGCAACATACCCAATTCAAAACCCAGCCAACCGTTATTGCTAATCAAAAGCAGACTGATCTGAAGGGTCAATAATGCTTAGTTGCGATCCTGTTTAGGTGGCATCACAGGAAACTCAACCGGTGGTGCATGAGCGACAAGCAACTCTACTGGGGGTACGGCCAATGGTAATACCGTTAGTAGCGGCGATGACGGTACGAAGATTGTGCGTACATCATCTGTTGGTACGGGTTGAACGACTGGGAACGGTAGAGTCACAACAGTGCCTGTTGATGCAGGATCTCCTGCTGGACCGGCAGGCCCTGCTGGTCCTGTAGAGCCAGTTGCTCCTGTAGCGCCGGTTGCTCCAGTGGCGCCATCAACACCATTGGTACCTGCCGTGCCGGTTGCTCCTGTAGCGCCGGTTGCCCCAGTGGCGCCATCAACACCGTTTGTGCCTGCAAGGCCAGTTGACCCTGTAGCGCCAGTTGCTCCCGTAGCACCATCAACACCGTTTGTACCTGCCAGGCCGGTTGACCCTGTAGCGCCGGTTGCTCCCGTAGCGCCGTCAACACCATTGGTACCTGCCGTGCCGGTTGCTCCCGTAGCGCCGTCAACACCGTTTGTACCTGCAAGGCCGGTTGCCCCTGTAGCGCCAGTTGCTCCCGTAGCACCATCTACACCGTTTGTACCTGCTAGGCCGGTTGACCCTGTCGCGCCGGTTGCTCCCGTAGCGCCATCTACACCATTGGTACCTGCAGTGCCGGTTGCTCCGGTAGCGCCATCTACACCATTGGTACCTGCAGCGCCGGTTGCCCCCGTAGCACCAGTTGCTCCCGTAGCACCATCTACACCATTGGTACCTGCAGTGCCGGTTGCTCCTGTAGCGCCAGTTGCTCCCGTAGCGCCATCTACACCGTTTGCACCTGCCAGGCCGGTTGACCCTGTAGCACCATCAACACCATTCGTACCTGCAGTGCCGGTTGCTCCCGTAGCGCCATCTACACCGTTGGTACCTGCAGCGCCCGTTGCCCCAGTAGATCCGGTTGCTCCTGTAGCGCCATCTACACCGTTTGTACCTGCAGTGCCCGTTGCCCCAGTAGCACCATCAACACCGTTTGTACCTGCAGTGCCGGTTGCTCCCGTAGCACCATCTACACCATTGGTACCTGCCGTGCCCGTTGCCCCTGTGGCTCCAGTTGCTCCTGTAGCGCCATCAACACCGTTTGTACCTGCAGTTCCAGTTGCCCCAGTAGCACCATCAACACCGTTTGTACCTGCAGTTCCAGTTGCCCCAGTAGCACCATCAACACCGTTTGTACCTGCAGTGCCGGTTGCCCCAGTAGATCCGGTTGCCCCTGTGGCTCCATTTGCTCCCGTATCGCCATCAACACCATTGGTACCTGCCGTGCCAGTTGCTCCTGTAGCACCATCGACACCGTTTGTTCCTGCAGTGCCGGTTTCTACAGTAGCGCAATCTACACCGTTGGTACCGGCAGTGCCAGTTGCCCCTGTGGCTCCAGTTGCTCCCGTAGCACCATCAAC
>JAUSMR010000005.1 GCA_030645955.1 Gallionella sp. | reverse complement strand
TCAGCGCAATGAGGCTTGGTTTACACATGTATTGATTTGTGTCATGCACTGAGCCCACAAACTTTATCCACAACCAGAGGTTGATGACCTAAAATTTGTTCGTTATCAACGTGTTCTCGATGATTTTGGGTTTGAACCCATCATTGAGACGCGGTTATTTACTTATATACAAGGCAGACAAGATGAAACAAGTGCAACGTGGTTTTACTCTGATTGAGTTGGTGATGGTCATCGTGATTCTCGGCGTGCTGGCCGCCGTGGCGATTCCGAAATTTGTGGATTTGAAGAGTGATGCCCAAGTGGCGGCCTTGGCAGGGGTTGTCGGTGGCATCAACTCCGCGAGCGCTGTCAATTACGCGGCTCGCAGTGCCAATGCAGCCAAAGGCTCTGCCACCATTGGCCTGACATGCAGTACGGCTGCAACGGCCGTCTTGCAGGGTGGAATTCCCACCGGCTACACATTGGGCGCGACGGTATTGGTTGCTGGCGATAACACATGCACGGTGACGCAGACTAGTGGTAGTGCCACGGCAAACGCAGTAATAATTGGTCTGTAAGTGGAGCCTGGCGACGGCGAAGGATGGTGAGGGCTCCCGCAGCCTCTGCAAATCTTAGGGCTCGGCCAGTGGTTTCCATACGCGAGGGTTTCATCATGAAACCCTCGCGTTTTTTCTTTCTGCCCAAGCGCAAGCAAGTGTTATCGGGAGGAAGATTTGAGGCGTTTTATGCGTTAAATATGCCTCTATCCCGCGTGGATGTTGCGTCAATAGCTACTAAATGAATAGCAATAGAATAATTTGACAGCCATGACAGTTCATCACCGCAACTATGACGTGATGCTTGGGCAGTCAAGCTGGAGGCTGCATCAGCGTGGCTTTACGTTAATAGAACTGATCATGGTGATCGTCTTGATGGGGGTGTTGGCCGTGTTTGCCGCCCCGCGAATATTCAACAGCGATGATTTCAACGCACGGGGTTTTCATGACGAAACCCTGGCGTTTTTGCGTTACGCGCAAAAGACGGCGATTGCACAACGACGCACCGTCTGCGTGGTGTTTTCGGGCACCACTAGCGCCTCGCTGCGCATTGCCTCTGCGGCGGCCACGCCAACCTGCAACACTGACTTGCGCGGGCCCAAGGGGGACAGCCCCGGAACCATCACGGCCAAGGGCAATGTGGTCTACGGCGCACTGCCAGCCAACTTCGGTTTTGACGGCCTGGGGCAACCGGTTGATGGGATGGGCGCCCTGGTGGCCACCCAAACCATCCAGATTAGCAATGCGGCCAACGTCATGGTTGAAGCGGGCACGGGTTATGTCCATGACTAGATCGCCGCAACGCGGCTTCACGCTGATCGAACTCATCATTTTTATCGTGGTGGTCTCGGTCGGGCTGGTTGGCATCCTCAAGGT
>JAUSMR010000217.1 GCA_030645955.1 Gallionella sp. | reverse complement strand
AGGGTTCGTCGAGCAATAAAACATTGCCGCCGGAGATGAGCGTTTGCGCCAGATGCAGGCGTCCGCGTTCACCGCCGGAGAGTTGGCCGACGATCTTGCCCTGATCCGCACCCTTGAAGTTGAAACGGCCGATGTAGGCGCGCGCCGGTGTTTCATATTTGCCCACGGTCAGAATCTCGTTACCGCCGGAGATGGCGTCGAACACGGTCTTGCCGTTGTCCAGCGAATCGCGCGCCTGGTCGACGTGCGCGATCTTGACGGTGGTGCCGATCTTGACGGTGCCGCTGTCCGGTTTTTCCTTGCCGGTGATCATGCGGAACAATGTCGATTTACCCGCGCCGTTGGGGCCGATGATGCCGACGATGGCACCGGGCGGGATCTTGAAGCTGAGGTTGTCGATCAACAGGCGGTCGCCATAGGCTTTGCTCACGCCGTCGAATTCGATGACTTCGTTGCCCAGACGTTCGCCGACGGGGATGAATATCTCCTGCGTTTCGTTGCGTGCCTGATGTTCCTGTGAATTCAGTTCTTCGAAGCGGGCGATACGCGCTTTGGATTTGGCCTGACGCGCTTTCGGGTTCTGGCGCACCCATTCCAATTCTTGCTTCATCGCTTTTGAATGCGCGTCGAGTTGCTTCTGCTCCGTTGCCAGACGCTCGCCCTTCTGTTCCAGCCAGCTTGAGTAGTTGCCCTTCCAAGGGATGCCGTGTCCACGGTCGAGTTCCAAGATCCATTCGGCAGCGTTGTCGAGGAAGTAGCGGTCGTGGGTGACCGCGACCACGGTGCCGGGGAAGCGCACGAGGAATTGTTCCAGCCATTCCACCGATTCGGCATCCAGGTGGTTGGTCGGTTCGTCCAGCAGCAGCATGTCCGGCTTTTCCAGCAGCAGCTTGCACAGCGCCACGCGGCGCTTCTCACCGCCGGAGAGGTTCTTGATCACTGCATCCCATTCCGGCAGACGCAGCGCATCGGCAGCGATCTCCATCTGGTGCGAGGCATCCGAACCCGATGCGGCGATGATGGCTTCGAGACGCGCCTGCTCGGCGGCGAGCGCGTCGAAATCGGCATTCTCTTCGGCATAGGCGGCGTAAACCTCATCCAGTTTCTTCTGCGCCTGCATCACTTCGCCCAGCGCGGATTCCACTTCCTGGCGCACGGTGGCATCAGGGTTCAGCTTCGGTTCTTGCTCCAGGTAACCGATGCGGATGTTGGGCAGGTGTTGCACCTCGCCGTCGAATTCCTTGTCTTGCTTCGCCATGATGCGCAGCACGGTGGACTTACCCGAGCCGTTCAGACCCAGCAGGCCGATCTTGGCGCCGGGGAAGAAGCTGAGGGAGATGTCTTTGATGATCTGACGCTTGGGGGGAACGATCTTGCTCACGCGGAGCATCGACATTACATATTGACCTTGTGCCATTTTTTATCTCTATAAAGTTATGGAATCACTGATTAAGTCCGTTCGTGGTGATAACCAATGACTTGCCGCTTTAGCGGTTTAGTCAGATGGCTAGTCGTTTCAACAGTGTTTTCCGTTTGCCCTTTGTTACCTGCATCCCTCGATACACCGCTGCGCGGCACTCGGGACGAACGGTAGGTGGAGTTCAGAACAAACGAAAAATGTATCGAACCGCAAATTTCACGAATCCAGCGTTTCCTTGGTTGGATCGGAAGGGGCGTAGCTTACCGCAAAGCGTATTCAACTAAAAACAGTCGTCAAAGCAAAAAGGCCACGCCTTGCGGCATGGCCTTATCGTCGATGCCAGTTGGCGGATCAGAGGCTCACGTACATTGAGACGCACAGACCCAGCGACATCATGCTCAGCGTGACGCCTGAAACGGTGGGATGTGCCAACACCCATTTGTCGACTTCGAGATGTTTCTCGTACAGCGGGCGAGTCTGTTTGCGGAAGGTGTACCACTTGTCGGTATAGGTCTCGATGGTCGAGAGCAGGTGCGGGAAGAACATCACCAGCAGTCCCACCAACACACACAATGCATTCCCAAACAGCAGGAACGACTTGGTGTAAGCCGCCAATATATCTGTAGTGTCATTGTCGAACGTACCTAAGTACACCGGGCGGAATACGTCGGCATCAATGCCCTTGAGCAACAGGATGGAGATGGTCGCCCCTGTGATGATGCCCATGCCGAGCATCTTCGGATGCCGCAGAAGTGTGGGTTCGACATAGTGCGGCATGGACAATGGCTTCATCGCACGACGTGTGGAGAATTCCTTGTTCATGAAAGTAAAGAAACGCAACATCGCGGCATTGCGCGTGGCCAATCCGAGCCCCACGATGAAAGAAAAGAGGCTGACGAGAATGAAGAAAACAAAGACGCCGGAAATAAAAACCGGATAAGAAACTTGGTCAAGAATGCCAAACATGGCAGAACCCCTTAAGATAAAAAAAGCGTATCCGCAACAACTAAAAATACGCTTTTTATTTGATGAAACGCTGGTTGCATCCTAGCACCTTAGACACACAAAACCCAACTTTGTAGTAACGATCTTTGCTCACGCGGAGCATTGACATTACGTATTAAGCCATGTGCTGTTCTCTATGGTTCAGGTTGATTCGGAAAGGGCGTAGCTTGTCGCAACCGGGTGCCGGAAAACTACTGCATCGATCCATCCGCTTTTCCGCAAGCACCAAGAACTGCCTGCCCGGTCAGGTGATTGATTGCGAAGCTGAACTCTCATAGCCCGTGATTCAATTTAAGGAAACACTGAACAAGTCTTCTGTTGTCATTGCGAGCGTATTTAGCCTTCAGCCGCAAGCGAAGTGTGGCGGGAAGCAATCCGGATTATCAGTAAAACCAGACCTTTCTGGATCGCCACGCCCCTGCGGGGCTCGCGATGACGGACTTATTCAGCATTTCCTTAA
Organism: Gallionella sp.; assembly: GCA_030645955.1. Next base: position 84,065 of record JAUSMR010000217.1, on the reverse strand, counting down.
ATAGACTTGCATTCTCTTATGATGCGCCACAGAATGACCTTCCCCTTAGAAACATTATGGGCAAGTTCACTGTTCGTGATTTACAACCCTATACGGAACTGAACATCATGAAACTGGAAGATGTACAAGCAATAGCCAGGTCAAAGGGAATTAGTCCCTGCAAACTTTCAAAAACCAAGCTGATCAAAGCAATCCAGAAGTACGAGGGCAATTTTGACTGTTATGCCACTGCCTACGGGGGCGAATGCGATCAAGATTGGTGTATTTGGCGCGAAGACTGTTTTGATGCTGCTCGCAAAGGAGAACTATCATGAATAAGCAATCACATCCACCCGGATTTCATCTCGTCCGCCGCGACCAGTTGTTGCAGGAATCGGAACACGACAGTTATAAAACCAAGGGCAAACTTCCCGAGCCCACGCTCTGCCCGGACTGCGGCGCTGTGTTCCACGCCGGTCACTGGCAATGGTTGGCGAAGCCCAAAGATGCGCATCAGACATATTGCCCGGCCTGCCACCGGATACGCGATCGCTTCCCGGCGGGATATGTGACGTTGACCGGGGATTTTTTCGCCGCGCATGAACTGGAAATCCTGCAACTGATCCGCCACCATGAAGCGAAGGAAAAAGCTTCGCACCCATTGCAGCGCATCATGGACATCGAGAAGACGCAGCACGGCACCCTGGTGACCACCACCGACATCCATCTGGCGCGCGGCATCGGTGATGCGTTGCACCATGCCTATCGGGGCGAATTGGAATTCCATTACAACCCGGAACAGAATCTGTTGCGGGTGAGTTGGACGCACTGAATACGAGCCACAAAAAAACGATGAGCCGCCGTTAGTGCGGCTTGAATTCCAGGAGAGATTCATGCAAATACCATTACAAATCACCATTCGTGATGTCGAACATTCAGAAGCACTGGAAACGCATATTCGTGACAAGGCGAAGAAACTCGATGAGTTCTTCGATCACATCATGTCCTGCCGGGTCGTCGTCGAGATGCCGCACAAGCACCATCATCAGGGCAAGCAGTTCAATGTGCGCATCGACATCGGCGTGGCAGGCGGTGAGATTGTGGTTAACCGCGACCATGCCGAAGATGTCTATGTGGCTTTGCGTGATGCCTTCGACGCTGCCAAACGCCAGCTTGAAGATTACGCACGCAAGCTTCGCGGTGACGTCAAGAAGCATGAGCCCAAGCGTACCAACGAAAGCAAAGATACGACTACCGGCCAATAAGCAAGCGATCCCGGCGCGATTTCATGCACGCCGTACCTGCCATTACGAAGTCGCGCCCAGCAACCCGATCACCTCTTCGTCGCTCACCTGCGGGAAGGACTGGTAGAACTGTCCCACCGCACTAAAGTATTCCGGCGCACTCAGGCACACCACTTCATCGGCATATTGCTCTACTTTGTGCAGTGTCTCCGGTGGCGCCACCGGCACGGCGCAGATCAGTTTTTTCGGATGTTTCGCGCGTAGCGCATGCAGCGCGGCGATCATGGTGGAGCCGGTGGCCAAGCCATCGTCCACCACGATGACGATGCGTCCCGCCGGGTCGAGCGGCGGTCGTATCGGCGTGTAACTGGCGCGTCGTTCGCGCATCACCTCTAGCTGTGCCGCCTTCTCGGTATCGATATATTCCTGGCTTCCCGCCACATGTTTGGCGTAATCGGCAAGATAGGTCCAACCGGATTCATCCACCGCGCCGATGGCGAATTCCGGATTGCCCGGCGCGCGCAGCTTGCGCACCAGCACCACGTCCACCTCACCGCCCAGTGCAGCGGCAATAATCTTGGCCATCGGCACCGCGCCCCGCGGAATCGCCAACACCAGCGGGTGCTGGCCGCGGTATTGCACAAGCGCTTCCGACAACCGCCGCGCAGCCTCATCCCGATTGCGGAACATATTTTGATTTCCCCCTCAACAACCCGCACGCGCACAAGAAACCACACGGCAACTCAATGGTGTCAAACAACACCGCCCCTTTATGAGCGCAAACGCTTAAATTCCGTCTTCGGGTGTGCCGATAACTGACAGGCGCGACGGTAAGCCAGCAAAGTTTTCTGTGCGTGTCCCAGCACGCTACCTTCCGGATAAATTCCCGCATCGTCCACCACGCCAGCGGGCAAACCGGTGAGCAACTCTATGCCTTCGCTCGCATGCTCCGCCGTGTAGATATGGAACAAGCCTTGGTCGACAGCCTCGATCACTTTGCGCTCCAGCATCAGGTGGCGGCGGTTGCGCAGCGGGATCAGCACGCCCTGGCTGCCATCCAGCCCCGCCGTTGCACAGACGCGGAAGTAGCCCTCGATCTTTTCGTTGATCCCGCCCACCGGCAACACTTCGCCGTGCTGGTTGAGCGAGCCGGTGACTGCGATACCCTGCTTGAGCGGCAAATCCGACAATGAAGAAAGCAACGCATACAGCTCGGCACAGGATGCCGAGTCTCCCTCCACGCCGTGATATTCCTGTTCGAACACGATCGCTGCATTAAGTGCGAGCGGCGCATTTTGGGCAAATAGCGCGGACAGGTAGTTGTGCAGAATGAACACGCCCTTGTCGTGGATCGGCCCGGACATCTCCACCTCGCGCTCGATGTTGAGCAAGCCTTCGTCACCGGCAAAGGTGCGTGCTGTAACGCGCACCGGGAAGCCAAAACGGTATTCACCCAAGTCCATCTGGGTCAGGCCGTTGATCTGGCCTATTTTCTCGCCATGCACGGTGATCATCAGATCACCCTCGGCGAAGGCTTCTTGCAAGCGTTGTTCGGGGTAATCGTGGCGTTTGGTGCGCGCTGCAAGTGCCGCCTCGACATCCGCTGCCTCGACCAGACGATCGGCGCGCTCACGGCACAGCGCAGCACTTTCCATCACCAGTGCCTCGGTGCGGGCAAAGATTGCGCTTTGACGGGACTGGTCGTCCACTTCGCGGTGTCCATCCTCCAGCAGCCGCGCAACGGCGGCTGCAGAGAAATGCGGCAGTCCCAATCTTTTGCAGGTGTGTGCGACAAAGATCGCCGTCGCGCGACGGGTTTCGGCACTGGATGAAAAGCTTTCGGCAAAATCCACCTTGACGCGAAAGCGGCGCGCGAACTCCGGTTCATCTTCCTGCAACTCGTAATACTGCTCACGCGAACCGATCAGGACAATCTTGACATCGACATCCACGGCTTCGGGTTCAAGCGAGACCGTGGCAATCGGCGTGAACGCCGTGCCCGGTTCTTCGACCTGCAGCCGACCGCTGCGCAACAAGCGCCGCAGCTTCTCCCATACCAGACCATCCACCAGCAGATCGCGCAGATGCAGCATGAGGAAACCGCCGTGCGCCTTGTGCAGGCTACCCGCACGGATGCGGGAAAAATCCGTCACCAGCACATCGTTCTCGGACTGGTATTCGATGCTGCCGAACAGCGAGCGGAATAAAGGGTTGTCCTCGACGATGACCGGCGCACCCGTTAAGCCATCGTTATCCACGATCAGGTTGACACGGTAACGTGACAACATCTTGCCTAGCGCTTCCTGGCGGATATCGTCATCGCTATCCAACGGCTTGAACAGTTCCAGTTTATCCAGCACGTCATGCACGACCTGTTCCAGATAAGTGCCAAGCTTGACCGAGTCCTTGATCTGCTTTTTCAAACCCGTGCGAATCTCCTGCAGCTCATGATCCAACAGAGGTTTCACCACCTGACGCCGCAACGCTGCCAAGGCTTCATCCTTCACGCGCTCCATCGAACCGGTCTTCTCGAAATAACGACTGATCTCTGCACGCAGTTCCTGCTCGGCCTGATCGATCTCGGTGCGGCGTTCCTTGGGCAAAGCCAGCACTTCATCTTCGGTCAGGGTGTGGCCTTTTTCATTCCGATACGTGAAAACCATATGCCCGCTCTCGCGGTGCAGAGTGAATCTGCGTTTCTCGGCAAATGCATCCAGTTCGGTGTAGTCCTTGGCCTCATCTGCCTTGTAATTTTTTTCGATGCGTTCGCTTTCAGTCTTGAACTCCTGGCCGTCCAGAAGTTGAGGTATTTCCTTCAGCAGTGATTTCAGCATTTGCGCCATGAGTTGACGCAACAGCCGCCCTTGCCCGGCAGGCAGACGCAAAGCGCGCGGCCGTTCCGGCGCATCGAAGTTGTGCAGATAGCACAAGTCGGGCGGCACCGGTCTGTTCGCAGCGGCGGCCTGCATTGCACGCCTGAGCAGCGAAGAGCGTCCGCTGCCCACCTCTCCCAGCACGAACAGGTTGTAATCCGGTTGTTCCATCGCAAGCCCAAAACGGGCGGCCATTTCCGCACGTTCCTGACCGATCCACGGCAGTGGATAATCCAGCATTTCGGAAGTATCTGCGAATCCGAGCCTATCGGGATCGAAGGTGAGACGAAGCTCGGCGGGAGTCAGGTTCAATGTAGGCATAGGATCGGCTTTTTATCTGTATCAGACTGGGCGTCTAAAGTGATTGTATCAACCTTGAAGAAGTTGCTCTCATCCCTTGAGCCACGATAATCCGTTTGCGGAAGCATACTCGGATCATCTATTGACCTGGCTGCGCGCCAATGCCTTGCGCACCTCTTCCAGCAACAGCATACCGGGCATGAACGCAATGATGACTATCCACACTCCGGCAGTGAGCGGCGCGGTGCCGAACAGTGCGTTGCCCCATGGGGTGTAGACAATGAACAGCAGCAGTAACAACTCGAAGACGATGCCATAGACGATCATGCGATTGAAGCGATGACCGCGATTGAACACAGACATGCTGGAATGCCTGCACAGGAAGACGTTGACCATTTGCATGGCGATGATCGCCGACAGGCAGGCCGTGGTGGCTTGCAGATACAAGTTGTCGTGATGGCCCAACACAGTGCCAAACTGCCATCCCGCACCGTGCAGCACGAAGAAGAATGCCGCCATACCGGCGACTGCTTCCAGTGGTCCGAGGAACAGATAAGCACGCAGCAGCGTTCCCCGGTCGAGCAGACGTTCGCTGCGCAGTCGCGGCGGCCGCTGCATGACAGCGGGATCGGGTTTCTCTGCACCGAGCGCCAGCGCGGGCAGCATGTCGGTGCCGAGATCGACCGCGAGGATCTGGATGATGGTGAGCGGCAAGGGAATCTTGAACAGCACGAAGGCCAGATACGGCACCATCTCCGGCACGTTCGAAGTGAGGATGTAGGTAAGGAATTTGCGCACGTTGTCGTATACCGCGCGACCTTCCTCGATGGCGCTGACGATGGTGGCAAAGTGGTCGTCGAGCAGGATGATGTCGGCCGCCTCCTTGGCGACATCGGTGCCGGAGATGCCCATCGCGATGCCCACATCGGCGCACTTCAGCGCCGGCGCGTCGTTCACGCCGTCGCCCGTCACGGCGACGATCTCGCCCTTGCGCTGCAAGGCCTGCACGATGCGCATCTTCTGGTCGGCACTGGTGCGCGCAAAGATCAGGTCCGGTTCATCGAGCAACAGTTGCAGATCGGTATCCGACAGGGTGCGCAGTTTGTCGCCGGTGACCGCCAGCGGGTTCTGCGCCAACCCGATCTCTCTCGCCAGCGCACTGGCGGTGTGCGGATGATCGCCAGTGACCATGATCACACGGATACCGGCGGTATGGCAGATGCCAATTGCTTCGGCTACGCCGGGGCGCGGCGGATCGACCAGCCCGACCAAACCGGCGAAGACCAGTTCGCTCTCGGGCTGTGTGTTGTGTTGCGGCAAGGAGCGATAAGCGAGAGCGATCACGCGCAGCCCCTGCTCCGTCATCTGTTCCTGCATCGCGAGCAGAGGAATGCGCCCGGCTGCGTCGAGCGGAACGTGCTCTCCTGCTTGCAGCGTTGTGCTGCACAGCGGCAGCACAGTCTCCGGCGCGCCTTTGCAATACAACATGTGTCCCTGCGGGGTATCGCAGATCACCGACATGCGCTTGCGCTCGGTGTCGAATGGGATCTCGCCTAGACGCGGGTGTGTCGTACCTTCCGGCGGCACACCATGCAGTAGCGCCACTTCCATCGGGTCGCCCTGCCATACCGCCTGCCCGTTTTGCTCAACGCGACGCAGGTCATGGCAATGGCGCATGATGTCGAACAACGGTTCGGCTGCGGTCAACTCGCCGTGAGCCCGCAGCACGCCGGAATAGAACACCTGCCGGATACTCATGCGGTTCTGCGTTAGCGTGCCGGTCTTGTCACTACAGATCACGCTGGCCGCACCCAGCGTCTCGACGGCGGGCAGATGGCGCACCAGCGCGTTCTTCTTCGCCATGCGCTGCGTGGCCATGGCGAGCGACAGCGTGACAGTGGGCAGCAATCCTTCCGGCACATTGGCGACGATGATGCCGATGGCGAACACCAGATTCGCCCAGAACGACAAGCCGATCACTTGTCCGATCAGGAAGAACACCGCGCCGAGCAGGATGGCAAACAGCGCCACCAGCCGCGACAAGCGCGCAATTTCTTTTTGCAGCGGCGACAGCGGCTCGCGTGCGGCTTGCGTCAGGCGCGCGATGTTGCCGAATTCGGTATGCATGCCGGTGGCGTACACCATGGCTTTCGCCTCGCCCGAGATCAGCGAGGTTCCGGCGTGCAGGATGTCGCGCCGCAACGCCGCCAGGTCTTCCGGCGTTGCGGTGGTATCGCGCGATTTTGGCCGCGATTCGCCGGTGAGATTGGCGGTGTTGACGCGCACGCCGAACGCTTCAATCAGCCGGCAGTCGGCGGGGACATCGTCGCCCGCCGCGAGCACCACCACATCGCCGGGCACCAGTTCCGCCACCGGCAATTGCACCGCACGGCCGTCGCGCAATGCGGTGGTGTGGCGCGGCAATAAATTGCGCAACGCGGTAAGCGCTTTTTCCGCGCGGTACTCCTGCCAGAACGAGAACAGCCCGTTGATCAGGATCACGCCAAGCACGGCATAGCCCAGCATCGCCATACCCTGCCCGGGAGCCTTCCACTCGGCGACAAAAGCCAGCGCGGCGGCCAGCCACAGGATCAGCGCAAAGAAATGGGTAAATTCCTTGAGCAGCCTCCCGACGAATGACTGCCCGGCGATCTCCTCAATCTGGTTGGCCCCGTACTTCGCCAGCCGCTGCACGGCCTCGGCCTGCACCAGCCCCTGCGCACCGCTGTTCAGATGCGCATAGAGCTTTTCAATGGCATGGCGGTGCGGATTCACGACGTTTGCTTAATGAGCACGTGCCCGGCTCAGGCGCGGACACGTGACAGCTTGCTGAAGGGTTTTTACGAGCATTGTTTCCTCCGCGATGTGGAATAGTGGAGGGGGCAGCTTACCGCAAAGAGTGCGCAACTAAAACCCGCCGTCATTCTGGATGAACTTCATTTGCGCCCGTCAGCAGGCATATCAGTTTGTTTTGGTCCAACTGCTCGACAGGTGATTAAAGGATTAGGACAGGCTTGTCGAAGCATGGGTGGTTTATGCGATACATAACTGCCGCTAAACATAATGGATGCTGAAAAATGGTCGCAACGTGCCAATTCTTATGCGCGTTAAATGACCGGAAAGAAACTGTTCTGCTGAAAATGCGCTTTGTTGACACGGCATTCGATTTAGCCAACACTCTTTCATCTTCGCGCCGGGTCAATCTCGTTGTGAGTCAGGAGGCAACATGCATGCAAAAGACCACTGGGAAAAGGTTTACTCAACCAAGGCAACGGACGCGGTGAGCTGGTTTCAACCGCACGCCGATTATTCTCTTGGCCTCATCATGGCAGCTGGCGTTGGTCGCGATGCTTCGATTATCGATGTGGGTGGCGGGGCATCGTCCCTGGTTGACGATCTGCTGGCAAACGGTTTTACCAATTTGACGGTGCTTGATCTTTCCGCTGCCGCACTGGCTGCGGCTCGCAAACGCCTGGGTACCCGCGCTTCCGAAGTGCAGTGGATCGAGGCGGACATTACCGGGGTGAATTTGCCCGCCAACCAATACGATGTCTGGCATGATCGCGCTGTTTTCCATTTTCTCACCAGCCCGGAGGATCGCTCCGCTTATGTTAAAGCCGTGTTTCATTCGGTCAAGCCCGGCGGCCACGTCATCGTTGCCACTTTCGCCGAAGACGGGCCGGCTCAATGCAGTGGTTTGCCCGTGATGCGCTATCGCGCGGATGAATTGCATGCCGAGTTCGGTGAGTTATTCTCGCTATTGAATCACCGGAAAGAAGCGCATCACACGCCATCCGGCACGGTGCAGCAGTTCGTTTATTGCTATTGCCGCAGGGTTGGCTCATAGGTTAGAAGCTGCCTTAAGGCGCGCTTATCCAGCCGGCCCGGCCCAAGTGCACCTTTGATTTTAAATCGTTGCTGCAACATATACTGGAGCCGCCATGAAGCTTGGAATAGTAATTTACTCGAACGATGCCGAAACGGTCTGGAATGCGTTCCGGCTTGGGATTTTTGCTCTTAAAAAGGGGGATGTCGTCCGGGTGTTTCTGATTGCCAAAGGCGTCGAGTGCGAAGCCATCGACTCAAACCAGTTCAAGGTGACGGAGCAGATGCGGGCGTTTATCGACGGTGGCGGCAAGATTCTCGCCTGCGGCACTTGCCTGAAGATTCGCCATTCCGCGGGTTCCGATATTTGCCCGATTTCGACGATGAGCGAGTTATACGAGATCGTGCAGGAGTCAGATAAGTTGCTCACGTTCTGAGCAATATTGATGCATCCAATTTTTTCCGCAACCTCCCCAAAATCACTTTCCTGATGGCGGCGTGGATTGCATTTGCAGGAGCGAATTTATTCGCACATAACGCATTGTTAATGCGAATGAATTCGCTCCTGCAAAACCGCCAACTGCGTTTTCCAGGTTGAAACAGGTGAAGCAGTAAGGCCCGGAACGGGCCAACTGCATGATGTGCTATGCTCAGCGCGGTTGTTTCGTTGATGGTCTGTGATGGAATTCATACTTTATTTTTTGTTGCTGATCGCCTCGTCCGCGCGGGCCGATCAGCCTGCGGGATGGGTGCTGCAACCCTTCGTAAAGGAGATGCCGCCGAATACTCTCACTGTGGGCGGTTTTGGCGCAGGTAATGGTGCACCCACCGGCGTGGCTCTTGCGGATGACTCTGATTTTCGTGCCGCGCAGGATGCGTTTCGCGCCGGTGATGCGGTAAAGCTGGAGCGTTTCGCGAAGCGGCTGGAAAAATCACCGCTGGAGGTGTACGTCAGTTACTACCGATTGCGCCTGGATCTGGAAAACGCCGACTCCGGGATGGTCGAGAGCTTTCTTTCCAGGCCGGAAGGCACGCCGATGATAGACCGTTTGCGCGGCGAATGGCTGAAACTGCTCGGCAAAAACCAGCAGTGGGATATGTTCGATGCGGAATATCCGCGCCTGCTTAACAAAGACACCGAGCTGACCTGCTATGCCTTGCAATCGCACCATCGCAACCAGGAGCAGGCTGCTTTGCGCGAAGCGCGCGGATTGTGGTTCAACGGCAAGGATCAACCGGAAAGTTGCGGCGTGCTGTTTGAATCGGCATTGTCCGCCGGCATCATCAGCGAACAGGATGTTTTGCGGCGGCTGCGCCTGGCCCTGGAAGCGGGCAATGTGTCGCTTGCTAAAAAGCTTGCCGAGCGGCTGAATGGCAACTATGCGGGGTTGTCGGTGGCTTTGGAAAGCGCGTCGGCTGATGTGGATATCTATCTGGAAAAGCTGACTCAGGATAAGCCCAATGCCATTTCGAAGGTCAAACCAGGCGGCGAAGAGCAAATGACGCAGGCAGTGCAACCAGCACGACCAGAAGTGAGCGAGGAAGCCAACGCAGTTTCACCGAAGAAATGGGGTTGGAGTGATAGCCAGCGCATCGTTGCGTTGTTCGCCCTGCATCGCCTGGCAAAACAATCACCGGAATTGGCCGCAGCGCGCTGGGCTAATTTAGCGGCATATTTCCCCGTAACCGAACAGCAATATTTTTACGGCTGGCTGGCTTATGAGGCAGCGCGCAATCAGGATGGGCGTTCGCTGCAATGGTTCAAGGACGCTGCAAATACCCCGCTTAACGAGCTGCAATCGGCATGGCGGGTGCGCGCGGCATTGCGCGCGCAGGATTGGCCCGAAGTATTTGGCAACATAAATGCGATGAGCGCGCAGCAGCAGCGCGAAGCGGCCTGGTTATACTGGAAGGCGCGCGCCTTGCAGGAACTGGGCAAGCCTGTCGAGGCGAGAAACCTGTTTGCGCTGTTAAGCGGAGAATTCCACTTTTACGGGCAATTGGCAGGCGACGAATTGGCAGATACGCCGGTATTGAGCGAAACGATGGCGACATACAAGCCTGACCAGCAGGCTATCGACGCGATGCTGGGGCTGCCTGGCATTCAGCGCACACTGGCGTTATATCGCATGGGGTTGTACAGCGACGCATTGGAGGAATGGCGCTGGGTGCTGCGCAATTTCAATGACCGGGAGCTGCTCACCGCAGCGGAAATCGCGCGGCGCAATAAAATGTATGACCGCGCCATCGGCGCCGCGGACAGGACCGTCAGCGTGCATGATTTCAGCCTGCGCTATCTCGCGCCCTATCGTGATGCGCTGCAGACACACATTCGCGAACACGGCCTGGAAGAAGCCTGGGTGTATGGGTTGATGCGCCAGGAAAGCCGTTTTGCCAGCAGCGCAAAATCCGATGTCGGCGCTGCCGGGCTGATGCAGATCATGCCGGCAACAGCGCGCTGGGTGGCGGGCAAGCTGGGTTTGAAAAGCTATCGCAATACACTGATTCATCAACTTGATACCAACCTGCGTCTCGGCACCTATTACATGAAATCCATACTCTCCCAGTTTGAGGGCAATCCGGTGCTGGCTTCGGCGGCATACAATGCCGGACCCCGCCGGGCTGGTGAGTGGCGCGGGGAGCAATCGCTGGAAGGCGCGATTTATGCCGAGACTATCCCGTTCGAAGAAACACGCGAATATGTGAAGAAGGTGATGAGCAACACCGTGTATTACGCCAGACAATTCAATGCGCCGCCGCGCTCGCTCAAACAGCGTATGGGGATCGTTGCGGCCAGACCGGCGGATAGCCAGCAAGCAACCTCAGATGAAATGTGAAGCCAAAATCTATTGCGTGGGCGGTGCGGTACGCGACCGCCTGCTGGGGCTGACCGTTCAGGATCACGACTGGGTGGTGGTCGGCAGCACTCCGGAAGCGATGACGGCACAAGGCTTTCAGCCTGTAGGCAAGGATTTTCCGGTGTTCCTGCACCCGCAAACCCATGAGGAATACGCGCTGGCGCGCACCGAACGCAAGACCGCACGCGGCTACAGGGGTTTTGCCGTATACGCCGCGCCTGATGTGACGCTGGAGCAGGACTTGCTGCGCCGCGACTTCACCATCAACGCCATCGCGCAGGACGCTGACGGCAAACTGGTCGATCCTTATAACGGCATCGCCGATTTGCGCGCGGGCATATTGCGTCATGTCAGCGCGGCGTTCAGCGAAGACCCGGTGCGCATTCTGCGCGCGGCACGGTTTGTGGCGCGCTTCGGCTTCACCATTGCGCCGGAGACCCTGATGCTGATGCGCGGCATGGTGGCAAACGGCGAAGTGGATGCACTGGTGGCGGAGCGCGTCTGGCAGGAGCTGGCGCGCGGCTTGATGGAAAAAAGCCCATCGCGTTTTTTTGAAACATTGCGCAGTTGCGGCGCGCTGGCGAAAATCCTGCCAGAAGTAGATGCACTGTTCGGTGTGCCGCAGCCGGAAAAATTTCACCCCGAAATTGATTGCGGAGTGCATACCATGCTGGTGGTGGACGATGCGGCACAACACGACTACACGCTGGAAGTGCGCTTCGCCGCACTGACGCATGATCTTGGCAAGGGCAACACACCCAAAGAGATTTTGCCGCGCCATGTCGGCCACGAAGCGCGCGGCGTGGATCTGCTGCGCGCGCTGTGCGAACGTCTGCGCGTACCGGGCGAATGCCGCGATCTGGCATTGCTGGCGGCGCGTTATCACGGCGACGTGCATCGCGCCAAAGAGTTGCGTGCCGAAACCATCATCAAATTATTTCAGTCAGCGGATGCCTGGCGCAGGCCGGAGCGTTTCACGCAATTGTTACAGGCGTGCTCTTCTGATGCGCGCGGACGTACCGGGCACGAACAGGACGCCTATCCGCAGGCGGACTATTTGTTGCAATTGTTACTGGTCGCGCGCGCAGTGGATGCGGGTGAGATTGCCAGGCTATGTGCCGATGGCAGCGCAATCGCTGCCGCAGTGCAACAGGCGCGCATCAGAGCGATAGAAGCATTGGTCGAAAAACAACGCGGTTTGTAGGGTGCGCTTGCGCACCAATTGGCGATGGTGCGTAAACGCACCCTGCATAATTCTGTTTGAATTGGCATAAAATGCCCACATGCCAGAATACCGACGCGCCGGCATTCCCTGTGCCGCTTGCTTCTTTACCGTTATTACATGCCTTCGTCAGGCGCTATTGACCGACCCGCGCTGCCGCGAATCTTTGCGCAACGCTATCGGCAAAGTGCGTTTGGGGTGCCTTTTGACATTGTTGCATGGGTGTTAATGCCTGATCACCTGCATGCAGTCTGGCAGCTTCCGCAATACGACAAGGATTTTTCGCTACACTGGTCTCTCATCAAGCAACACGTCACACGCGATTGTGAGTCGTTGCTTCCACGGCAATGCCTCGCAGCTTTGCGAGCTAAGCGGGGTGAAGGCAGTTTGTGGCAACGGCGATTTCGGGAATATTTTATTCGCGATGAAACGGATTTATCACGGCATCTGGATTAAGGGCCGCCATAGCCGCCGCCTCCCGATGCCCGCAACAGCCCAGCCCTTCGATCACACCAGCCTGGTTTTGCGCAGACTGATTCTGGCTCACTTTCCATTTGCCGGATAGCCTGATGATAACGATTTCAATTCCGACGACAGACTCGACCAGTTTTTCGGTGAACTCACGTGGCGCATCCGACACTGCCCACGGCTTGGGGAAGTTCATTTCGTGGTAATCGGTGAGCGTTTCAAGGTGAGCGCGCACCCAGGCAGCGTCGTCAATGACGCGCAGCGCGCCGTGGGCGTGGACGACCGCGTAATTCCAGGTGGGAACGACCTTTCCGGTTTCCTTCTTCGTCGCGTACCAGGACGGCGTGATGTAGGCATCCGGGCCGTGGAATATCGCCAGCACCCCAATGTCTTTTGCGAAGTCGCTCCACACCGGATTGGCGCGCGCAACGTGGCCGCGCAGCGTGCCGAACGGCGCGGGCGCATCCGAGAGGTGCAGCGGGATGTGGTTCGCAGCTAGCCCGCCGGAAGACAGCGTGACCAGCGTCGCCAGCGGCCGCGCGCGTATCAGCTCGTGCATGAGCTCGATTCGCGGCTGTTCGAAATGTTTGGGGATGTACATGGAGGTTGTGCAGCTATGTTTGACGTTTGAAATCCTTTAATTCCGTAGATACCGTCTTCCCAGTCAAGCGGTGTAGGCACGGATGGAATGCAATGGAATCCGGGGCACTCTTGGGTACGTCCACTTCTCCCCGGATTCCGCTTCGCTACATCCGGGCTACATACTAACGCTAACCCAACCTACCTCTTCGCACCCATCGCCAGCGCGCTCAGCCTGCCTTGTTCCAGCTCCGTCTTATCCGGTTCGATCAGCCAGCCGTGCAAATTGTCCAGCACCAGATCGGTCAGCGCGTGCATCCAGTCGTTGCGGTCGTTGAGGCAGGGGATGTAGTGGTATTCGCCGCCGCCGGCGTGCAGGAATTCTTCCTTGCCTTCCAGCGCGATTTCTTCCAGCGTTTCCAGGCAGTCGGCGACGAAGCCGGGGCAGATTACGTCCAGGCGTTTAACCTTTTGTTTGCCAAGCTCCTTCAAAGTGGCGGAGGTGTAGGGTTTGAGCCATTCCGCATTGCCGAGGCGCGACTGGAAGCTGACGCCGTATTGTGCTGGCTTCAAGCCGAGTTGTTGCGCCAGCAGGCGTGCGGTCTTGTTGCATTCGCAGTGGTAGGGGTCGCCTTTGTCCAGCGTGTATTTCGGCAGTCCGTGGAAACTCATCAGCAGTTTTTCCGGCCTGCCGTGTTTCATCCAGTAGTCGTTGATGCTGTTCGCCAGCGCCTTGATGTAGCCGGGGTGGTCGTGGAAATTCCTGATGGTGCGCAGCGCGGGGGTGTTGCGCATTTGTTTCAACTCGTCGAACACGATGTCGCACACGGTGGCGGTGGTGCTTGCGGCGTATTGCGGATACATCGGCACGATTAAAATGCGCTGGCAGTTTTGTTCCTTGAGTTTGCGCAGCACGCTGGGAATCGAGGGATTGCCGTAGCGCATCGCGTAGTCCACCACGTACGGCGCCTTGGTGCGCTGGCTGAGGTAGCCGCGCAGCAGCGAGGTTTGTTTCTCGGTGTAGACGCGCAGCGGCGAGCCTTCCTTCAGCCACACCTTGACATATTTCGCGGCGGATTTTTTCGGGCGGGTGTTGAGGATGATGCCGTTGAGTATCAGCCACCAGATGGCGCGCGGCATTTCCACGACGCGCGGGTCGCTGAGGAATTCTTTCAGGTAACGGCGCACGGCTTCGGGCGTGGGCGCATCCGGTGTGCCGAGGTTGACCAGCAGGATGCCGGTGCTGGCGGGGGTGCCGTGGGTGTAGGCGGGTTCGGTTTGGTAGGTCATGTGATGATATTTGCGATAGTTAAATTCTGGTCCACGAAAGGCACGAAAAACACGAAATGGTTCTCGCAACAGACTTCACAAAACTATCCTTTCAACCGTTGCTTTCGGGTGGCAGCCGAAGTTGGCGAGCAAACCCAAGCGCATTCCGGTCGCTTTCAGGTAGTTCATTACTTGCGCCTTGTGTTCTCCTGTTGTGACTGCAAGAGCCTTAAGTTCAATAATAATAGATTGATGGCAAATAAAGTCGGGAATATAGGTTTGTCGCAACGGTTCACCCTTGTAGAGAAGATTTAGTTCATGGTGTGCTACAAATGGAATGCCTCGTTTTGAAAATTCCTTACCCAAGCACTCCTGATAGACAGCCTCCAGAAAACCGCAACCCATCTCCCGGTACACTTCAAACACGGCCCCCTGTATCTGATAGCACTCTTCCCTGTACAGAATGTCCCCATCCAGCATTATTTCGTGCCTTTCGTGTTTTTCGTGGACCGTTCTTTCTTAATCTTGGAAGATTTAGTGCTGCGACAACGCATTGCCGAGCAGCCTGGCGGTGATATCCACAATCGGAATCACGCGTTCGTAATTCATGCGCTTCGGGCCAACCACGGCGAGCGTGCCGACTACTTTGCCGTCGGCGGAATAGGGTGCGGTGATGACGCTGCATTCGTCCAGCGAGGCCAGCCCGGATTCGCCGCCGATAAAGATGTGGATGCCATGCCCTCTGCGGCTGGCATCGAGCAGTTGCAGCAATTCGGTTTTTTTCTCAAACAAATTAAACAGTCCGCGCAAGCGGTTCATGTCGGTGGACAGCTCTTCCACATGCAGCAGATTGTGTTCGCCGCTGATGACGTAATCTTCGGCTTGTTTTGCTTGTGCGTCATCGCCCGCCGCCAGTGCCGCAGCCATCAGCGCGCTCATGTCCTGATGCAATTGCTGTAATTCCCCGCGCAGCCGGTCGCGGATTTGCGAGAAGCTGCAGCCGATGTAATGCTGGTTGAAAAAGTTACCCGCCTCGGTGAGTTGCGACTGGGTGTAATCGCGCTCCAGCAGCAGCACGCGATTTTCCACTTCGCCGTCCGGCATCACGATGATCAGCAGCACGCGCTTTTCGCCCAGGCGCAGAAATTCGATCTGGCGCACGGTGATCGCGCTGCGTTTTGCCGTGGCGACCACGCCGGCGAATTGCGTCAGATCGGAGAGTATGTTCGAGGCTTGCGCGATCAGCCGCGACGGATTATCCGGCTGTAACTGCTGTTCCATCTGGTGCACGCGCGCGCTGTCCAGCGGCCTGGTGACCAGCATGGTGTCGATGAACAGCCGGTATGCCAAACCGGTCGGGACGCGCCCGGCCGAGGTGTGCGGGCTGCTGACCAGTCCGATGTCTTCCAGGTCGGCCATCACATTGCGGATGGTCGCCGGGCTGACTTCCAGGCCGGAATACTGAAGCAGCGCGCGGGAGCCAACCGGCTGGCCTTCGCTGATGTAGCGTTCCACCAGGGTTTTGAGCAGGATTTGTGCGCGTTCGTTGAGCATAGGGCGGATTCTACCATTGCGAATGCGATGCCAATCACGGAACTTGGCATCGGAACTTGAGGCCAGAAAATTGTCTTATGTAGTATAAAATGAAACTGATGATTCTATAAAAAGCAGTTCAGCCACGGATTTACACGGCAAGGGCGATTCATGAATCGCCCTTGCATCAATCCACCCTATGCTGTTGAACATCGAACCTGAATCCGCGACGGAGATCGCCTTGAAGAAACTTAAAAACGAAGCAGAATTATTTAAAGGGGCATTACTCGCCGGCGTGAAGTATGCGGAGGGGCGCGGTGTGGTCGAGTTTGAACCGACTGATTCGGCAAGCGAGAAACTCTTGTACATTTACAGGCTGCTTGTTCATGATAAAGTCATTCAGCCATTACCTGAAGATCAGGTCGCTGAAAAAACTTTGAGGCATAAACTTGCAATCTGGTACTCAAAACAACTGCCGAAAGATCATCCGCTTTTAAAATAATTAAATTTCATTTTCAAAACAATAATAACCATGTGGGTGCATGAAATGCACCCTACGATACTTAAGGAGAAGACGATGAAAAAAATCACTATGCTGTTTTTGCTGGGACTTGCTCTTGGCTCACAGGTGCTTTATGCGGCTGAAAAGGGTGGTAGTGCGCAGAGTTTCTGGGAAAAGCTCAGGATCAAGATCGAGTCGATGACTCCGCAGAAAAAAACCAGTGTAACCACTGCATCCGGGGGTGTCCGGGGTACGCCGGGGTCAACCGAGGATATATACTGGAAAAATGAGGCAACCGGGCAAACCATAGTCTCCGATGAGCTGGAGGAATTCAAAATGGCGATGAAGCTGGCCGATTTGGATAACAAGGCGCAGGCTCAAGCCGCTTTTTCCGAATTCATCAGGAAATATCCGGGAAGTTCATTGCGCAAAGATGCAGACCAAGCCTTGGCGCTGCTTGGAAACGCAAGCACTCCAGCCAAGTAGCCGCTTTTTAGCCGTGCCTTTCTACCGGAAGCATCTGGCCGCGGTAGAAAGGCGGCGTGTTTTTAAGCGCATCATTGCGTTTATTCTTTGCCGCTGGTTTCTTTTACGATCATCCACCGGGTGCCATGCAGTTTGAGATCAAGACGCTTGGGCAAGCCGGTTTCTGAAAAACCATCTGCTTTAAAGGACTGAACGAACTCGACAGTCGCAGTATCTTTTTCCAAAGATACTGTCAGGCCCGAGAGCTCTATCTCGATTTTGCGGTACCTGCTTAAACGGTTGCGGCGCTGCTTTTCCCAGGCGGAACGTGCAAGGCCGTGAGGAGGCCGGAATTCCGGCGCATAGAAGGATAGATAATTATCCGCATCTTTCGCAGCCCACGCTTTGGCCCAGTCGCTCACGATGGCTGAAACTTTTTGACGGCCATCATTGGCTTTGTTTTGGCTGGCCGCAACAGGAGGGAGTTGGCTCGAATCTGTTGGGCTGGCTGCTTTTTGCATTGGCAGGGCAGGGATAATTACACTTTTGACCGGATTAAACAAAATACCGATAGCCGCCGCTCCCAGCACAAAGCCTATCCCTCCGGTAATGAGCAGCCAAGGCGAAATTGGATTTGCGCTGGGCTTCTGTGGAGCCGGGGTTTTAATTGCCGAAGGCGATCTGCTTTGCCGGCCTGCTTGAGGCTGTAACTTGGCTTTCAGGCGCTGTGCTTTCAGGCGCATGGCTTTTTCAAGAAGGTTCATGTCTTTTGCCCAGGCAGGTCGATAAACGGATTCATTTGGTAATACATAAGCTTCTTCCCCGGTTTGGCTGTGCTATTGGTCTGCGGTTGATGATAGGTTTTTTCTGCTCTGGTTCAAGTTAGCGCGGCTCGATTTGTGACAAGTACCGCGCCACTGACAGCCACGCTCCCAGCCAGCCGAGATACAACGAGAACAGCAGCAGCGACAGGCTATCGCCGAGCGACAGCGGTTGTAATACAAACTGGCTGGCATAGAGTTGAGATAACGCTTTGAGCTGGTGGTTGAGCAGCAGCAGGCTCATCGAGATGATAAGCCAGGCCATGATGCCGCCGAGCAGTCCCTGCGTCGCGCCAAAATACAGGTACGGCCGGCGGATGAAGCCGTTGGTCGCGCCGATCAGTTTGGATACTTCAATCTCGTCGCGCCGGGTGAGGATTTGCAGGCGGATAGTGTTGAAGGTGATGGCAACCAGTGCGAGGCTGAGCAGGCCGGCCAGAATCAGCATCGCCATCCGCCCGAATTTGAGCAGTGCTTCGAGCTTGTATGCCCAGGCTGAATCGAGTTGGGCCTGTTCCACTCTGGGGAGCTTTGCCAGTTCGCTGCGCAGTGTATCCAGCGCTTGCGCTTCGCCTGATTTCGGATAAACGACGAAGGCATCCGGTAACGGGTTCTGGTTCAAGCTGCCGATTACGTCGGCGAGTCCGGCGTTTTGCTTGAGTTGCTCCAACGCTTGCGCGCGCGCGACAAATTCGACGCGGGCGATGGCGGGGTGTTGCGTGAGCCGGTTGCGCAAAGCATCAACGTCATCTGTTTTTGCATTCATGTTCATGAACAGGCTGATCTGCGGCGTGCCGGAGAGTTGTGCGACCAGGCCCTGCGCGTTTTGCAGCACCACATACATGCCGGTCGGCAGACTGAGCGCGATGCCGATGACCAGAATGTTGAGCAAGGCCGCCAGCGGTGAGGCGAACATGCGGCGCATTACGCCGATGTTTTGAGCGAGTGCGTGCCTCATGCCTGTCCTGAGCCTGTCGAAGCGGCCTGTCCTGGGTCTTTGCCCAAGGCAGGCAATTCACTATCCGGCAATTCTGGCGTGGAGTCGGTGTTCGAAGCGCTTTGCAGCTCCCCGTGCCTCAGTTCAAGGGCGCGCACCCTGGTGTCCTGCAGTACGCTGGAATCATGGGTGGAAATCAACAGGGTGACGCCGACCTGATGGAAGGATTTAAATATCGCCATGATCTCCTGCGCGTAGGCGGCATCCAGGTTGCCGGTCGGCTCGTCGGCCAGCAGGATAGTCGGGCGGTTCACTATGGCGCGGGCGATGCACAGACGCTGCTGCTCGCCGCCGGACAGCGCGATGGGATTGGATTTTTCGCGCTTGAGCAGGCCTACTTTGTCGAGTGCGGCGCGCACCCGTTTGTGGCTTTCGCGATAATCGAAGCCGCAGATTTGCAGCGGCAGCATCACGTTGTCGAATACGTTCCGGTCGAATAGCAGCTTGTGGTCCTGAAAAATGATGCCGAGGTTGCGGCGCAGATAAGGCAGCGCGCGGCCTTTGAGCACGCCGACGTTCTGGTTGTTGACCAGCACGCTGCCGAGGTTGGGGCGTTCGATTGCGGCGATAAGTTTGAGCAAGGTGCTCTTCCCCGCGCCCGAGTGTCCGGTCAGGAACACCATCTCGCCTTTGGCGATTTCAAACGAGACGTTCTTCAACGCATGGTTGCCGCCCGGATAACGCTTGTGGACCTGATTGAATTTAATCATCTTGAAAAAATCTATTTGCCACAGAGAGCACAGAGTTCACAGAGTTCACAGAGTTCACAGAGAAGAACGCGCATCCGCTTCACCTCTGTGTTCTCTGTGTCCTCTGTGGCTTGAATTAGTGTCTTCGGGTTCATTCATCCAGCCCCAGCAGCGCCGCGACAAAATCCTCCGCGACGAACGGACGCAAATCATCCATTCCTTCACCTATGCCGATGAAGCGCACCGGAATCGGGTGCGCCTTGGCAATCGCCGCGATCACGCCGCCCTTGGCCGTGCCGTCCAGCTTGGTCAGAATCAATCCCGTCACGCCGAGCGCCTGATCGAAGGCTTTGACCTGGCTAAGTGCGTTCTGTCCGGTGTTGGCATCCAGCACCAGCAATACCTCGTGTGGCGCGTCCGGTAGCGCTTTGGTAATGACGCGCTTCACCTTTTTTATTTCTTCCATCAGGTGCGCCTGGGTGGTCAGCCGTCCGGCGGTGTCGGCCAGCACCACGTCGATCTTGCGCGCCTGTGCGGCCTGCACGGCATCGAAAATCACAGCGGCGGCATCGCCGCTTTGCTGTGCGATCACCGCCACACTGTTGCGTACTCCCCAGGCAATCAGCTGTTCGCGCGCTGCGGCGCGAAAGGTGTCGCCTGCCGCGAGCATTACCGACAATCCCTGATCTTGCAGATACTTCGCCAGCTTGCCGATGGAGGTGGTCTTGCCAGCGCCATTCACGCCTACCATCATGATGACAAAGGGTTTATGGGTGCCGGCCTGCAGCGGTTGCGCCAGCGGCTTGAGCAGTTTGAGCAAACAATGCGCGAGTGCTTCCCTGAGTTGTGCGGCTTCGATCAAATGCTGTTCTTTCACCTGGCGGCGCAGGTCGGCGAGCAGCGCGTTGGTCGCATCCATGCCGACATCGGCGGTGATCAGGATGGTTTCCAGTTCTTCGTAAAGATCGTCATCGATTTTTCCGCCGAGGACGAACAGGCTGTTCAGTTGGCTGCCGGTGCGCGCCAGGCCGGACTTCAGGCGCGCTATCCAGCCACTGCCGGACTTCTCGCTGGAAACGTTAGATGAATTTTTTTTCAGGAAGCTGAACATTGATGGAATCCGTTGAAAGGATCTTAGTCGAGAGGTGTAAAAATATCGCATAATGCGCACGCATTTTATGCCGTTTACATCTTTCAGGGCTAGGGACATGAAGACTTATTTACTTTGCATCGCCTTATTTTTGGGGTGGCCGCAGACAGCTGCGCAAGCGAAAGTGTTTGAACATACGCTGAAAAACGGATTGAAAGTCATCGTCAAGGAAGATCACCGCGCGCCGGTGGTGGTGCAGCAGATCTGGTACAAAGCGGGCAGCATGGACGAACAAGCCGGCGTAACCGGCATCGCGCACGTGCTGGAGCACATGATGTTCAAAGGCACGAAAACCGTTCCGGCGGGAGAGTTTTCCAACCGCATCGCGGCAGCGGGCGGGCGCGAAAACGCTTTTACCAGCTATGACTACACCGGTTATTTTCAGCGGCTGCACAAGTCCAGATTGCCGCTGGCAATGCGGCTGGAAGCGGATCGGATGCACAATCTGAATCTTTCCGCAGTCGAGTTCGCCAGGGAAGTGAATGTGGTCAAGGAAGAACGCCGCATGCGCACCGATGATGAGCCGCGCGCGCTGATGAATGAAAAAGTGATGGCGACGATTTTTCAGGAGCATCCCTACCGGCATCCGGTGATCGGCTGGATGAGCGATCTGGAAGCGCTGAAGGTCAGCGATGCCAAGGCGTGGTATGGCCGCTGGTACGCGCCGAACAATGCGACGCTGGTCATCGCGGGTGATGTGAAAGCAGACGAAGTGTTCGCGCTGGCGCAGCGCTATTACGGGACTATTCCCAGGAGTGTCCAGCCACCGCGCAGGGAATTCACCGAGCCCCAACAGGCCGGTATTAAACGGTTGGTGGTAAAAGCGCCTGCCGAGTTGCCGCATCTGGTGATGAGCTACCGCGCTCCGACGTTACTGAATCCGGAGCAGGACTGGAAGCCATACGCGCTGGATATTCTGGCCGGAGTGCTGGACGGCAGCGAGTCGGCGCGCCTTAACAAGCATCTGGTGCGCGAGCAGCAGATCGCCAGTGGGGCTGGCGCGGATTACGAGTCCGCCTCGCGCGGCCCGGGTTTGTTCACGCTTGCAGCTACTCCCAGCAAAGGAAAAACGGTGGCCGATGTCGAAGCTGCGCTGCGCCAGGAAATCGCGCTGCTGGTGAAGGACGGAGTGAGCGAGGAAGAGTTGCAGCGCGTCAAGGCGCAAGTGATGGCGGGCGAGGTGTACAAGCTGGACTCGGTGTTTTATCAGGCGATGCAGATCGGGCAGATGGAAAGCATCGGCCTGGGCCATCAGGCGATTCCGGTGATACTGGAAAAACTCAAGGCGGTGACCGCGGAGCAGGTGCGGCAAGTCGCGGAAGAATTTTTGCAGGACGACAACCTGACCGTTGCGGTGCTCGAACCGCAGCCGCTTTCAGGCAAGCCGAAATCTGAAAACAAAGGAATGTCTCATGCTCACTAAAACAAGGCTTATTAAATCCATTGGGGCTGCAGCCTTATTTTGTATTGCAACCGTCGCTTTTGCCACGCCAGCCATCCAGCACTGGCAAAGCGCCAGCGGTGCACGGGTGTTGTTTGTCGAAGATCACGATATTCCGATGCTGGATGTGGCGGTAACCCTGCCGGCGGGCAGCAGCTTCGATGCGGCGGAAAAATCCGGCGTGGCGAGCCTGACCCATCACCTGCTGGACCTGGGTGCGGAAGGGCTGAGCGAGGACGACATTTCGCGCGGCATGGCGGATATCGGCGCGCAATTGAGCGGCAGCTTTGACCCCGATCGCGCCGGCGTATCATTGCGCACCCTGAGCAGCGCGGCGGAGCGTGACAAGGCGCTCGACATCATGGCGCGGGTGTTGCAGCGCCCGTTGTTCCCAGAAACGATTTTGACACGCGAAAAAGCGCGGGTGATTGACGCCCTGAAAGAAGCTGAGACCAAACCGGAAAGCATCGCCGACAAGGCTTTCCAGAAAGCGGTGTATGGCGCGCACCCTTACGCTCTGTCTGCCCCGGAAGCCGCCAGCGTGGAAAAGATTACCGTGCAAGACCTCTCCGATTTCTATCGCTCGCACTACCAGGCCAGCGGCGCAGTGGTCGCCATCATGGGTGACGTATCGCGCGCGAAAGCCGAGGTCATCGCACAGCAACTCACCGGGGAATTGCCTCTTGCCGCTGCGGCGGCCGCGTTACCCGATGTTGAAACGAGGATTGCGGCGAGCGAGCAGCGCATCAGCCATCCCGCCAGCCAAAGCCACATTCTGGTCGGCGCGCCGGGCATGGCGCGCACCGATCCTGACTACTTTTCATTGTATGTCGGCAACCACATTCTGGGCGGAGGAGGGTTTACATCGCGCCTGATGAACGAGGTGCGCGAAAAACGCGGCTTTGCTTACAGTGTCTACAGTTATTTCATGCCGCTCAAGCAACCCGGAGTGTTTCAGATAGGCCTGCAAACCAAGAAGGAGCAAGCCGATGAAGCGCTGCAACTGGTGCGCAAAATACTGGCGGATTTTATCTCCAATGGCCCGAATGAAAAGGAATTGCTGGCTGCCAAGCAGAATATCATCGGCGGATTTCCTTTGCGCATCGACGGCAATCGCAAGATTCTCGACTACCTGAGCGCCATCGGTTTTTACGATCTGCCGCTGACTTACCTCGACGACTTCACACGCAAGGTTGAGCAAGTGAATGTGGCGCAAATCCGCGCGGCGTTTGCGCGCCATATCGACCCGCAGGCAATGGCGACGGTGATCGTCGGCGCGCCAAACGGGGCTGCGAAATAAATCCGGAAAAAATATTTTATCCAGGGATTAACACGGATGATCACTGATAGCCAATGCATTTTATCCGTGTAAATTCGTGTTCATCCGTGGCTAATCAAGGAGTTCAGGAATAAATAAGGTCAGGATAATTGGCGGCGAGCTGCGCAGCCGTGTGATCAGCTTTCCCGACGTGCCAGGCCTGCGCCCCACGCCGGATCGCGTGCGCGAGACGTTGTTCAACTGGCTGGGGCAAACGCTATACGGGCGCACCTGCCTGGATTTGTTCGCCGGCAGCGGCGCGCTTGGGCTTGAAGCCGCTTCGCGCGGGGCCGGGCAGGTGGTGATGGTGGAGATGAACAGAACGGCTTATCGCGCCTTGCAGGACAATATTAAAAAATTGGGTTGCGCAAATGTTTTCGTACATGCACAGGATGGGCTAGAATTCGCCTCCCGAGATAATCGGCGGTATGACGTGATTTTTCTGGATCCACCGTTCCAGAGCGATTATCTGCCAAAACTGTTGGAGATATTGCCGCAACGGCTGAACGAGCACGGCGTGGTGTATGTCGAATCCGGCGCGGCGATAGATGTGCCTTCGCCATGGCGGGTGGTTAAATCCGGCAAGGCGGGGCAAGTGCATTACCAGTTATTACAAGTAGCGCAAATTCAATTTGCGGGATGAAGCGCAAGGAGCCGCGAAGCGAATGACGAGGCATATCGGATGGATAGACGAGGAAAGAGCGAGCACGCGACACTGCGATTTGCCCGCCAATTGGATTTAACATGATCAAGGTTGTTTATCCGGGTACATTCGATCCAATCACGCGCGGCCACGAGGATGTGGTGCGCCGTGCTGCCGGACTGTTCGACGAGGTCATCGTGGCGGTGGCGGAAAGCCGCACGAAAACCCTGTTTACGCTGGATGAACGTGTGGATATGGCGCATGAGGCGTTCGCGAACTTTGCCAATGTGCGAGTGGAAGGTTTCAACTGTCTGTTGATGAGCTTCGTGCAAGCACACGATGCGCGCGTGGTGTTACGCGGGTTGCGCGCGGTGTCAGATTTTGAATATGAGTTCCAGTTGGCGGGCATGAATCGCAATCTGTTTCCTGAAGTCGAGACAATGTTTCTGACCCCGGCGGAACAATATACTTTCATCTCGGCCACCATCGTGCGCGAAATTGCCCGCTTCGGCGGAGATGTCAGCAAGTTCGTGTCGCCCTATGTTATGGAAAGATTGCAGCAAAAGTTTTTATTGGACAAATAATCCGTTTGCCCAAAACATCGAAATGTTAGAAAATTAAACATTACAGAGGAGAAGTAGTATGGCAATGATAATTACCGACGAATGTATCAACTGCGACGTGTGCGAGCCGGAATGCCCTAACAACGCAATTTCGCAAGGCGATGCGATTTACGTCATCGACCCAGATAGATGCACCGAGTGCGTGGGCCATTACGATACGCCGCAATGCGTGGATGTGTGCCCGGTGGATTGCATCCCCAAAGACCCGGCGCATATGGAAACCAGGGAGCAACTGCTAGCAAAGTATGAGAGGCTGATGGCGGCAAAATAGCCTCGTCCAATAAATGCAGGAGCGGGCCATGCCCGCTCCTGCATTTGGTCAGCGTTTTATCCAGATATCCTTGATAGCCTCCGCATCGCGGCTTGCGCCGAACGCGGGTAATTCATAAAAGTCGAGCAGGGTGCGCAACACGCTGTAGTGGTCAATGCGCTGTTCGCTGCTTCCCGTCTTCACCATCGGCCCCGCCAGTATTGTGACGACATGATTGCCCTCCCGGTAATCGTCCTCGTCCCAGGTCAGTATCAATAAGCTGTTGTGCTTCATCGCCCATTCGATATAGGGATCGATGTGCCTTTTCAGCCAATCGTCCGCCGTCTTAAAATTGCCGTCGTGCATGTCGTTATCCTGATCAGGGATTACGAATGATACGGTCGGGAGCCTGGAAAAATCCTTGGGAAAATCGGCAAAGCGCTGGTTCAACCCGGCGGGCAACCGCACCCCCTGCCAGTTTGCCACCGGATTGTGCTTGCGCTGATATGCGCCGGACGAGCAACTCAAGTCACCCGCCGCAGGCAGCGATTCGGAATAACTGGCGAAGCTAAGACCCCCAGCCAGCAAAGACGAAGCCAGATTGTCGTTATCGAAAGTGTGCGGGCAGGAATTGCGGGTGATGCCCTGCGTGGAGCCGGAAAACAGCGCCAGATAATTCGGCTGGCTAGGATGAGTGACCCCGTAAGACTGAGTGAACAGCACCCCGCGTTTCGCCAGCGCGTGGATGTACGAATTGCTGTTGCGCATATTCATGATCTGCGAGTAACCGCTGTTTTCCTCGATCACCACGACCACATGATCGGGGCGCGGCAACTTCCCGGCATGTGCGGTGGACGGGAAAATTGCAGCGAGCAGGGCGATGGCGAGGAAGTGGCGCATCATATTTTGATCATTTAACAAAAGCCGTTAATTTCTCGGCCATAGCGATTGAAAATCAAATGATAGCTGCCGGTGATGCTTGATCGACAGCAAATGAATGACATCGCCGAACTGCACGTACAGCACAAGGTAATCGGCAAGCAGGTATTCGCGCAAGTCACCGCTCTGCAATTTCGAATGCAACCGCTCAAGGGCATTCGCCACTTCCACGGAACATATCGGACGCTCAAGGAAAGGCCGACCCATTGCCGGGAAATGTTCAAGGTTGGGAATCAAGGTATCGGACAGCTCATCCAGCAGGCGGTCATAAGCTTGAGGCGCATCCGCCTCGGCCAGAAACGTTTCAATTGCTTCGAGATTGCGCTCGAAATTGGCGGTCAGCCTGATCGTGACTTTCCTGGCCACAGATGCCCCGGCTCAAGCTGCGCGCCGGCGTTTAATCCGCTGGATGGTCTGACGCGCATCCTTCACCCGGCCAGCAGCCACGTCATCCAGCCCCTTGCCGATTTCATCAACCAACAACAGGTGTATGCGCTCACGCTCCAGCCGATGGTAGTAATCAAGCCGTTCGGCATCAATCAGGGCGACGTAGCTTACGCCATTCCTGGTGATGATCTTCTCCGCCCCGGCCTTGACCTGTTCAGCCAATTCAGAAAGATTGGCGCGCGCCTGAGAAAACGCCACCACGTCGCGTGCAGAAATCCCCATGATGCCTCCTTGTGTCTACGTTACAGAATTTTGTGCAATATGCTGCACATCATACAAGCGAAAATGAGAGCAATCAACACACGCTGAAAGCCCATTGGGCGGACGGCGCTAAAACCGCAGATGTGGAAATACGGCGTGCCGTATTTTACTTTTCCGCGTCCTCGATTTTCTGCTTCGATTCCTCGATTTCCTTTTGCACAGCCTGATCCACGCCCTTGGCTTTTTCCAGCGCCTCGCGTTGCGGCGCGGCAATCTTGGGTGTGGCCGGTTTGTCACAGGCGGTGAGCAACAGAGCAACAGCCAGCAAAACGTATTTCATGTTTCCTCCAGGTAAGTTGTTGTTGATTACAGGTTGGGCTGAACGGTGTGAAGTCCGACATTGACGGGAATACAATCGTTGGATTTCGCAAGACTGTCCTGAGATTGTCGAAGGGGTCAACCCAACCTACACGCAACTCTAACACAAGCTACTTCTGGCAACTCCCGCAGTAAAAACTGGAACGCTGTCCCTGTCTGATTTGCTTGATAAGCGAGCCACATTTGCGGCAAGGTTCGCCGCTGCGTCCGTATACCCAATAGTGCTGCTGGAAGTAGCCGGGCTGGCCCGAGGTATCGACGAAGTCGCGCAGCGTGCTGCCGCCGAGCTGAATAGCTTCGGCCAGGGTCGAGCGGATTTCTTCGACCAGTTTTGCACAGCGCGGCAGACTGAGTTTTCCGGCGGCGAGTTGCGGTCTGATGCCGGCGCGGAACAGGGCTTCGTTGGCGTAGATGTTGCCCACGCCGACCACGATGCGGTTGTTCATGATGCATTGTTTGATGCTGACGCTGCGCCCGCGCGTGGCCTGGTAGAGATAGTGCGCATTGAAGCCAATTAATCTGTTGGCTGAGATATTCCCTCCCCCTTGCAGGGGGAGGGTTAGGGTGGGGGTAGAAGTTCCAGAGTTGCGCTGTTCTACCCCCATCCCAACCTTCCCCCTGCAAGGGGGAAGGAGCTGGTATGTCTCACCTTCCAAAGGTTCGGGGCCGAGACTGGCGAGCAGCGGGTGAGTATGCACTTCGCCGCTATGCCACAGCACCGCGCCGAAGCGGCGCGGGTCGCGCAGGCGCATCAGCGTGCCGTTGCTTAGCACCAGGTCGAAGTGGTCGTGCTTTTCCGGGGGGGTGTTCGCGGGCAGGATACGCAGGCTGCCGGACATGCCGAGATGCAGGATCAGCGTGCCGTGATCGAATTCAACCAGCAGATATTTGGCGCGGCGCTTGAGCGAAAGGATGGTCTTGTCGCGCAACAGCTTCGGCAGGTTTTTCGGGATCGGCCAGCGCAGACCGGCATTGCGGATGACGACATCGGCGACGGTCAGGCCGGTGAGGTGGGCGGCGAGGCCGCGCCGGGTAATTTCTACTTCTGGGAGTTCTGGCATAGCTTGGTAAATTTATTAATGAACGGCAATTTGTCCACGAAAAACACGAACTAACGGGCGATTCGTGAATCGCCCCTACGAAATTATTGGGCGGATGTAGGGGCAATTCACGAATCGCCCTTTTTCGTGCTTTTCGTGTCTTTCGTGGACAGATTGTTTTTCAGGTTCTGCGGCGCTTCCACCAGATATACCCACCCACCCCCGCGAGCATCAGCGGCAAGCCAAGCAGGAAGCCGATGCCGATGACATTGAGTTGCATCTTGCCGAGCACCAGGTTGCTGTCCTTTGCGGAGCGCGGTTGCAGGGTGATGAGGTGTTCTTCACCGGCCAGCCAGTTCACCATGTTAACGCCCAGGTCGACGTTGCCGGCGTTGCCGGCAAAGCTGTTGGCGAGGAATGCGCCGTTGCCGACCACGACGATGCGCTGGTCGCGATCATTGATGTTGCGTTGCAGCGCTACCGCGATGATGGCGGGGCCGGGGGTGTCGTGTTGTTTGTCGAAGCGCGGTTTGCTTGCAGAGGCATTGCCGCCGGCCATGCTGCGGCTTACCCAGCCGCGTGCTGCGACTTCCACCAGTACGCTGTGTTGCCAGTCCGGGTTTTCATTCCAGATCAGCGGGCGTGCTTGCGGGTATGCGGTGATCAGATTGAAATTGCGCGTGATGGCGTGCTGCGGATAAGTGACGCCCAATGACCAGGTCTGGGGCGCGTTCATTTCGGTGGCGGCCGGATCGATCACGATGCCGGGCGGCAGCAGCAGGTCAAGTTTTTCGGCAAGGCGTTCCAGTCCATGCAGCGGTTCGGCATCCACCAGCCAGAGCAGGTTGCCGCCGCGCTCGACATAACTCAGTAGCTTGTCCACTTCGCCGGGCATCAGATCGAGTTGCGGCTGGGTGACGACCAATACACTGGTATTGAGAGGCACTTCCTGCGCGAGAGCCAGATTCAGGCTGTTGAGGCGAAAGCCGTTCTGCTTGAGTTTGGCGCCGAACAGTGAACCGAGGTCGTGGTTGGCAATGCCGTCCAGTTTGCGTTCGCCGTGCCCGTCCAGATACATCAGAGTCTGATCGCGGGTGTGTGCCAGGCGCAGCAGGGTGCTGGTGAAAACTTGCTCGTTGATCTGGGTGAGATGCTCGCTGCGCCCGGCGTATTCGACCACCATTTCGCCGTTAAGCTGGATGCGCGCCGCGCGGGTCTTTTCGGCTTCTTTTCCGGGGTCGATGAATGCCAGTTTTATATCGGGCTTGTAACGCTGGTAAAGCGACAGAAAGTCGCGGATTGCTTTGCGGATGTCGCCGAGGCGCGCGTCCTGTTCGGTGGCATACACGGTGACATTGACCGGGCCGCCCAGTTGCCTGAGCACTTCCACGCTGACGGGTTCCAGGCTGTTGCTGGCGTTATGCGTGATGTCGCGCTGCACAGGGTAACGGGTGGCGAGATAGCCCAGGCCGGACGCGGCGCCCACTAACAGCAGCACGAACAAAATATTCCGTAACGCCACGTTGCGAAAGAATTGCGGAGTAAAAAATTTACTCAACATGGCTCACCCGTACCTGCGGTTGTTGTGTAACCGCTTCATGGTCAGCAGCAGGAACATGGCGGTGAATAGCACGAAGAACGCGGCGTCGGCACTATCCAGCAATCCCGTATTGAAATTTCTGAAGTGATAGAGCGGCGAGATGAGATGCAAAGCGGAGTTTTCCGCCGTTGCGGCGATGTCGGCCAGCCATAAACCGACCAGCACGGCCAGTGCGCCGATGGCGGCGATGACGGGCTGGGTGGTGAGTGCGGAAATATACAGCCCAAGCGCGATATAGCTGGCAGTGAGCAGCAACAGGCCAAGCAGATTGCTTAACAGCAGGCCGTGATCGAGATTGGTGCCGAGCGCCAGCGTGCAGAGCATCAGCGGCACGCCGGCCATCAGCACGACCATAAAGGCCAGCAGGCCGCAAAATTTGCCAAGCACGATGTGGCGATTGGAAAGCGGCGCCGAGAGCAGCAGCGCGAGCGTTTGATTGCGCCGCTCCTCGGCAATCAACCGCATCGTGAACAGCGGCACCAGCATCATCAGCAACAGCGCAACCATGTTGAACAACGGAGTTGCGACAGTGGCAGTCACGCCGGGCGCATTGGCAAGCTGCGCGAGCTGAGGTTGAATATCCAGAAATGTTTGCAGAATCTCCAGGAAAAACCAGGTGAATATGAATTGCAGCACGGCGAGCACAAACCAGGTCGAGGGCATGGCGAACAGGCTGCGCAGTTCGCGCAGGGCGAGCAGGCGGATCATGCGGTTTCTCCTGCGGAAGGGTCGCTGCTTGGCAGCGGGGTAGCCACCGGCGTACCCACTGCGGGTGCTGCGGTCGATTTTTCGGCAGCAGTGATTTTAACGAACACCTCTTCAAGCGTGGCTTGCAGCGGCGTAAGTTGTTCCAGTTGCCAGCCTTGCCGCTCCGCCAGCGTGATGAGCGTGCCGCTGGGATTGACATCCGGTGTGTGCAACACGCGGAACTGTGTGGCTGAGAGTTGCTCGACACTGCTGATGCCGCCAATGGCCTCCAGTTCGCCTGGTGCCGGCGGGTTGCGCAGGCTGAGGATGAAGCCGGATACGCTCCCATGCCGTTGCATATGTTCACTGGTATCGCTGTAGATCAGCCTGCCGTGCTGCAGGATGTCGACGCGGTCGCACACGCTTTCCACTTCGCTGAGCAAATGCGTGGAAAGAATCACGCTGCTGCTGTTGCCCAATTCGCGTATCAGGCCGCGTATTTCGCGGGTTTGCGTGGGGTCGAGGCCGACGGTGGGTTCGTCCAGCACGATCAAGGCGGGGCGGTGAATGATGGCCTGTGCGATACCGACGCGCTGCTGGTAGCCCTTCGACAAGCTGCCGATGATCTTGTTGCCGGACGTTTCCAGGCCGCAGCGTTGTTTGGTTTGCGCAAGGGCTTCGGCAACTGTCGCGGACTTCATGCCGCGCAGTCGGGCAGCGAAAGTCAGGTAATCATTCACGCTTAATTCGCGGTACAGCGGCGGGGTTTCCGGCAGATAACCGATGTGCGCTTTCGCCAGCGCGGGGTGGCGCAACAGATCGATGCCGCAAATCTCGATGCTACTTTCATTTTTTTCGGCACCATCCGGCAACAGACAGCCGGTCAGCATCTGCATCAGGGTGCTTTTGCCGGCGCCATTGTGCCCGAGCAGGCCCAGTACCTCGCCGCGCCTTATTTCCAGCGACACGTTGTGGACGACTTGCCGGTTGCCGAAGCTGCGCGTCAGGTTGCGCGCGGAAAGCGTTATGTCGCCGGTAAATTGGCCGGCAATTTGATTGGCAGGGGGAGTTGCGTTGGGCAAAGTTGAGTGGCCGTCGAGGTTGTGGGTTCGGCTAAATATAACCTATTATGTGCGCCCATATCAAAAGCAGTACTGTTATGACCCAGTTCAAATACATCATCTTCAGCAGTTTGCTGCTCACAGCCTGCGCGCAGGCACCCAGGCAGCCTGAGGCAGAGAAACCGGCTGAGCCACCCGTGCAACAGACGGAATCCACAGCGGTGTTGCCCAACGTCGAGTTGAGCGACGAGCTGCTTTATCAGTTCTTGTTGTCCGAAATTGCCAGCCAGCGCGGGCATGCTGCGCTCGCTGCCGAGGGTAGTTCGGAATTGGCCAGGAAAACTCGAGATCCACGCCTTGCCATGCGTGCCGCGCAACTGGCGCTCCAATCGGGTCAAGTGGATAAGGCTATCGAGGCTATCAGGGTCTGGCGGGAGAGTGATCCGGACTCGCCAGTGGCGATGAGCGCGTTGTCCGAGATACTGCTGCGCAGCGGCAGGCTGGACGAAGCCCGTCAGGAATTCGTTAACATGTTGCAGGCAAAAGATGCAAATGCCGGGCATATTTTCTTGCAAACTTATCAAATGCTGGCTCCCTATCCGGATAAGGCGGCGGCGTTGAAGTTGATGAGCGACCTGGCGCAGCCATACTCGCATGTGGCCGAAGCGCATTGGGCAGTGGCGCAATTGGCGCTGGCGTCCGGTGACGAGGAGCTCGCGCTGAACGAAATAAGACAGGCGCGCGCCTTGCGTGCTAAGTGGGATATGGCGGCCTCGCTGGAGGCGCATTTGTTGCGGAAGAACGCCCCGCAGCAAGGCCTGGAAGTATTGCGCGCTTACTTGTCGAAATATCCCGATGCGAGCGAAATTCGTTTGCAATATGCACGCGCGTTGTTGGAGCAAAAGCAATATAAGCTATCGCGTGACGAATTCCGGCGGCTGGCGGACGAAGCTCCCGACGACCCGGAAATGGCGTTTGCCATTGCGTTAATTTCTATACAGTTGAACGATTTGCAGGGCGCGGAGACACAACTCAAGCAGGCATTGAGCAAAGGAAAAAAAGATCAGGATACGGTGCAGTATTACCTCGGCCAGTTAAGCGAGGCAAAGAAAAACGAAGACGAAGCGATTGAATACTATCGCCAGGTAAAGGGTGGCGAACATCAGTTTGCCGCGCAAATTCGCATCGCTTACTTGCTGAACAAGCGTGGCCAACTGGACGAAGCGCGCCAGCAGTTGCATCTGATTAAGGCCACTGATAATCAGCAGCGCGTACAACTGGTGTTGATCGAGGCGCAAATATTGCGCGCGGCGAACCAGTACGCCGAGGCTTACCAGTTGTTGCGGCAAAACCTGGAAAAGCTGCCAAACCATCCCGATCTGCTTTACGAAACCGCGATGGCGGCGGACATGAATGGCGAGCACGGGGTATTCGAGCAATTGATGCGCAAGCTGATTCAGATCAAACCCGATCATGCCCACGCCTACAACGCTTTGGGCTACAGTTTGCTGGAACGCAAAGAGCGCCTCCCCGAGGCTATGGAGTTGGTGGAAAAAGCCCTGCAGCTCGCCCCCGATGATCCGGCGATCATGGATAGCATGGGTTGGGGCTATTACCGCAGCGGCAATCTTGACGAGAGCGTGAAAATGCTGCGGCGCGCGCATGCCGCCAACCCTGATCCCGAGATCGCTGCGCATCTGGGCGAGGTGCTGTGGCAACGTGGCGATAAAGAAGAGGCCAAAAGGATTTGGCAGGACAGTCTCAAGGCCAATCAGGGGAATGTCCAGCTGCAAGCAGTGATGAAGCGGTTCATGCCTTGAGGTTCGCTTGAGGTTTCCTTGATACGTCTGAGCCTGATTTTTCTTGCCATGCTGTTGGGCGGCTGTGCGTTACTCACGCCCGCGCCCCAGCCGGCCGCACGCCCCGCGCAATCTGAACTGGCTCCGTTTGCGCTGAATGGCCGCATCTCGGTCAATCATCAGGGGAGCCGTCATTCTTCGGGCTTGCGCTGGACGCATCAGGCGCAAACAGATGAAATCCTGTTGCTTGCGCCGCTCGGGCAAACCGCCGCACGGGTTTATAGTGATGCCCGGTATACGACGCTGGATGATGGCGATAAACACTACGAGAATGAGAGCGCAGAGTCGCTGATGCAACAAGTGCTGGGATGGTATTTGCCGTTGAGCGGCCTGCATCATTGGCTGCTCGGCTTACCGAGGGCGGATAGCCCGGCGCAAATCGAGCGCGATGGCAATGGGCAGATCACTGTGCTGCATCAGGATGGCTGGGAAGTGCGCTACCTGCGCTATGACGGCACCAAGCCGGACAGTCTGCCGAAGCGCTTGCAGTTGAGTCATGAAGATTTGCAGCTGCAATTGCTGATCGATGAGTGGGAGTGGAATCCGCAATGAGGGCTTGCAGATGAAACTGACCTGCCCTGCGCCAGCCAAATTGAACCTGTTCCTGCATGTAGTCGGGCGCAGGCCGGACGGGTACCACCTGCTGCAAACCCTGTTTCGCTTCATTGACCTGCATGACACGCTGCATTTCAGTCTGCGCGAAGACGGCGCGGTGCGGCGCACCAACGCCATCGAAGGCGTGGCGGAGGAGCAGGATTTATGCGTGCGTGCCGCGCGGCTGCTGCAAAGCGAGACCGGATGCGCACTGGGCGTGGACATCGCGGTTGAAAAGCGCATCCCGATGGGCGGCGGGCTGGGCGGCGGCAGTTCGGATGCGGCGACCACGCTGATCGCGCTGAACCGTTTGTGGTCGTTGAGGCTATCGCGCCCGCGTTTGATGCAACTCGGCCTGCGCCTTGGGGCGGATGTGCCGGTGTTCATATTTGGCGAGAATGCGTTTGCCGAGGGCGTGGGCGAGGAGCTGCAAGCCTATCCTTTGGCGGATGCATGGTATGTAGTGCTGTTTCCGCCGGTTCACGTGCCGACTGCAGAGATTTTTGCGCACCCGGAATTGACACGGGATACGGTTTCCATCACAATGCGCGCCCTCTCGAAATGGCAATCCGAGCAGCAACTTCGCAACGATCTGCAATCTGTGGTGTGTGGACTCTACCCGGAAGTGGGGCGTTATATAACCTGGCTGAGTAACTTCGGGAATGCGATGATGACCGGGTCGGGTGCCTGCGTGTTTGCCGAGTTTGCCAGCCGCAGCCGGGCTGAAGCAGTGTTGCGGCAGTTGACACACGGGATGCGCGGTGTAGTCGCGCAAGGTTTAGCAAGGCATCCGTTGCATGATTGGGTGCCTGAGTAATGATGGGGAGTCGCCAAGTGGTAAGGCACCGGATTTTGATTCCGGCATTCGTAGGTTCGATCCCTACCTCCCCAGCCAAAACGCAAGTTTCGGCGCATGTTTATGCGAGCGAAACGAACGGCCGAAGACGCAATTAAGGCTTCGGTTTTTTTAGATTCTTTAAGGGAATGCTAGTGTCCTACGACCGCTTGATGGTGTTCACCGGAAATGCCAATCCTAAGCTCGCCGCGGATGTCGCACAGCGCCTCCACATCCATCTTGGCCGTGCCAAGGTGGGCCGTTTTTCGGACGGCGAAGTGATGGTGGAGCTCCTTGAGAATGTGCGTGGCAAAGATGTTTTCGTGCTGCAATCCACTTGTGCGCCGACCAACGACAACCTGATGGAAGTGCTGGTGATGGTGGATGCGCTGAAACGCGCTTCTGCCGGGCGTATCACCGCTGCGATGCCGTATTTCGGCTACGCGCGCCAGGATCGCCGGCTGCGCTCTGCGCGTGTCGCGATTACCGCCAAACTGGTGGCCGACATGCTTTCCAGCGCCGGTGTGAATCGCTTGTTGACCATGGATTTGCACTCCGACCAGATTCAGGGGTTTTTCGATATTCCGGTGGACAACATCTACGCCAGCCCGATTTTGCTGTCCGATGTATGGAAGAACAACTACCCGAACCTGATCGTGGTATCGCCGGACGTGGGCGGCGTGGTGCGTGCCCGCGCTTTGGCCAAGGAACTGGATGCGGACCTGGCGATCATCGACAAACGCCGCCCCAAACCGAATGTGGCGAAAGTGATGAATATCATCGGCGATGTGGTGGGACGCACCTGCCTGATCATGGACGACATGGTGGATACCGCCAACACGCTGTGCGAAGCCTCCAATGCACTAAAGGAAAAAGGCGCCGCGCGCGTGCTGGCCTACTGTACCCATGCAGTGTTGTCCGGCCCGGCAATCGAGCGCATCGAAAATTCAACGCTGGATGAATTGGTCGTCACCGATACCATCCCGTTGGGCGAAGCGGCGCGCAACTGCAAGCGCATACGCCAGTTGAGTACGGCGGAATTGCTGGCGGAAACAATACGCCGCATCAATAACGAAGAGTCAGTGAGTTCCTTATTCACTGAATAGAATGAGCAGCAGTCATGTTGATTGTTGCAGTGTAAGAATCGTCTGGTCGCGGACGATTCTGTTTTTTGGAGAAGTGAAATGACAATCGAAATCAATGCAACAACCAGAAAGACGCAAGGAACGGGTGCGAGCCGCCGTCTGCGTAACACCGGCCGCGTGCCAGGTGTTGTGTATGGCGCGGGTGACGTGAACATGATCGACATCGATCACAACGAACTGTATTACAAGCTGCGCGCGGAAGCGTTCCACGCTTCCATCCTGACGCTGATTCTGGACGGCAAGAAAGAACCCGTGCTGTTGCGCGATTTCGTGATGCACCCGTTCCGCCAGCAAGTGCAACACATTGACTTCCAGCGCGTGGACGCGAAGAAAAAGATGCACATCAAAGTACCGCTGCATTTCCTGAATGCGGAAATCGCGCCGGGCGTGAAGGATGGTGGCGGCAAGATCAGCCACGTGATGACCGATCTGGACATTACCTGTTTGCCCAAGGATCTGCCGGCCTTCATCGAAGTGGACTTGTCGCATCTGGCACTCGGCCATTCCATCCACGTGGCCGACCTGAAGTTGCCCAATGGTGTGGAAGCTGCCGCACACGGGTCGCATGCCGCTGAAGCGGTGGTGGCTACCGTGCAGGTGCCGCGTGGCATGATGGAAGCAGAGGTGGCTGCCGAGGCTGAGGCAGCTGCAGCGGCTTCTGCGGCATCAGCTCCCGCACCTGCTGCGGGAGCTGCTAAAACGGGTGCGGCTGCCCCTGCCGCTCCTGCCGCCAAAAAAGCCAAGTAAATCGACCGGCTGCATAAACCCGCCATGCCGAAAGCAATGGCGGGTTTTTTTATTCAGTCACCAGGAACAAAGACGGCATGGCAACGATACGTTTGATTGTTGGCCTCGGCAATCCCGGGCGCGAATACGAAACCACCCGGCATAACGCCGGTTTCTGGTGGGTGGACGAACTCGCGCGCCTGCAAAAATTGAGCTTCAAGAACGAGAACAAGTTTCATGGTTTAACCGCGCGCGGCCAGATGCACGGACATGAAGTGTTACTGCTCAAGCCGCAAACCTTCATGAATGTCAGCGGTCGGTCGGTAGGCGCACTGGCGCAGTTTTACAAAATAGAACCGGCAGAAATGCTGGTGGTGCATGACGAACTGGATTTGCCGCCCGGAGTGGCGCGCCTGAAACTGGGCGGCGGACACGGCGGGCACAACGGGCTGAAAGACATCATCGCGCATCTCGGCACCAGGGATTTCTGGCGACTGCGTTTCGGTATCGGCCATCCCGGCGAGGGTGCCGACGTGGCCGGCTTCGTGTTGAATGACCCGCGTCGCGAAGAGCGCGAGCTGATCGATGAGGCCATGCAGCATGCGCTGGATGTTGCGCATCTTGTCATCGAAGGAAAAACCGAAGCGGCGATGTTGAAGCTGCACAGTGCTTGAGGATTCAGGAGCGAGGATTGAGGATTGAGTTAAAAGCGGTGCAGTGGGTTTTGCTCGATCTTCAATCCTCGTTCCTCGATCCAATTTGGATTGCGGAGTAAATATATTTTGAAGAGAGATCAGTCATGAGTTTGAAATGCGGAATCGTCGGCCTGCCCAATGTCGGCAAATCCACCCTGTTCAATGCGCTGACCAAGGCGGGCATCGCAGCGGAGAACTATCCCTTCTGCACCATTGAACCGAACGTCGGCATCGTCGAAGTGCCGGATGGGCGCATGGCGTCGCTGGCGGAAATCGTCAAGCCGCAACGGATGCAGTATGCGATCACCGAATTTGTGGACATCGCCGGACTGGTTGCGGGAGCAAGCAAGGGCGAAGGACTTGGCAACCAGTTTCTCGCCAACATCCGCGAGACGGATGGTATTCTGAACGTGGTGCGCTGCTTCGAAGACGACAACGTGATCCACGTCGCGGGTAAAGTCGATCCAATCTCCGACATCGAAACCATCAACACCGAACTCGCACTGGCGGACCTTGCCACCGTGGAAAAAGCGCAGCAACGCAACAGCAAGCAATCGCGATCCGGCGACAAGGAAGCCGCCAAGTTGGGCGTGTTACTGGAGCAAGTTTCCGCCCATTTGAACGAAGGCAAGCCGGCGCGCACGCTGAAGCTGGATGCAGAACAACGCGCGCTGCTCCAGCCGCTGTGCCTGCTCACCATCAAACCCGCCATGTATGTCGGCAACGTCGCGGAAGGCGGCTTCAGCAACAACCCTCTGCTGACGCGTCTGGAAGAATACGCCGCGAAAGAAGGCGCGCCGGTGGTGCCGATCTGCGCCGCACTGGAAGCGGAAATCGCCGAGCTTTCCGATGCGGACAAACAGGAATTTCTGGCCGATGCCGGTCTGGCCGAACCCGGCCTGAACCGTCTGATCCGCACCGGCTACCAACTGCTTAACCTGCAAACCTACTTCACCGCCGGCGTGAAAGAAGTGCGCGCCTGGACCATCCACAAGGGCGATACAGCACCGAAAGCGGCCGCCGTGATCCACAATGACTTCGAGCGCGGTTTCATCCGCGCCGAAGTGATCGCCTACGAAGACTTCGTGAAATACAAGGGCGAGCAGGGCGCGAAAGATGCCGGCAAGATGCGCGTGGAAGGCAAGGAATATGTGGTACAGGACGGCGACGTGATGCACTTCCGCTTTAACGTCTAACCAATTTTGGCTGTCCGGCGGCATCCATCGCCGTCTAGGGAAACGCAGATTTATTCACTCAATCCGTCATTGCGAGCGAAGCGTGGCAATCCAGTTGTTTGATATCAACGAACTTCTGGATTGCCACGTCGCTACGCTCCTCGCAATGACGATTTAATCTGCGTTTCCCTAGATATCGTAGGGTGCGTTCCACGCACCATCATCGTTAGTGCATGGAATGCACCCTACATGGTTATTGCCGTTTTTGAATGAGAAATGGAATTACGCAGGTTGAGTGTGCAGGGGCAATTCATGGATTGCCCCTGCAGACTCCCAGTCAGTCTTTCTCCAGCCAGTCCTGCAAAAATTCCCATTGCTCAAGCTCGCGTTCGGCGACGTGGTGAGGCAGGTCGAACAGGGATTTTCCCTCGAAGGCGGCATTCACATACACCTGCGTCTCGCGCAGGTAAGCGAGTATCGGCAGGCCAAGCGTGTCGAGAAAATCTTCCAGCACCGTAGCGGCACGGGTGCGCGGCGCAATGCGCATGCCGACCACGCCGATTTGGCAGGGGCTGTTGCGCACTTTCCTTTCCTCAAGCAGATCTTTCAAAAAATCGCGGCTGGCATGCAGATCGAACAGGGATGGGACGACCGGGACGATGATCCTGTTGGCCTGCTTGATGAGGGAATAGGCGAGATTGCTGCCGGATAAACCTGCGGATGAATCTATCACCAGCCAGTCGCTTGGGGTGTCTGATGCCTTGTTGTATTTCATCGCGCGTATCGGCGGGAGATTATCCGGGCGTGTTTCGATCCACAACGCGGCGGATTGTTGCCTGTCCATGTCGAGCAGGGCCACCCGGTTGCCGCAGTTTGCCAGATACCCGGCGATGTTGACGGAAAGCGTGGTTTTGCCGCACCCGCCCTTCGGATTTGCAATCAGGATAGTTCTCATTTCGTATTCACTTTTTCCGTAAATTCAGCAGCGGTTACCTGCGTCCTCCCAATAACGACCCCAATACGCCACGAACGATCTGCCGTCCGACTGACGAGCCGATAGCGCGTGCGGCGCTTTTTGCGAGGGCTTCGCCGACACCTTCGCGGCGGCCGGGAGTGCTGTTCCCAAAAATGCTGCCCAGTATGCCACCGATTGCACCGCCGCCGTTGGCGGGGTTTTGCGCGGTTTGTTGAGCAGACGCTTCGGCTTGAATTCCGCCGGCACGTCCTTTGAGAATTTCATAAGCAGATTCGCGATCTACGGCTTTCTCGTAATGTCCGGCGAGCAGCGAATTTTGCATGATGGCTTTTCTTTCGGCATCGGTGATCGGGCCGATTTGCGCTTGCGGCGGAACGATCAGGGCACGCTCGACGATACCCGGCGTGCCTTTCTCATCCAGGCAGGAAACCAGCGCTTCGCCGACGCCAAGCTCGGTGATGATAGTGGCTTCATCCAGTTTTGGATTGTCGCGCATGGTTTCGGCGGCGGCTTTCACCGCTTTCTGGTCGCGCGGCGAAAAAGCGCGCAGCGCGTGCTGCACGCGGTTGCCGAGTTGTCCCAGCACCTTGTCCGGCACGTCGGCGGGATTCTGCGTGACGAAATACACGCCCACGCCTTTGGAGCGGATCAGGCGCACCACCTGTTCGATCTTGTCGAGCAGCGCGGCAGGCGCGTCGTTGAACAGCAGGTGCGCTTCGTCGAAGAAGAACACCATCCTGGGCTTGGCGAGGTCGCCCGTTTCCGGCAGGTTCTCGAACAGTTCGGCGAGCAGCCACAACAACATCGTGGAATAAACCTTTGGGGAAGTCATCAGTTTGTCGGCGGCGATGATGTTGATCATGCCGTAACCGTTGCTGTCGGTCTGCATCAGGTCGGCGATGTTGAGCATCGGTTCGCCGAACAGGCTCTCGCCGCCCTGCGTTTCGATTTGCAGCAGGCCGCGCTGAATCGCGCCGATGCTGGCGGTGGAGATGTTGCCGTATTCGGTGGTGTAATCGGCGGCGCTGTCGCCCACACTCTGCACCATCGCGCGCAGGTCTTTCAGGTCGAGCAGCAGCAGGCCGTTGTCATCGGCGATCTTGAACACCAGCGCCATCACGCCTTGTTGCACCTCGTTGAGGTTCAACATGCGCCCGAGCAGCAGCGGCCCCATGTCGGAGACGGTGGCGCGCAGCGGATGACCCGTTGCGCCGAACACGTCCCAGAACGTCACCGGATAGGCTCGATGCGTGAAGTTTTCCAGCTTGAGTTGCTCCACCCGCGCGGCGACTTTTGCGTTGCCGCCGCCGGTCTTGCCTATGCCGGACAGATCCCCCTTGATGTCGGAGAGGAACACCGGCACACCGATGCGGCTGAACGCCTCCGCCAGCGTTTGCAGCGTGACGGTCTTGCCGGTTCCGGTCGCGCCGGTGATCAGCCCGTGGCGGTTGGCCATTTGCGGCAACAGGTAAAGTTCCTGGGGGCCATTTTTGGCGATCAATAAAGGTTCGGTCATTTTGGATGGGGTGCGGCTTGTATCGGGTTGGTTTTGTTGGGATAACGGAACGGAAATGATACCATCACGGAACATTTTTCGGAGGTAAGTATGGCTGGTCATAGTAAATGGGCAAACATCCAACACCGCAAGGGCAAGCAGGATGCCAAGCGCGGCAAAATTTTCACCCGGTTGATCAAGGAAATCACCGTCGCGGCACGGCTGGGCGGCGGCGACCCGGATGGAAATCCGCGCCTGCGCCTGGCGATGGACAAGGCTTATTCCAACAATATGCCCAAAGACAACGTCGAGCGCGCCATCAAGCGCGGCAGCGGCGAGCTGGATGGCGTGGAATATCAGGAGCTGCGCTACGAGGGCTACGGCATCAACGGCGCGGCGGTGATGGTGGATTGCATGACCGACAACAAGACGCGCACCGTGGCCGATGTGCGCCATGCATTCACCAAGAATGGCGGCAATCTTGGCACCGACGGCTCGGTGGCATTTTTGTTCAGGCATTGCGGACAAATGATTTTCGCTCCCGGCACGGATGAGAACGGCCTGATGGAAGTCGCGCTGGATGCCGGTGCGGAAGACATCGTCGCCAATGACGACGGCAGCATCGAAGTAACCACCGCGCCGCATGACTTTGTGAATGTGAAGCAGGCTTTGGAAGCGGCGGGCTACAAACCGGAATTCGGTGAAGTCATCATGAAGCCGGCCAGCGAGGTGATTTTTACCGGCGATGACGCGGTGAAGATGCAGAAACTGATCGATGCGCTGGAAGATCTGGATGACGTGCAGGAAGTCTATACGACGGCGGTGATTGAGGAATGATAGTGACAGAACTCCCTATATGTTCGGTGGAAGGCTGTGATAGCCGTGTTCAAAAACATGGACATACTCTTTGCTATACGCACTGGAAGAAGGATAGGCAAGCAGTCGAAGAACCGGCTTCTTCATATGTTGTAACAGCACCTAATGCCACCCAGGACGTAGACAGCGCTTTCTTGAACTCTACATCTCTAGGGGAGCGATTCAAGCTTGATGCAAAACAGATCAACAGGGTTTTACTTGACTTGGGATGGGTAGAAAGAGATGGCAAGGGATGGAAGCCATCTGAACAGGGCGAGAAGTTAAAAGCTGAAAGAAAATTGCATTCCAAAAGTGGAATCCCATTCGTCCTTTGGCATCAAGCCATTTGTAAATCTCGGATTTTACAAAACGCTATCAGTGAGCTTCTTGCAATAGAAATAGAGCCTCCTTCCGTTGCACAATCTTCTCAAATACCTGAGGAAGCCGCAGACAAGGCCGAGGGGTTTAGAGAGAAATTTCCTCCAACGATTCGCGCGTCCGATGGGCACATGGTGCGTTCGCGTGGCGAAGCAATGATTGATGCGTTGTTCTATGAGAAGCGGATCGTTCACGCTTATGAACGCTTGGTGCCTGTTGAGCAAACAATGTACTGCGATTTTTTCTTGCCGGAATATGATCTTTACATCGAATTCTGGGGGATGGAAAGCAATCCTAAATACAAGGCACGGAAAGAGAAGAAATTAGAAATATACCGACAGAATAAGTTGAGGCTAGTCGAGGTAAAGGATGAGCACATAAACAACCTTGAGGATTATCTGATGATCCAATTGGTTAAATTTGGCTATAAGCCAAATTAGTTGGTGGGCGATTCCGTGCGCATCCTAGGCATCGACCCCGGTCTGCGCGTCACCGGCTTTGGGGTGCTGGACAAAGCCGGGCAACAGTTGAGCTACGTCGCCAGCGGCTGCATCAAGACACCGGATGGCGAGTTGCCGGAGCGCCTTAAGGTGATACTGAATTCATTGGGCGAGGTGATCGCGCAGCATCAGCCGCAACAGGTGGCGGTGGAAAAAGTGTTCGTCAACGTCAACCCGCAATCCACCCTGCTGCTTGGTCAGGCGCGCGGCGCGGCGATTTGCGCGGCGGTGCTGGCGAATCTGCCGGTGGCGGAATACACCGCGTTGCAGGTGAAGCAGGCCGTGGTCGGCAACGGCCATGCCGAGAAAGAACAGGTGCAGTTAATGGTGCAACGCTTGTTGAAGTTGTCCGGCACACCCAGCCCGGATGCGGCAGATGCGCTTGCCTGCGCGATTTGTCATGCGCATGGCGGGATGGGTTTGGGCGCGCTGGCGACCAAGGGTTTCCGCGTGCGGAATGGGAGGCTGGTTTAATGTCGCAGCCGCTGGAGCCGACGCTCGCAACATTTCAAAATCCGCTGGCGCGATATGTTGCGGCGACACGGCCGGCGTTTCTCACCGCAAGCCTGATGGCGTGCCTGATCGGGCTGGCGATCGTGCGGCATGACGGCATCGCGCTCAACCCGGAGCTGGCGGCGGTCACGCTGCTGTTTGCGCTGCTGGCGCATGCCGGAGTGAATGTGCTGAACGATTATTACGATGCGCTGAACGGTACCGATGCGTGCAACATGGAGCGTGTGTTTCCGTTCACCGGCGGCAGCCGCTTCATCCAGAACGGCGTGCTGACGCCGGTGCAGACACGCAACTATGGTTTCGCGCTGCTGTTCGGCGTGGTGCTGGCCGGGCTGTGGCTGATGCTGCGCTCAGATCCGCAATTGCTCTACGTCGGCCTCTCCGGGCTGTTCATCGGCTGGGCGTATTCCGCGCCGCTGTTCCGGCTGAACAGCCGCGGACTGGGCGAACTGTGTGTGGCGGCGGGGTTTTTATTGATAACAGTGGGCACCGATTTTGTGCAGCGCAAAGGCTTTGCCGCCGCGCCATTTATTGCCGGTTTGTCTTACGCGCTGCTGGTGACCAATCTGCTCTACATCAACCAGTTTCCGGACCGCAAGGCTGATACCGCGGCGGGCAAGCTGCACTGGGTGACACGGCTGGACGTGCATCACGCAAGCTGGGGCTATGTGCTGATAACACTGCTGGCTTATGCATGGTTGTTGTCGAGCGTGGTGCTGGGCTGGTTGCCGATGCTCGCCTTGCTGGTATTGCTGGCGTTACCGTTGAGCGTGAAGGCTGCGCGCCTGCTGTTGCGGCATGCTGCGCAACCGCAGCAACTGGGCGATGCGATCAAACTGACCATCGCCGCGATGATGATGCATGGGGTGCTGTTGTCGCTGGCACTGTTTTATTGAGGACACACATTTTCCGTTCGTCCTGAGCCTGTCGAAGGGTGAACGGCATTAGACTAAAGTTGGTATTAAATCCATTCGTGGTTCGACAAGCTCACCATGAACGGATTTAATCGGCGAACTGTGAGGCGGTATTGAAATGATCGGTCGTTTAACTGGAATTTTGCTGGAAAAGAATCCGCCGCAAATCCTGCTGGATGTGCAGGGCGTGGCCTACGAGCTGGACGTGCCGATGAGCACGTTCTACAACCTGCCGGTGCTGCACGAGCGCGTGGTGCTGCACACGCAACTGATCGTGCGCGAGGATGCTCATCTGTTGTACGGGTTCTTGAGCCACGAAGAGCGCGTCGCGTTCCGCCAGTTGCTCAAGATCAGCGGCGTCGGCCCCAAACTGGCGCTTTCCGTGCTGTCCGGCCTGAGCCTGAACGATCTGGCGATTGCGGTGGCGAACAAGGAGGCGGGCCGGCTGACCAAAATCCCCGGCGTGGGCAAGAAAACCGCCGAGCGGCTGCTGCTGGAATTGCAGGGCAAATTTGCGGTGGCTGGCGCGAGCGTTGTTCAAGGCGCGGCTGTTTCTTCATCAAACAACGACATCGTCAACGCGCTGCAGGCATTGGGCTACAACGACAAGGAAGCGGACTGGGCGGCCAAACAATTACCAAAAGATGCCAACGTCTCGGACGGCATCCGTCAAGCACTTAAGTTATTATCCAAAGCATGATCCACAGCGATAACCTTTCCGCCGAACCGCGCCTGATTTCTGCT
This sequence comes from Gallionella sp., assembly GCA_030645955.1. The sequence continues at coordinate 39,259 of JAUSMR010000217.1, read as the reverse complement.
GCGCCCGCCTCGCAGCATGAAGAGGTGATGGAACGTGCGCTGCGCCCGAAGCAGCTCGACGAATATGTCGGGCAGGAAAAGATACGCGGCCAGTTGGAAATATTCATCGAAGCGGCAAAGCGGCGCAAGGAACCGCTTGACCATGTGCTGCTGTTCGGTCCGCCGGGCCTGGGCAAGACCACGCTGGCGCAGATCATCGCGCGCGAGATGGGGGTTAACCTGCGCCACACTTCCGGCCCGGTGCTGGAGCGCGCCGGCGACCTTGCCGCATTGCTGACCAATCTCGAACCGAATGATGTGCTGTTCATCGACGAGATTCACCGCCTGTCGCCGGTGGTGGAGGAGATTCTGTACCCCGCGCTGGAGGATTACCAGATTGACATCATGATCGGCGAAGGCCCGGCGGCGCGCTCGGTAAAGCTGGATCTGCCGCCGTTCACGCTGGTCGGCGCGACCACGCGCGCGGGGATGCTGACCAATCCGTTGCGCGACCGTTTCGGTATCGTCGCGCGGCTGGAGTTTTACACGCCGCAAGAATTGCAGCGCATCGTGATGCGCTCGGCGGGGCTGCTGGAGATGAACCTGACCCACGACGGTGCGCTGGAGATCGCCAAGCGTTCGCGCGGCACGCCGCGCATCGCCAACCGTTTGCTGCGCCGCGTGCGCGACTTTGCCGATGTGAAGGCAAACGGGGATGCGACGCGCGAAGTGGCGGATGCCGCTCTGACCATGCTGGATGTGGACTCGCGCGGGCTTGATGTGATGGACAGGAAATTATTGCTGACCGTGATCGAAAAATTTCTCGGCGGTCCGGTCGGTGTGGATAATCTCGCCGCTGCGATCGGCGAGGAACGCGACACCATCGAGGATGTGCTGGAGCCGTACCTGATCCAGCAAGGCTACCTGCAACGCACGCCGCGCGGACGCATGGCCACCGCGAACGCCTACCGCCATTTCGGGCTGGTGGTTGCCAATAATCCAATCAGCTCCAATCCGATCAATGAGGAGTTGCCATTGGGCGGCGGGTTGTTAAATGAGTAAACTGAAAATATTTTCATTGCCGGTGCGGGTGTATTTTCAGGACACCGATGCGGGCGGGGTGGTATATCACGCCAGCTATGTGAACTTTATGGAGCGGGCGCGGACTGAGTGGCTGCGCGAGTGTTACGGCTACAGCAATGCCGGGTTGATGAAGGAATTCGGCGTGGTGTTCGTGGTGCGTTCGCTCAAGCTTGATTATCTCAAACCCGCGCTGCTTGACGATTTGCTGGACGTCACGGCGCAGATCAAGGATGTCGGCCGCAGCCGCCTTACCTTGTTGCAGAACGTGCGGCGGCGACACGGCGTTGCGGAGCAATTGGGGCGGGAGCCGCCGCTGCGCACCGACACCTGCGGTGGTGGGTCTTACGCGCATGAATCGGGGGGGCGGGGCGGGGACGAGGTGCTGACCGAGGCGGAGGTGCATCTGGTATGTGTCTCGCTGGAAAGTTTCAAGCCGGTCAGTGTGCCGGAGGTTTTGAGTAAGCAATGGAAAAAATGAAACGGAAGGATTGAAATGGAAGTAACTCAGGATTTGTCATTTATGCATCTCATCAGCAATGCCAGCATACTGGTGCAGTTGGTGATGGGGTTGTTGCTGTTGGTTTCTTTGATGTCTTGGTGGTACATTTTTCTGAAGCTGTTTGCCATACGCAACGAAACCAGGCTGACCGAAGAATTCGAAGAGGCATTCTGGTCCAACCAGAACCTGAATGATTTGTATAAAGAAATAAACAGCAATTCGCTGCGCGATCAGGGCGCATTGGAGCGCATTTTTTCCGCTGGTTTTGTCGAGTTTGTGAAGCTGAAAAAACAGCATGGTGTGGATGCCAGTGCGGTGATGGAAGGCACACGCCGTGCCATGCGTGCGACATATCAGCGCGAGATGGACAGGCTGGAATCGAACCTGGCGTTTCTTGCCTCGGTCGGTTCGGTCAGCCCGTATGTGGGGTTGTTCGGTACGGTGTGGGGCATCATGAATGCATTTCGGGGCCTGTCGAATGTAGGGCAGGCGACACTGGCACACGTCGCGCCCGGCATTGCCGAAGCCCTGGTGGCAACCGCGATGGGTTTGTTTGCGGCGATACCTGCAGTGGTCGCCTACAATCGTTACGCGCACGACATTAACCGCCTTTCCACACGCTTCGACAGCTTTACCGAAGAATTTTCCAACGTGCTGCAACGCCAGCCATGAGAAGCCGCCGCCACAATAATCGCCTGATGAATGAGATTAATGTCGTGCCTTATATCGACGTGATGCTGGTGCTGCTGGTGATTTTTATGGTAACCGCTCCGCTGATGAATCCCAGCCAGATTGACTTGCCGCAAGTGGGTAAATCGTCACCTGTTGCCCCCGCTCCATTGGAGGTCATCATTAAAAAAGACACTACGCTGGCAATGCGCGATCATGCCAAAGACAACAGGGAAATCATCGTGTCACGCGAAAATCTGGTAGAGATATTGAAAGCCAGGCAGGGTGAGCAAGCGAAACAGGCGGTGGTCATTTCCGCCGACAGGAACGTGCGCTACGAGGAAGTTATCAATGTGATGAATGTGCTGCAACAGCAACAGATCAAGAAAGTTGGCCTGTTGACGCAAATTAAAGCGGAATGAGCGCGACGGTCTTTCACGAATCCTTCCGGCACGAATCCTACCAGCTGCCAGCCGGGATTCTGGCCCTGGCGGTGCATGGCGCATTTTTTGCGCTGCTGTATTTCGGTTTTACCTGGCAGACTATGCCGCTTGAGATGATGAGTGTGGAGTTGTGGGAGCGCTTGCCGGAAACGGTTGATGCGCCAGCTGAAATACCCAGGGTGGAGGAGATTGTGCCGCCAGCCCAACCGGAGATAACAGTCCAGCCTGACATCGTGCCGCCGGAGCCGGAAATCGTGCTGCCGGATAAAAAGAAGCCTGTCCTGAGCCCCGTCGATGAGGTTGAAGTCAAGCGCGTCGAGAAAAAGCAGGTTAAAAAGATAGCTGTTGCCAAATCTGTTGCCCAGAAGTCTGTTGAGCGGGAGCTGGCCGAGCAAATTCAGAATACACGCATTGCAGAACAACAGGCCGAGAGTGAACGGGCAGAGCAAGCCGCGGCCAAAGGCCGCGTGGTGAATGAATACAGAACCAAAATTAAGAACAAAATCACAATCAACGTCGTATTGCCGCCGGGTGTGCCTGATGATGCGCTCGCCGTGTTTCGCGTCACGTTGTTGCCGGGCGGCGCGGTGCTGAGTGTGGAAATGAAAAAGTCCAGCGGCAATGCGGCATATGACAATGCGGTGGAGCGCGCGATTATAAAATCAGACCCGTTGCCTTTGCCGCCCGACCCGGCGATGTTCAAGGATTTCCGTGTTTTGAGGCTGGAGTTCCAGCCCCGCAGAATGAAGGAGTAGTTATGTTGTTGCGCGCATTTCAGAGCGTGGTTGGTATATTGTTGTTGGCACAAGCATCAGTGGCAAGTGCTGAAATGAGTATCGAAATTGTCGGTGCGGGTGAGTATCAGGTTCCGGTCGCGATCGTACCATTTGGCGGGGACGGCAAACTGGCGCAAGTCATCAAGGATGTGGTAGTGGGCGATTTGCTGCGCAGCGGATTGTTTCGCATGGTTGATTCGGCGGGGATATATCCGCATGCGCCTGCCGACGTCAGATATCCGGAATGGCAGACGCGCGGCGCGGAAGCGTTGGTTATAGGCACGGTTGCCGCCAAACCCAATGGTCGAACAGAAGCGCGTTTTCATTTGCTGGACGTGGTCAAGCAGGCGAAGCTGGTTGATCAGGCAGTCTCGGCGGACGATGGGCAGGTGCGCGCCATCGGTCATCGCATAGCGGATTTGATTTATGAGAAATTAACAGGCGACAGGGGCGTGTTCAACACACGTATCGCATATGTGAACCGGATTGGACAAAAGTATAATTTGATGGTGGCGGATAGCGACGGCTACAACGAACAAATTGTGCTTTCGCAAGATAATCCGATTATGTCTCCCGCGTGGTCACCGGACGGCAGCCATCTTGCTTATGTGAGCTTTGAGACAGGTCACGCCGTGTTATATGTGCAGTCTCTGTATACCGGGCAACGCAAGGTGCTGGCAGACTTTAACGGCAGCAACAGCGCGCCGGCATGGTCGCCGGACGGCAAGCAACTGGCGGTCGTGCTGACGCGTGATGGCAGTTCGCAAATTTATCTGGTTCGTCCGGATGGCAGCAACATTCGCCGTATTACCTTCAACGACGCGATTGATACCGAGCCGAATTTTTCGCCGGATGGACAATACCTGCTGTTTACCTCGGATCGTGGCGGCAGCGCGCAAATTTACCATATGCCGGTGAAGGGCGGGTTGGAGCAGCGTATGACGTTTGGCGAGGGCAACAACTATTCGCCGAGACACAGCCCGGATGGCAAAAGTTTTGCATACGCACATTTCAGCAATGGCAAGTTCTACATCGCCACGCAGGATTTCAAGACGGAACAGATGGAGATTCTCACCGAAGGCGGGTGGGAAAAAAAGCCCAGTTTTGCGCCCAACGGCAAGCTTATTATGTTTGCCAGTGAGGCTCGAGGTCGTGGTATATTGGCGACAGTGTCCAGCGACGGTCGTGTCAAGCAGCGCATATTTTCGCAAAGCGGCGATGCACGCGAACCGGTGTGGGGACCATACCCGTAATTTGTTCTAACCTAGCGAAAGGGGATGTCATGAAGAAGATTGTTATCAGTGTTGTGTTGGTGAGCTTGCTTGCAGCCTGTGCCAGCGAGAAACCGAAGGAACCTGTTGCTGCTCCAAAGGCTGCCGCGCCGGTGGCTGCCGCGCCAGTGGCTGAAACTCCGGCTGCTGTTGAACCAGAGGTAGCTGAGATAGCAGCTCCCGCAGCTGTGGCTGAGGTTGACCAGTTGAATGACTCGAACAGCATTCTGGCCAAGCGCAGCACCTATTATCCGTTTGATGTGTCAGTGGTGCAGGAGGCCGACAAGCCGTTGGTGCAAGCGCATGCAAAATATCTGAGTGAGCACCCTGAGCGCAATGTGCGTCTGGAAGGCAATTGCGATGAACGCGGCAGCAATGAATACAACCTGGCTCTCGGCCAGCGTCGTGCAGATGGCGTGAGGAAGATGCTGCAACTGGGCGGCGCGAAAGACAGTCAGATGAAAGCTGTCAGTTACGGCGAAGAAAAACCTAAAGCTGCCGGGCACAATGAAGCTTCCTGGTCGCAAAATCGCCGTACCGATATAGTCTATTAAAGCAGTGGCCGTGCTCAAGTTTTGCACCTTGATGTTGTTGGGTTTGTGTTTCGCCAACCCCGCGCAAGCGGGGTTGTTTTCGGATGATGAAGCGCGCAAGCAAATTGATGAAGCGCACAAGCAAATTCAGGATACCCGGAAAGAAATCCAGCAACTTGAGGCGCGTTTGCTAAAGCTGGAAGATACGCTCAATCAGCAAACCAGGTCTATGCTGGATTTGCAGAGCCAGATCGAAGCGCTGAGCAGCGAAATCCGCAAGCTGCGCGGACAGAATGAAGAGTTGGCTCACGGCTTGCGTGATGCCGAGAAGCGCGCGAAGGATTTTTATGTGGATCTGGATACGCGCTTGCGCCATTTCGAATCCCTGGAGGAAGCTGCCAGGGATGAGGCAGTTCCAGCAAGTGGCGTTGCTCCTGCCGCGACTATTTCAACCGATTCTTCCGATCCGGCTCTCGAGAACCGTGCATTTGAGGCCTCCTACGGTTTGTTCAAGGACGGACGTCATGCGAATGCGGTCAAGGCATTTCATGATTTCCTTAAAAAGTATCCCGACTCGGTACATGTTCCAAACGCGATTTATTGGTTGGGCTCCGCAAAGTTCGCGCTAAAGGATTACAAGGGTGCATTGGATTTTTACCAGAGACTATTGAAGATTTCACCAGCTACGCCGAAAGCCGCTGAGGTGCTGCTCAATATCGCAGAATGCCAACAGGAGCTGAAACAAACAGCGGCGGCCATTAAAACACTAAAACAACTTATCGCCAAATATCCCACCAGCGAAGCTGCCGCCAAAGCCAAGAAACTGCTTGCTGACGCCAATTAATCACTTATGCCGCACACGAACTCAGAAGCGCAACTGCGCGTCAGTGAGATTTTTTATTCACTGCAAGGGGAGAGTCGTTATATAGGTTTGCCCACGGTGTTCATTCGTTTAACCGGTTGCCCGTTGCGCTGCACTTACTGCGACACGACCTATGCCTTCTCGGGCGGGCAAAATATGAGCGTGGCAGAAATCCTGAAACATGTCTCAGAGTACATGCCGCGCTATGTGACTGTCACCGGCGGCGAACCGCTGGCGCAAAAAAATTGCATACCTTTGCTGAGCGCGTTGTGCGATTCAGGATATGAGGTGTCTCTTGAAACAAGCGGGGCGCTGGATATCGGCGAAGTGGATGAGCGTGTGATGCGTGTGGTTGACATCAAAACCCCCGCGTCCGGTGAGATTGAAAAGAATCGTTGGGAAAATTTGCCGTTTCTGACCCGGCACGACGAAATCAAATTCGTATTGTGCGACGAGAACGACTACCAATGGGCCAGGCAGACCCTTCTGCAACATCACCTCGCCGAGAAATGCGCAGTGATTTTCTCACCCGCACACGGCACACTTGGCGCCACGCAATTGGCCGAATGGATATTGCGCGACCGCCTGCCGGTCAGAATGCTGTTGCAATTGCACAAGCTGTTGTGGAACAACGCCCCCGGACATTGATGGACACCCCCATAAATTCATTTTACGGGCGAATCGCGTCGTCGCGTGCTCGCTCACTCCTCGTCTATCTATCCGATATGCCTTGTCGTTCGCTGCGCGGCTCCGTGCGCTTCATCCCGTTAAAGTGAATTTCTAGAGATGCCATGATGAAAAATGCCGTAGTGCTTTTATCGGGGGGCATGGATTCCGCAACTGTGCTGGCCATGGCGCGTGCACAGGGCTTTACCTGCTATGCATTGAGCGTGGATTACGGGCAGCGCCATTACGCCGAACTGGCTGCTGCACAGCGCGTCGCAAAAATGCTGGGCGCGCATGAACACCGGACGATCAACATCGACCTCACCGGATTCGGCGGTTCCGCGCTCACCGACAACAACATCGCCGTGCCGCAACAACCCGGCGAGGGTATCCCGCTTACTTATGTTCCCGCCCGCAACACCATCATGTTGTCGCTGGCATTGGCCTGGGCTGAAGTATTGCAGGCACAGGATATTTTCATCGGCGTAAATGCGGTGGATTACTCAGGGTATCCAGACTGTCGGCCAGCCTATATCGAGGCTTTCGAGCGCATGGCAAATCTTGCCACCAAGGCAGCTGTCGAAGGCCGTCCGCTTGCTGTCCACGCACCGCTGCTGCATTTGTCCAAGGCGGAGATTATCCGGCAGGGTAATGCGCTTGGCGTTGATTTCGCTCAGACCGTTTCCTGTTATCAGGCCGATGAATTGGGGCGCGCCTGCGGTGTATGTGATGCATGTCGTTTGCGTCGCGCCGGGTTTGCCGCAGCAGGTGTCGATGATCCAACCCTGTACTGATGAAACTACTAGCCATTCGACTAGGCTATCAAGAGACGATAGCCAAGTAGCTGGTTATGATCACAGTCGAAGCGCGCACGTATCGCGCGCATGCCTTGTTAAGCGGCATTTTGCGTTGACAGGGTGGGCTAAATCCGTATAATTCGCGCTCCTTTGCGAAGGGTCGTTAGCTCAGCCGGTAGAGCAGCGGACTTTTAATCCGTTGGTCGGCAGTTCGAATCTGCCACGACCTACCAGTTTGCAAAAGAGTCTCTGGCAGTCCCCGTTGTTTTGTAATGCCGCTTTAGCTCAGTTGGTAGAGCAACCGCCTTGTAAGCGGTAGGTCATCAGTTCGAATCCGATAAGCGGCACCAATACCATAAGGCTTGCAGCGTTGCAGGCTTTTTTTCGCCCACTGGTTTTGTGCTCATGTAGGGGCGGTGTAGGATTTTCCAGGCTGTGTTGCATTACTCACAGAACACATCAAAATCTGACGCGCCGTTTTTTAGGTTGCACTAAGCACAAATAAATCGCCCCGCTTGCGCGGGTTAAATCTCTCAGGCTACTGTCCCGCGCTTTCACTGTCACAGCAACCCCTTTTCAGCGAAGCTCAGCACCCCCACCCCCGCAACGATGAAGTGATCCAGCACGCGAACATCTACCAGCGCTAGGGCCTGTTTTAATGCGTCTGTTAGCATCCGGTCCGACTGGCTAGGTTCGGGCACGCCTGAGGGGTGGTTGTGCGCGAATATGACTGCGGCGGCGTTGTGGTGCAGGGCAGCTTTGACGACTTCGCGCGGATAGACCGATGTTTGCGACAACGTGCCCCGGAACAATTCTTCGGCATCTATCACGCGATGCTGTGCATCGAGGAACAGCGCAACGAAGCTTTCGTATTGGCGCCCGGCAAAATGCAGCTTGAGATAGTCACGCACGGCAGCCGGTGAGTTTAATGCGTCCCCCTGTTTGATTTCCTCGCACAGCCAGCGCTTAACCAGTTCCCGCGCCACTAAGGGGGCATCATGCCCGGAGGTGAACACCGAGGCCAGCGATCCCTGATAGAGTTTTTTGGCTTGCCGGACTCCGACAAGTTTGCCGAGCAGTTCGGTATCCGAAAGACTTTGATAGGACGCATCCCCGGTTGAGTGGTTCATGGTTGCCTCTAGTAAGTTAAGTACTAAAGGCGGCGCGTAAACCTGACCCCACCCATGGGCCCATGCTCATCGCAAGGGGTGTGCCCATTGGCCTTGCACACGCAACTCGCGGGCTGTTCTAACACCGTGTAAACTGACTTCACACTTTAAAAATTTCGGCAGCTTTTCTGTTGCTGCTTTTGTGATGGGCGAAGTTGTATACAACGCAGGGATGATGTGATGCGCTTAATGAAATTGATTGTTGTGCTCTTGCTAGCTTTGGGCTTTACGTGGCCTGTGCAGGCTTTGGCTGGTGAATACGATAAGTTTTTGGACGCAGTGGCGGCAGGAAGACATGACGATCTTATTGGGTATAAGTCGGTGCCTGTTTACCCAAAATATAGCTACGACATAACAGCGCACAGCAACTGTGTTTTAGAAAACAGCAAAAATGTGCAGCAGACCCCAATTCAAGCAAACCGGGTTTCAGCAGCTTGCCGCCATAAGGCAACCCCAAAAAAATGCCGCAATGTCTCGGCTATGCCACCTAATAATGAATCCAAGTCGCCGCAGGAAATTTGCGGAGAAGCGTGCGCCTCTGCGGGTTTATGGTCGCGCAAATATGGTGAATGTTCATTGGATTAATCCGTAAAAATTACGATACTAGGTGATGCGATGCGCTCAATAAAATTGATGGTTGTGTTTTTGCTGGCTGTTGTGAGCAGCATTGCGAACGCGGGAGATGCCCAGACGGTGGATAGCTTTGAGTTCGGAAAAATTTCTGCTGCTACTGTAAAACTCGCCATAGGACTCGATTATTTCAATCGGAAATGTAAAGGAGAATCGATCCCCTTATATCTAAACCAGACGAACTTCGTCCTTAGTCAAATTGGTGGGCGCTCATCTAATTCTGTCCTAGAAAATACTGCCAAGGTAATGGGCGCTACGCCTGAAAAACTCCGCCAATTAGCTATTAATGAGGCGGATGAAGTGACGACCCAATATGGAGGATGCAAGTCAAAAGAACTCCAAACTGTGATTTACAGCCTTATCGAGCAATTTGGGGGGTATCAGCGGTACCTTGTAGAAGTGGCAGACTTGATGCGTCGGTATCCTGGGCACAATATTTTTCGTTGAAACAAAGGTAGACTCCTGACAGTTTCACTATGACGGCGGCGGGTACCAGAGCGCACGAAAGCCATTCTCCGACACTGACCAGCCACGCTTCCTCGTGTAGCCCGCCTTGCGAAGGCATTCGCCAAGCTCACCGGCATGAGCTTTTCCTCCTTGACGCCCGCGTAACCCCTGACGAAAGAATTCCAGTGACTGGGGCTGGGTGCGCAGCTCTGCGGGCAGGCCGTCGATAAATTTTTTCAGCCGCTGCACCAGCGGCGTGAGTGGTGTATCAGGATCGGCCACCGGCTGCGGCTGTATAGCCACTTTACGTTGCGCCTTGAGATCATTTTGCCAATCGGCTATATAAGCGCGCATTGCATTCCTTTCGCATTAGGGGTGTCCACATTGATGCCAGTGGTGATGTGAGCTAGCCGCCCCAAAATTATTATTTTGGTTTACACACTTTCTTATCCTTAACGTCAGGACGGTATGCCGCCCTAAAGGCGGATACGTCCGTAAGGACGTTGTGTTTGGCAGAGCGGCGTGAAGCCAATATCCATGCGGGTTTAAGCAGCCTTTTTTACCATCATTTTCAGGGCTTCTTGAAAAAGGCGGCTTAACGCAAGCGCTGGCGCGGGATAGAAGCCGCCCTGATGTGACCATGCCGCCCTGAAAAGGCGGCTTAAAAAAGGCGGCATGAATTGAATTTTTCATCTCAGTTCACCTTTGATGTAAACAGCCAGCACGGCTTTTGCTTGCTGCGACAAGTCAAATTTTTTGCGTTCATCTGGTGTGGGTTCGCGTGTGAGCAACTCACCCGTTGCAAGCAGGTCTTCGATTGCTGCCGCCACCTCGGGTTTGCTGGCCTTGAGCTCGCCGGACTTGCCGCTGCGTTTTTCCCTCAACGAGGTTTTTGAGTATTGGCCGGGATGGTCAGCGATGAACTGCTTTACACGATCAGCCACTGCGGCATTAGGTGTTGCGCTTTTAACAGGTGGATGTAAAGCGACAGGAACTAAAACGCCCACTTCCCAACCCGGCGGGCTGGTGCGGGTGAACCATGAGACTTCACCGGTTATGCCATAGTTGTTCTTCACAATCGCAAGTGAAACGTATTGCTGGCGCATGTCATCCGGGATACCCAATGCCTTTGCTTCCTTTGGGCGCATTGTTGCCAAGATCAAGGCACCGCGAGTCTGATCGACAAATGCTGTACTGCCTGCAATGGCAGAGGCATCCGATGTTTCAGACACGCCTGCTGCCTTCGGGCTGTGCGCCAACAAGAGTACGGCCGCGCCGGTAACATGCGCGATATGATTGACGATGCGCATGGTCAGGCTGACATCTTCGCGGGCGTTGAAATCGCCCCCATGAAACAATCCGGCATGATCGAGCACAATCAGGCGTATTTGCTCGCCACTTTGTTCGACCAATTCAGCAGTGGCGGTAATAATTTCACCTGAAAATGCGGTGCTTTCGAGTGTGCCGCCTCTCGTTGCAGTCAGCCGGGTTTCTTCCCCGACCATGCAAAGCGCACGGATGTTTTTTTCCAGTTCGCTGCGTTGGCTGGCGGATAGATTTTCATGCGCGGCGTATGCACCGATCCGGCGGGTTATTTCGCTGGCATCATCCTCGCCGAAGATGAGCAACGCACTGCCTTTTTTCGTGGTGACGCCTCCAAACGGAATACCAAGTGCAACTGAGGCTGCCAACTGCAAAGCGGCCTGCGATTTGGACACGCCACCGAAGCCGCCAAGGGCATAGGCATGACCGGCAACTATACGACCTTGCCAGACGTAATTACGCGGCGCTGGAGGCGTTGTAGGGATGCGGATGCGCCCTTGCTCAAGGGAAAATGCCGGTTGCTCTGTGGGCGGTGTACTGATGCCCTGCGCTACGCTTGTCATTGCGTTGTTTAGGGTGCGTGCGAGGTAAGTAGTGGAACCGCGCATTTCATCGAATTTTGCACGGTAGCGCGTGGCGCGCATGATGATCTCAACGTCACCCGGATTGAACCCATCTTGCAACAAGTCGCATGCCAAGGCGTAGTCAGCCTCTGACGTGTCATTTCCAAAATCAGAATTATCGCCACTGTCCAGGCGTACTCGTTTTGCGTGTTTATCGCCGCCTATATCAACCCAGTTGTCTTCACCGAACCACGCAAAACCAAGGAAAGACTGATAATGATTACGCACCGCCTTCTCTAATTGGTCAAGCTTGGCCATGCCTGCTTCCTGCACGCCATAGCCACTGCCGGATGCAACGGGCTTGCTCTTGTGAGTGAGCTGCAAGTCTTTAAGGATGGCTTCAAGCAACATGACGCACCGCCTTTACCCGCCCGATGATATGGCCGGTCACGGTCAGATAGCGACCGCTGGAATAAATCTCACGCGATTTGCCAGCTACATTTATTTTGCAGGCCATAATGGGTTTGTTGTGTAGTAGAAATAGACGGATGCCTTCGCTGCTGGGGCTAATTTCCCAGTAGGTGTCTAGTTGCTCAACGGCTTTTTGTGAATCATTATCCAGCACGCCACCAGTTAAGCAATCATCGAAGTCTAGGCCAATGATATAGAAGCCATTTTCAAGCGGCTGCCCAGTTAGCGCGATTCCCACTCCATCGAAGCCGCCGCGCTGATAGGCGATGCGTACACTATCAAAAGTGCTCCATGTAGCTGGGTTGGTTGAGCTCGCGTTATAGCCACCGGGTTGCTTGGGAACCTTTGTCCACTTTCCTTCTTTTATGGCATAGCTCCACATCACCCAGCTTGGCTGGGCGGTCAGGATGGGCGGGAAGTTCTCGAAAATCGGCGCGAGTGGTTTTGGTTGTGAAATCATGGCCTGTCCTTATGTCGAGTACCAATCCACACTGGCGAGCCGTCATCATTAGCTGGGTGTGCGTCTAGAAAGCGGTTGATGAGGGTAACGGCATTCACCCAGCATCGGGCACTAAGCTGCTTGCTGTTTACAATCGGCATGCCGCCGAATGGGTGGTAAATGGTGAGAGGTGGCGGGGAGCCCTCCCACTCGATGGTGACAGTGCTAATACGGCCATAATTGGCAGGGCTGCGTGTGATTACGCATGCACGGTCAGTCGGACCGATAAACCTTACGCCTGTTGCTTTGCAGATAAGATTTAAAAATTCATTTGGATCGTGGATTAGGCTGTTCATTTTGCCACCCCGCACAACAGTTGCCTGAGTTCAGTAATAGGCCAAGCAAGTCGGCCATTGATTCGCACCGGGCGAATGGGGCCGTTTTCAAGGCAAGCCCATGCGCGCAAAGTTTGTGGCTGGCGGTTCAGGTAGTACGCTGCTTCCTCGGTAGTGGCGGTGGGGCGTGTGACATGCTCCAGCGGGGGGAAGGCTTGGGAGTTGTGCGCGGGTGGTGGTGCGAGTAATGCGGTTGGTTGATTAACGAATGTTTCCATGTTGAGCCACCTTTCTGCCTTTCGGCATGTTTAAGATGGATCGTTATTTCATACCGCTCTTTTATTCCTCATGCGGCGGTATACTAACGCTTGGCTTTATGCGGCTTCGCGGGTAGGTGTCCGGTATGCGTCCGGTATGGTGGGGCGGTATCTAATCTCGGTCTGATGCGGATTTTTCGCGCCATTCATCAGCCCATTCAGGCAGCTTGAGAAATACCGCATCCAGTTTTCTTATCGAAATACCTTTGTCGAGAAGTGCGGCAGCTATTAGCACAGGGCTCCATGTTGCGGACATTGAATTATCGCCCTTGCGCCCAGGCACCATGCGGCAAGTTTCAATCCATTTTGGCACATCAGACAGGGCGTTATTCCACCCGTTGCGATCTTTAAAGTGCAAACCATCGAATGCGTTGATAACCTGTTGCTTTGTGATGCTGCGCTCTACGGCCTTCACCTTTGCGGCGGGTTCTGGTTGACCATCAGTTAACAGGCCGCTTTCAATACCGAGCTGCCGCCAGCTTGGAGCTATGCCCAAACTCCCCGCAAATGATAGCCATTCTTCCGGGCTTAACTCCTCCTTGCCGTAAGCGTGGGCAGCAATCCTAAGTTTTTCTCTAATGGTATCTACCTTCAGCACGACAAATTCATTCTCTGTTGTGGGAGGCAGTTGAATGCACTCGCCGTACAACATCTCAAGAGCCACTGTGGATGGCCGATGTGGGACTACACCGGCGATGAGGTCAATAGCTTGGTCTGCTTCCCACTTCGGTAGGGGAATCCAATAATGTAGTTTGGTTAGCGTCCAATGGTCGCGCATTTGTTGCCTTGTCCAAGGGGCGGGTTCTTGCTGAGGCTGCGTGGTAGTCATGTTCTGCTCCTTCTAATCCCTCCTCAAAATAGAAGCCACACCATGCCGGTGAAGGTGTCCGGCCTTTCGCCCCGTCGGGCTAGAGGTGACAAACACTTTACGCTACCATGCGCAATCCTGCTTGCACCGGCACAAACTCGATCCCAGTCTGCTCCAATACCCATGCTTCAATTTTGACGTGCCAAATATGCAGCAAGTCTAGTTCGCGCTGAATATAGTGTTTTTCGGCAATCGCGCTGGGCTTGTGCCCCATAATCTGTGCAACTATCCCGGCGGGCACTTCCACCCACTCCGACAAAGTTCCAAAGGAACGGCGCAACCCGTGTAGGGAAAGCGCCGGAAGTCCTGCGGCGGCTAATGCCTTATTGTGTGGATTGCGCGGCTCCTCAAGCCTCCCGGATGCGGCAGCGGGGCTACTAAAAACAAATCCATTGCGACGCGGCAAGGCGAAAATTAAATGTTCCACATAGGGCGTTAGCGGAATGGTGCGTTCGCCTTCCACCTTGTCGCGTATGGTAAGGCTCTTCCACTGAAAATCTACATCACACCAGCGTAACGCGGCCAGTTCGTTGCGACGTGCACCAGTTAATAACAGGCTTTGCAGATAGGCAGAGATAACGGGGTTGCCGATTCGTTGTACTGCTTCAAACCATGGGCGGATTTGCGCCCGCCTCATGCAGTCGTTTTCCTTGACTTGTGGTGTTGGCACTTTGTTTTTTACGTCATCGGAATAACAGGCTTTGGAATGAACGGCATCGCAGTATTTGTCTTGTTTGGCGCACCATGTCATAAAGGCACGCAGGGCGCGGAAAGCTTGAGCGGCAGTCGTTGGAGCTTGCGCTGTTTCTTTTTCAAGCCATGCTTCAATAGCATCTTTGTCAAGCTCAATAAGTCGCATTGACATCAAAGGCACCAGCACGCCCGGGCGTGTTGTTTCAGGTTCGTTAGGGCGGCGGCCACGGGTGCGCTTCACACCGCCAGCTTGTGCAAAATACGCATGGTGCCCTTTGTGTTTCTCGCCCCATACTGGCTTGCCTTCTTTCATTGCTGCGCTACGTTCAGCAATATAGTCTTGCCATGCTTCGGCAACAGTTGCCGATTCGCGGGCTTCCTTGGCTATTAGGGCGGCGGCTTCCGCTTCCTTGGCCTTCAGGGCGGCTGCCTTCACTTCGCGCGGGTCGATGCCTTGATCGGTCATCGCCTTAAGGCGGCGGGCTTCGATTTGCGCGTCTGCTATTTTCCAAGTGCGCGGATCTCCTATCGTCATGCGGATGGTGTTGCTGCCCAAGGACGATTCAAATATGTAGGACTTTGCACCGGCGGCGGTAACGCGCAGGCCCAGCCCCGGCGTTTTCCCATCCCAATGGATTGTTTGCTGCTTACCTGGCGCGCACTGAAATCCGGCAATTCTGTCGGCTGTAAAATTTTCCTTTTTCATGGTAGTCAAATTTCCGTGTAGGGGCTATGTAGGGATATTCTATCAAAAAACCAGAATGGCTATCAACAAAGAATATAGTGTAAAGCCACTTAACATATTGATTATATGAAAAAGCACGTCTCGAGTGGATTGCAATCAACGGCGAAATATACGTCTACCTTTAGACTTGTAAGCGGTAGGTCATCAGTTCGAATCCGATAAGCGGCACCACCCCTCTCCTCTGCCACAACTCATTGTGGAGCTTCACACCAAATATTCTTTTGCCCTTAAGCATTCCTTAAGCTTGGCCTTCTATCCTGCACGCCTCGTAGTTCAATTCAGGAGATCAAAAATGTTTCGTATATTCCATGCATCAGGTTTGGCGCTAGTGGCTGTTGCCGGATTGGCGGCGCAGCCGGCTTTTGCGGAAACCCACAGCGAGATACTGGCTTCCATTCAGAATGAGGCGGCGGGCGCACCCGGTTTTCAGGGGTTTTCGGCCGCGCGCGGGGAAAGTTTTTTCAAGGCAAAGCACGGTAACGAATGGAGCTGCGCTTCCTGCCATACCGACAATCCGGCTGTGCAGGGCAAACATGCCAAGACCGGCAAAGTCATACAACCGCTTGCTCCGGCTGCCAATGCAGAGCGATTCACTGACCCGGGCAAAGTAGCGAAATGGTTCAAGCGCAATTGCAACGATGTGCTTGATCGCGTCTGCACACCGCAGGAAAAAGGCGATGTGCTTGCCTTTCTCCTTGCCGTTAAAAAATAACCTGGGAGACGGATATGTCGATTTGTTATAGAAATTTCCCTCGTGGGCTTGTTGTGGCCTTGCTGGCGATAGGTGTAACGATGTCCGCTGCGCAGGCAGATGATGGCAGCGGCAAATACGGTGGCGAAAACCGCGGCAAACCGGTCCAGCCCGCGCAAACCAACGCCAGGTTTCAGCAGGAATGCTCCACCTGCCATATCGCCTATGCGCCGGGGCTGCTGCCCGCCGAATCGTGGCGCAAGGTCATGACCGGGCTGGATAAGCACTTTGGTTCGGATGCCTCGCTGACCAATCAGGAGAACAAGGAGATCACCGCCTTTCTGGTGAACAATGCTTCCAACCGCTGGAGCGCTTCGACGGCACCGCTGCGCATCACTGAAACCGCCTGGTTCAAGCGCAAGCACGACGATCGCGAAATTTCTCCGGCGGTCTGGAAAAACCCGCTGGTGAAAAGCCCGGCCAATTGCGCGGCTTGCCACCCGCAGGCGGAGCGCGGTGATTTCAGCGAACGCAATATCAAAATGCCCAAATAAAAGGAGATCATCATGAGTCAACGTATTCTGGTTTGGGATGTACCGACGCGGGTTTTCCACTGGCTGCTGGTGCTGTCATTTACAGGTGCATTCCTGACCGCGGAGTCGGAGCGTAGCCGCGATATCCATGTGGTGCTGGGCTACACCCTGCTGGGTCTGATCGCATTCAGGTTGCTGTGGGGATTTTTCGGCACACGCTATGCGCGGTTCCGCTCGTTCCTGTTCAAGCCCGGCGAGATTGTGGCTTACGTGCGCTCGCTGTTCAAAGGCAAGCCCGCGCATTACGTCGGGCACAACCCGGCCGGAAGTGTGGCGATCTGGCTGCTGTTGATACTGGGCATCTCGACCGGGGTGACCGGAGTGATGCTGTTTCAGGATGTCGGCGGCAAAGCGGTGGAGGAACTGCATGAGTTCGTATCCAATGCCATGCTGGCTGTGGTATTGATCCACATCGCCGGGGTGGTGGTGAGCAGCTTGATGCACCGCGAGAATCTGGTGCGCTCGATGGTCACCGGTTTTAAGTCCGCCGAACCGGATCAAGGCATCCGTCGCTCATATCTCTGGCTGGGTGTCATAATACTGGCCGCTGTTGTGGCATTCTGGGTCGGCTATCCGGCCACCGGACTGGTGACGCCAGGCGCGGATGCGGCGCATGCTGAGCAGAACGATGACGATTGATTGACATTTTATTTACGGGTGGATGATGCGCGTGCTAGTGGTCGAAGATGACGCCCTGCTGGGCGATGCGATTCAGGCTGGCTTGAAGCAGTCCGGCTACGCCGTGGACTGGATGAAAGACGGTGTTTCGGCGGAACAGGCGCTCGCCACCGAACCTTACGCGGCGGTGGTGCTGGATCTGGGGCTGCCGCGCCTTTCCGGGCTGGAGGTGCTGCGCCGTCTGCGCAGCCGCAACGTCCCGACGCCCGTACTGATTCTGACCGCGATGGATACTGTGGATGACCGCATCAAGGGGCTGGATACCGGCGCGGACGACTATCTGGCCAAGCCGTTCGACATGAGTGAGTTGGCGGCGCGCCTGCGCGCGCTGATTCGCCGTGCCAGCGGGAAGACCGAACCTTTGTTGCAGGTTGGCGGAGTCAAGCTTGATCCCGCTGCCCATAGAGTGCTGTACCGCGACAAACCAATTGAACTTTCGGCCAAGGAATTTGCGCTGCTGCACGCCCTGATGCTCAATGCAGGAAAAGTGCTTTCGCGCGCCCAGCTTGAAGAACAGCTTTATGCGTGGGGCAACGAGATCGAAAGCAATGCGGTGGAAGTGCATATTCACCATCTGCGCCGCAAGCTTTTCCCCGAATTGATCGAAACCATACGCGGCGTCGGCTATCTGATGACGCGCGATAAAGGTATCTGAAATGTCACAGCGCACATCACTCAAACAACGGTTGCTTGCCCTGGTATTGGCGGCGATCACGCTGGTCTGGCTCGGCGCAACCGCCTTCACCTACCACGATGCGCGCGAGGAATTCGACGAGGTGCTGGATGCGCATCTGGCGCAGGCCGCTGCGCTGCTGGTCGTCCAGGCAACACACGAGATCGATGAACTCGAAACCGAACATACGCCGCTGCTGCACAAATATGCCCGCAGCGTTGCGTTCCAGGTATGGGAGAAAGGGCAGCAGATGCGCCTGCATTCCGCCAACGCCCCGCAACAACCGCTGGCGAGCAGGGAGCGCGGCTTCAGCGATAACATCATCGACGGAAAACGCTGGCGCGTCTTCAGCACCTGGGATGAATCCGGCGAATACCTGATCCATGTCGCGGAACGCTCCGATGTGCGCGAGGAACTGGCGCGTGACATCGCCGGCAACCTGCTGCGGCCGCTGTGGTTCTCCCTGCCGCTGCTGGCGCTGCTGCTGTGGATTGCGGTGACGCGCGGCTTGCGCCCGCTCGACAAGCTGGCCCGCGAGGTGGAACAGCGCGAGCCGGACAATCTAGCCGCGCTGGATGCGTCATCCGTGCCGCGCGAAGTGGTGCCGCTGATCGAGCGGCTTAACCGGCTGTTCACCCGCATCGATGCTTCGATGCAGAAAGAGCGGCGCTTCACCGCGGACGCCGCGCATGAATTGCGCACCCCGGTGGCCGCGATCAAGGCGCAGGCGCAAGTGGCGCGGGCCGCTTCCGGAGAGGCGGAACGCATCCATGCGCTCGACAATGCGATTCTCGGCTGTGACCGCGCCGCCCATCTGATCGATCAATTGCTGACGCTGGCGCGGGTGGATACTCTGGACTGCGGCGTGGCGGAACCTTGCCAACTCAGGGACATCGCCGCCGAAGCGATTGCGGCGCTTGCGCCGGCTGCGCTGGAAAATGGCGTGCAGCTTGAATTGCTTACGGGCGACGAAGCCACGGTGAACGGCAATCCGGGATTGTTGCGGGTGCTGCTGCGCAACCTGCTCGACAATTCGATACAACACACCCCGCCCGGCACATCGGTTCAGGTAAGCATCACCCAGGAGCCGGGAGCGGTCTGCCTGTCGGTGAGCGATAACGGCCCGGGCATTCCCGAACAGGAGCGTGACAAGGTGCTGGAGCGGTTTTATCGCCCGCTGGGTACGCAGGCCAGCGGCAGCGGCCTCGGGCTGTCCATCGTCAAACGGATTGCCGAAGTGCATGACGCAGCCTTGCAGATGCAGCCGGCGAGCGAGGGCCAAGGTTTGCGGGTGACGGTGAGATTCAAGTCTTGATGCGCTTCAATTGCAGTAAGCGTAAGGCGGGGTAAATACTCAATGAGAATTTCAATCCATTTCATGCGGTAGGATTTCCTGGCAAAAGTAGAATTGACTCTTGGTGCCGTGGTTCAACCATGCTTGCGCACGATGCGGTCTCCCGCCGGCATGATCCGGTCTGTCATGGAGAACAGCAGGGTCTATGTAAAACGCGATTCGCAACCGGGGCCGAGCTTCTCCAGCGCAGGAAATGGAATTCGGCAACGGCCACATTCATGATCGCGTCACCGGTTGATAACGTGTTGCGATGATGCATTGACGGGCGTTTTGACAGATTGCCCGGGTCCGGCAAGCGGCACAACTTTTTCCCCGCATGATTTCCAGCTTACCAACTAATAATTCGGTAAGATTGCGTCCGCGCGCCAATTGGGGCGCGCGATGCAAAATATTCCGATACTGAAAGGCCAGGCAATGCTGGAAATGTTTTCTACCCCCCAATTCTGGGCGGATGTGTTCAAGATCATCATGATCGACTTGCTGTTGAGCGGCGACAACGCGGTGGTGATCGCGCTGGCGTGCCGCAACCTGCCGCCACACCAGCGCAGGAAGGGCATCATGTTCGGCGTGGGCGGGGCAATCGGCTTGCGCATTGTGCTGACCTTCTTCGCGGTCAGTCTGCTCGCACTGCCCTATCTGAAACTGGTAGGCGCGTTGCTGCTGCTATGGGTCGGCATCAAGCTGATCCTGCCCGAAGAGGAACACGATGCGGACAATATCAAGGCTGATACGCGGCTGTTCGGCGCGGTCAAAACCATCATCATCGCCGACTTCGTGATGAGCCTGGATAACGTGCTGGGCGTGGCTGCGGCGGCCAAGGGTGATGTGCCGTTGCTGGTGTTCGGGCTGCTGATCAGCATCCCGATGATTGCCTGGAGCAGCCAGCTGGTGCTGAAGCTGATTGATCGTTTCCCGCTCATTATTTACGCGGGCGGCGCGCTGCTCGGTTATGTGGCAGGCGAGATGCTGGTCAGCGAGGCGTTATTTGCAACTCTGGTTGAAGCGCAACATTATTTGCATTGGCTGGTTCCGGTGTTTTGCGCCGTGCTGGTGCTGGTGACCGGCAAATGGCTGGCGATGCGCAAGGCGGTTTCTATGGCAGTGGTAGATCTGGTGGACGAAACGGTTTTGGCAGGGTTGGGCGATAAATCGTCCAACTCGCACAACAAATCATAAGGGGGCAAACAATGAAGATACTGATTCCGGTCGATGGCTCAGCCAACGCGCAACGTGCGGTTGAATTCGTGATCGAAAATATCGCCGCGATGAAAGAGTCGCCGCAACTGCTGTTGCTGAACGTGCAGTGGAACGTGGCGACCGGCAACGTCAAGCTGTTCATCAACCAGAAAACCATCGACGATTATTATCGCGAACAGGGGATGGCGGCGTTGCAGTCGGCACGCGCGGCTCTGGATGCCGCCGTGCTGCCCTACCAATACCACATCAGCGTTGGCACGCCGGCGGAGGCGATCGTGCAATATGCCAGCGAGCAGGGTGTGGATCAGATTGTGATGGGCAGGCAGGGGCAGGGCGGCTTGCAGGCTTTGCTGCTGGGGTCGGTGGTGAACAAGGTGTTGCATCTGGCAAGCTGCCCGGTGTTGCTGATCAAATAGAAAAACCATCGCCCAGGATAATTTCGTAATAAATCAAAAGGATTGTAGTGTGTTTCTGCAAAATACCTTAATATTCGAAGCGTAAGTAGCACGATAACAAGTATCAGGGGGTGACAATGAATAAATGGTCGTTTTGGCAGAAAGACTGGTTCGTCGGTTTGCTGGTCGCGCTGGTGTTTCTTTTTGGCGCCAATAGCGATTTGATGCAGAGTCTTGAGCGCAAGGCTTATGATTTGGGTGTGCTGGCTTCCTCGCGCACACCGAGCGACAAGATTGCGGTTATCGCGATTGACGATCAGAGCATCGCCAATCTGGGGCGCTGGCCTTGGCCGCGTGAGATACAAGCCAAAATGATTGATATTCTGGCGGCGGGGCATGCCAAGGTAATAGGGCATACCGTTTTTTTCTCGGAACCGCAGATAGATGCCGGACTGGGCTATATCTACAAGATTGCCGAGTTGCTCGGCAACTCCACACTTAAAAATACCCTCGACCCTGCACATCAAGATGAATTGGCAAAACTTGATGAGTTGTTGCTCGAAGCGTCGCAAAATCTCGATAACGATCAAAAGCTCAGCGATAGCATGGCCAGGGCAAACGATGTGTTGCTGGCGATGTACTTCGAACCGGGCGAGCCGCAGGGGAAACCCGATCAGGCATTGCCTGACTTTGTGCTGCGCAACAACCTTACCAACGTGAAAGACGACAGTGCTTCCGGCGCATTACCGGATCCTTCACAGGGCGTGCTGCTGCCGATTCCTGTGGTTGGGAGCAAGGCGCTGGCCATCGGGCATTTGAACGGTTCACGCGATGTGGATGGTGCTGTGCGTACCGAACCCCTGGTAATGGGTTATTACGATCAATATTATCCATCCATGTCGTTGATGCTCGCCGCCAAGAGTCTTAATCTTGATGCCAAGGACATACAGGTTAATCTGGGTGAAGGGGTGCAGCTGGGTAATCAAAAAATCGCCACCGATCCGGCCTTGCGGATGTACACCTATTTTTACAAAGACATCAATGGGCGGCCTGCCTTTCCGGTGGATTCATTTTATGACGTTTTAACCGGCAAGATTCCGGCGGAAAAATATCGCGACAAAATAGTGTTGATCGGGGCGTCGGCAGCCGGTGTCGGCACCTTGCAGGTGACGCCGATTGCTTCCGGTATGGCTTCGGTTGTGACCCTGGCGCATTCGGTGTCGAGCATCCTCAAGGGAGACTTCTTTGTTGCGCCGCCTTGGGCTGGTTTGGCCCAATTCGGAGCATTCCTGCTGATTGCGTTGTATCTGATTGTATTGTTACCGCGTTTGAATGCTGCCATCGGTGCGGTGATCACCGCAGCGTTGTTTGCGGTGTTGCTGGTAACGCATTTCATATTAATGACGACGCAGGCGATGTGGATGCAATTGATGTTGCCTGCCGCTTTGTTATTGGTCGGACATTTGCTCCTTACTACCAAACGCTTTCTGATGACCGAGAAGGGCAAGCAAAAATCCGATGCCGAATCCGCAGAAAGCAATCGCATGCTGGGCCTGGCTTTCCAGGGTCAGGGGCAATTGGATATCGCCTTCGACAAGTTCCGCAAGGTTCAGGTTGACGATAGCCTGATGGAGGTGTTGTATAACCTGGGACTGGATTTCGAGCGTAAGCGCCAATTCAACAAGGCCGAGTCGGTATTCAAATACATGGCCGAGTACAACCCCAAATTCCGCGATTTGGATGCGCGCCTGGCGCAGTCCAAAGCGATGTCGGAAACGTTGATACTCGGCGGGTCATCCGGCCGGAGCAATGCCAGCACCATGGTACTGGACAGGGCGGGCGTGTCCAAGCCGATGCTTGGCCGCTATGAGATCGAGAAAGAGTTGGGCAAGGGTGCAATGGGCGTGGTGTATCTCGGCAAAGACCCGAAAATCGGCCGCGTGGTGGCCATCAAGACCATGGCGCTGGCGCAGGAGTTCGAGGCCGACGAACTGCAGGATGTGAAGGATCGCTTCTTCCGCGAGGCTGAAACTGCCGGACGTTTGAACCATCCAAACATCGTGACCATGTACGACGCAGGCGAAGAACATGACCTGGCTTACATTGCGATGGAGTTCCTCAAAGGCAAGGACCTGGTTGCTTATACCAAGCCCGATAATTTGCTGCCCTTACCCAAGGTGATGAGCATCATCGCACGCGTTGCCGACGCGCTGGATTATGCGCACAAACAGAATGTGGTACATCGTGACATCAAGCCGGCCAACATCATGTATGACTCTGAGGCAGATTCGCCCAAGGTGACCGATTTTGGTATTGCGCGTATTACCGACTCGAGCAAAACCAAAACCGGCATGGTATTGGGCACTCCTTCCTATATGTCACCGGAACAATTGGCTGGCAAGAAAATCGAGGGTGGCTCCGATCTCTTCTCTCTGGGCGTGAGCTTGTATCAATTGGCTTGTGGTAAGCTCCCGTTCGTGGGGGATTCGATGGCACAATTAATGTTCCGTATCGCCAATGAACCGCATACGGATATCCTGAGCGTCAGGCCGGATTTGCCCCCGTGTTTAGTGGCAATCATTAACAAGTCGTTGGCCAAACTGAATGAGGATCGTTATGCCAATGGCGCAGAAATGGCGGATGCATTGCGCCGATGCGCTTCAGGCCTGCAGGGGTAAACATGAAAATCGACGAAGCATTGGAAATTGTCAGCCAGACCAACTCAGGCATGGTGCGCTCCCACAACGAGGATAGCGTGGCGAGTGAGCCAGCCTGCGGCCTGGTGGTGTTGGCTGACGGCATGGGTGGCTATAATGCCGGTGAAGTGGCAAGCGGCATTGCCGTTTCGGTGGTTGCAACGGAAATAAGACAACGCTTGCTTAATGAGAGCCCGACAGATCGCGACGAAGCAACCGGCGAAGAGTTGGGGGTGTCGCTGTTGCGCGAAAATATCCAGAAAGCCAACGCTTCCATTTTCCATGCTTCGCAAAGCCAGCCACAGTATGCCGGGATGGGAACAACCATGGTTTCCGGTTTGTTTTATGACAACCGTGTGGCGGTTGGGCATATAGGTGACTCGCGCATGTACCGGTTGCGAGGCGAGACTCTGGAAGCAATTACCCGCGATCATTCATTGCTGCAGGAGCAGATTGATGCCGGGATAATCAGCATAGAAGATGCGCGTTTGTCCAAAAATAAAAATCTGGTGACGCGTGCGGTCGGGATTGACGCCGAAGTGGAGGTGGAAATTCATGTGCATGATGTGCTGGTTGGCGATATTTACCTGCTATGTTCGGACGGTTTGAATGACATGGTGGAAGATGAAGATATTCATTCCATACTTGATGCGTTTCGGAGTAATTTGCCGCTCGCGGCAAGCCAGCTGATACAGATGGCAAACGATAATGGCGGTCGCGATAATGTTTCGGTGATACTGGTGAAGGTAAAGGGCAAATTTGTTGTGCCGCGCGGTTGGCTGGCAAAGCTGCTCAATTGCTTTAAGAAATAATTAGTACGAGGATTACGACTATGGCTGCAAAATTGATACTTAGCATGGATGGGGCGGTGCTCAAGGAATACCCCCTTAACAAAGAGCGCATGACCATCGGGCGCAAGCCACACAATGATATCGCCATCGATAACCTGGCGGTGAGCGGCGAGCATGCTGCAATCGTTACTATCCTGCACGATTCCTTCCTCGAGGATCTGGATAGCACCAACGGGCTGGAAGTGAATGGGACGCCAACCAAAAAGCATTTCCTGCAAAACAATGATGTGATTGAAATAGGCAAATACAAGCTGAAATATGTCAATGATCAGGTCGCCCAGAGCAGTCCTGCTGATTTCGAAAAAACCATGGTGTTGCGATCGCCCGTCAAACAGGCGGCTCCTGGCGCGAGCAAGCCAGCGGAACCAGCCGGTTTTACACAAACACAAGCTAATCCGGTTAAACCGGCAGCCGAAACAGTGGCAGAGAAAACTGGAAAGCTTGATACGTTCCAGCCGACGGCTCAGGCTGCTCCCGCACAGGTTGCTGTGGTGCAGGTTTTGACCGGGCCTAATGCCGGCAAGGAACTTGAGTTGATAAAAAACCTGACCACGTTGGGCAAACCCGGTGTGCAGGTTGCAGTGTTGACCCGTCGCCCGCATGGCTTTTTTATTACCCACGTGGAGGGCGCCAGCCACCCGACGGTGAACGGAATAGCATTGAGCGATCAGCCACATCAGCTGAATGATCACGATGTGATTGAACTGGTCGGCGTCAAGATGGAATTCTATTTTAAAGGATAGCAGAAGACAGGGGACAGAAGACAGATTGCCGTATGCCGCTACGCGACGAGTTTATATAGGACGCGGCGCAGCCGCGACAACGCTTCTGTCAACTTACTTCTGTTTTCTGCCCTCAGTCTTCGGTCTTTTGTTAAAAGGCACGGCGTGAAAAAAAACGCAATCTTGATTGGGCTTGGCCTGCTGATAGTCCTGGTTTTCGTGGGTCACGCTGCCCGTTTTTACCGGCTGGATTTTGTCGACCAGTTGTCCTTTATTCTCCACGATTACCGCCTGCGATTAACCATGCCCCGGACGGTTGATGAGCGTATCGTTATTCTCGATATAGACGAAAAAAGCCTTAAAGAAGAGGGGCGCTGGCCGTGGGGACGCGACCGCTTGGCCTTGCTGATGGACAAACTGTTCGATAAATATGGCATAGCAGTGGTGGGGTTTGACGTTGTTTTTGCCGAAAAGGACGAAAGTTCTGGGCTTAAGGTGTTGCAGAAACTCGGGCAGAACCAGCTTAAGGATGTGGCGCCATTCCAGGCTGTTCTGGCCCAGCTCCGGCCTCAACTCGAGTACGACAATCTGTTTGCGGACAAGATTAAAAATCGTAATGTGGTGTTGGGATATTACCTGACTGACCAAAAAAACAAAAATGTTACCGGGATGCTTCCCGAGCCGACATTTACTGCGGGCTCATTCAAGGGGCGCCCGATAGCGTTTACAAAGTGGAATGGCTATGGTGCGAATCTTCCGGAATTGCAGCAGGCCTCTGCCAATTCCGGGCACTTCAATCCTCTGGTGGATTTTGATGGCAGGGTACGCCGCGTGCCCATGCTGGCAGAATACGACGGCGCATATTATGAATCCTTATCTCTTGCAATGGTTCGCACCTTGCTGGGATATCCGAAATTGCTTCCCGGCTTTGCCGAGAACAAGGCCAGCGGATATGCCGGCCTGGAATGGCTGGAGTTAAGCACAGCCGGCGGCAGACTGAAAATCCCGGTAGACAGCGATGTGGCTGCTTATGTGCCATATCGCGGGGGACAAGGGAGTTTTCGTTATATTTCTGTCGCGGATGTGTTGCATGAGCGTGTTGATCCCGCACAACTGAAGGACAAAATAGTGGTATTGGGCACCACGGCTCCAGGGCTAATGGATATGCGCTCCACCCCGGTATCGGAAGTTTACCCGGGGGTGGAAGTCCACGCCAACATGATCTCCGGAATTCTTGATCAGAATTTGAAGGAAAAACCTGCCTATATGTTGGGCGCAGAGGTTGTCTGGTTGTTGTTGATCGGCATCACCTTGAGTTTATTGTTGCCGGTATTCAGTCCGGCCAAAGCAATTCTGGCGTCGGTCTTCGTGCTTGCTTCCACGACCGGACTAAGTTTAATCGCATGGCATTACGGGAACATGCTGATGCCTGTGGCGAACAGTCTGGTGATGATCGCTCTGCTGTTCGCGTTGAACATGTCTTATGGATATTTTGTCGAGTCGCGAACCAAGCGGCAGATTACCAGCCTGTTTGGAAAGTATGTGCCAACCGAGCTGGTGGACGAAATGAGCAAAAACCCTGAGCAGGTGGTGTCCATGGAAGGTGAAAGCCGCGAAATGACTATCCTGTTCTCGGATGTGCGTGGTTTTACTTCCATTTCCGAGGGGCTGGATCCCAAGGAGTTGAGCCAGTTGATGAATGAGTTTCTCACCCCGCTTTCGCGCGTGATTTCCAAACATTACGGCAAAGTAGATAAATATATGGGCGATTGCATCATGGCCTTTTGGGGTGCGCCGAAACCGCTACCAGACCATGCGCGCAACGCCATACTGGCAGGCATCGAGATGCAGCAGACATTGAAGGCATTGCAGCCACATTTCAAGGAGCGCGGTTGGCCGGAGATTCATGTCGGTGTGGGCATTAATAGCGGACGCGTCAGTGTCGGTAACATGGGTTCCGAAGTGCGCGTGGCCTACACGGTGATGGGCGATGAAGTGAATCTGGCATCACGACTGGAGGGTATAACAAAAAAATACGGTGTGGGCATTATCGTCGGTGAGAATACCCGGAATGCCGCCCCAGATTTTGTATATCGCGAGCTCGATCACGTGCAGGTGGTAGGTAAAGATAAGCCCGTGGCGATTTACGAACCGATAGGACTGGCCAGCGAGGTGAGTAAAGCGCTGCAGGACGAAATTAGATTATTCCATGAAGTGCGCCGCTTTTATCGCAAACAGGATTGGGATCAAGCTGAATTGCAATTGATGAATTTGCAGCGCATGTCACCGGAAACCGCGTTGTACGGTATTTATGCCGAGCGCGTTAACCAGTTCCGCAAAAACCCTCCAGCTGCGGATTGGGACGGTGTGTTCGTATTCCAGTCCAAATAAACCGATCAATATTTCCAGGTGCACAGGACAAAATGAAACTCAGAGTATTGGGATGCAGCGGGGGGATCGGTGGCAATCTGCGCACTACTTCATTCCTGCTTGATCATGACGTGTTGATTGATGCCGGTACCGGGGTCGGCGAACTCAGCTTGACCGAACTTGCGATGATTGACCATGTTTTCGTTACGCATTCTCACCTTGATCATATTGCATGTCTCCCGCTGATGATAGATAGCATCGGATTTATGCGTGACCGCCCATTGACTATTTATTCCAGTGAAGAGACGCTGGATATCCTCAAGAAGCATATTTTCAACTGGAAGGTATGGCCGGATTTCAGCGAAATCCCCAATTCCCAGCAACCCTACATGCGTTACCAGCCGATAAGCCTGGGTGAGACTGTTGTTTTGAAGGGGCGCAAGATAACCGCCATCCCTGCCAGTCATGTAGTGCCCGCTGTTGGCTACCAGTTGGACAGCGGCAAGGCAAGCCTGGTTTTTAGCGGGGATACCACCACAAATGATGCATTATGGAAAGTGGTCAACAAGATTAAAAATTTGCGTTACCTGATCATAGAGACGGCATTCTCAAATAGTGAAAGGCATTTGGCTGTGCTATCCAAGCATTTGTGCCCCAGTTTGCTTGCCGAAGAGTTGGCCAAATTCAAGCGCGATGCAGAAGTATTCATTACCCATCTCAAACCGGGTGAAGTGGAATTGACCATGGGGGAGATTGAGGAATGTGTGCGCGAGTCGCGTCCTAAAATGTTGCTGAACAATCAGGTGGTGGAGTTTTAGGGGCGTGGGATGACTTACGCTCTTGATCTCAAAACTCTGGCAAACCTGGAGCCGATTTCTTCATTTGATTCGGCGCGGCTGCGCGAAGTGCTTGACTACTGTCATATAGAAACCATCCCCAAGGGCGGCAACCCATTCAAGCTGTTCAGGTTGGAGGGGCAATCAGTTTATCTGGTAAACGGCGAAATAGAGTTGGTTTTCCAGGATGGCAACAGGGTGGTAGTGAGTGCGCAGTCTGAGTGGGCCAAACATCCGCTGGGCAAGCGGCAGCCTGACATCGTTGCCGCTACGGCATTGTGTGAATGCCAGTTGCTGGATATTGATGAAGGCTTGCTGGATCGAATGATGGTGCTGGACCAGGTTTCGCAACACGAACCGATTGGTGGGGTTCGTTTTTCGGATAACCAGAGTACTCGCGTCGATGTTTCGATTAACGTCAAACGTTTGTTGAAGGCAAGCATGTTCAGTGCGGATAATCTCAATAATGGCCCGCTGGCTCACGTGCCGATGACGAACATCAGTGTATTGCTGCAACGCCTCGAAGCGATCGCCGTGCGGGCGGGTGATGTCGTTATTCGCGAGGGCGACGAGGGTGATTATTACTATCTGATGGATAGCGGTCGCGCTCAAGTAACGCGTCGCGTAGGCGGCGTGGATTTGCCGCTTGCCGAACTGAAGACGGGAGATGTATTCGGCGAGGAAGCGCTACTCTCCGATGCCAAGCGTAATGCGACAGTCATAATGAAATCAAATGGCGTGTTGTTGCGCCTCGGGCGTCAGGATTTTCTGGCATTGTTGAAAGAGCCGCTGTTGCATAAAATTAGCTATGAATATGCCATACAGGCCGTGGAGCAAGGCGCGGTATGGCTGGATGTCCGGTATCCGCCCGAGTATCGCTATGACAAGCTGCGCGGTGCCATGAATGTACCCTTGAATGAGGTACGCAATGCGATTGGTGTGCTGGATCGCAGCAGGCAATATATTGCCTACTGCCAAAGCGGGCGGCGCAGTGCGGCTGCAGCGTTCATCATGGCGCAAGCAGGATATGACGTGCAGGTTCTTGATGGAGGACTTTGGTCGGTGCCGAGGTCGGCGCAGCAGTAGCCTAACGGTAATGGCAGGAATGCCGCCCCAGATGATGAAACCTGCCATGCCCGTTTCCCTCTCCCCAACCCTCTCCCGCAGTAGGGCGAGGGGGCGATCGAATCGCTGCGCGAGTTTCACGTTAATGAGAAAGACAGAGGAGCAGGAATGAGTACAGTAATGGCAGCCAATAATGCAGCAAGCAATGTTGGTGATATGAAGCTCAGGCTCGAGTTCACCAAGAATCTCAATCACGTCAACAATAAGATACATGCCACCGGCAACGTTGACGAGATCATGCTGGAACTCAGCAAGGATATCTGCGCGCTATTCAATGCGGATCGTCTGACTATCTATGTGGTTGGGGAGGACAAGGTCTCACTTGTTTCCAAAGTCAAGACCGGGCTTAACTCTTTCAAAGATCTCAAATTGCCTATCGCCGAGCAAAGTATCGCTGGCTATGTTGCGATGCACAAAAAACTGCTCAACATCAATGATGTCTACGATGAAAAGGAGTTGGCGCAGTACAGCCCGCATCTGCGATTTTTGCAGGAGGTGGATAAACGTACGGGATATCGCACCAAACAGATGATGGTCGCGCCGATTCTGGATGACACCGCCGGCGATTTGATTGGCGTCATCCAGGTCATCAATAACAAGGCCGGTGTTCCTTTTACAGCGATGATTCAAGAGGGTGTGGAGGAATTGGCGCAGACCATGGCAGTGGCGTTGCGCCAGCACCAGCGGCAGCAAAGTAGCGCGGTCAAAAACAAGTACGACTATCTGGTTACCGATGGTGTGCTGTCTGCGGCAGAGTTTGAGCTGGCAACACGCACCGCGCGGCGCAAAGGCATCGATGTCGAAGAAGTACTGATAGACGAATTTCAAGTCAGCATCCCCGCTTTGGGCAAGTCGCTGTCCAGCTTCTTCGGGGTACCTTACGAATCCTACAAGGCAGATCGCATCAAGCCTGCTGAACTGTTGAAAAACCTGAGGCGCGAGTATGTCGAAAGCAGCCACTGGATTCCGATTGATGAGACACATGAGGGGTTGACGATTTTAACCACTGATCCGGAGCGGACCCAGGCTTCGCGGGTGGTCAACAATATCTTTCCAAGGCATCGGCTGGCCTATAAGGTTTGCTCGCAACGCGAATTCATACAAACCCTGAATTTGTTCTACGGCGGTGGCGCGTCTGCCGAGGGTGGCGGTATCCTCGCAGGTGATGAATCGACGATGGACGATCTGTTGTCCAGCATGGGCGCGGAGGATGAGGAGTCCTCGTCGGTTAGCCAGGAGGATGTCAATGCGGCATCAGACAACGAGCTGGTCAAGCTGGTCAACAAGATCATCGTCGATGCTTACCGGATGGGGGCATCGGACATTCATGTCGAGCCTGGGCCGGGCAAGGCCAAGACGAAGATTCGCTTGCGCAAGGACGGGTCGCTGTTGAACTACATCGAAGTGCCGTCCACCTACCGCAATGCATTGGTGACCCGTCTCAAGATCATGTGTGACCTGGATATTTCCGAGAAGCGCAAGCCGCAGGATGGCAAAATTAAATTCAAAAAATATGGCCCATTGGATATTGAGCTGCGCGTTGCGACCATCCCGTCACAAGGCGGCGTCGAGGATGTGGTGATGCGTATTCTCGCTTCCGGCGAGCCGTTGCCACTGGAAAAAATGGGTTTTTCGGCACGCAATAATGAGTTGATCAAGGCGACGGTCAGCAAACCGTACGGACTATTTTTCGTATGCGGTCCGACCGGTTCCGGTAAAACGACCACGCTGCACTCCATCCTGAAGTACATCAACACACCCGATACCAAGATATGGACGGCGGAAGATCCGGTGGAAATCACCCAGAAGGGTCTGCGTCAGGTGCAGATCAACAAAAAGGCCGGGCTGGATTTTGCCACCATCATGCGCGCCTTCCTGCGTGCCGACCCGGACGTGATTATGGTCGGCGAAATGCGCGACAAGGAAACAGTATCCATCGGCATCGAAGCCTCGTTAACCGGCCACCTGGTATTTGCCACCCTGCACACCAACAGCGCGCCGGAATCCATTAACCGCTTGCTGGATATGGGCATGGATCCGTTCAATTTTGCGGATGCACTGCTGGGGATTCTGGCGCAGCGTTTGGGGAAACGCCTGTGCGGCGACTGCAAAAAACCGCATATAGCGACCGCTGACGAAATAAAATCGATGCTCGCCGAGTACAGCGGCGAGTTGATGAATACAGCGACCTGGAAGAAAGATCCGGTTGCCGCTACCAAGGCGCTGTATGCCGAATGGGTCAAGCTGTTTGCCGATGAAAAGGGGCAATTCACACTTTATACGCCAGTGGGCTGCGAGAAATGTTCCGGCACCGGCTATCGTGGACGGGTGGGTTTGCACGAGCTGCTGATTGGCACCGATCCGATCAAAAAGGCCATCCAGGAGCACGCGCGTGTTGCCGAGCTGTTGTCTATCGCACTGGAAGAGGGGATGCATACTTTGAAGCAGGACGGGATGGAGAAAGTCTTGCAAGGCATTACCGATATGCATCAAGTACGCGCGGTTTGCATCAAGTAGTGGTAATTCACGAATTACCCCTGCATTCTGACCCGAAAAATTTTCCGGCACTTACAGCGTGGGATATATGACTTCTACAGACAACCTCCTGCATCGCCTTAAAGAACTCAACGAGATTGGCATCGCGCTGTCGCAGCAGCGCGATTTAAACAGCCTGCTGGAAACTATTCTG
The DNA here is from genome assembly GCA_030645955.1 of Gallionella sp. The sequence goes on along the minus strand of JAUSMR010000217.1, from coordinate 6,811 downwards.
GTGGCGGCAAAACGCATTACCCATGCCGATGGCGGCACGCTTTATCTGCTCGAACATAAACAACAGACGCTGCGTTTTGAAATTATGCGTACCGACTCTCTGAACATCGCGATGGGTGGAACCAGCGGTGTGCCGATCAGTTTTTATCCGATCCGGCTTTACGATGATAATGGCAATCCCAACCATGCCATGGTGGTGAGCCACTCTGCCTTGAGCGGTGAGACGGTCAACATCCCCGATGCCTATCAGGCGCAGGGATTCGATTTTTCCGGCACCAAAGGATTCGATGCCAAGACCGGCTACCGTTCCAAGTCTTTTCTGACCGTGCCTATGCGCAACCACGAGAATGAAGTCATCGGGGTGTTGCAACTGATCAATGCGCAAGACCAGAAGAGCAGTGCGATCGTTCCATTCTCAAGCGACGATCAGCAGTTGCTGGAATCCCTCGCATCGCAGGCAGCCATTGCGTTGACCAACCGCCATCTCATCAATCAATTGGAAGAGCTGTTCGAGGCCTTTATCCAGCTCATCAATACCGCAATTGACGATAAGTCGCCCTATACCGGCGGCCATTGCGCGCGCGTGCCGGTGCTAACCATGATGCTGGCCGAGGCGGTCAATCGCACCACCCAGGGCCCGCTCAAAGACTTTGTGATGACCGGCAAAGATCGGCATGAATTGAAGATCGCAGGCTTGCTGCATGACTGCGGCAAAATCACCACACCGGTACATGTGGTGGACAAGGCAACCAAACTGCAAACCATTTTTGACCGCATCCACCTTGTGGATACAAGATTTGAAGTGCTCAAGCGCGATGCCGAAATCGCCATGCTACGCGTGCTATATGAGGATCGAGGATCGGGAGTCGAGGGTCGAGACGCCGAAACTGTCCGTGCCGGGTACGCCGCGCGGATTCGCCAACTGGATGATGATCGTGACTTCCTGCGTCACTGCAATCTCGGCAGCGAGGCGATGTCCGCCGATGCGCAGCAGCGTGTGCGCCAGATCGCCACCTATCAGTGGCGCGATGTCGACGGAAAAGCGGGCAATTTTCTTAGCGACGTTGAGGTTGAGAATCTCACCATCCGCGCCGGTACACTGACAGCGGCAGAACGCGAAATAATCAACCACCATATTGATATTACCATCAAGATGCTGGAATCCCTGCCTTGGCCGAGACACCTCAAGAACGTCGCCGAATATGCGGGGGGGCATCACGAACGCATGGACGGCAAGGGCTATCCGCGCGGACTGACGCGGGAACAGATGTCGGTGCAAGCCAGAGTCATGGGTATCGCCGATATTTTCGAGGCGCTCACCGCCAAGGACAGGCCCTATAAAAGAGGCAAGACCCTCACAGAATCGCTGATCATCCTCGGAAAATTCAAGTTGAACGGACATATCGACCCGGATTTGTTCGATGTCTTTATTCGTGAAAAAGTCTATTTGGACTACGCCACACAATTTCTTACGCCTGAACAGATAGACGAAGTCGATTTGAGCAAGATCCCTGGAGTCAACCTTGACTCATGACAGGTACCTGGGCGTGATTTTATCGTTCCCATGCTCCGATGAAACAACTGGTAAAACGTCTAGCCATCTGACTAGACTGTCCAACAACGGCAGCCAAGTCATTGGTTATAGCCATTCCACTAGGCCGACAAAAAACGCCGACCAAGTGGCTGGTTACGCGTGGGAACGATAGCTGATAAAACTGCCCAAAACCGTCAGCCAGGTGACGGATATGAACATAAAAAGTGTATCGGCGGCCACATGTTCTATTTATACATTCAGCAATAACAATGCATTGCGATATTGGCATGGCTATTGCGTATATAACCACCGACACACGTTGTTTGGTGTGTTCAACTTAAAAGGAGCTTTAACATGAAGAATATTCAAAAAGGTTTTACCCTGATCGAATTGATGATCGTGGTGGCGATTATCGGCATTCTGGCTGCTGTGGCGATCCCTGCCTACGGCGATTACACCGCCCGTGCGCAAGCTGCGGAAGCGTTCACGCTGATGGACGGATTGAAGACTCCGTTGACTGAATTATATACATCCAACGGCGGATTCGATGTTGTTGCTACGACGGCCACTCCCACTGTTAGCCAAGTGGCTGGCATTATTTCAGGCAAATATGTTCAAACTATAGTTGTTCCAGCAAACAAAACCAGCATTCAGGCGAACTTTAAAAACACAAGCGGTATAAGCAGCAGACTTCTGACCGGTAACGTAACAGGTGGTGCCCCCATGAGCGTGCATATGATGTACAACGTGGTTTCCGGCTCCTGGACTTGCGCTAACGGTTCTGCTTCTGCTGACGTCGCTGCTTCCGCAGCTGTCGCTGCCGACGTTGCACAAACGGGAGCAAATCCAATACCAGCCGCTATTTTGCCAAAGTCCTGTTCTTAAACTTGCCTGAGCTACCCCAGGGTAGCGAAAGCAAGCGAAAGCCCCTCGCAAGAGGGGCTTTTTTTGGCTTCGAGAAAAAGCGGCTATGGCTTGCCGCGCGCTTCCAGCATCTCGCGCAATTCGCGCAAATCACTTTCCAGGGTCGAGAGTTGGTAAAAACTGCCGCCCGCCCGCTTCGCCAATTCGAGCTGCTCGATCGCGGCGTACAGGTTGCCCTGCCAGGCATAGCTGTAGGCTTGCGCCTGGTGTTGTTCGAGGCGCTTGTTTTGCATGGCGTAGGCTCTGGCCTGCAGGTCGTACAGTTTGGCGTCGCTGGGGTGGCGGGCGAGTTGCTCGGTGAGCAGCCTGGCGGCGTTTTCTGCCTGATTGTTTTGCAGCAGCAAACCGGCATAATCATAAATCAAGGCGCGGTGCTGCGGAAAGTTTTGCACGGCGGTACGGTAGAACGCCAGAGCGGCTGTATCATTTTTTTCGGCGCGATTAACTTGTCCGGCGAGAGTTTCTATCATCGGGCTATTCCTGTACAAAGGATTTGTTTTGGCCTGCTCGCGCAATACCGCCAGTTCCTGCGCGGCGCGTTCGACTTCGTTGTTGCGCAACAATGCGCCCACCAGGCCGTAGCGTTGCGCAACCGGGTTGCCGTGTTTTTGCGCGCCCAGCGCGTCGTTGAAATAGGCGATGGCATCCGGCGCGGTTTTCTGCGCGGCGATGAGCTTGGTGCGCACCAGTTGGAAATTCAGACTGTCTGGAACCAGGCGATAAGGCTGTTTGTACACGCGGTTCTCGATGTCGGCGACGCGATCGCCCGTGATCGGATGGGTGCGCAAATAGCTCGGTGCGTGGCCTTCCAGCAGTTGTGTGGCCCTTTGTAACCGGTTCAAAAATTCCGGCATGGCGTGGATGCTGAAATTGGACTTTTGCAGGATATCCAGGCCGATGCGATCTGCCTCCTGTTCGTGCGTGCGTGTGAAGTCAAGCCGCTTCTGCATTGTGCGCGCCTGCATGCTGACGATGGCAGCTTCCGCGGCCTGGGGGCTGTTGCGCGCGGCGAGTATCGCAATGGCGAGGGCTGCAATCGAGGCCAGGCCGTCGCCTTGTTGCCCCGCTATGATGCGTGCCAGATGGTGCTGGGTGACGTGGGCGATTTCATGGCTAAGTACGGCAGCCAATTCCGATTCACTTTGCACGGTCAGCAGCAGTCCGATGTTTACGCCGATGAAACCGCCCGGCATGGCAAAGGCATTGATGTTGTGATCATTAATCGCAAAAAACTCGAAGCCCTGGCCAGGTTCTGCGCTATTCTCAACCAGCATGTATCCGAGTTGATTGAGGTAATCATTGATCTCGGCATCGTCAAGGAATTGTTTGCTGGCGCGAATCTGCAGCATGCTCTGCTGCCCGATCTGGCGTTCCTGCAGTGGGGTAAGCACGGTTTGTGAGATGTCGCCCAGATCGGGCAGTCCATCGCTCACGGCGCAGGGTGAAAAGCACAGCATCAGCAGTATGGTCAGTTTTTTCATGGTCTCTATGATAATTGCTTTTGCTTTTGGTTCGCAATTTTAAGTACAACCCAAACACCCTCAGTCACCCATTGTCAGCTGGGAAGCCCGGCTCCTCCCCTGACAAGGGGAGGTTGGGAGGGGTTGGGGGGATGGGTTGGGGTTTAAGGTGGACAACGCACCACAAAGTGCGCAGAATCGGGACTTTTTAATTAATCGCGCAATAAATATGGACAAAATCGGCAAATACGAAATCGTGCGTAAACTCGGTACTGGGGCGACCAGCACCGTATACCTTGCTATTGATCCGTTCAACAAGCAGCAGGTCGCCATCAAGTTGTTCGATCTGGAAATTCTGCAAGACCCCAGCCGCGCCAAGGTTTATCGCAAGTTATTGATGACCGAAGCATCGCTGGCGGGAAAGTTGTCGCATCCGCATATCGCAAAAATTCAGGATGCGGTGATGGAGGGCGACATCAATTATATGGTGATGGAATACGTTGAGGGCAGTACGCTTGAGCATTGCTCGGAAGTGGATCATCTGTTGCCGATCAGCACCGTTGCGGAAATTGCCTACAAGTGCTGCAAGGCTCTCGAATACGCGCAGCATCAGGGCGTAATCCACCGTGACATCAAGCCGGCCAATATTCTTTTGCAGGGCGAAACCGATATCAAGATTTCTGATTTCGGCGCGGCGGCGCTACAAAGCAATCAGACTACCACGCAAGTATCCGGGGTGGGCTCGCCGGCTTACATGTCACCCGAGCAGGTCAAGGAGCTGCCGTTGACCCACCAGACGGATATCTATTCGCTGGGAGTAGTGATTTACAAGCTGCTTACCGGAAAACTGCCGTTCGATGCGAGCAATAATTACAGCATGATTTACCACATCATCAACATCGAACCGCCACCACCCAGCACGTTTCGACCTGAAACGCCACCGGATATGGATGCGATCGTGCGGCGCGCGATGGAGAAGGACACTGCAAAGCGCTACCAAACATGGGATCAGTTCGCGAGCGATCTGGTCGGGTTTTTCAGTCATGCCGACCAGACCCAAACAGAAATATTTGATACCGAAAAATTCGATACACTACGCAGCTTGGCGTTCTTCAAGAATTTTGGTGATGTGGAACTTTGGGAGGTGCTGCGCATCAGTGAGTGGCGCAAGGTCCCGGAATTAGAATACATACTCCATGAAGGCGAAAGCGGAATCTCTTTTTATATTCTGGCGCAAGGCACGGTGCGTGTGACCAAGCAGGGGAGGTTATTGAGCCTGTTGCACCGCGGCGATTGTTTTGGTGAAATGGCGCACCTTTTGGAGCGCGATTTCAAACGCAGCACCGACGTAATCGCCAAGAACGACGCGGTGGTGATCGAAATCAATCCGGATGCGCTGACACGCGCCACGACCGGGTGCCGCTTCCAGTTCAGCGATGCATTCCTGCATATGCTGGTGAAGCGCCTGTCGGTGGCGAATGCCCGTGTCTCGCATTTATTGGCGGATAATGATCAAGTGGAAGATGAGTGAGAGGATGCAAGTACTATGACTGCCGACGTGTATAACCTGCAGGGCTGCATTGCAGCGTGGATATGCGCCGGCTTGCCGGTGAGTGCATAATGGACTTCGATGCTGATCTGGATGCTCGCCAGTTGGCCTGTCCGCTGCCGATATTGCGCGCAAAAAAAGCACTGTCGCAAATGGCTAGCGGGCAAGTTATTAAAATAGTCGCGACAGACAAGGGGTCCCCCAGGGACTTCGAGGAGTTTTGCCGTCAGACCGGCAACGAATTGCTGTCCTCTGTTGAGCAGGGAGGCGAATTTATTTATATTATTCGTCGCCGGTAGACGTAATTTGGATCGTAGGGGCAGGCCTTGCGCCTGCCCAGGGCGGGTGCAAGACCCGCCCCTACGAATCAACCCAGCTTGCCGCGTTGCGTCTGCAGTTGCGCCAATGTCGCGCTGAATTCTTCCATGCGTTTGCGTTCCTGCTCCACCACGGCGGCTGGAGCGCGAACCACGAAGCTCGCATTTGACAGCTTGCTTTGCGTCTTGGCGATTTCGCCCTGCAGTCGCGCGATTTCCTTGTCCAGACGCTCGCGTTCTGCGGCAACATCGATTTCTACTTTAAGCATCAGCCGGTATGCCCCGACGATGGCGACAGCAGCATCGCCGTTGGGCAAGTCGGCCACGATCTGCACTTCGCTGAGCCTGGCGAGGCTGCTGATGTAGGGCGCGAGTGCGGTGAGCGTGGCGGCACCACCGGCATCAATTCCTGTTGCAATTATCAAGGGCACCCGCTGCGCCGGCGAAAGGTTCATCTCGCCGCGCAGGCTGCGGCAGGCATTGACCATGGACTTCAGTGTCGCCACCCACGCTTCGGATTTTTCGTCGCAGCGCGTCAGGTCGGCGCGCGGATAGGCCTGCATCATGATGCTCTCGCCGCTGCGACCGGCGACCGGCGCGACCTTCTGCCAGAGTTCTTCGGTGATGAACGGAATCAACGGATGGGCGAGGCGCAGCATGGTTTCCAGCACGCGCACCAGCGTGCGCCGCGTGGCGCGTTGCTGCGCGTCGCTGCCGTTCTGCATCTGCACCTTCGCGAGTTCCACGTACCAGTCGCAGTACTCGTCCCAGACAAACTCGTAGATCGCCTTGGCCAGCAGGTCGAAGCGGTAGTCGGCATAATGCTTCGCCACGTCGTCCTCGACGCGCTGCAAGCGGCTGACGATCCAGCGGTCGGCCGGCGAGAAGTCGAGATAGCCGCTGTGGCAGTTGTCTTTGCCGTGTTCCGCCAGCCCGCAGTCCTTGCCCTCACAATTCATCATGACGAAGCGCGTGGCGTTCCACAGCTTGTTGCAGAAGTTGCGGTAGCCCTCGCAGCGCTGCATGTC
>JAUSMR010000216.1 GCA_030645955.1 Gallionella sp. | reverse complement strand
GACTCCGCCGTGGAAGGCGCCATGGCCAGCAAGTACCGCAATGCCGGCCAGACCTGCGTCTGCGCCAACCGCTTTTATGTGCAGGACGGCGTCTATGAGCAGTTCGTCGCCAAGTTTGCCGCCAGGGTCAAGGCGCTCAAGGTCGGCAACGGCTTTGACGAGGGCGTGATGCAGGGCCCGCTGATCGAGGACGCCGCCGTGGACAAGGTCAGCCGCCACGTGGCCGATGCCGTGGCCAAAGGGGGCAAGGTGATGGCCGGTGGCCACAAGCTGCCCGGCCAGTTTTTCGAGCCGACCGTGATTGCGGACGCCTCGGCCGACATGCTGTGCGCCAAAGAAGAAACCTTCGGCCCGTTCGCGCCGGTGTTCCGCTTCAAGACCGAACAGGAAGCGGTGGATGCCGCCAACAACACCGAGTTCGGCCTGGCCAGCTATTTCTACAGCCGCGACGTCGGGCGCATCTTCCGCGTGGCCGAGACGCTGGAGTACGGCATGGTCGGCATCAACGTCGGCATTCTGGCCAGCGAGCACGTGCCGTTTGGCGGCGTCAAGCAGTCCGGACTGGGCCGCGAAGGCTCGCACCATGGCATGGATGACTATGTGGAGATCAAATACCTCTGCGTGGGGGATATCCTGAAGTAAACTACATGGCTCGCGGGTGTAGTTCAATGGTAGAACGGCAGCTTCCCAAGCTTCATACGAGGGTTCGATTCCCTTCACCCGCTCCATTTATGACATTCTCAAGCCGTCATAAACAGTCAAAATCCCAATAAAATCAAGCACTTACGACTAAACATGCCGTCAAGTGCCACCATAAGCACCCATTGCAGCGCAAAGCCTTTGGGGGTACAAACGGGGGAACAGAGCATTTTTTCTGTTTTTTTCTGGAATTTGTTCCCCCATGCTTACTGAGATCGCCTGCAAAGCCGCCACCTGTCCCGCTGACAAGCCCCGCGCCCGTTTTACAGATGCTGGCGGCCTGTACCTGGAGGTATCGCCCAACAGTTCAAAACGCTGGTTTTGGAAGTACCGTTTCGACGGCAAAGAGAAGCGCCTGTCCCTGGGCAACTATCCAGCCGTCAAACTGAAGGATGTGCGGATTGACCGCGATGACGCCCGCAAGTTGCTATCCAAGGGCACAGACCCAACCCAACAGCGTCAGCTTGACAAGGCAACATCCCGCGTCAGTTCTGCCACCACTTATGAAAAAGTGGCCCGCGAGTTCCTGGCCGTCAAGATCAAAGAATGGAGCGAAGCGCACAGCACCAAGTGGATACGCTTGCAAGAGGCTAATTTGTTTCCGTGGTTTGGTAGTCTGCCACTGTCAGACATTACGGCACCGCTGCTGCTGGAAACTTTGCGCCGGGTAGAGACACGCGGCAAAAACGAAACCGCGCATTCTTTGCGCCAGTACGCTGGGCAGGTTTTCCGGTACGGCATCGCCACCGGCCGCTGTACTCAAGACCCTGCCCATGCACTGCGCGGCACTTTGCAGGCGGTGATCGTCAAACACATGGGGGCCGTGTTGGAGCCCAAACAGGCCGGAGAGCTGCTGCGGGCGATTGACGCCTATCACGGGCACCCCACTACCCGCGAGGCCCTGGTTCTGTCCGCCCTGCTCTTTCAGCGCCCCGGCAACATCCGACAAATGGAATGGGCGTGGGTGGACTTCGACAGCGCCATGCTGTCCATTCCGGCAGCATCCATGAAGCGCACCAAGGCGGGCAAGATCAACGGCCGGCCGCACCTGGTACCGCTGGCACCGCAGGCAGTCGCCTGCCTCAAGCGTATGCAGATACTGTCCGGGCATGGCCGTTACGTTTTCCCCAGCCTGTTGACGGGTGAACGCCCTATGTCCGACAACACGGTAAACACCGCGTTGCGCCGCATGGGCTACGACAACACCGAAATGACCGCTCACGGTTTCCGGGCGATGGCCCGCACCATCCTGGGCGAGCAACTGGAGACAGACGGCGAAGTGATCGAGGCCCAACTGGCACACGGCAAATCCGGCCCGCTGGGCAGCGCTTACGACCGCACCACTTACATGGCGCAACGCCGAAAAATGATGCATGAATGGGCTGATTACCTGGACAAGCTGCGTGTCGGCGCGCAGGTGATACCGCTACGCGCATGAAATACCGGCACGCCCTGCGCCGGTTTATGCAGGGCAAAAAAAGACGGGGCCGGTAGGTGCGTAAACACCATCCAGCCCCTGACCATCAAAACACTGAATTGGAGTGCATCAATGGCTACGAAAAATTCTACAGCATCACTAAGGAAGGTGGCGCCACTTCAACTCGTCAAGGACAACATTTCTCATGATGTTGTTGAGATTTTGGAGGAATTGCTCGACAGAGCCAGGAGCGGCAACATCACCGGCATTGTCGTCGCCTGCGCTATGCCAGGCATGCGTTACATCACGGACGCTGGCGGTGATTGCGTCAAATACCCAACGTTCACCCGTGGCATGGTCGACTATCTCTCCGACCAGATAGCCACTCTGGTGCATCAAGCGGACCGTAACGGGCCTAGATAGGCATAAAGTAAACAGTTTTGCCAGCCCTAGGCTGATCCCCGAAAACCCGTTTCCTTGACGGGCTGGGCTGGCACCTTATCAGGGAGCGTAAAGGACGCAAATGGACATTGAAATCGAGACTATTGCAAGAGAAGAGTTGAATGAATGGAACTGGATTATTGATGAAGTTCTAAAAATTCCTGATCACATTTTCCGTGAGTGTGGAAGTGCTGCATTTTCTATAGCTGCTGGAGAAGATGCTGCAGCCCTTCCTGAGGGATCGCTCGATCTAGATCACGCTACTTTTCTTAACGATGCCAGGGAGCGTTTTACACGCCTTTGTGAAGCCGCTCCCCATGTTTCACCAGACTGCATACGCTGGTTAAGCATGGGTTGCACAACCATCTCTACTCTTTTTGACGATCGTTTTGAACCCCGCACTACAGCAGACGTTATCCGTACCTTGATGAGCACATCTACTGCCAAAGGAATGGTGATTGCTAGTCTTCCCAAGACGCAAGAAGACGCCGATGTAATCAGCAGACATCAGCATCGTAAGATGTTAGCGCTGGCGGGGCAAAAAGGGGCAAAAATCCGAAATCAGCCTTACGCTGACATTAAGGAATGGGCGCTCAAAGAGGCATCAAGCATGCGAGGAGCAGATAGAGACGTTGCACGCAAGCTGTCAGCACAAATGCCTTTACACCTTGCTGATGCATCAAAAGATCCGATGCGTTTAATTTATGAGGCGCTACGGGCGCCGCGAAGTTCCAAATGATACGGCTGGCCAGCCGTGCGTAACGAGTGGCCAGCCGTGCGTAACGAGTGGCAGGCTATCGGTTAATTAGGAAGCAAAACATCACCACCATGCACCCATGTTCATTCATGAGGTGCATCATGCAACCAGATACCGTAAAACGCCGCCAAAATCGCCCACAACCGCAGTCCCTGCAGGCGGTTCAAATAGCAGATGCCCTGCTGAAAATCCAGACGGTGATCTCTGTCACCGGCCTGTCTGAATCCAGCATTCGCCGCAAAGTAGCAGACGGCAAATTTCCCCAACCAATCAAAGACGGCAAACGCTGCACCCGCTGGGTGGCCGGTGATGTAACCAACTGGCTACGCGCCAAGGTGGCAGCTTGATCGCACCGCGTCAAGGCCGCGGCAAGTCAAAAGCAAGCCTGGAACTGATCGCCGCCGCCATCCGCATCCTTGAAGAGATTCAACCGGCAACTGTCCGCGCAGTCTGCTACCGCCTGTTCATTGAAAAGCTGATCCCTTGCATGACAAAAGCCAACACCGACAAGGTGAGCAAACAGCTTGTGTATGCCCGCGAGACTGGACAACTGCCCTGGGCGTGGGTAGTTGACGAGACACGCGAAGCCGAGCGCATCGCATCTTGGGATAGTCCCGAGGACATCATCAGCACCGCCGTCGCACAGTATCGAAAAGACTACTGGGCCATGCAACCCAATTGGGTGGAGGTCTGGAGCGAAAAGGGCACCATTCGCGGCACGCTGGCACCCGTGCTGAAGAACTACGGCGTCACGTTCCGGGTGATGCACGGTTACGGCTCTGCAACGTCCATCAACGGCATCGCCAAAGAAACGGCGAACAGCGACAAAAAACTGACCGTGCTCTATGTGGGCGACTGGGACCCATCGGGGATGCAGATGTCAGAAATTGACCTGCCCGACCGACTCCAACGCTATGGCGGTTCAGCCAATATCAAGCGCGTGGCACTCGATGAATGTGATGTGCAGGACGACACCAAGTTACCATTTTTCGAGGCTGACAGCAAAAGCAAAGACCCGCGCTATCAATGGTTCACCAAGCGTTACGGGCATCGCTGCTGGGAGGTTGACGCACTATCCCCCGTGGTGTTGCGTGAGCGCGTGCAGGCCAAAATTATCGAGCTGCTGGACGTTCCCGCCTGGATGCACGCCAAGAAGATCGAAGCCGCTGAAACCGACTCCATGAAAAGCATCTTGGGCACCTGGAAGAGTATTTCGAGGCAGGCTGATAAATACTCTGCGGGAGGGCCGCTCAATGGCTAACGGTCGCAACACAAAAAACAAGGGCGACTCAGGACGCATTGCAGGGGGATTCGTTGCAATACCCTGGGCCGTTCTGGATTGCCCGTCATACGCCCTTCTATCGCATCCTGCGCGCTCTTTGCTGACAGAGATTGCCCGGCAATTCGTCCGAGACAACAATGGCCGACTGCTGGCGTCTGCTGCATATCTCGCTAAACGTGGCTGGCGTAGTTCTGACGTGATTGTCAGAGCCAAGCGGGAGCTGATCGACAACGGCTTCATTCATGAGCTGGTGAAAGGCCACCGGCCAAACAAGGCCAGTTGGTATGCCGTGACATGGCAGCGTCTCGACAAGATACCCGGCTATGACGTTGGGGCCGCTCAGTGTTTCGAGCGCGCCGCATTCCAAAAATGCCAGCCATTGAAAAAAACGTCTACTCCGTCTCACGGTGTAGAGAGCGTCACCATAGCACCGTCTCACGGTGTAGAGAGGATGCCGCCTACACCGTCTCACGGTGCTATCAAGGCCACTTTTGACCCTCTCTCTACACCGTCTCACGGACACCATCTAGAGATGCCATCTGTTGCAGTTGGGAGTGGGGATGTTCTGGTAATTGGGGCAACTGAACCTGAATCAGAAAAAGTGGCCGAAATCTGCTTTGCTGATTCTGACGATGTGGAGGTGGAACTGTGAGCGCGGCCGCACTGATCCAACAGGCTAAAGCCGCAGGCGTCACGCTTCGCCTGGTTGACGGCAAAGTCAAAATCACCGGCACAAAAGCTGCTGTAGCTGGCCTGATCGAACCCTTACGCCAGCACAAAGCCGACCTGGTGCGCTGGTTTGAGCAAGCAGCCGTCCCGGTAGAAGTGTTGCAAGAGGAATACCGGCTGTACTCGCGCCTGGCACCCAGCACGCAACCCGAGCCGCAGCCAGAACCCGAGCCACCTGCTGACCCGGAAGACTGGCGCGAACTGGCAGCCGCCTACAACGCCCACCACGTCAATTGCAAGCACTGCCAAGCCGCTGGCCGTGGCACCCGGTACGGGCTGCGCTGTGGTGTAGGTGCAAGTCTATGGAGCGCCTACAGCGAAAAAGCGTAGATCAGCCAACTCTGTGAAGTATTTCAGGGCCTGCCTACAAATACTCAACCAAGCCCACCAACCGAGTGGGCTTTTTTACGCCTGCCTGATCTATATATCGTAAAAAACATAACGAATCGCTTGCTTATATTGATTAGCCGTGATATATATGCAAACTATTAACTCTTGAAAGCCAATATCTTATGACTATCGCATCTATCCGCGAATCCCGCGCCGCCAAAGTCTCCGACATGCGCCGCCTTCTGACCACTGCCGAATCTGAAAAGCGCAGCCTCAACGCTGGTGAGCAATCAGCCTTCGACACGCTCAAGACTGAAATCACCGGCCTGGAGTCGCAAGAAGCCCGCGCCACGTTCCTGGAAGACGCCGAGCGCCGCCAAATGGGCCACCCGGTAGGCGACAAGCACGCCGCCAGCCTTGAAAGCTCTGTCAACGTGCTGGACGTGATCCGCGCCCAAATGGAAGGCCGCACACTGTCTGGTGCTGCTGCCGAGTACCAACAGGAAACCGAACGACGCACCGGCCGCAAGGCGCAAGGCGTGTTCATTCCCATGAGCGCATTGGAGAAACGTGCTGTTGTCACGACATCGAACGCGGGCGAACTGGTGCCCACCATCCAACGGCCTGACCTGTACATTGAGCCGCTGCGTAACAACCTGCTGGCCCGCAAGCTGGGCGTGCGCGTCCTGTCTGGTTTAACCGGCAACCTGTCCATTCCAAAGCACGCCACCGGCACCACGGCCGGATGGGTTGCTGAAGGTTCGGCACTGACCGCCAGCGACATGACATTTGATCCCGTCACGCTGGCACCAAAACACGCTGGTGGCATGGTGGAAATGAGTCGCCAACTCATCATGCAATCAAGCCCCGATATTGAACAACTGGTGCGTGATGATTTGTCGGCCATGCTGGCCCAAGCGATTGACAGCGCCTTGATTAAAGGCGGCGGTGCAAACGAGCCGACCGGCGTACTCGCCACCGCAACTGTTCAAACGGCCAACCTTGCCACTCTGACCTGGGCCAATGTCCTGGCGATGCTGCAAAAACTTGACCTGGTGAATGCCAGCGCCGCCAACATCGTGGCATCGCAAAAGGTCAAAGCCAAATTGCAAGGCACCTTGAAATCGGCCGGTATCGCGGGCTATCTCATGGAAGGTGGACGCATGGCTGATCTACCGGTTTACTTTAGCAACCAAGTGGCAGAGAAAACCGGCACGCCCAACACCGGCAAGCTGATCGCGGGAGATTGGAGTCAGGTCATGTTGGGTATTTGGAGCGAGGTCGATATTTTGGTCAACCCCTTCGCGGAAACCGCCTACAGCAAGGGCAATGTCCTGGTGCGTGCCATGTCCACTGTTGATATTGCGGTACGCCAGCCGACCGCCTTCGTGTTCGCTGAAGACATCACGATTTAAGGGGAATCGCGAATGTTGGAAATCCGCGCATCAGGCACGTTCACCGGCAAGGGTAAAACCTTGTCGGGCTATGCGGCCATCTTCAATAGCGAAGCAGTCCTGGGAGACTTCGTAGAGGTTATCCGGCAAGGTGCTTTCGCCAAATCGCTGGCGACGGGTTCCAACATTCGCGCCCTGTACCACCACCAAGGGGACGCCCTTTTAGGGACTACCCGAGGCGGCACGCTCAAGCTGAAGGAAGACGCCCACGGGCTTGCCTTTGAGCTTGCCTTACCCGACACATCCCACGGCAAGGATTTAGCCGTCCTGGTGGCGCGCGGCGACGTGTCCGGCTGCTCGTTTGGCTTCAGGGTTGCACCGGGCGGTGATCGCTGGGAGCAACGCGGCAAACAGATGGTGCGTGAGCTGCTGGCTGTGGATTTAATGGAAATCACCATGACAAGTGACCCGGCCTATCAAGACACCACCGTGGCGATGCGCTCGATGCCGGGACAGTCATTCTGGGAGCATGGCCAGTGCTTCGTGGACCTTAACCGCGCCTGGATGGAAACCGTATGAGCATCATTACCCGCGCCTTGAGCGCCATCGGCCTGGAGAAGCGCAGCAACGGCGACAACTATTGGGCGAACTTCTCCGCGCTGCAATCCGGCCCTGTCAACGCACAGACCGCCCAAGGCGTATCGGCGGTGTATGCCTGCGTGTCGGCAATCTCCGAGACTGTGGCCAGCCTGCCCCTGATCCTGTTCAAACGCAAAGGCGACGACCGCGCGCGGGCAACCGACCACCCGCTGTATTCCGTTCTGCACGACCAACCCAACGAAAACCAGACCGCTCTGGAGTTCCGCGAATGGATGCAGGCATCGGTGCTGCTGCGCGGCAATGCGTATGCCCGTATCGTACGCGGCAATGACGGTCAAGTTCGTGAGCTGCTGCCCCTGTCCCCCGACCGCGTCCAGGTGCTGCGCGTGGGCGACAAGCTGGGCTATGAGTTCACCGACCACACCGGCAAGGTGAATCGTTTGCTGGCAAGTGAGGTGCTGCACCTGCGCCACCGTGCTGGCGATGATGGCATCTTGGGCGTGTCGCCTATCGCTGCTGCCAAGGGCGTGATTGAGCTCGCCATTGCAGAGCGTGACCACGGCACCAACACCTTCAAGAACGCCACTCGATTGGGCGGCATTCTCAAGATCCCCGGCAAGCTCAATGCCGAACAAAAGGCCAATCTGGCTACATCCTGGAACACCCAGCACGGTGGCGGCACCAACGCCGGGCGCACTGCCATTCTGGAAGGCGGGACTGAGTTCCAACCCATCAGCATGACGCTTGAGGATAGCGAGTGGATCGCCGCCCGACAATTCAGTGTCACCGAGGTGGCCCGCCTGTTCCGCTGCCCTCCGACCGTCATCGGTGATCTGACGCATGGCAACTACAGCAACAGCGTAGAGATGGCTCGCCAGTTCGTGACCATGACCTTACGCCGCCATTTGGTGAGCTGGGAACAGGCCATCAGCAAACAGCTATTGACACCGGCCGGGCGTCAGCTCTACTTTGCCGAACATCAGGTTGAAGGTTTGCTGCGTGGTGATGCTGTCAACCGTGCCGACTTCTACACCAAGGGCATAGCGGCCGGATGGATGCTGCCATCGGAAGCCAGACGCCTGGAGAACCTGCCCACCATTGAAGGGATTGACAATGTCGCCCCGGCCTAAGCTGACCATGCTCAAGCCGCGCCTGGCTACGCTCGACCCCTTCAAGGCTCGCGGCTTCAAGATGCTGGGAAGCAAGACGCTCAAGCAGAAGCAAGAGAGCAACGGGCGCACCCTGGCACTGGACGGTGCGGTGTGGCGCAAGCTGCGTGCCTCTGTGCTGGCCTGCGAACCACTGTGTCGGCATTGCACTGCACGCGGGCTTACCGTGGCTGCCACTGACGTGGATCACCGCGACAACGACCCCACCAACAATGAGTTGGTGAACTTGCAGCCGCTTTGCCGTAGCTGTCACTCTCTGAAAACCATGTCTGAGCTGCACGGCCGCGATGTGGCTATGGGCTGCGATACAAGCGGGATGCCACTAGACCCGAACCACCACTGGAACAAGCCAGGACGCGCCGCCCTGCTGCGTCCTGTGGGTGACGTGGCCGAAAGATCGCCAGCAACCGACGACCACAAACCGTACGTGAAGCCTTACTTCATCTCTAACCGTGAAAATGTTGCATGAAAACAACACCCAAGCGCAACCGCTCCGACTCCGCAGCCGCTGCTGTCCGTGCTGCGCAAGCTGTGGCACTTGGCCCGCTTGACCCGCCCGCCCATGTTGCGCTGCGCCCGGGTGATCGCCCATTCTGGAACGCCATCGTCACATCACGCGCACGCGACACATGGACGGCCGTTGACCTTTGCACCGCTGGCAACATGGCCCGCAGTCAGGCAGATATTGAGCGCCTGCAAAAAGTGATCGACGCGAATGGCTACATCATGGAAGACGGCAAGTTGAACTCGGCGGCGGTCGTGGTGGAGACGTTGACCAAGCGCACCATATCACTGGCACGCGCCCTGCACGTACACGCTGTCGCCACGGTCGGCGCGTCCGAGGATGCCGGTAAAGCCCTGGCAAACGAGCGCAACGCAGCCGCTGAAGATGATGACCTGATCCCTACTTTGCGGGCTGTCGGCTAATGCTATGAAAAACGCAGCGCAGGCTAATAGGCAAATTCAATCGGGCACGATTTATGCGGGTTGCATGTTTTGTGCCATGCTGTTTTAATAGCTTATGCCTATGACACGCGCCGAACGGGTGATCGCCTTCATTGAAAAACACTGTCTTACCCCAGACGGAGAGCATGTGGGCAAACCGTTCGTGCTGGCTGATTTTCAGAAGCAGTTCATCCGGGACGTGTACGACAACCCGGCCGGGACGCGTCGTGCCATCCTTTCTGTGAGCCGCAAGAATGGCAAGTCGGGCTTGATCGCTGGCTTGTTGCTGGCGCACCTTGTCGGACCCGAAGCGAAGCAAAACGCGCAACTGGTATCTGGTGCCATGAGCCGAGACCAAGCCGCATTGGTGTTCAACCTGGCCAGCAAGATGGTGCAGCTATCGCCCAAGCTCTCGAGCATTGTTCGTATCATCCCATCGGGTAAGCGCCTGCTGGGCCTGCCGCTGAACACCGAATACAAGGCCCTTGCTGCTGACGGCAAGACCGCCCACGGCTTATCGCCAGTGCTGGCCATCCTGGACGAGATCGGCCAAGTGCGTGGCCCGCAGTCCGACTTCATTGACGCCATTACAACGAGCCAAGGCGCACACGCCGCGCCGCTGCTGATCGCCATTTCGACGAGCGCAGCCAACGACGCCGATTTACTGAGCGTGTGGATTGACGATGCCAAGACAAGCAAAGACCCGCGCATTGTGTCGCACGTCTACGCTGCGCCCAAGGGTTGCGACCTCATGGACGAAAGCGCATGGCGGGCCGCTAACCCCGCTCTGGGCCTGTTCCGCAGCCTGGACGATCTACGCGAGCAATTGACCCAAGCGCAGCGTATGCCGAGCATGGAAAACAGCGCCCGCAACCTTTTGTTGAATCAGCGCATTAGCACCGTGTCGCCCTTCATCAGTCCGAACGTCTGGCAAAGCTGCGGCGGTGCCGTGCTGCCCTTTGGTGACGCGCCAGTGTTCTGTGGACTGGATCTATCCGCACGCTGCGATTTAACCGCCCTGGTCATCATCGGCAAGATCGCGGGCGTGTGGCATGTTGTAACCCATGCCTGGACGCCTGAGCAGGGTTTGCATGACCGTGCCAAGCGTGACCGGGCACCTTACGACGTGTGGCACCGTCAGGGCTACTTGCACAGCACGCCCGGCGCGACGATCGATTATGAATTTGTCGCCACCGACATGGCCGCGATTCTGTCCGGCCTGAACGTCCAGGCTGTCGCCTTCGACCGCTGGCGCATTGATCTGCTGCAAAAGGAGCTCGACAAAATCGGCTGCGACCTGCCATTGATCCCTCACGGCCAGGGCTTCAAAGACATGAGCGTGAGCCTGGACGCCTTGGAGGCCGAGTTGCTGAATGGCCGTGTCGCTCATGGTGGCCACCCAGTGCTGGCCATGTGCGCATCAAACGCCATCGTCATCAAAGACCCAGCCGGGGGCCGCAAGTTGGACAAGTCCAAGACCACCGGCCGCATTGACGCCTTGCAGGCCATGGCCCAAGCGTTTGGTGCTGCTGCCCGCGCCGCTGAAGACCAAGAGATTTATTCAGATGGCAATTTCAGTTTCATTTAAGGCTGGCCACCTTGCACTGGGCGACCGCTCGAAACCTGGTGCTAAACGGCCACATTTTCTCAACGTCGCCGCAAGGCTTCGTGGTTTCCCTGAGCTGGGCGGGGCCGTGTGAACGGATGACCCCAGACGCGATTAGTCGGTTAGTGCGCGTACCAAAACCCCGACACCCAGCGGCAAGGCTACCCCAGCACACCAACGACAGAGTGATTCTGTCCGCAGTGCGGGCTGGCTTTCTACCTTGCGCGGCTGGCACCTATTTTGAAAGACCAACATGCTCAAGGTGCTCAAGGTGCTCAACCTTTAAATGTTGAGCTTCTTGAGCACCTTGAAATTAATGGGTGATCGACTACCGCAGCGCACGCCGGGAGCTGGTTTTGATGTGCCGGGGGTAAGATCAAATCTGCTGCTCTATATCGAGAAATCCAAAATTAGGGAATAGAACCAAACCACTGGGGGAACAAACGGGGGTAAATCTGTTCCCCCTAACTGACGAAACCTAGTGTTCATGCGGCATAGAAACAACACTTCGATTCCCTTCACCTCAAAGCCATGGCCCACACAGAATCCGGCGAATCGACCTTCGATGCGCCTTTCGTGTTTACCGCTGACGGCCTCAAATCCCTGTATTTCACCCTTGACCAGCTGCAAAGCCGCATGTGCAGCGCGCAGCCCACCTATCTGGATGTGGATTACACGCGCACGATGATGGGTTTTTTGATGTTTGACAGCAAGCCCGTCAACATCGGCATGATTGGGCTGGGCGGCGGTTCACTGCTCAAGTTTTGTTACCGCCACCTGCCCGATGCCCGGTTCACCGTGGTGGAAATCAATCCCCATGTCATTGCCCTGCGCCAGGAGTTTGAAGTACCTGACGACGCCAAACGCATCAATATCGTGTGTGCTGATGGGGCAGACTTCATCCAGACCACGCCTGAATGCTTTGATGTATTACTGATAGACGGCTTTGACAGCCAGGGCCAGGCAAGCAGCCTGTGTTCCCAACACTTTTACGATGACTGCTACCAAGCACTCTCACCGCAGGGCATCATGGTGGCCAACCTGCATCACGACCACCCCGATCACGCAGTGTTCACGGGGCGTATCCGGCTGGCTTTCAACGGCAACCTGCTCGAGGTCGCGTCTCAGGAAAAAAGCAACAGCATACTTTTTGCGCGTAAAGGCCGCCGCATTTCAATTGATGAACTGCGGCAAAACGACCCGCTGCAGAATTTTGACCAGGAGGCCCGCACTCAACTCCAGCGAGAGTTCTCGCGTATCTCCTGGGTCATGAATTCAGGTAATTCAAATCTTGAATGATTCCAAGGTCTCGGGCGCGAATAATTCCGGCGGCTCGAGCAAGCGTTTTGACAAACCCTGCTCAAACGAATAACGCAGGAAAGTCCGTAACGTCGCTTCATTCTTTTCGAAGCCATAAGGCCAGAAATCTTCGCCCATTTCACGTTTGACCTGCTCAACATGTGACGTCAACCACGGCAACATGGTCTTGAGCGCAGCGGTCTCATACAAGTCTTCATAGGTACGGCGCTGCGACTCTGTCAGCGCCTTCATCATCGACTGCGCAATCCAGCGATTCGCCTCGTAAACATCGCGCCGCAAGGCCACGGTGTGCATGATGGGAAAAATACCCGTTTCCCTGAAGTAATTGCGCTCAACCGGCTCATAGTCTTCGAACAAGCGTTTGACCTTGCCACCGCCCTGCAAAAAGCTGGAGGGCATGCGCGCGGTATACAGCGCATCAATTTCGCCGTCCAGCAACATCTTTGACAGCGTCTGTTCCGGGCCAATACTCTCGACCTTGATGTTGGAGGGCAAGTCAAGCTTGATCTTCTCGGAACGGCCGGGCTCCTCTTCACCCCCGGTGAAGTACGTTACGCTGTCAACGGGCACACCGTAATGATCAGACAGGATGCCACGAATCCACACCGGCGCCGTCATCTGGTATTCAGGATTGCCGACCCGTTTGCCGATCAGGTCCTTCGCTTCGCGGATGCCTGAGTTGGCATTGACATAAATGCACGAGTGGCGGAAAAAACGTGACGGAAACACGGGTATTGCCACAAAAGGGCGCGCCTCGTTGAACATCGACACGGTATAGGACGACAGCGACATCTCTGCCACTTCGAATTCCTTGTGCCGCAACATGCGAAAGAAGGTTTCCTCCACGGGCATATTTAGGTAATTCAGGTCAATCCCGTCGGGCTGGACGCTGCCGTCCATCAGGGCACGGGTGCGGTCGTAGTTCCAGCAACCGAAAGTAAGCTTGAGTTTTGACATCGTCGCGATTACTCTGGCTTGATTCCGGCAGCGGCCACCGCTTTGGCAAGGCGCTCAATTTCATCATCAATTGCCTTGCCAAAATCGGCGGGGCCCGCTCCAACCGGATCAATACCTGCATTGTTCAATATCTGTATGACCTCAGGCATTTTGGCAACGCGCGCCATCTCTGCGCTGAAGCGCTCAATGGCGCTGGCCGGCGTACCTTTGGCTGCGAAAACACCAATGGTGGGAGCAAAGTCAAACCCCGCAATGACCTCCGCAATGGCGGGTACCTGGGGCTCCTGGCTGGAGCGTTGTGCCGCATTGTTACCCAGCAGCTTGACCTGACCACTTTTCACAAAGCCAGCGAGAGACGGCAGTGCGGCAAATGCAACGTCCACTTGCCCGCCAATTAACGCGGGCACCGACTGACCCGACCCTTTGTAAGGTATGTGCCGGAGATCAATGCCTAATGCAGTCTTCAGGGCCTCCATGGTCAAGTGATGCGTGCTTCCCACGCCCGATGATCCATAGTTCAAGCTACCTGGCTTGGCCTTTGCCAGCGTGATGAACTCCTGCAGGGTGTTGGCCGGCACCTTGGGATGAACCGCCAAATACAGTGGCGCCCTGGCCGCCAGAGATACGGGCAGGAAGTCCCGCTTGTACTCATAACCCAAATTTTTGTAAATGGCGGGATTGATGGAAAACATGGAGCCATCCGTCACAAGAAAGGTGTAGCCATCCGCAGGCGCAGTGCTCAGGGCCTGCGCTGCCACCACGCCATTGGCGCCGGGTTTATTGTCCACAACCACTGGCTGGCCCAAGCGCTCCGCCAGTCGCTGCGCAAAGATTCGAGCCACAGTGTCAGGCAGGCCCCCCGCAGGATTGGGCACGACGAGTCGAATGGGCTTGGATGGGTAGGCGCCTTGGGCGAATCCCAGACCCGCTGGTCCAAGCGCGCCACCCGCGAGCAGCACACCGATCATCAGAATTGAGCGACGTTGTTTCATGGAAAGTCTCCTTTTTTTGCGCTGCAGGCTTGCAGTTTGCATATTTTTACTTAGGCGACTAAGATTAAAAACATCGCTTCTTTCTGTCAAGCCCTATTTGATAACCCGCCTTCCAGGAAATTGTTCCACTGGCCTGTCCCGCCAATGTACGCAAACGGCCAATGCACGCGCACTCCCTGTAGCATCAAGTCAAACATCAAGGCAAATAGAAACATGAAAAGCGATACCCAGAATATCCTTCGCCACTGGCGTGAGGCTGTTCCTAACGACCGCCTGGCGCATCTGATACGCGATACCGAACGGGCGTTTCGCAAAGCCTTGCAGGTGCGCCTGGCAGAGCACGCCGTGCCATTCGGTCACTGGAGTTTTTTGCGAATTCTGTGGGAAATGGACGGACTGACACAGAAAGAACTGAGTGCGCGTGCAGGCGTGATGGAGCCCACCACATTCGCGGCCATGAAAGCCATGGAAGCGGCGGGGTACGTTGAGCGCAAACAATTGCCCACAAACAGGAAGAGTGTCTATGTGTATCTGACACCGACGGGCCGGGCACTCAAGGAAAAACTGGTGCCTATGGCCGAAGAGACTAACCAGCTCAGCACAAGAGGTATCTCAGCCGAGGAGCTGAGCGTCACGCGCAAGGTGTTACTGGCGATGATCGGGAATCTGGCGCAGGACGAGGTCATTTGGGATAGCCAAGCGCCCCGCCCGCCCGCGCCGCTTGTTGCCGTCAAAAAAAAGAAGGCGCCGAGCGGATCCTGAATGCGCGCTTATTGCAATTGCACGCCCGTTTTGGCCTGCAACTCTTCACGCGTCACACCGGGGGCCATCTCCACCACTTTGAGGCCATGCGGCGTCACGTCCAGCACGGCCAGGTCGGTGATGATGCGGTCCACTACACCCACGCCAGTGAGGGGCAGTGTGCAGCTGGGCAAAATCTTCAAATCGATGGTGCCGTCTTTCTTCCTGGCCACGTGTTCCATCAATACCACCACGCTCTTGACGCCGCCCACCAGGTCCATCGCCCCACCCATGCCCTTGACCATCTTGCCGGGAATCATCCAGTTGGCGAGATCACCCTTTTCGCTCACCTGCATGGCGCCCAGAATACTCAGGTTGATCTTGCCACCGCGAATCATGGCAAAGCTGTCGTGGCTGCCGAAAATGGATGAGCCGGGAATGGTGGTCACGGTCTGTTTGCCGGCGTTGATCAGGTCGGCATCGACCTCGTCTTCGGTGGGAAACGGACCAATGCCCAACATGCCATTTTCACTTTGCAGCCAGACCTCAATGTCCGGGCTGACGAAGTTGGCCACCATGGTGGGCAAACCAATGCCCAGGTTGACGTAATAACCATCTTTCAATTCTTCAGCCGCTTTGGCGGCCATTTGGTCGTGTGTCCAAGCCATGATCAGACTCCTGCTTTCTCGGTGATGGTTCTTTTCTCAATCCGCTTTTCGGGCGTGGCATTGAGCACAATTCG
>JAUSMR010000212.1 GCA_030645955.1 Gallionella sp. | reverse complement strand
CATCAGTCGGTTGGACGTGTTTGGCTCTGCGGCTCGCGCGGATGACTTCAACCCCGCCAGCAGCGATGCCGACTTTCTGGTGGAGTTCGCGCCAGATGCTCATGCCGGGCTAGACGAATTTTTCGGCGCCAAGACCGCGCTGGAGCAGTTGTTAGGCCGCAGCGTCGATCTCGTGGAGCCCGGCGCCGTGCGCAACCCCTATGTGCTGGCTAGCATCAACCGCAACCGGGAATCAGTCTATGCAGCGTGATCCGCGCGCTTTTTTGTGGGATGTGCGCGAATCGGCTTTAGCGATCCAGACGTTCACCGCTGGCATGGACGCTGGCACGTATGCAGCCAATGAAATGGCCCAGTCGGCGGTAGAGCGCAAGTTTGAAATCATCGGCGAGGCGCTCAATCAGCTAGCCAAGCTGGACGCAGCGCTAGCTGCCCGCATTCCAGATTTGCCGCAGATCGTGGCGTTTCGCAACCAGCTCATTCATGGCTATGCCACCGTGAATGTCGGCACGGTTTGGAACGTGACGCAGAACGCATTGCCGCCATTGGTCAGTGCTGTACAGGCGTTGTTGAACGAACTCGGTAACGCTTAAGCATCGTCGGATGCTACAAATTACAGCTTCATTTGCTATAAAAAATGAAGCTGCTTGCGCAATGAATACGGGGGCTATAGCCCCTTTTCTTTGCTGCGGTTGCTGGCCACTACTTCCCGTACGCGTTGGGCCAAGCTGCCATCGGCTTCTGCTGTCATGAATTGCGCGAGCAGGGCGTCTGCTTGCGGTGCGGGTTCCTGAGGGGTAGGGCGCGCGCGGCGGGCCGCGGCTTCGTAGTTGGCTATTGCCGCTTGTGCCTCTTGCGCAGTTAGCCCGCTGTGCTCCACGATGCGGCCCAACGTGGCCCAATATTCCACTTGGCCCGCCACGGACCGGCGCATGGGCTGCGCGGCCTCCCGTGCTTGCGCCACCAGGGCAGAGGGGAGTTTGACGGAGGCGAATGCAGTGCTGGTCGGGGTCATGGTGGTTCTCCTGTATGGCGCATTTTGCGCCAATATGCGCCATTTAGTCTATATGTTTGAGGTCGCAAATTGTGACCTCAAGCGAAAACATGTTTCCGTGGTTTTGTTATGCGCATAATATGCGCATAAACATCGTTGAGAGGATTCCAACATGCCCATCACAGCTCCCACCACCATTGCCACCACGCGCAAACGCGCGGTCAACCTCACCCTCAACATTGATCTGGTCGCGCAGGCCAAGGT
>JAUSMR010000209.1 GCA_030645955.1 Gallionella sp. | reverse complement strand
TTGGCCATGGGCAATGCGGCCTCGTCCTCGCGCACGGGGATGATGCAGTTGGTGCTGCTGCTGGTGCTGGCGTGGCTGTGGGGCGGTTGGCGTCAGGCTGCCATACGCCGTGTATTGCTGGCGGCGGCACTGGCGTACGGTGTGGCCAACTTGGCCTTGCCGCTGCTGGCCGGTCTTGATCTCGGCGCCACCGGCATTCTGGCGCGCCTGCATGACGGTGGTCCCAAGTGCGCCAGTCGCCTGACGCTGTGGCGCAACGTGCTGCACCTGATCGCGCTAAAGCCCTGGTTCGGCTGGGGCTGGAATGAACTGGATTACGCGCATTTCATCACGCTCTACCCGGGCGAACGCTTTTGCGACATTCTGGACAATGCCCACAATCTGCCGCTGCATCTGGCGGTGGAACTGGGCGTGCCCGTGGCCCTGGCAGTAGGCGGCGTTGGCGCCTGGGCGGTATGGCGGGCCAAGCCCTGGCGCGAGCTGGACGCCACACGCCAGATGGCGTGGGCGGTGTTGGCCGTCATCTTGTTGCACAGTCTGCTGGAGTATCCGCTGTGGTACGGGCCGTTCCAGATGGCGTTTGGCCTGAGTCTGTGGCTGTTGTGGCGCTCGCCGCACCGGCTTGCTGAGAAATCAGATAGTTTTAGGGCTGCAGCCACCGTCCTGTCTGCAGGGGTAGCTGCGCTTTTGATAGCAATTGTCGCCTACGCCGCGTGGGATTATCACCGCATCAGCCAGATCTATCTGACTCCCAAAATGCGTTCAGCAGCTTATCGCGACAACACCCTGGCGAAGTTTGGTGACTCGTGGTTGTTCCAGAATCAGGTGCGCTTTGCCGAGCTCAGCATCGAGCCCTTGACACGCGCCAATGCGGCGCATGTCAAGGAACTGGCCACGGCCATGCTGCACTTTTCCCCCGAACCTTTTGTGATTGAGCAACTGATCGAGAGCGCCGTGCTGCTGGGGCGCGATGACGAAGCGCTGTTCTACCTGACGCGCTACCAGGCGGCATTTCCCGAGAGGCATGCGCGCTGGGCCGAGAAAAACCCGCGAATAGAGATTGATGACCCGATTGGTGAACTTTTATTAAAATAAAGTCTGTTTATGTTTAATGGGTTAGCGGCTTGCTGATCGGCTTGCTATTTTTTGTGTAGCAGATTACGCATATTTTGTGACCGCTAGAGGCCTATTTGATGCCGAAAGTAGGTGTCTTCTGCCCATTGCTTATATGTATAGAAAACCGAGTTTTCTATACATATAGCATGTGTCGTACTTAATAAATCGCCGTTTTTATAGATATCCCGCCCCAGGAGTTGCTGAGTGACCTTTGATCGCACCAAGCCTTACAACGACTTGCCTTTGCTGCCGCCTGCCGCTGATCTGGAAACCAAGGCGGTCCTCAAGCAGGTGATTGCGGCGCGCGCGGCACTGGCCGAACTCAAGGGCACAGCCAAGCTGCTCCCCAATCAAGGCGTCTTGATTCAGGCCGTGGGTTTGCAAGAGGCCAAACTCTCGTCCGAAATCGAAAATATCGTGACCACAAACGATGACCTTTACCGTGGTTTCGCTAATGATGGCGAAGGTGCCAACCCGATGACCAAAGAAGTGTTGCACTACAAGGATGCGCTTTGGCAAGGGTTTCAATGGGTCAAACAAGGCATGCCCCTGACCAGGGGTTTGTTTGAAAGCCTATATCAGACCATAAAGCAGGCTGAGGATGGTGTGCGGCGTTTGCCCGGTACTCGGCTGACCAATCCGGGTTCTGGAGAGACCATTTACACCCCGCCAGAGGGCGAAAGCCTGATTCGCGACAAGTTGGCCAATTTGGAGCGGTTTATTAACGAGTCGTCTGAGCTTGACCCGTTGGTACGTTTGGCGGTCACGCATTACCAGTTTGAAGCCATTCACCCTTTTCCAGATGGCAATGGTCGTGTCGGACGGATCTTGAATATCCTTTATTTGATTTCTGAGGGGCTATTGGATGTTCCCATCCTTTATTTGTCGCGCTACATCATTGAAAACAAGACTGACTATTACCGGGGCTTGTCAGGTGTGACCGAGCAAGGCAACTGGGAAGCGTGGGTGTTGTACATACTGCGCGCTGTTGAAGCGACTGCACGCACAACAGATGCGCGCATCGTTTCCATCCTGGCCATGATGAAGGAGGCAGCAGCCAAGGCGGAGACCGTACTCCCCAAAGTCCAAGTACCCGCCATTTTGGATGTGGTTTTTCACCATCCGTATTGCAAGGTTCGATTTTTGGAGGATGCTGGACTCGGTTCACGCCCGACTTGCACAAAATACTTGCGGGCTTTGGTCACAGCGGGTGTGCTGCGTGAACAGCCTGTTTGGCGAGAAAATTATTTCGTTAATGACGATTTCTTTGCCGTGCTGACCAAATGATCCGGGTTGCTCATGTCATGTTTTTTACATGAGCCGTTCTTCATGTCAAAAGAACACGTCATTTTTTGCATGACTAATGTCTCATGTAAAACAATTTACCGTTAACAAATCAAAGGCTTACCCGCCGTTGATAAAGCTGCCCGACTTGCCGCCGTGCTTTTCCAGCAACTTGACGCCGGTCATCACCATGCCGCGATCGACCGCCTTGCACATGTCGTATATGGTGAGCAGTGCCACCTGCACGGCGGTCAGGGCTTCCCTCTCGACGCCGGTGGGGCCCACGGTTTCCACGGTTGCCGTGCAATATATGCCGATAGCCCCCGTCGGATCTGCGTGAATAGCTTCGAAATCAATAGCAACCCGGGTCAGTGCCAGCGGATGGCACAGGGGAATCAGGTCGCTGGTCTTCTTGGCGGCCATGATGCCGGCGATGCGGGCAATGCCCAGCACATCGCCTTTTTTGGCGGTGCCGGCCTCGATGATGGCCAGCGTGGCGGGCAGCATTTCAATGCGGCCGCCGGCCACGCCAATGCGGTGCGTGCTGGCCTTGGCCGCCACGTCCACCATGTGGGCTTGGCCCTGGTCGTCAAAATGGGTAAGTGAGCTCATGGGGGATTCGCTACAGTTGTCGTTACAGTTGAAAAATCGCTGGCGCATGCCAAATTTACAGAACGTTCACATCTGCCGCGCATCATACGGTGATTTGCGCGCAGGATGACGCCAGATTAGTCGAGGATGACACGCAACACGGGACGCATTTTGACCTCTAAATTCATATCAAATTGGCCTCTAGCCCCCGTCAACAGAGCGGTAATAGCTATTGGTTTGCTAGCGATAAGCTTGGCCAGCCCGCACCCGTCACAGGCCCAGCCGGGCGCGCCGGTATCGACCCCCTTGAGCACCCAGCTGCCCACGCTGGGCGATGGCAGCGACATGAGCAGCAGCGCCGAGCGGCGTCTGGGTGACCGCATTGCGCGCGAAATCTTCCGTGACCCGGACTATATTGACGACCCCGTGTTGGCTGACTATGTGCAGGGCATCTGGCAACCCCTGCTGGCGGCAGCGCGGGCGCGGGGTGATTTGTCGCCCGAACTGGACGAGCGTTTTGCGTGGGAGATCATGCTCGGGCGTGACCGCACGGTGAATGCGTTTGCCTTGCCGGGGGGCTATTTTGGCGTCCATCTGGGGCTGATCGCCATCGTCAGCAACCGCGATGAGTTGGCTTCGGTGCTGGGGCACGAGCTCAGCCATGTGACGCAGCGGCACATATCGCGCCTGATTTCTAAGCAGGGCCAGCAAACGCCGTGGTTGATTGGCGCCATGATTCTGGGCGCGCTGGCCGCCAGCAAGAGTCCCGATGCCGGCAATGCCCTGATCGTGGGCGGGCAGGCGGTGGTCGCCCAGAACCAGCTCAATTTCTCCCGCGACATGGAGCGCGAGGCCGACCGCGTGGGCTACGGCGTCATGACCCAAGCCGGGTTTGAAGCGCAGGGTTTTGTCTCGATGTTCGACAAGTTGCAGCAGGCCTCCCGCCTCAACGACAACGGCGCTTACCCCTATCTGCGCAGCCACCCCCTCACCAGCGAGCGGATTGCCGACATGCAGTCGCGCCAGCCGCTGGGCAAGCCCGGCGCCGCCAGCGCGGCCGCCACCCTGGAGCACGCCATGATCGCGGCCCGGGCCCGTGTGCTGTCCAACCCGGGCATCGACGCCTTGCGCGCCTCGCTGGCCGAAGCGGAGGGCGCCAAACTGCCCACTCTGGCCGCACCGCGGCAGGCCGCCGTCTTGTATGGCGCCGCCCTGGCCGCCAGCCGCTTGCGTGATTTCCCCCGTGCCAAGCTTTATCTGGAACGCTTGACGGCACTGGTGCGCGCAGATGAGCGGGCGCTGCGTTTGTTTCGTTGGCTGGAGGCTGAAATGGCCTTGGCGGCGGGGGATGCCCCGCGCGCGGCGACGGTGTTGAACGCGAGCCCTGGCGGGCGAAATGAGGTTGGCGGTGATGCCGCCGGGCCGCGTCGTCCCGAGCTGTTTCTGGCGGTGCAGCTTGCCCTGCAAACCGGTCAGGGCGCACCATTGGGTGAAGCCGCGCAGCGCCTGCAAT
>JAUSMR010000207.1 GCA_030645955.1 Gallionella sp. | reverse complement strand
ACCGGCAATGAGTTGTTGTCCTCTGTTGAGCAGGATGGCGAATTTGTGTTCTTGATTCGCCGTCGCTAATTCAGCTTGCCGCGTTGCGCTTGCAGTTGCCCCAGTGTCGTGCTGAATTCCTCCATGCGCTTGCGCTCCTGCTCCACCACGGCGGCGGGAGCGCGATCCACGAAGCTGGCATTTGACAGTTTGCCTTGCGCCTTGGCGATTTCGCCTTGCAGGCGGGCGATTTCCTTGTCCAGCCGTTCGCGTTCGGCAGCGACATCGATCTCCACTTTTAGCATCAGCCTGAATGCGCCGACGATGGCGACTGCCGCATCGCCGGTTGGCAATTCGGCAACGACCTGCACTTCGCTGAGCTTGGCGAGGCTGCCGATGTAGGGCGCGAAAGCAGTGAGCGTGGCGGCATCTCCGGCAGCAATCCCCGATGCAATGATCAACGGCACGCGTTGCGCCGGCGAAAGATTCATCTCGCCGCGCAGGCTGCGGCAGGAATTGACCATCGACTTCAGCGTTGCCACCCACGCTTCGGATTTCTCATCGCAGCGCGCCATGTCGGCGCGCGGATAGGCTTGCAACATGATGCTCTCGCCGCTGCGACCGGCGACCGGCGCAACTTTCTGCCAGAGCTCTTCGGTGATGAACGGAATCAGCGGATGGGCAAGGCGCAGCATGGTTTCCAGCACGCGCACCAGCGTGCGCCGCGTGGCGCGCTGCCTGGCTGCTACCTCCTCGATCCTCGATCCTGAATCCTGGAGTTGCACCTTCGCCAGTTCCACGTACCAGTCGCAGTATTCGTCCCAGACGAATTCGTAGATCGCCTTGGCCAGCAGGTCGAAGCGGTAGTCGGCGTAATGCTTCGCCACTTCACCCTCGACGCGTTGCAGCCGGCTGACGATCCAGCGGTCGGCTGGCGAAAAATCGAGATAGCCGCTGTGGCAGGAGTCCTTGCCGTGTTCTTCCAGGCCGCAATCCTTGCCCTCGCAATTCATCAGGACGAAGCGCGTGGCATTCCACAGCTTGTTGCAGAAATTGCGATAGCCTTCGCAGCGCTGCATGTCGAATTTGATGTCGCGTCCCGGTGAGGCGAGCGAAGCGAAGGTGAAACGCAGCGCATCGGTGCCGAACGCCGGGATGCCCTGGGGGAATTCCTTGCGCGTGCGTTTCTCGATCTGCTCCGCCTGCCTGGGGTTCATCAGACCAGTGGTGCGCTTCTTCACCAGTTCCTCGATGGCTATGCCGTCGATCAGGTCGATCGGGTCGAGCACGTTGCCCTTGGACTTGGACATTTTCTGGCCTTCCGCATCGCGGATCAGGCCGTGCACATACACATCCCTGAACGGAATCTTGCCGGTGATGTGTTTGGTCATCATCACCATGCGCGCCACCCAGAAGAAGATGATGTCGAAGCCGGTGACCAGCACCGAGGACGGCAGGTACAGATCGAGCGCGGGATTGGATTTCGCCGGATACTCCGGCGTCCAGTCCAGCGTGGAGAACGGCCACAGCGCGGACGAGAACCAGGTGTCGAGCACGTCGTTGTCGCGATCGAGTTGTCCGGCGTAACCCGCGTTATCCGCCAAGTGGCGCGCTTCGGCTTCGTCGTGCGCGACGAACACTTCGCCGTTCACGCCGTACCATGCCGGGATCTGATGCCCCCACCAGAGTTGGCGCGAGATGCACCAGTCCTGGATGTTGTTCAGCCACTGGTTGTAGGTATTCACCCAGTTCTCCGGGTAAAACTTGATCTCGCCGGAGGCGACGCATTCAAGCGCCTGTGCGGTGATGCTCTTGCCTCCGTCACCGGGTTTGCTCATCGCGACGAACCACTGGTCGGTCAGCATCGGTTCAATGATTACGCCGGTGCGGTCGCCGCGCGGTACTTTGAGCTTGTGCTTGTCGATCTTTTCCAGTAACCCAGCGGATTCGAGATCGGCGACAATCTGCTTGCGCGCATCGAAGCGATCGAGGCCGCGATATTTTTCTGGGGCGTATTCGTTGATTTTTGCATCCAGCGTGAGGATGGAGATCATCTCCAGCTTGTGACGTTGTCCGACCGCATAGTCGTTGAAATCGTGTGCGGGAGTGACTTTCACTACACCCGTGCCGAATTCCTTGTCCACATAATCATCGGCGATGATCGGAATAGGGCGTTCGCACAGCGGCAGCATTACCTGCTTGCCGATCAGATGTTTGTAGCGTTCGTCTTCAGGATGCACCATCACCGCGACGTCGCCGAGCATGGTCTCGGGGCGGGTGGTGGCGACGGTAAGGTGACTCAACCCGCGCAAGCTGTCCTTCTCCATCAGCGGATAGCGGATGTGCCACATGAAGCCGTCTTCTTCTTCCTGCACCACTTCGAGGTCGGACACGGCGGTGTGCAACTTCGGGTCCCAGTTTACCAGTCGCTTGCCGCGATAGATCAGGCCTTCGTTGAACAGGCGCACGAAGGTCTCGGTGACGGCCTTGTTCAAACTGGGATCCATCGTGAAGCGCTCGCGCGACCAGTCCGGCGAGGTGCCGAGGCGGCGCATCTGCTGGGTGATGGTGTTGCCGGAGTATTCCTTCCACTCCCACACCTTTTCGATGAACTTCTCGCGGCCCAGGTCGTGGCGCGAAATTCCCTGCGCGTCGAGCTGGCGTTCGACGACGATCTGCGTGGCGATGCCCGCGTGGTCGGTGCCCGGTTGCCACAGGGTGTTGTCGCCGCGCATGCGATGGTAGCGCGTCAGCGCGTCCATCAGCGTCTGGTTGAAGCCGTGCCCCATGTGCAGCGTGCCGGTGACGTTGGGCGGCGGCAGCAGGATGCAAAAGTTGTCGGTTATGTTCGGGTCGAGTCCGGCCTTGAAATAGCCGGATTGCTCCCACTGGGGATACCAGCGGGCTTCGATGTCTTTCGGTTCAAAACTTTTGGCGAGTTCCATTGCGGTCTTTACGTAGGGATGTGTTGCGTCAAAAAGGTCGCGATTATAGCAAAGTCAGGCGGCACTCGATCCGTAAAACGGTAGTGCGCGAGCCTGGCGAAGTGGCGGAATGCCTGATTCAATTTTCCGTTCAATAGTGCAATATCGTAGGGTGCATTCCATGCACCAACGGCAAGGGTGCATGGAATGCACCCTTGGTTATTGCTGTTTTGAAAGAAAAATGGAATTACTTCATTGGAGCATCATGCGAAATATGTATCCATTCCCGACGGGATGTGCGGCAGTGGTTAACGTGAAACTCGCGTAGCGAGACTGCGTCCCTCTCTCCCGCATGCGGGAGAGAGCTAGGGGAGAGGGAATTGGCATGGCGGATTTCATTATCAGGGGCGGCATCATTGCCATGCCCGTTAGGTGTTTTGCGCGCCGGTTAAATCGATGTGGCGCAGCTCGTAGCCGCGATCGCGATAGAACTTGAAGCGTTCGCGTCCCATGCGGCTATCTTCCGCATCGCTGCCGATAATTTCGATGACACGTTCGAAGCGGCTGAAGAAAGGCACGCATTCGTTATGCAGGCTGATCAACAAATCGTGATACGGGAATTTTTCGCTGCCATTGTTTAACACAACAGGCACTGTCGCGGCTTCTTCGGCATCGCTGCGACAATGCGGGATGAACGCGGTGGCAGGGTAATGCCAGAGTAATTTATCCAATGCATCGCAGGTTGCTGCGTCAGGTGCACTGATGACTGTGCGCACACCGTTTTGCATGGCCTTGTGGCTCAACTGGCAGGCGGTACGCAGCTTGTCGGTGGAGCCCGTGTAGAAATCTATTTTGGTCATGGGCGAAAAATGATTGAGTCACGGAAATTCACGAATAGTCACCGAGGAGGCAAAAGCCAAAGTACTTCTTGTTCCCTATGGTTTTTATCCGTGAACATCTGTGTTCATCCGTGGCAAATTTTATTTGCTTGCGCGGTTGATGAGATATTGTGTGAGCAATGGCACCGGACGTCCCGTTGCGCCTTTTTCCTTGCCGGATTTCCATGCGGTTCCGGCAATATCCAGATGCGCCCAGCGATAATCCTTGGTGAAGCGCGACAGGAAGCAGGCGGCAGTGATAGTGCCGCCCGCGCGCCCGCCGATGTTCTGCATGTCGGCGAAGTTGCTGTCCAGCAACGGTTGATAGTCTTCCCACAGCGGCAGTTGCCAGGCGCGGTCGTGAGCCTGTTCGCCTGCTGCCAGCAATTCCTGGGCGAGCTTGTCTTCATTGCTGAACAAACCGCTGGCGACATGCCCCAAGGCGATGACGCAGGCGCCGGTGAGTGTGGCGATGTCGATCACGGTGTCCGGGTTGAACTTCTTCGAGTAAGTCAGCGCGTCGCACAAAATGAGGCGGCCTTCGGCATCGGTGTTGAGGATTTCGATGGTCTGGCCGGACATGCTGGTGACGATGTCGCCGGGCTTGGTGGCTGTGCCGCTGGGCAGGTTCTCGCAGGCCGGGATGACGCCGACCACGTTGAGCTTCAGCCCCATCTCGGCGATGGCCTGCATCGTACCGAGCACGCTGGCCGCGCCGCACATGTCGTATTTCATCTCGTCCATTTCGGCACCCGGTTTAAGCGAAATGCCGCCGCTGTCGAAGGTGATGCCCTTGCCGACCAGCACGATGGGTTTGTGTTTCTTGTCCGCGCCCTGATATTCCATCGTGATGAGCTTGGCGGGTTGCCCGCTACCCTGAGTGACAGAGAGGAAAGAGCCCATGCCCAGTTTCTGCATGTCTTTCTCCTCCAGTACCGTGGTCTTGATCGATTTGTGCGTTTTGCCCAATGCCAGCGCCTTGGCGGCGAGGTAGGTCGGGGTGCAGATGTTGCCGGGCAGGTTGCCCAGCGTCTTGGTGAGTTCCATGCCGCGCGCGGTCGCGGCGGCCTGGTCGAGAGAGCTCTTCAATGCGGCAGCCGGTTTGTCCAGCGTGGCGAAGGTGATATTCCTCAGTGTCGCGGCTTTGGCGGGATTGCTCTTCAGGCTGTCGGCGCGATAAGCGCTCTCTGCTGCGGCGAACACGGCTTGCCTGATGACCCACGCGGCATCTTTTCCGATTCCATCATAGGTGACAAACAGTGTGGCATCCTTAGTGGCTGTGTTGTTCAGCGCGCTGAAGGCTGCGCGCAGAATCTCCACGCTGGTCTTGTTGTTCAACTCGCTCGCCTTGCCCAAGCCAACCAGCAACACGCGTTCGGCAGCGATGCCGGGAAGTTTGTGCAGCAGCAGGGTGGATGCGGATTTGCCGCTCATGTCGCCGCGCGCGATGATGTCGCTCAAGAGGTGCGCTGCTGACTTGTCCAGCAGTTGCGCAGCCGCCGAGAGTTTGCCGCCTTCATAAATGCCAACGACCACGCAACCGCTGCGCTGTTTTTCCGGGCTGCTTTGTTTTATGCTAAATTCCACGTGTTGCTCCTTAATATAAAAACCACTCTTAGATGCCCGATTATCCGCAAACTCACCGTATAAAGTCAAAGCCGCTTAGCAAAGGCATTTTTCATCGCGCTTTGCTAAGCGAATTTGCCAGCAATGGGTTGCTGGTATTCGCGGTATTACTCGGCATTATCGTGGTCAGCCAATTAATCCGTTTGTTAAGCGATGCAGTCGGCGGTTTGATTGCAGTGGAGGGGGTATTGGCTCTGCTTGGCTTCAGTGCCATGAATTATCTGCCGGTATTGATCTCGGTCAGTTTGTTCATATCAATTCTGCTTACCCTGTCGCGGTGTTATCGCGACAGTGAGATGGTGGTGTGGTTTTGCTCCGGCATCGGGTTGACGCGCTGGATACGCCCGGTGCTGTGGTATGCCGTGCCGGTGGTAGCGTTGATCGCGCTGCTCAGTCTGGTGCTGTCACCGTGGGCATTGAAAAAAGCTGACGAATTCAAGAAAAAACTGGAAAGTCGCGACGATGTGACTGCAGCCACCCCGGGCATGTTTCGTGAATCGAAGCAGGCCGATCGCATGTATTTCATCGAAAACGTTGATGTGGGCTCCAATCGCGTCGGTAACATTTTTGTGCAATCCGAGCAAAACGGAAAGCTCGGCACGATGGTCGCCCGGCAGGGATTACAGGAAACCATGCCAAACGGGGATCGTTTTCTGGTGCTGTTGAACGGGACACGCTATGAAGGAAAGGCGGGGCAGCGCGATTATCGTATCGTGGAATTCGAGCGCTATGCGATGCGCATTGATGCAGCGCCGATCAAACAAGCCGAGCCCCATCTGCGCACCATGCCCACACTGGAGCTGCTGAAAAACCGCACGACCTGGAACATTTCCGAATTGCAGTGGCGGGTTGGTTTGCCGCTCAGCGCGGCGGTGCTCGCCTTGTTGGCGATCCCATTGGGTTTTGTCAATCCGCGCGCGGGGCGTTCGCTGAACCTGATATTGGCAATCGTGCTTTATATGCTTTACAACAACATGATTAGTGTATCCAACTCATGGGTAGGGCAGGGCAAAATGTCGCCCGGTATCGGTTTGTTGGGAATACATGCGGTGATGCTGGTGATAACAGTGCTGATGTTTTATCGGCGCATGACGTTATTTTCGCTGCGCAGTATGACGGCGAAGAAGCGCCCTGATCCCGACTTGCAACCAAAGGCAGGCGATCCGCTGTCCGGTAATCTGGGTATGGAATCTCCCCCCCAAAAAACTGAAGGGTCGATAGGTTCCTCCCTTTCGGGGAAAGGGGAGCCGAGGTGAAGGTATGAGCTTGCTGCTGCGCCATCTCGGCCGCGAAATTTACTTCAGTATCGCGCTGGTGTTTTTTGCGCTCATCATGCTGTTCGCCTTAATGGATTTGATTCATGAATTGAGTGTGATGGGGCAGGGGCAGTATCACCTGGGCTACGTGTTGATGTTTGTGGTGCTGACCATTCCCGGGCATATATATGGATTATTTCCGGTGGCTGTGCTGGTAGGCACGATCCTGGCGCTGGTGCAAATGTCAGCCAATTCTGAACTGACCGTTTACCGTTCTTCCGGCGCGTCAGTATGGCAACTGGTGGGCGCGTTGTTCAAAATCGCGCTGCCGTTGGTGATATTGAGTTTTGTGATGAGCGAGTTTATTGCTCCGCCCAGTGAACGGATGGCGCAGCGATTGCGATTGAAGGCGCAGAATGCACAGGTTTCAATAAGGGAGTTTCGCTCCGGCGTGTGGGTCAAGGACGAGCGCAGCTTTGTGAATGTGAAGAATGTGATGCCGGACACCAGTTTGCTGAATATCGACATATACCGGTTCGATGAAACCTACCACCTGCAGGCGATCACCAATGCCAAACGGGCAAATTTTATCGAGGCGGGGCGTTGGCAGCTTGAAGAGGTGCTGGAAACGCGCTTTAGCAAAGAGGGTGTGACCATCAATTCCCAGCCCAGGCAGGAGTGGAGTTCAGCGTTGAACCCGGGTATTTTCAGCGTGCTGCTGGTGCTACCCGAGCAAATGTCCGCCCTCGATTTGTACCAATACACCGAACATTTGAAAGACAACCGCCAGAAGAGTGCGCGCTATGAAATCGCGATGTGGAACAAACTGGTTTATCCCTTTGCAGTGCTGGTGATGATGATACTGGCGCTGCCGTTCGCGTCTTACCACCGCCGAGCGGGCGGAAGCAGCGGGATGGTATTCATGGGTATCGTGCTTGGCCTGATGTTCCACTTTGTCGGGCGGTTATTCGCCAGCCTGGGCGCGCTCAATGACTGGCAGCCATTTATCAGCGCCACGGCAATAACGGGCTTGTTTCTGTTGCTGGGGATGCTGATGTTGTGGTGGACCGAGCGGCGTTAGGGAGTTTCAAAAAAACCGGTCGCGCGACTCGATAACCGGATTGTGGGCTGTTTCACCCTGCCAGGTTACGGCGGGCTGGTTGATGGCGCAGCAGGAACCCCGCTGGCAGATTGCTGTGCCTTATTTGCCTGATCTTGCTTGACCATCTGTTTCACCTGCTCACGTTTTTCTGCCGGTACTTTTTTAAAGGCGCGATATTTTTCGCGTGCGGCCTTGTGCTGTTCCGGGGTGAGCTTGCTCCATATCGTCAGGCGGTTGAGAAAGCGTTGTTTTTGTTCGGGTGTCAGATGTGAATAGCGTTTGGCGGTTTTAAGCAGGCGGTGTTGCTGTGCCTCCGGCAGGGTGTCCCACTGCTGTGCCAGAGGGGCAAGAGCTTCTTGTTGCGCAGCAGAAAGCGAACGCCATGACGCAACCGCAGCGCTGGCACTCGTGCAGGCCAGGCACAGCAGCAGAAAGGCAGCAATTACACAATTTCGCGCTTGCACAGGATGTAGCATTTGCCGAGGCACGTTAACGATTGAATTAATCAACGAAAACCTCAATCGGCAATTCGTCAGTCAAGATCGCCACGTCAAGTTCAGCAATTTGCTGCTCCTGGGCGTGATGCCAATAACCCGTTCCGATGACGAGCATGGCCGCAAGCAGTCCGGCGGACACCCATTGATAGATCGAGACCTGAAACAGCAAATGTCCCAAGCGGCTTGCAGCAAGCGTGAAAACGGGCGCGCGCACGGCTTGCCTTTGCAGGGCAAGCTGGCGCGCATTGCTCAATGCGAACAAAGTGCCCGAGTCCAGGTGACGGGTGCTTTGTGTCAGCAGTTGAGCGATCTTTTCAGGGTTCAGTTCGTCAGTCATGGCAGTTCCACTCCTTTTTCTTTAAGGAGCACGGCAAGAGCATGTGCCGCGCGCGAACAGTGAGTTTTTACACTTCCTTCGGAGCATCCCATTGTAATAGAGGTTTCGGTTGTGTCCATACCCTCCCAATAACGCAGCAGGAAGGCTTCTCGTTGACGTGCCGGAAGCTTGCCCAGCGCCTGCTCGATTAGCGCGATAAGCTGTTTTTGTTGCAGGGATGTATCGGGTGTGGCGGGTGCGCTCTGATTTTCTTCGTCTCTGAGGCTATCGAGCGGGTCGTAATCATCGTTTTCATTTTTGGGTGCCAATGAGGAAAACAGGGTCGTCCAGGCATTCCTGACTTTTTGCCTGCGGTAATAGTCACGAATAGTATTTTGCAGGATACGCTGGAACAACAGCGGCAATTCGGCGGCTGGCTTGCCGCCGTATTTTTCGGCGAGCTTAATCATCGCGTCCTGCACAATATCCAGCGCGGCGTGCTCATCACGCACTGCATATAACGCCTGTTTGTAAGCGCGGCGCTCCACGCTGCTGAGAAACTGTGATAATTCGGCGGGGCTGGACAGTTTGATTGCTCCTTTTTGATGCGGAATAGTAGCAAATAGCCGCTCATGCCGCATGGAACAACGCAAATTTGCGGCAAATTTGCGGCAAATTTGCGGCAAAGGTTGACCAAAGTGCCGCCAACCTTTATCTTACGCGATTCTTTAATCTGACTTAATTCAGGGTGTTTGTGATGGAGTTGACTGGTGCGGAAATAGCTATCCGCTGTTTGCAGGAAGAGCAGGTGGAGTATGTGTTCGGCTATCCGGGGGGGGCAGTGCTGTTCATTTATGACGCATTGTTTCAGCAGGATAAGGTCAAGCATATATTGGTGCGCCATGAACAGGCTGCGGTACACGCCGCTGACGGTTACGCGCGGTCTTCCGACAAGGTGGGCGTGGCATTGGTTACTTCCGGTCCGGGGCTGACCAATGCTGTGACCGGCATTGCGACCGCTTATATGGACTCCATTCCGATGGTCATCATCAGCGGTCAGGTTCCGACCTATGCGATCGGTGAAGATGCTTTCCAGGAGGTCGATGCGGTGGGTATCACGCGCCCCTGCGTGAAGCACAACTTCCTGGTCAAGGACGTGAAGGACATCGCCTCGACCATCAAGAAGGCGTTTTACCTGGCCAGGACAGGCCGCCCCGGCCCGGTATTGGTGGATATTCCCAAGGATGTGTCGAACCATAGAACCACCTTTGAATACCCGGCCAGCGTGGCTATCCGCTCGTATCATCCGGCAGGCAAAGGCGACAGCGGGCAGATCAGGCACGCTGCGCAGATGTTGCTGGAAGCCAAGCGACCGATGATCTACGCAGGCGGCGGAGTGGTGCTGTCCGATGCCTCAGCGCAGTTGATTGACCTGGTTCGTTTGTTGGGTTTTCCTTGCACCAACACGCTGATGGGGTTGGGCGGTTTTCCGGCCAGCGACAAGCACTTTGTCGGGATGCTGGGGATGCACGGTACTTATGAAGCGAATATGGCGATGCAGCACTGCGATGTGCTGGTGGCGATCGGTGCGCGTTTTGATGATCGCGTGATCGGCAACGTCGAACACTTTGCCCAGGTGCCACGAAAAATCATCCATATCGACATCGATCCGTCCTCGATAGCCAAGCGCGTCAAGGTGGATGTGCCTATCGTTGGCGAGTTGAAATTGGTGCTGGATGAATTGCTGAGCGTGTTGCGCGGCAGCAAGCTAACGCCCGACGCGGCAGATATGGCCGCATGGTGGAAACAGGTGGAAGATTGGCGTGCCATAGGTGGCGGGCTGCGCTACAAGAATTCTTCCGAAATTATCAAGCCGCAATTCGTGATTGAGAAGCTGCATGAAATTACCGGCGGCGATGCGTTTATCACGTCCGACGTGGGTCAGCATCAAATGTGGGCCGCGCAGTATTACAAGTTCGACAAGCCGCGCCGCTGGATCAACTCCGGCGGCTTGGGCACGATGGGTTTTGGCTTGCCGGCGGCGATGGGCGTGCAAATGGTAAATCCCGGCGCAACGGTTGCCTGCGTGACGGGCGAGGGCAGCATCCAGATGAACATCCAGGAATTGTCCACTTGCAAGCAATTCCACCTTCCGATCAAAATCATCTTGCTCAACAACGGCTATCTTGGCATGGTGCGGCAGTGGCAGGAATTTTTCCATGGCAACCGTTATTCCGAGACATATTTGAACGCACTACCCGACTTCGTCAAGTTGGCCGAGGCGTATGGGCATATCGGTATGCGTATTGACAAGCCATCAGATGTTGAAGCTGCCTTGAAAGAGGCTTTCGCGCGCAAAAATGATCTGGTATTCATGGATTTCAGGACCGACCCGACGGAGAATGTGTTCCCTATGGTTCCCGGCGGCAGGGGCTTGTCGGAGATAATTCTGGCGGAGGAACTGTAATGCGGCATATTATTTCTCTGCTGATGGAAAATGAAGCAGGCGCACTGTCGCGCGTGGCG
Source organism: Gallionella sp. (assembly GCA_030645955.1). Next base: position 25,682 of record JAUSMR010000207.1, on the reverse strand, counting down.
GGTTTGTTCTCGGCACGCGGCTATAACATTGAATCATTGTCGGTTGCGCCGACCGAAGACCCGACCCTGTCGCGCATGACCATCGTCACGAACGGTTCGGATGCGATCATCGAACAAATCAACAAGCAACTCAACAAGCTGGTGGATGTCGCGGCGGTGATGGACTTGAGCGAGGGCGAACATCTGGAGCGTGAGTTGATGCTGGTCAAGGTGCGTGCCGACGGCGCGGCGTGCGAAGAGTTGAAACGTGTGACAAATATTTTTCATGGGCGCGTGATAGACGAATCAAATTCCACTTGCACCATTGAATTGACCGATACCTGTGCCAGGCTGGATGAATTTTTGCAGGCGATCAGACGAGACCTGATTCTGGAAACAGTGCGCACCGGTGCTTCCGGCATCGGGCGCGGCGAAAGAATTTTGAAACTTTGAGGACAGTTAAAGGCAGACGTAAGACGTAAGTTGTTAGTTAACGCAAAAGACCGCATAGCGGACAATATCAACTTACGTCTTCAAACTTACGACTTACAACTATTTTTTATTAAAGAGGGCAACATGAAAGTTTATTACGACAAAGACGCAGACCTTTCCCTGATCAAGGGCAGGCAGGTAACTATCATCGGCTACGGTTCGCAAGGCCATGCCCATGCACAGAACCTGAAGGAATCCGGCGTCAACGTGACGGTTGGCCTGCGCAAGGATGGCGCTTCGTGGGAAAAGGCAGTCAGTGCCGGACACCAGGTGATGGAAATCGCCGATGCGGTGAAGAATGCCGATGTGGCGATGATTCTGCTGCCGGACGAGCAGCAGGCGGAAACCTACAGCAAACTGATTGCGCCGAATCTGAAGAAGGGGGCGGCACTGGCCTTCGCCCACGGCTTCAACATCCATTACAACCAGATCGTGCCGCGCGATGATGTGGACGTGATCATGATCGCGCCGAAAGGCCCCGGCCATACTGTGCGTTCCGAATACCTCAAGGGCGGCGGCGTACCGACGCTGATTGCGGTGTATCAGGACAAGTCCGGCAAGGCCAAGGATATCGCATTGTCCTATGCGGCAGCCAACGGCGGCACCAAGGGCGGCGTGATCGAAACCAACTTCCGCGAAGAAACCGAAACCGACTTGTTCGGCGAACAAGCCGTGTTGTGCGGCGGTGCAGTGGAGTTGGTCAAGGCCGGTTTTGAGACGCTGACCGAAGCGGGCTACGCTCCGGAAATGGCCTATTTCGAATGTCTGCACGAACTGAAGCTGATTGTGGATTTGATGTATGAGGGCGGCATTGCCAACATGAACTATTCGATCTCCAACAATGCGGAATACGGCGAATATGTGACCGGTCAGCGCGTGATCGGCGACCAGGCGCGTGCCGCGATGAAGGAATGCCTGAAGAACATTCAGAACGGCTCCTACGCCAAGCAATTCATTCTGGAAGGCCGCACCAACTACCCTGAAATGACCGCGCGCCGCCGCTTGAATGCCGAGCACCCGATTGAAAAAGTCGGCGGACAGTTGCGTGCGATGATGCCGTGGATCAGCAAGAACAAGCTGGTTGATCAGTCTAAAAACTAGCCGGGAGACGTAAGACGTAAGTTGTTAGTTTAAGGCCAAGGCCGCTCGCAACTTACGTTTTCAATTGTCTATCTGCCTGCTTACATCTCCAACTACCAACTTACGTCTTACGTCTATCAACTGAATTTATGAACTATCCCCACCCCATCATCGCCCGCGAAGGCTGGCCATTCCTGATCGGCTCCATCGCCATTGCGCTGCTGTTATCCGCCCTTGCCGGCGGCGTCATTGAACTGTTGTCCTGGGTCGTCGTCCTGTTCGTGCTGCAATTCTTTCGCGACCCCGCGCGCGAAATCCCGCAGGATGCCGGCGCGGTGCTGTCACCCGCCGACGGGCGTATCGTCGCGGTGGAACGCATTAACGATCCGTATGTGCAGCGCGAGGCCATCAAGGTCAGCGTGTTCATGAACGTGTTTAATGTGCATTCCAACCGCAGCCCGGTGGACGGCACGGTGCAGCAAGTCTGGTATTTCCCCGGCAAGTTCGTGAATGCCGATCTCGATAAAGCGTCTACGGAAAACGAGCGCAACGCGGTGTGGCTGAAAACAGCCAACGGTACGGACATAACCTCGGTGCAAGTGGCCGGGCTGATCGCGCGGCGCATTCTGTGCTACGTCAAAGCCGGTGATGTGCTGGCACGCGGCCAACGCTATGGCTTTATTCGCTTCGGTTCGCGTGTGGATGTGTACCTGCCATTGGATGCGAATGTGAAGGTGAGCATCGGTGACAAGGTGTCTGCGACCACGACTATCTTGGCAATACTTCCGCAAAACGGTTAATCTAGGCGCATGGACGAATTCAATATCCGCAAATCGATGAATCTGCGCAAGCGCGGAATTTATCTGCTGCCCAACCTGTTTACCACCGGCGCGCTGTTCGCGGGCTTCTACGCCATTGTGCAGGCGATGAACACCAGATTTGAATATGCCGCGGTTGCGATATTTATTGCCATGGTGCTGGATGGGTTGGACGGGCGTGTGGCACGCTTGACGCATACGCAAAGCGAATTCGGCGCCGAATATGACAGCCTGTCCGACATGGTTTCGTTCGGTGTCGCACCTTCTCTGGTAATTTACGAATGGGCATTCCGGGGAATAGGGAAGTGGGGGTGGTTTGCAGCGTTTATTTATTGCGCCGCCACCGCATTGCGCCTGGCGCGCTTCAACACCAATATCGACGTGGTCGACAAACGCTATTTTCAGGGCTTGCCCAGCCCAGCCGCCGCCGCCCTGGTTGCAGGTTTTGTCTGGGTGATGCTGGACCATGGTTTCAAGGGCGAAGAAGTAAGCTGGTATGCGGCGGCACTAACCGTGTTTGCGGGATTTAGCATGGTCAGCAATCTGCCGTTCTACAGCTTCAAAGACATCAACATGCGCAAGAGCGTGCCATTTGTGGTGATCTTTCTGATAGCGCTGTTCTTCATCCTGATTTCCAGCTACCCGCCCGGCGTGCTGTTTGCCTTGTTTCTGGGTTATGCCTTGTCCGGTTATGTGCTGTGGCTGTTGCGGCTGCGCAAAAAACAACAGCAAGCGTAGGGCGGTTCACACCCGCCATTTCAACTGGTTAAGCGGCGGGTGTGACCCGCCCTACGCTGCCATACCCCCACAAATATAAAGCAAGCGCGCTAACCGTGTATCGGTAGTGCAGGTTTAACCTGTTTTCACCGGAGTTCAGCATGACAGATAAATTGATAATTTTTGATACCACTTTGCGCGATGGCGAGCAGAGCCCGGGCGCGGCGATGACCAGGGAAATGAAGATCCGCATCGCCCGTCAACTGGAAAAATTGGGCGTGGATGTCATCGAGGCAGGTTTCGCCGCCGCCAGTCAGGGTGATTTTGAAGCCGTGCGCGCGGTGGCGGAAATCGTTAAGGATGCCACCGTTTGCTCACTGGCGCGCGCCAGTGAGAAGGACGTGCGCCGCGCCGGTGAGGCGATACAGCCAGCCAAGTCGGGCCGCATCCACACCTTTATTGCCACCAGCACGATACACATGCAGCACAAGTTGCGCATGACTCCCGATCAGGTGGTGGAGCGTGCGGTGAGCGCCGTGAAATGGGCGCTGGAGTATACCGACGATGTGGAATTTTCCGCCGAAGATGCAGTGCGTTCGGACATGGATTTTCTGGTGCGGGTGTTTGATGCGGTAATCCAGGCCGGAGCCAGAACGCTGAATGTGCCGGATACGGTGGGTTATTCGATTCCCTCCGCGTGGGGTGAGCGCATCAAACAGTTGATAGCGCGTGTGCCGAATTCAGACAAGGTGATCTGGTCCACACACTGCCACAACGATTTGGGCCTGGCGGTGGCAAATTCATTGTCTGCGGTGATGAATGGCGCGCGCCAGGTTGAATGCACCATCAATGGCCTCGGCGAACGTGCCGGCAATGCCTCGCTGGAAGAAATCGTGATGGCGGTAAAAACCCGCCGCGATATATTCAACCTGGATACGCGCATCGACACCACGCAGATTGTGCCCACCTCCAAACTGGTCTCCAGTATCACCGGCTATCCGGTGCAACCGAACAAGGCGATAGTCGGCGCAAACGCGTTTGCGCACGAATCCGGTATCCATCAGGACGGTGTGCTCAAGCATCGCGAGACCTACGAGATCATGCGTGCCGAGGATGTGGGCTGGAATGCCAACAAGCTGTCCCTGGGCAAACTTTCCGGGCGCAATGCATTGCGCCAGCGTTTTGCGGCGTTGAACATCGAGTTCGCTTCCGAAGATATTTTCAACGCCGCATTCCAGCGTTTCAAGGAGTTGGCGGATCGCAAGAGCGAAATTTTCGATGAAGACCTGCAGGCACTGGTCAGTGAAGAGGCGGTGGCGCAGGTCAGCGAACATTATCGTCTGGTATCCATGCGCGCGCACTCAGAGACCGGCATCCTGCCAGCGGCCAGGGTGGTAATGGCTATTGACGGCGCGGAACATCAGGCGGACGCACAGGGCGGCGGGCCGGTGGATGCGACTTTCAAGGCGATTGAGCAAATAGTGCACAGCGGCACCGAGTTGCAGCTGTATTCGGTGAACAACATCACCAGCGGCACCGATGCACAGGGGGAAGTGACGGTGCGCCTGTCCAAAGGCGGACGCATCGTGAATGGGCAGGGCGCGGATACCGACATTGTGGTTGCTTCTGCCAAGGCTTATTTGAACGCGCTTAACAAATTGCACAGCAAGCTGGAGCGCGCCCACCCGCAGGTGTGAACTTCGATGCAAGCCATCGGCCGGATACTCGGCGGATATCGGTGTACCGTTCGTGTCCGACAGGCGGTTGGCCACTGCGGCAATAATTGCGCTAAGCTGATATCCGCTGTATGGAAAGATTCCACCGATTACATTATCACCAACCACTAGAAAGGTTATGCATCATGAAGAAGAAATTAGCATTGTTATGCGTGCTGGGCTGTTTTACCCAGCCGGTTTTGGCGGCCAGCATCGATACTTTACAGTTGCTGACTCAGTCTGAATTCAAGTTGTTCTCCGAAGACCTGGGCGCGGCGTTGAGCTACAAATCCGCCACGCCGGCAGAGCCATTAGGCATCACCGGTTTTGAATTGGGTGTCGGAGCAACCTCGACGGAAATGAAAAACCCGCAGCTCTGGACCAAAGCGACCGGCAGCGAGCTGAAGACCATGATCTTGCCGAAGTTGTACGTCTACAAAGGATTGCCATTTAACATCGATGTGGCGGCTTTCTACTCAGCCGTGCCAAGCACCAATATCAAACTGACTGGATTTGAATTGCGCTACGCCATACTCGAAGGCGGCGTGGCTTCACCCGCCGTTGCCGTTCGCGGCGCGATCACCAAATTGAGCGGAGTGAACCAACTGTCATTGGGCACCAAGAACCTGGATGTTTCCATTTCCAAGGGCTTCGCCATTTTCACACCATACGCTGGAGTCGGCAGTGTCTGGGTAGACAGCACGCCAAATGCAGCGGGATCACTGACGAAGGAAACTTTCCGCCAAAGTAAAATTTTTGCGGGTGCCAATATCAACATGGGATTCAGCAACTTTGTCATTGAGTATGACAAAACCGGTTCATCCACATCCTACGGCGCCAAACTGGGTTTCCGTTTCTAATAATTTTTGTCAGAAACCGAGTCCATTGGGCAGCCATCATGGCTGCCCAATTTCCATGTGGACCACTTTATTTCTGCGAGCATCGCTTCTTCCTGTCGCACGCATACTTCAGCTTGCATGACTGAGTAATGTTCTATACAGACCCGGTGGATATTTCTGATATTGAGTGATCGGGTCGAACGAGCCAAGCCGGCTGTAGCACAGCACGGGGATTTCTTTGTCGGTTATCATGTGCGCATTTTGTGGAATCGAAGCAACCATGCAAAAAAATTGGCTGAATTTTATTAATTTTATGCGCTTTATCGCGACGCGGTTCAATCAGGACCGCTGTTTGCAGATTGCCGCAAGCCTGACTTTTACTACCCTGCTGTCGCTGGTTCCTTTGATGACCATCGCGTTGGCGATGTTCTCGGCATTTCCTGTATTCGAGGAATTTTCCGCCCAGATAAAGGCTTACCTGCTAAATAACCTGATGCCGGATATGGCGGGAAAGATTATCACGCAATATATGCAGCAGTTTACCGAAAGCGCGACACGCCTAACCGCGGTGGGGATTGCGTTTTTGGCGGTTACCGCGATGTTGATGATACTGACTATAGAACAGGCGTTTAATATTATCTGGAGAGTGGCTCGCCCGCGCCCTTTGCTCAAACGGCTGGTTGTTTACTGGGCGGTGCTGACACTCGCACCTTTGCTCATCGGTGCAAGTTTAACATTGACATCATGGTTGGTCGGATTTTCCATGGGTTACGCCAAGCATGTTCCAGTATTTGGCGTGGGTATGTTGAAGGTGCTGCCAGTGTTGCTTGCCACTTTGGCGTTCGCCATGTTGTTTGGACTCGTGCCGAATCGCTATGTGCCGCGTTCACACGCGTTAATAGGGGCGCTTGTGGCCGCAATCGTCTTTGAGTCCATGAACCGTGTTTTCGGCTATTACATCAGTCATTTTCCAACCTACAAATTGGTGTACGGCGCGTTTGCCAGTGTGCCTATTTTCCTGATGTGGATTTACCTGTCCTGGTTGGCTATCTTGTTTGGCGCCGTCATCGCAGCCTCACTTTCACATTGGCGCGCTCCTGCGGCACAGTACTCGTTGCCTGCCAACCAATTGCTGGATGCTTTGCGCGTGCTGCAAATCATGGCAAACGGTTTTCAGCAAGGCAAGGTGAGCTCATTCGCGGAAATGTCAGAGTCTCTGCATCTCGGTTATGACGCGCTGGAAAAAATCCTCGAGAAACTGGCCAGTGCCAACATGGTGCGTAAAGCGGAAGGACACGGCTGGCTGCTGATGCGTGACGTGGACCAAATTCGCGCCACCGAATTATTGCACTTGTTTGTTCTGGATCGCGGCACATTATCCGCCGGTCAAAATGACGGACCATTGCAACAATGGTTTGCGGCTAACGTCGAACAGCTTGAGCAAAGCTCTAATCTGACTTTGCGGGAACTCTTTGCGCGCAGCACTGCCTGAATGCTTGCTTTGAAGTAGCCATTGCGCTTTAATGCGCGTCGATTTTTTGCTGGGAGCTGGGCATGGGATTTTTTGAGAAATTATTCGAAGGTGCGTTGTGGAACAGCCGTTTCATGGTGCTGTCTGCCGTGATAGGCAGCCTGTTGGCGGGCATCGCGATTTTTTATATGGCTACCGTGGATGTGGTGTACTTGTTTAGCCATGCTTTGCATTATGCCGATGCCAGCCTGACTGTCGAGGCTCGCAAGGCATTGCACGACAGCACGGTGTCTCATATTGTCGAAGTGGTGGACGGTTATTTGCTGGCAACGGTGATGCTGATTTTTTCGCTGGGCCTGTACGAGCTGTTCATCAGCGACATCGATCAGGCGCATGGCAGCAAGTCATCCAGCAAGATACTGGTGATCAATAATCTGGACGACCTCAAGTCCCGCCTGGCCAAAGTGATTCTGATGATCATGATCGTCACGCTGTTTGAAGAGGCGTTGAACATGCACATGAACACGCCGCTGGATTTGGTCTATCTTGGCGCAAGTATCGCGCTTATCGCACTGGCGCTGTATTTAACCCATGCTTCCGAACATGGTGCCGGCGCTGCAGCTGCGGCAGATGGCGAAAAGGCGCCTGAAAAGCATGGGCACTGATATGACTACTGGTGGAGATGCTAGCCATCTGACTGATAGAACTACTAGCCATTCCACTAGGTGGTCAAAAAACGACAACCAAGTGGCTGTTTATAACCCGGCAAAAGACGCTGGGCAAGTTATTGAATATAACCCTTCGAAGGGCTCTGGACAGGAATGTTGCGCAACTTGCTGATATGGTTATTGCTGGCCTTGCCATTTTCCGGCCACGCGGCTGGCTTTTCGCTGGAAGACATACAAGGCAACACTCACCGCCTGGAAGATTATCGCGGTAAATGGGTGCTGGTGAATTTTTGGGCAACCTGGTGCCCGCCGTGCCTCAGTGAAATCCCAGAACTGAGCGGTTTGCACGACGCCCACAAGGACAAGGATTTGGTCGTGATCGGCATCGCGATAGATTCCGGCTCGAGCAGGAAGGTCACCGATTTTTCGCAGGCACATGGCATCAGCTATCCGGTAGTGATGGGCAATAGCAAGATTGCTGCACAGATAGGCGAGCTGGACGTGCTGCCGACCAGTTACCTGTTCAGCCCCAATGGCGAACAAGTGAGTTATCAGCCGGGTGAGGTGACGCGCGAGAGCGTTGAGACCTACATCAAAAACAAGAAATTCTAGCCGCTGGTGGGCCGGTGGCCGCTGTCAGCCGTGCGGCGCGGCAATACCCAATTATTGTGCCAGGCGGCACGCACCAGCTTCGGATATTCGGGGCGGCCTAGGCTGCCGTTGTAACGTCCCAAGGCGCGATACAGATCGCCTTTTTCGATATCCAGATAGTGGCGCAGGATGGTGCATCCATAGCGCAGGTTGATGTGCAGGTGAAACAGGTTGTGTTCGTTAGTGCCGATTTCCCTTACCCAGAACGGCATTACCTGCATGTAGCCGCGCGCACCGGCGCTGGATACGGCATATTTTTTGAAGTTGCTCTCCACCTCGATTAAACCCAGCACCAATTCCGGATCAAGCCCGGCACGCGTGGCTTCGTAATGCACAGTCTTGAGAAAGTTCGTGCGGTATTCCATATCCGGCAAGCGTTTCTGCAATCGACGCGACATTGCATTCAGCCAAAAATCGGCTTCATATTGAGTGGCAAATGCCAGTTTTAGCGCAGCCTGATCCGATACGCTGCGCAGGAACGCCGCGCGTACACTGGCGGAAAGCGGCTTGTATGCTTGTGCTCCGGCGTACGCACCGGAGGTGAACAACATACCGATGGCGAACAACACACCCGCCATGCACAGCGGCAAGGCTTTAAGGATCGAGGATCGAGGATCGAGGAGCAAGCTAAAGTCGGAGGAGCGTGGCTTCCCCGCTCCCCGTTCCTCGCTCCTGAGCGTAGCGGTCGTAGCTTTAGCTACGGGAACCGTACGGCCTACCCCTTGCGGGTACAATCCTGGTTTGTTTGGTTGCATATTTTTGATTCTACGAGCTTCAGCGCACTTTGCAAGGGGATATGCTGTGCCTGAGCATCGTTCCGACCCTGATATTCCAGCATGCCCTCCTTCAAGCCGCGCTCGCCGATAACGATGCGGTGCGGGATACCGATCAGTTCCATGTCGGCAAACATTACGCCGGGACGCTCGTCGCGATCATCCAGCAACACTTCGATACCTGCGGTTTGCAGCGCGGCATACAGATGTTCCACCGCATCGCGCACCGCAGCGCTCTTGCCCATGCCGATCGGCACGATGGCAAGCTGGAACGGCGCCATTGCGGCTGGCAGCATAATGCCGCGCTCGTCATAATTCTGCTCGATGGCGGCGGCCACGATGCGCGATACGCCGATGCCGTAGCAGCCCATTTCAATGACCTGCGCCTTGCCCTGTGCGTCCAGATACGTGGCTTTCATGGCTTCGGCATATTTTGTGCGCAGTTGGAAAATGTGCCCGACTTCGATGCCGCGGCAGATTTCCAGCGTGCCCTTGCCGTCCGGCGAGGGGTCGCCCGCAACCACGTTGCGAATGTCGAAAATTGCCGCATCATGCAAGGTGACCTGATTTCCGAAATTCACCCCGGTGTAATGATGGCCATTTTCATTTGCACCGCACACAAAATCGTTCAGGGCAGCGGCAGAGCGGTCGGCGAAAATACGTACAGGGGTGCCAACGGGACCGATATAACCGGCGCGGCAACCCATGTTTTGTTCAATTTCTTCTTCTGTGGCAAAGCGGAAGTTACCCAGTGCGGCAATCTTGCTGGCCTTAACTTCGTTCAAGGTGTGGTCGCCGCGCAACAGCAGCAAGGTAAAGCCGCCAATTTCACCCACTACCGCAATGCACTTGAGGATTTGTTGCGGTGTCACTTTCAGGAAAGCCGCGACTTCCCCGATGCTCTTTTGGCCGGGTGTAGCGATCTTCTGCACGGTTTGCGTAGCGGCAGCGCGCGGCGCTGTTGGCGCAACTGCTTCAGCCAATTCCACATTTGCGGCGTAATCGGAAGCGGGGCAGTAGGCCAGCGCGTCTTCGCCGGAATCCGCCAGCACATGGAACTCATGCGAACCGCTGCCGCCGATGGCGCCGGTATCCGCCGCGACCGCGCGAAACTTCAGGCCGAGGCGGGTGAAGATGCGGCTGTAGGTGTCATACATCACGCGGTAGTTCTCTTCCAGGCTCGCATAGTCGGCGTGAAAGGAATACGCATCCTTCATCAGGAATTCGCGCGCGCGCATCACGCCGAAACGCGGACGCACCTCGTCGCGGAACTTGGTCTGTATCTGGTAGAAGTTGACCGGCAACTGGCGGTAGCTGCGAATTTCGCGCCTGGCAATATCGGTAATCACCTCTTCGTGGGTGGGGCCGAAGCAAAAGTCGTTGGCGTGCCGATCCTTGATTTTCAGCATCTGCGGCCCGAACACCTCCCAGCGTCCGGTTTCCTGCCACAGCTCGGCGGGCTGCACGGCGGGCATCAGCAACTCGATTCCGCCGCTGCTGTCCATTTCTTCACGTACCACGTTTTCCACTTTGCGCAACACGCGCAAACCCAATGGCATCCAGGTATACAGACCGCTGGACAGTTTCCTGATATAGCCCGCGCGCAGCATCAGCTTGTGGCTGGGAAGTTCCGCCTCGGACGGAGCCTCTTTCAGTGTGGAGATGAAAAATTGTGAAACTCGCATAGTGTGCAAGACCTGAAATTATGAATAACGAGCCTGTGATTTTACAGGGAATACGTGCAGTCCGGTATGCAGGCGGCTGATTCGCTTTCCAACAAACGGGAAATGTGAAAGAATCAGCGCATTGAAATTAAACGAATAGAGTAGCAAATGATAGACCGAGACGGCTACCGCCCGAATGTCGGCATCATTATCACGAATGACATGAATCAGGTGTTCTGGGGCAAGCGGGTGCGACAGCACGCGTGGCAGTTTCCGCAAGGCGGCATTCAGCATGGCGAAACCCCGGAGCAGGCGATGTACCGCGAGTTGCACGAGGAAGTCGGCTTGATGCCGGAACATGTAAAAATACTCGGACGCACCCGTGAATGGATGCGTTATGAGGTTCCGCAGAGCTGGAGCAAGCGTGAATCGCGCGGTGGCTATCGCGGACAAAAACAGATATGGTTTTTGCTGCGCCTGGTTGGTCGTGATTGTGATGTCTGTTTGCGTGCCTGTGCGCACCCTGAGTTTGATGCCTGGCGCTGGAACGAGTATTGGGTGGATATTAATGCGGTGATTGAATTTAAACGCGAGGTTTACACACTGGCGCTCAACGAGCTGGTGCGTTATTTGCCGGGCACATGCAAGCAGGTCGACCGGCGTGATAATCAATAATTTCAGTAATTTGTTAAGGAGTGACAGTTGTGATCAAGGAATATGCCCCACTGCAATCTTTCCCGTTGAAAACGGGTTCAACTTGTGCGCGTCCGGTACAGGTTCTTCCGGAGCACGTCAAACTGAGTGATCCGGCGGCGAACGTGATGACCGATTTGAACAAGGTCTCGGTGATCAGCGTGCGTGCCAATACTTCGATGGATAAAGCCAATGCCAAGATGATCCGTAATGGCGTGCGCATGCTGCTGGTGCTGGATGACAACGAGCAGCTGGTAGGGTTGTTAACGGCAACCGATGTGCTGGGAGAAAAGCCGATGCGCTTCATAAACAATATGGGTGGAACCCATGATGACATCATGGTGCGCGACATCATGAGTACGCTGCGCGAGTTGGAGGCGATGAAAATTGAAGATGTGCAACATGCCAAAGTCGGGCAAATTGTCGCCAGCCTGAAAAAATCCCACCGGCAGCATGCGCTGGTGGTGGCTGAAGGCGCGGATGGCAGGCAAACGGTGTGCGGCTTGTTTTCCGTTACCCAAATCGCCCGCCAGTTGGGCGCCCAGCTTCAAGGCTTCGAATTGGCGCATACTTTCGCTGAAATCGAAGCAGTGATCGCCCGCAGTTGAGATGCTCGAAAAATCCTGAGGTGAAATTCATGAGTTCATTATTGCGGCGTGCCGCACTGGCTGTGCTGTTGTCTGCGGTTGCCGGGTGTTCCAGTGTCGGTGGCACCAACGACAGTGCGCTCAGCACCACCAGCGGAAAAAAGGTGGCCGGCGACAGTTCCGTGACTACGAGCAAGAATGCTGCGACGTTGCATGTCAGTCAATATATCGATCAACGCCAGGTTGGCAATCCGCGCTTTCTTGGACAAATTACGACCCGTGTGAATGGAGTAAGCGGCAACGAGTTGATCATGGACCAGGATATCGCAGTGATTGCGACGGCAGCAATCAAAAAACGTTTTGATGCCGAAGGCTTTCAGGTACAGGAAGGTAGCGACGCAATTAACGTGCTGTTTGAGGTATCCGGGGTAATTAAAGAGTTGCTTCTGAATGTCAAAAACCGTGATGAAATCAGCATCTCCATTGAGACCACGCTGAAGGATGCGGCTACCGGCAAAGTGGTATGGTCGGGTCTGGTGACAGAAAAAAATGATCGTTTTGCAGGAGTTTCCGGCAATAACAAAGCGGATGTGGATGCCTTTCTGAATAAAGGGCTGCGTGTCGTTAGCGGCAAAACAGTCGAGGCGATTAGCGCGTCTTTGATGGCAGCCCGGCCTGAATTGTTTACCCTGACGCCCGGCACAAAAGCGATCAAGGGGGTGGACGTCTATGTTGCTCCAGCGGTCGCCCCGTCCATCGCCGTCACTCAGCCCGCAATGCCGGCGCCAGTGCAGGCTGATACATCGCCGGCCAATTTCACAACCGGCCTGTTGTCAGTGAAAACGAATCCGCCGCGCGCCAAGGTGTATCTGGATGGTGTGTATTTCGGGTTGTCCCCATTGCGTTCTGAAATTGAGCCGGGGGTTCATGACGTTGTTGTAAGCCTGAAAGGCTACAAGACGGTGACTGAAAAAGTATCGGTGCGCAAGGGCGACAACACCGAATTGGAACTGAGTCTGGAGCGTTGATTTTGTTCTTGTAGGGGCGGGGCTTGCCCCCGCCCTGATTTATCACCACACAAAAATGGCGGGGGCAAGCCCCCGCCCCTGCGTTGAATCAATGCTTGCCGGTGCTGCCGAACCCGCCGCTGCCGCGTTCGCTCAACGGGAACTCCTCCACAATATTGAATTGCGCCTGCATTACCGGCACTACGACCAATTGCGCTATGCGCTCCATCGGCATCAGCGTGAATGGTATCTGGCTGCGATTCCACAGCGAAACAAAAATCTGCCCCTGATAATCAGAATCGATCAGGCCGACCAGATTTCCGAGCACGATGCCGTGCTTATGCCCCAAACCGGAACGTGGCAATATCATCGCGGCAAAACCGGGATTGCCGAGGTGTATCGCAATGCCGCTGGGGATGAGCTCGCACTGTTTGGGCTGTATCACCATGTTGTGGTCGATGCACGCGCGCAGATCGATTCCCGCCGAACCCGCAGTCGCATAGCCGGGTATGTTGTCACGCAAACGATGATCGAGAATCTTGACGTCTACTGAGATGTGTTTTGTTGGGGCGAGATGTTTCATTTGCTGGTTGCTCCTGTGTAACGCTGCGCGATGTGCTGCATCAATTGACGCGCCAGCGTGAGTTTGCCGGCGCGCGGGAGAGTATTGCTGCCGCTGTCATCAAATAAAACCAGTTCATTGTCGTCGCTGCCGATGGCGTGTTGAGCGAGGTTACCGACCAGCAATGGCAGTTTCTTCGCGCGGCGCTTTTGCTCGGCATATTCGGCGAGATTCTCGCTTTCAGCCGCAAAGCCAACACAGAACGGAGGATTGGGCAGGTTGGCGACGTACGCCAGAATGTCCGGGTTAGGCACAAGTTCCAGCGTGAGACTATTCGCGCTCTTCTTGATTTTTTGCGCGCTGGGTTGCGCCACACGATAATCCGCCACCGCCGCCACGCCGATAAAAATATCGCAGGAATCCATGTGCTGTTTAACCGCCTCGAACATCTGAGCGGCGCTCTGCACGTCCACGCCCTGCGCGCCGTGCGGCCTGGTGAGAGCGGTCGGGCCGGACACCAGCGTCACTTCAGCGCCCAGCTCCAGCGCGGCCTGCGCAATGGCATAGCCCATCTTGCCGGAGCTGCGGTTGGTGATGCCGCGCACCGCGTCTATCGCTTCATAAGTCGGCCCGGCAGTAATCAGAATTTTTTTGCCTTGTAGGTCGGGTTTTAACCCGACGCTGTTACTGTGTCGGGTTAAAACCCGACCAACATCCTGCGCCAACGCCCCGGCCTCCAGCATCCGCCCCATACCCTCCTCACCGCACGCCTGCACACCGTTATCCGGGCCAAGCACCTGCACACCATCGGCAATCAGTTGCGCGACGTTGCGCTGCGTCGCGGTATTCAGCCACATCTCGCGATTCATCGCCGGAGCGATGAGCAACGGGCAATTGCGCGCCAGACACAAAGTGGACAGCAAATCATTCGCCAGTCCGTTTGCCAGCTTGGCAATGAAATCGGCACTTGCAGGCGCGATCACAATTGCATCCGCGGCGCGGCTCAGATTGATGTGCGCCATACCGTTCGGCACGCTCGCATCCCACTGGTCGGTGAACACCGGTTTGCCGGATAATGCCTGCATCGTGGCAGGCGTGATGAAATGGCACGCCGCCTCCGTCATGACGACTTGCACCTCCATGCCCTGTTTGATCAGCAGACGCAGCAACTCCGCCGACTTGTAGGCCGCGATACCGCCGGTGATGCCCAGGATTATGCGATTCACTGGCACAATGCGTTTTTGACTGGCTTGTTCCATAATGCTGCGCATCTTATCAAGAAACAGCCCGTCTGGGCTGGGAGGGTGATATGGCAATTACCGATTGGCCGGAAGGAGAACGACCCAGGGAGAAGCTGTTGCAGAAAGGCGCGGCATCGCTCTCCGATGCCGAACTGCTGGCGATATTTTTGCGTACCGGCGTGATCGGCAAGAGCGCGGTGGATCTGGCGCGCGAGTTACTCACCAGGTTTGGCAATCTCACCCAGTTGGTCGCCGCCAGTGAATCTGATTTCTGCGAAACAAAGGGCATGGGGCAGGCGAAGTATGTGCAACTGCAAGCCATACTGGAAATGTCGCGGCGTGCGTTGAAGGAGGAGTTGCAACGCGGTGATGCGCTCAATTCCCCGCGCGTGGTGCGCGATTATTTGCAGCTGTTGCTGGGCGGACGTCAGCAGGAAGTTTTTCTGGTGCTGTTCCTCGATACCCAGCACCGTGTGATCGCCTCGGAAGAGATGTTCCACGGCACACTCAGCCAGACCAGCGTGTATCCGCGCGAAGTGGTCAAACGCGCGCTGGCGCACAACTCCGCCGCCGTCATTTTGGCGCACAACCATCCTTCCGGCGTGGCCGAACCCAGCCAATCAGACCAGCTGTTAACCGGCGCGCTCAAACAGGCGCTGGCGCTTGTGGACGTGCGTGTGCTGGATCACTTCGTGGTGGCGGTTGGACAGACCCTGTCGTTTGCTGAAAGAGGGTTGATATAACACGGGCCTTTTCGGCAGGTTGACCTCACCCCGTGAAAGCGTATTATGCTTTTCAAGAAACAATACAACGCGAGGTGGAAATCATGAAATTCGCAAAATCGCTGGGTTGGGCATTCGCTGGATTGATGCTGGCGGCAAGCGGGGTTTATGCGCAAGAAGCCGGGCAGAAAACGCGCCAGCTTTCCGAACCTGAATCTCGAAAGCCGGCCGGGAGTGATGCTCGCGAGAAACCACTGCGCGATGCCGAAGCCTTGATGAAAGCCGGCAGGCCCGCCGATGCCTATAATCTGCTGGAGCCGCTTGAGTTCGACCGTTCCGGCGAGGCGCGCTTTGATTATCTGATCGGTATTGCCGCGTTGGATAGCGGCAAGCCGGATAAAGCAACCCTCGCCTTTGAGCGGGTGCTGGCGGTAGATCCGAATTTTGCCGGTGCGCGCCTGGACATGGCGCGCGCTTATTATCAGCTCGGCGACCTGCCGCGTGCCAAGACCGAGCTTGAAACCGTGGCGAAACAAAACCCGCCCGAAGCGGCGCGCGCCACCATCCAGAAATATCTGGACGCGATAGCCGCGCAGCAAGCGGCCAAACAGACCCGATTCAGCGCTTATGTGGAAGGGGGGCTGGGGCATGACAACAACGTCAATAACTCCACCAGCCAGTCGCAGATTGACGTTCCGGTCTTTGGCAATCAAACGTTCACCCTTAGCCCGACCAATCTGAAAACCGCTGATAATTATTACAGCGTTGCAACAGGCGGCGAGGTCAGCCACAACCTGAATGCCAATTGGGGTTTGTACGCCGGTGCAGATGTGCGCCAACGCGGCAATAACACCCAAACCCGTTTTGACACACTGAGTCTGGATGGCCGGGCTGGCGTGACGTTTACCGACAGCCAAAAAAATATTTTCCGTATCGGCGGAACAGGCGGGAAATATAACCTGGCGAGAGTGCACGACCGCGATTCTTCCGGTTTCAGTGCGGACTGGCGGCATGTGTACAGTCCCACAAATCAAGTGAGCATATTCGCGCAGTATGGGCGCAATCGTTTCGTGGATCCCGCAATGACGATAAACGATTTCGATCAGGCCATACTCGGCACCGGCTGGCTGCATGTATTGGCGGATGGGCAATCGGTATTGTTCGGCAGTTTGTATTTGGCGAATGAAAACGATGTGGCGCCCATTACACCGGCCAATCCCAGCGGTGGCCGTGCCGATGGTAACAAGCGCGGGCTGGGCTTGCGCGCGGGCGGACAAACAGCGCTGCGCGAGGACACCGAGTTGTTCGCTAATCTGGGATTGCAATCGGGTGTATATGACAAGACCAACGCATCGTTTTTGCACAAACGCAAGGATCGTCATTTGGATATGTCTGCCGGTGCGAACTGGCATTGGGACAAGAACTGGACGCTGCGTCCACAGTTTAACTACTCGAGAAACTATTCCGATATCGTCATTTATCGCTATAACCGGAGGGATGTTTCCCTGACTATTCGCCGTGATTTCCGGTAATCGAAACTGAGGGAGGTGTAATCATGAATACCATAAAAAAGATCGCTATCAATTTAGGTATTGCCCTGACCAGCTTGATTCTAGCGAACCAGGCGGCCTTCGCGGGGGTCGCCGGGTACGCCCAGTTCGTTAATGGCAGCGTTCAGATTGTCAGCGCAGCGGGAGAGACGCGCACCCTGCAAAAGGGTGTAGCGGTCAATGAAGGCGATACGGTGATCTCGGCGAAGGGTGCCAGTGCGCAGATCAAGATGCAGGATGGCGGTTTCGTCGCCATGCGCCCGGACACCAGACTCAAGTTCGACAGTTTTATATTCAACGGCAAGGAAGACGGAAGTGAAAGGAGTTACTTCTCATTGTTCAAAGGCGGATTCCGTGCCGTTACGGGTCTGATCGGGCGGGTGCACAAAACCAATTATCGAATTACCACCTCAGTGGCAACTATAGGCATACGCGGTACCGACCACGAAACATTTGTGGTGGGATCGGACAGTTCGTTGGCGAATGCCGTGCCGACAGGCACCTACAACAAGGTGAACGTCGGTGAAACCTTCATGGCCACAGACAAAGGCACCATTTTCGTGCTGCCCAACCAGATGGGTTTCGCAGGTGCGGCTGATCAAATGCCGGAACTGAGGCCGCTTAACACCGACATTTTCACCGTAGCAGACAAACCCACCAAAGAAGCCAAGAGCGACAAGGAGGAGGGCAAGGAAGATGTCAAGGAGGTGCGTGAAACCGCGACGGTGGATAATACCGCAGAGCAGGGGGCAGCACCTGCGGCTGAGGTAGCATCCTCCACAGGGGAAGGTAAAGAGACACACATCCTGCAGCCTATCACAACTACAGACGGCATTGATCTTACCGGCGAAGAAACCTCTGGCGGCGGAGGCACACCCAGTGGCGGACCATTTGCGGCTTACACCCCGAGCAACATCTTGATCGAGACTTCGGTACCGTTTTTCAGCAAGGGGTGGGGGAGCCCCATGGCAGCACCGGCCGATATAATTTATACCCCCACTGGCAGCAGCAACCTGTCGTCCTTCATAGACCGGGAAATTGTCGGCGGCGGGAGCATTAGTTATTCCGAGACAGGTGGGGTCACGCCGGTTACCGGCGTGGCGACTTCCGCCACCACCGGCATCCAGTTTGGCCGCTGGACCAGTGTTACCGCGCTGGAATACACCCTGACTGCCACGCTGGGAGGAGCGAACTGGGGTGGTGTGCCAACTACCTGGATGTACGGGCCGGAGGGGTATCTGGATGCGGGGATTACCGCCCCCGCAGGTCAGATGTATGGGACTTTCACCTACGCGCTGGACGGCAACACGGCTCCTTATGACAAACGGTACGGGCGGAGCGGCACGCTGAACAGTGCTTCCATCGGCGTGGATTTCACCACCAGTCTGGTCAGCGCAGATCTTGCCCTGACAGTGGGAGGCCAGGCCTGGTCGGCGAGTGCGAGCAACTTGAGCTTGAGCGGCCCCCAATTTTTTGCCGGTTCCTCTCCGGGTGGAACAAATAACAACCTGACCGTTTCCATGGGGGTGGGTGCGCCCACCTTATGCCCGACCTGCTTTGGCAGTCTGAACGGCGCCTTTACAGGACAGAATTACGCCGGCGCGATTCTGTCGTACAACCTGGGGGACAGCAGTGCCAATGCAGGCGGGGAGGTCTCCGGCCAAGCGGCTTTAGCGCGCACCGGACCGACAATCACTAATGGCACCGCTGCGCCGACGGGCATGTATATGGTGGCCGATTACGGCGGCAGCATTCAAACGGCAGATACCCTCAGCACCGATGTCAGCGGTGTGCTGACTGCTTATAGTTCGGGTAGCGCGGCGGCTCCAGGCTCGGGATACATGTCGACGACGGTGACCTGCACCACCTGCACAAGCACGCCAGCCACCAACGCCACCAATGCTGTCGCGCCGACCGGCATTTATTTAGGCACCTGGGACGCGGGCAGCTATACCCAAGCCTGGGGGTTTGGTATCGGTTCAGCCAGCCCACACTGGATCACCGGGCCGGAAGCCGGGCCGCTATTCCTGGCAAATGCGCTGGTCGGCACCAAGACCTTCAGTTTTGATGGCGGCATGGTGACCAATTTCATGGGGACACCGGGCACGGTGCTGGGCACGACCGCACTGACCGTGGATTTCACCCGGCAGGTGGTGGATATCAACATCGACCTGTCGGTTCCCGATATGCAGACTACGCCGGTGTCACACACCTGGAATGCCCAAACATTGGCGGGCAACGAAGCGATCATAAATGGCGGCAGGGGGATCGGCGGGGCGGCTTTCCAGGCATCGAGCTACAACATAACCGGGCCGGGCTTTCTGACCGTGACCGTGGATGGCAGCACGCCAGGCTTTGGCAACGTTTCGGGGCAGTTGTCCGGTATCGGTTTGAATGGCGCGATCCTGAGTTACGACCTGAGTGCCTTGCTGCCTTCATTTTCTTTCGAACAGGTTAACGGGGTGGCGGCACTGGCCAGTACCACGAGCAATATTGCAACACCGCATCGCCAGGTGATGATGTCCTTGACCGACCCGAATGCCGCGGCCATACCTGCTGTACCCGTGCTCGGCTACTATGCGAATGCCCCGGCCCGGATGGTGACGGATGGAGCCGGTAACCTGACCCGGTTTGATATGAATACCATCAACAACGGTGGAAACAACGATCCTTCAATGACGCTGGCCAGCAACACCAGTGTACTGGCCGATGCGGGCAATAATGCGGCCACCGGTATCAGTTGGGGGCGCTGGGAGGGCGGCAGTGTGAATGCTACGGACCGGAACACCGCCGTGACCACGCCGCATACGCTGGCGGGTAGCCTGCACTGGATCGCCGGGCCAACTGAAACGGCTGCGGTGACGCTGCCCGTTTCTGGCACCTATACGTACACCAATGCCGGGGGAACCGCGCCGACCGACAATCTGGGCACTGCGGGCACGCTGAACAACGCAACGCTGAGTGCCGACTTTACCGCGCAAACGGTGAATGTCGGCGTGAACGTGACGGTTGCTGGCTCAACCCTGGATGCGGCTGCTGCAAATGTGCCGATCATCCAGAAGACCGCTTTTTATGCCGATAGTATGATTCCCGTTGGTACGGCGGGACATCTGACGGTAACGTGTGCAACCGGTTGCGGCACGTCAGCCCAAGGGGTGATCGTGGGCGGCTTCAGTGGTGCAGGAGCTACCGGAGCGATGATGGCATATGGATTGCAGAATGTTAGTACAGCGAGTAACCAGGTGATATCCGGTGTGACAGCGTTCCATCGTTAAGGAAACCCGGATTAAATCGTCATTGCGAGGAGCGTAGCGACGTGGCAATCCAGAAGTTCGATTTACATCCAAATACTGGATTTCCACGCTTCCTGCCGCGCTTCGCTCGCAGCTAAAGGCCAACGACAGTTTGGGTGAATAAATCAGCGGTTCCCTAAAGAAAGTCTCATGCTTCCTTGCAACGAACAAGCCCGCGATCGCGGGCTTGTTCGTTGTGGACTTGAGGTGAGGATTAAACCTGGAAAAAGCAGTTGGCGGAGTGGCAGGTGCGAATTTATTCGCACGAACAACAGGTTACATGCGAATAAATTCGCACCTACAAGAGCATCACAACGCATTGAAGAAATGCAATATTTTCTGCCAACTGCTTTTTCCAGATTAAAACTAAAAACGGCGACTGAATCCGCAGATTACACACTGTTATTCGCGGAGAAAGGTTTGATTTAACCCTTTGGCAAAAATCCACTTCGCCGCTCATCCGGAAATTCAACCACTCGTCGGTTAGCTTTTGACTCCCATAACGGCCATCCACTAGCCTGAGCTCACTTGGCAAACTTATCGAAAGATAAGGACGCAAAGTCACCGGCCTAAGGGAAACTATGGCAGCGGGACCGCGATACGGATGTTCGTCCGTATGCATCTACGCAGCATCATTGCGCCATCGCGTCCGAACCATTTACTCCTTTCCGCCATTTGAACCGAGGTAGAGGAGTATTGTCATGCGTCCAATTAATGCGAAGCTTATTCAAAGTGCGCTGCTCCTGTCTTCGGTGTTGTTGGGCGCGTGCGGCGGGGGCGGCACAACCACCACGACTTCCGCATCAGCTCCTGTTGCCGTCTTCAGCTCGATGGGAGCAGATTTTTATCTGACGCTGCCCGACCATCTTTGCGCCAGCAGCCCCGCCTTATGCAATAACGTGCCCGTTACCAACAAGCTGATTGTGGCTGCGGCAACCGCGACCACCGGAGAGGTGACATTTAACGGCGTGGTGACACCCTTTACCGTGGCGGCAGGCAGCCAGGCCATGATTACGCTCGACCCGGCTGTGGTTATCACATCGAATGAGACGATCGAAACCAAGGGTATCCACGTGACGGCACTGGCCCCGGTCTCTGTGCATGCAGTCTCGGAAAGCGCCACCTCTGCCGATGGTTATCTGGCCTTCCCGACAGCCGCTCTCGGGACCAATTACTACGTGATGTCTTACGCCAGCGCCAGATATGCCGGCTCGGAATTCGCCGTGGTAGCCACCCAGAACAACACTATCGTCAGCATCACCCCTGCCGCTGCCGGTGCGACCAAACCGGCCGGGGTTGCATTTACGGTCATGCTTAACAGCGGCGAAACCTACCAGCTCGCCAATCCGGCTGGCGCGGACATGACCGGCACTCTCGTGACTGCCGACAAACCTGTTGCGGTATTCGGCGGGCACCGTTGTGCCGAAGTGCCATCCAATGTGGGCTACTGCGACTATCTGGTCGAGCAAATTCCCGATATTACCCTTTGGGGCAAGACTCACCATACCGTGCCGTTCAGCGGCCGCGCACGTTACACGGTGCGTGTGATGGCATCCCAGGATGGCACCACCTTCACCACAACACCGGCAGGAATAATCGGCACATTGAACGCCGGGCAGTTCGCGGACGTTACCCTGTCGGGTTTCAGCGAGTTCGTGTCCAGCAACCCGGTGCTCGTGGCGCAATTCATGCGCAGCTACGCGGATGATACCGCCGGCAAAGGCGACCCAAGCATGGTTCTGGTTACACCGGCTGCGGTTACGGCAGACGAAATGGGCGTGACCGATTCCATCTTCGGGGTTTACGGCCTGGCCGGAACCAGCGGCGCCTTGATGAACGTGGTCACCGAGACAGCCGCGCTGGCGAACCTGAAACTGGACAATGTATTGGTCAGCTCATCGCTCTTCACCCCCATCAGCCCGGCCAGCATCTATTCTGCAGGCACGATTCCGGTCGTCCCCGGAGCGCATACGCTCGCAGGTTCTGTGCCTTATAGCGCACTGGTCTATGACTTCGGCATTGCATCGAACTCGGTTTCCTATGCCTACCCTGTGGGAGCAAGGCTCACCCGTCCGGCATCGGTCACCCCAGCTCCTGCTTCTGTCGCCCCGGCCCCGGCCCCGACTCCGACTCCGGCCCCGACTCCGACTCCGACTCCGGCCCCAGCCCCGACTCCGGCACCGACTCCGGCACCGACTCCGGCACCGGCACCGGCACCGGCACCGGCACCGACTCCGACTCCGACTCCGACTCCGACTCCGGCCCCGACTCCGACTCCGGCACCGACTCCGGCACCGGCACCGGCACCGGCACCGACTCCGACTCCGACTCCGACTCCGGCACCGACTCCGACTCCGGCTCCGGCTCCGGCTCCGGCTCCGGCACCGGCTCCGGCTCCGGCTCCGGCTCCGGCACCGACTCCGACTCCGACTCCGACTCCGACTACGGCTACGGCTACGGCTACGGCCAGCACGACGCCCGCAGTCTGCGCAGATGTTGAGAAGAACGAATCTGGCCACCATAACCACACCATACAGGACACCCGGACTCACCACGGCGATGGCGAGCATGATGACGGCCTGGAATGCCACAACGATTAAGCCACTCCCATGAATATCATCACCATGAAACCCAGATATCTCCCCAAGCCGGCAATCGGTCTATTCTTCGGCGTGCTGACAGCGGCAAGTGGGGTCTGTGCGCAGGAAGCCGGGCAGAAAACACTTCAGCCTATGGAATCAGTCGCCAGCAATCCGTCCGATTCCTACGAGGCGCTGCTGCACGATGCCGGGGCATTGATCGGGAGCGGCAAGCCCGGCGCTGCCTATAATCTGCTGGAGCCGCTCGAATTCGAGTATGCCGGCGAGGCGCGCTTCGATTACCTGATCGGCATTGCTGCGCTGGACAGCGGCAAGCCGGACAAGGCGACACTGGCCTTCGAGCGGGTATTGGCGGTGAATCCCGACTCTGCCGCTGCGCGGCTCGATATGGCCCGCGCCTATTATCAACTGGGCGATTTTCCCCGCGCCCGGACAGAATTTACAGCAGCGCTGAAGCAGAATACCTCCGCAGCGACACGCGCCAATATCCAGAAATATCTGGATGCGATAGCCGCGCAGAAAGATGGAAAACGGACGCGCTTCTCCGGGTATGTGGAAGTGGAGGTTGGGCGCGATAGCAACGTCAATAACTCCACCAGCCAATCCCAGGTATTCGTCGATCTTTTTGCGACGATGGCCACGCTTGATCCGGCCAACGTAAAAGCGTCCGACAATTACTATGCCGCAGCCGCAGGCGGCGAGATCAATCACAGCTTGAATGCCCATTGGGGGTTGTACGCTGGCGCCGATTTGCGCAAACACGCCAACCGGACCCATACCCAATTCGATTCAGTCAACACCGATGTGCGTGCGGGAGTCGTGTATGAAGCGCAGGCTAACCGGTTGCGTGTGGGCGCAGTCGGCGGCCAATACGATCTGGGAGGTGCGCGCAACATCGATACCACCGGCATCAAAGCCGAGTTTCGCCATGTATTCAGCCCGAGCAACCAGTTGAATGCATTTGCCCAGTCTGTGCAATATCGCTATGCCGACCCGCTTATGCAACCGAATGATATTGATCAGCAGGCCGCCGGACTCGGTTGGCTGCATGTGCTGGCTGACGGCAAGTCATCACTGTCCGGCAGCGCGCATTACGGTACCGAGAAGGATGTTGCGCCTGTCGTCACGGTGCCATCAATCGGCATCATCAATCCCGGCGGCGGACGCAACGATGGCGCCAAGCGTTTCAGCGGATTGCGCGTTGGCGGCCAGACGGCCCTCGGTGAAAGAACAACGCTATTTGCCAGCGCGGGTATGCAGATCGGCGACTACGGCAAAGTCAATTACCTCTTTCTGCGCCAGCGCAAAGACCGCCTGTACGACCTGAAGTTGGGAGCGGCTTGGCATTGGGACAAATTGTGGACGCTGCGTCCGCAACTGAACTATTCCAGGAATGATTCCAATATCGCCATTTACGGCTATGACCGGATGGATATTTCACTGACTGTTCGCCGAGAATTTCGGTAATTTTAGCTGTATGGAGGCGTAATCATGAAAGCGACAAAGAGTATCACTGTCTTTATGGGTGTCTTGTTAACAGCCTGCCTGACATTGTTTGGCCAGGCGGCTTACGCGGGAATTGCCGGGCACGCGCAATTTGTGAATGGCTCCGTTCAGGTCACCAACTCGGCAGGACAGACACGCGCCCTGGAAAAAGGCGACGTGGTGCATGAGAGCGATACCGTGACGACCGCGAAGTATAGTTCTGCGCAAATCAAGATGCGGGATGGCGGCCTGATCGCTGTGCGCCCCGACTCCAGGCTCAAGTTCGACAGTTTCGTGTTTACCGGCGAACAAGACGGCAATGAGAAGAGCTTCTTCTCCTTGATAAGAGGCGGATTCCGCGCGATCACCGGCCTGATTGGCCAGAAAAACAAGACCAATTACCGCATCACCACGGCCGCATCGACTATCGGCATACGTGGTACCGATCATGAGATTTTCGTGGTTGTGCCGGGCAGCGAGTTGGCGGCGATCGCGCCGGTCGGCACCTATAACAAGGTCAACGCCGGCGAGACCGTCATGACCACCAACAAAGGCACTATCAATATTCTGCCGAACCAGATGGGATTTGCCGCCGCTGCCGACCAGATGCCGCAACTGCAACCCGTCAACCTCAACATATTCACCGCCGTGCCACCTCCGGCGCTGCAAGGCAAAAGTGGCGCAACAGATGGAGCAAGAGGCGAAAGCGCGGTAGTGGATGGCGCAATTCAGGAACAGAACATGGCACCCGGAAATGCGGTGCCGACAAATCCCACTCTGCGCCCGATTATCGAAGACCGCGGGCCGACTGCCCCGCCGAGGGTGTTTTGAAGCGGCGGCCATGACACGGCGTTGCGAAGCATCCGGGGCGGGATAACCAGCGACTTGGTTGCCGTTAACCAGCGGCTTATGTCACCGTATTTTGGTGACTTAGGGAAACGCAGATTAAATCGTCATTGCGAGGAGCGTAGCGACGTGGCAATCCAGAAGTTCGTTTGATATCAAACAACTGGATTGCCACGCTTCCTGCCGCGCTTCGCTCGCAGCTAAAGGCTTTTTTGCAATGACGGATTGA
>JAUSMR010000206.1 GCA_030645955.1 Gallionella sp. | reverse complement strand
TCAATCCGTCATTGCAAAAAAGCCTTTAGCTGCGAGCGAAGCGCGGCAGGAAGCGTGGCAATCCAGTTGTTTGATATCAAACGAACTTCTGGATTGCCACGTCGCTACGCTCCTCGCAATGACGATTTAATCTGCGTTTCCTTAGTGATTTACGATGACGATTATAGAGAAGCTTGATGTCGTTCTGTTTGTGGCTGTCCTGAGTCAAAGGGGCATGAACTGCCTCCCTTAATGTGAGCAATGTCTTTGAAAGCGGGTGAAGTCCAATCAGGGCTACTACAAGAATGATCCAATTCGCTACAGGTATTATAGAAATGGTTGCGACGCGATGCGCGTGCAAATGAAGTCTGGAGCGCATTGCATTGATTGCCGGTGGAATCCGTAAACTTTCACTTTTTAAGAGTAATGTTCCGGGAGAGTGATCTGATGTACAGAATCGAGACCTTGCCCATACAAGGCGCCGTCCGCCTGCTGCTCGTACTACTCCTGGCTGGCTGCGCCACGGTGGGGAAGCCCCCTGCGACGCCGGCAGAAGACGCCCTGGCTGCCTGCCGGACGTTATACCGGGAGGTCGATACCGCCATCGAGCATGAAGGGGTACGTGACTATGGATCGTTGCCGGTTAGCGGTTTCCCCTACCTGCGCACGACGCGCCTGCTCGCCTCGTTCCGCGACGATCTGATCGAACAAGAGCAATGGTCAGCATGGGCCGGGCACATGGCTGCGCTGGATGCCGAAGCGCGCGCGCTGGAACTGCGTAACTTGTCCGCACCGGTGGCGGGCCATCCCGGCGATACCCCGCGTAACGAACTCAACCGCTGCCGCGAGCGCCTGCTGGCCGCTGATCTTGTGCAACCGGAACGGCGCGCCGCTCTGCGTGTTGCCACACGCGTGCCGGATGACTATGTCACCTGGTGGCGGGTGGCCGGCCTCTATCCACTTACTGCGCCTATCGTCTCCGCCAACATAAGGACCTGGCATGCCGAGACCCGCAACACCTTCGCCACGCCGTTGACAGCGCTGCCGGTCGCGGGAGAACTGGTGCGCTGGGCGCCGCAGCCTGGAACATCGTCCGGCACACCGATGAAAACCGCAGAGGTGAGTGAAATCCTGAACCGCTCACGCGATCTGCTCGGCATCCCTTCGCCGACGGCCGATGACCTTGACCGGCTGTTCGACACATTCTCACCGGTATGGGAAGTCGACGTGGTGAACGATAATGACCGTATCGGGATGCTGCGCTGGGATAACGGGCCAATGATGGACGTGGCACGCCCAACGCTATACCGCAAGATCTCGCATACCCGCTTCGGCGACCAGGTACTGCTGCAACTCAATTACATCGTCTGGTTTCCGGCACGCTCGGGCAATGACATCTACGCCGGACGCCTGGATGGCATCAACTGGCGGGTGACCTTGGGCCCGGACGGCGAGCCATGGCTCTTTGATGCCATCCATAACTGCGGCTGCTACCATGAGTTTTTCCCGAGCCGGCATCTGCGCCTGCGTAGCGACCTCCCCACCAGCTATTTTGAACCACCGCTGCTGCCGCAACCAGCGCCCGGACAACATCCGCTGGTGCTGCGCATCGCCCACCACACCCACTTCATCCAGCGGGTCTACTTCATCCCGCAGGGCGGCCACGAAGTCTCGCCACCAGAAGCGCTACCAGCGGCGCAAGCGATTGCATGGGAGGAGTATGACGCGCTGCGCTCCCTGCCCGTCGATGGTGGTTACCACAGCCTGTTCGGCGAATATGGGCTGATCGCCGGCACAGAGCGCAGCGAGCGCTTCATCCTGTGGCCTATGGGCATCCGCTCGCCGGGCGCCATGCGCCAGTGGGGGCGCCATGCCACCGCATTCGTCGGCCGCCGCCACTTCGACGATCCCTTTCTCATTGAGTCGCTGTTCGAGCGGCTACCATGAAAAAGCCACTATAGGGCATCTCTAAAAATTCAGAGTTCGCCCAAATGCAAGGCGCGGAAGTGGGGTAAGCAGGCAAGCCGCATAGCGGCTGCTCGCAAAAAATTTCCGCCGCGCCGCATATGTATGATATGTAAGCAAGGAATTTTTTCCGCAACGCAGCAGTTGGGATGAAATGTGGATTTTTAGAGGTGCCCTATATTGGTTGATGCTCTGCTGTCTGCCCTTACTGACATGGGCGGTGGGCGAGCGCATTGATATCGCCCGTTTTTCACAAGGTGAGCTGAGCGGCTGGCAGACCAAGGCGTTTGCCGGTGAGACCAGATACGTACTGGAAAGATCGGCTGGACGGCTTGCGCTGCATGCCGAAAGCAGCAGCGCCGCCTCAGGGCTTTACCACAAAGTAAAAGTCGACCTCGGCAAGACACCAGTCCTCCACTGGTCATGGAAAATCGACAATGTGCTGGCTGGTACCGATGAACGCACCCGCGCCGGTGACGATTATCCGGCGCGCGTTTATGTGGTATTTTCTGGTGGGCTGGCCTTCTGGCGCACACGCGCCATCAACTACGTATGGTCGAACCGGCAGCCGGTTGACAGCCACTGGCCTAATGCCTTCACCAGTAACGCGCACATGATTGCAGTGCAGTCAGGTCCAGGGCGCGTTGGAGAATGGCTAGAGGAGCGACACGACGTGCGCGCCGATTACCGCCGCCTGTTCGGCACAGAACCTGGCAACGCAGATGCGGTAGCGATCATGACGGACACCGACAATACGGGCACGGCGGCCTCGGCGTGGTACGGCGACATCTGGTTCAGCGCTGAATAACAGCGTGATTGGCCGATGCAGCAATGCAAATGGGTGACAGCTTCGCATTACTTTTGGAGGGAAAGCACGGGATCATGTCCAGCAATCACACATCCAGCCCAACCCTGCATTCCAGAGGGACGCGCCAGAAGCAGCGCGCCCCTCAATTTGAACGTTAACCCCGCAGGAGTCAGCCATGCCTGAATCCAAAACCCGACATCTCAAACGCGCAAAGAATCCCATGCCTGCGTTTGTGAGGAGTGCTTTGAATGAGCGCGTGCTAATGGAAGCATACCGGGCTCGCCCGCCTTACCAGCAGAACGATTACCTTGGCTGGATTGCCCGGGCAAAACTGGAGGCAACGAAATTGAAGCGTCTTGATCAGATGCTCCAAGAGTTGCAGGGTGGAAACCTGTACATGAATATGGCCTGGAAACCTCGTGCTGAACGGGGCCACACCTTGCTGCACCGGGCCGGCGCAAAAACGCGCCACCCATAAATTTGAACGTTATGCAGTCGCCCGCATACAGAGAAACTAATCGTCAATTGATAGGGAGGAAAAAATGATGAATCCCGTCGTTCATTTCGAGATGCCGTACGACAATCGCGTGCGTATGGCGAAGTTTTATGAATCCGTCTTCGGCTGGCAGATGCAGGCGCTTGGCGAGGATATGGGCAATTACGTGCTGGCTGCCACCACCGAAACCGGCGAGAGCGGCCCAAAGAAGCCCGGCGCGATTAACGGCGGCTTCTTCCCGAAAGAACCGGGTTTGTCCGCGCAATATCCGACCGTCGTTATCGCGGTGGACGATGTCAAACAATCAATCAAGAAGCTGATAGATGCGGGCGGAAAATTGCTCGGCGAGCCGATGGATATTCCCGGCGTGGGGCAATACGTCGCGTTCGTCGACACCGAGGGCAATCGCGTGGTCATGCTTCAACCCATCCCGCGCAATTGGCATGCGCCAAAGCCGGAATAGGTTCATCAGCTCCGGCCGCACTGGGATGTCTGGCCGGGATCGCGATAGTTGCGAAGAACCGTCTGACATTCCGGTCAACCGAATCGCTTATTGGCACCCTGCCTTACTGTTATTATGAAGCTGCCGTCGGCAGGCGCATCAAATCGGACGAGTGTCACCGAAACGCAAAGGGCCTTGGATTTTGAACAGGAGCTGCAAAATGCAAAAACATGAAACGAAGTTGCCCCCTTCAATTACGATTCAACCCCAAGGCAATCGCCGCCGCGTTGATGCTCTTCTCCAGTTGCGTTTGGATTATCGTTCGCTCTTCAATGCTCAACTGCTTGAAGATTTTTCCCGTGCAACATTTTCTCCCAAAAAATGTTGCAACTGGTTTTTGAGCGTGCCCCGGAATTGCCCGTGAAAAAGGATTCTGCGGCCATTAAGGGCTACTTGCTTTGCTGCCTGGGGGTGTTGCTGCTTGCACTTCCGCCGCACTCCGCGGTAGCTGACGAAGTCCGGATGAAAAACGGCGATCGGCTCACCGGCGAAATCGTCAGGATGGAAAAAGAGCTGCTCATTTTCAAGTCAGCCTATGCAGAAGAGAAGCTCGGCATCACCTGGAAAGAGGTCGACTGCATCATCTCCGAACGCAACCTGCCTACGGAGTTCAAGGACAACGAATTTCTCATCGGCAGGATCAGTTGCCCGGAAAGCGGAAAGATCCAGGTCGAGAGTCCGCTGCTCGGCAAATCGATCCCGACGCCTTTGAATCAATTGCTGTCGGT
This sequence comes from Gallionella sp., assembly GCA_030645955.1. The sequence continues at coordinate 39,408 of JAUSMR010000206.1, read as the reverse complement.
CAATCCGTCAACCTACTCCGGGATCTTCAATCTCGGTGGCAGCCTCAACAGCGGCAACACCGACACCAGGGCACTGAATGTCGCAACCCGGTTCCAGGTAAGGACACGGAAGCACCGCTTCACCGTCGATGGGAAGTACAACTACGCCAAGGCCAACGGGGTGGCGACCGCCCGCAATTCCTCGGCGAACCTGAAGTACGACTTCTTTGCCCGAGACAAGGTTTACTCCTACGCCCAGTTCCTCACCGAACAGGACACCTTCGCCAACCTTAATCTTCGCAACACCGAAGGCCTCGGCATGGGGTACCAGTTCTACGACACCAGGCAGCTCAGCCTCTTCGCAGAGGCAGGTATTTCCTACTTCAACGAGGACGTTAATGTCGGCGTGGACAAGCGTAACGCGGCGGGACGCTGGGCGTTGGGACTCGATTGGGAAGCCGTGTCGAAGCGGCTCAAGCTGTTCCATCGTCAGGAAGGATACTACAGTGGTAGTGGCAATTCGGTAGTTCTGCGGGCGGAGCAAGGTCTTCGCATCCCGCTCCTAGACAACGTCTCCGCCAATTTCGAGGTCGATTACCGCTTCAACAGATCTCCCGAAGCGGGCAAGAAAAAATCCGACCTGAATATGATCCTCGGATTGACTTACGAGTACGCCTACTGGTGAGTAGTCAAAGAGCAAGTTAAAGGTATCGTAGTCGAATTGTTTTGGTGGGCAACAATGAAAGCATTGACATTAAGGAAGCGCTGATTATATCGTCATATCGTGTAATCTTCCTGCCACGTCGAGCCCGCTTGTCAAAAAGGGATTCAAGATATGAATGTCGCAGTGCGTTTGATCTTCGGCCTGGTGGCATTCATGTGGCTGCAGCCTGCATGGGGCGGTGATGCGGTCACTGGAACCTATGAAGAGTGTATCGAGGAGCCGATATTCGAAGGCCGGGTCTGCACCGTGCAGGCCAACCGCGATGCCAAATTCGGGGTGGTATTGATCCATGGACTCGGCGGGTCCGTCGACGACTGGCTGCGCACCATCCCTGCCCTGGCAGCGGATTTTCATGTTGTCGCCTTTGATCTGCCCGGATTTGGCAAGTCCGACAAAGGCAGTCAACACTATTCGCCTACCAATTATGCGCGCCTGGCGCATTTTCTGGCCGATCATTATCTGCAAAACAAGCCTTATCATGTGGTGGGACACTCGATGGGCGGTGCCGTGGCGCTGCGCTTTGCAGCACAGCGCCCGTTGCGGTTCCAGCGGCTGGTTTTGATCGATGCCGCCGGCATTCTTCATCCTTTGGTGATCACCAAGTACCAGGCCGGGTCCATGATGGAGCGTGCAAGTGGTGTGCAGCAAATGCGGGGGTTTGCCGAGCGCTTGTCCGGCAAGATACTGGAGCAGGCGGAACGACTGCCGATTTCACCCACCGATATTGTTGACACCGCGCTGGGGCGTGATCGTGTACTCGATGGTGGCCCGGAAAGGATCGCTGCGCTGGCGCTGGGTGGAGAGAATTTCGGTCACGCCATTTCATCGGTGACCGCACCCACTCTGGTCCTCTGGGGGGACAACGATCTTGTTGTTCCGCTGCGCACCGGAAAGGTGCTTGCCGCCCGCATGCCGCATGCGCGGCTGGAAATTATTTCCGGCTCCGGCCATGAGCCCATGCTGGATCAGACTGAGCGTTTAAACGTCCTGGTAAGAAAGCACCTGCTGGCAAGCGATGATGTTCTGGCTGAGTATTACCAGCAAGCCGCACTTCTGCCAGCGCTTGCCAGTGAGCGTATCGGCGAATGTTCTGGCGAGTCCGGCATGGTATTCGAGGGTGATTATCGCGCCATAGAACTGCGCGACTGCAGCAATATCACCATCCGCAACGCACGCGTGGGCCAGATGAGCGTGCTCAATTCGAGGCTGAACCTGACCGATACCGATATCCCGGGGAAGGATGTGGGGCTGCTCGCGGACAATTCCGATATCACGATCACCAATGGTGATATTTCGGGAGTGATCGCGATCAATGCTGTAAACAGCAGGCTCGATCTTGCCGGTGTTCGTTTGAAAGGAACCCAAGCTGCCGTCAAGGGTGTGAACAGCAAGATTACTTTTTCTGTCAGCCGGGTGAGCAGCCCGCATAAGACCGGCCCTTTGCATATATTCAAAAACATGGTCGACGAAGAGCTCTGAGCGCCCTTGCAGTGAGCTTGTTGCCAAGATGAGCTATTAGGGCATAACCCATTAGGGGTATCGTGGTTTACCGGCGAAAGTTTTAGCATCACCCTGCTGTCAATTCAAGTTAATTGGCGAAAGGGAGATAAAGCATGGCACTCGTAAGACCGCACGGCGGGGTCGACCTTAACCCCCTGTTGCTCGGGGGCAGAGCCCTGGCGGAAGAATCGGAGCGGGCGCGTACCTTGCCGCAAATCAGAGTCAGTTCGCGAGAAAAAGGCGATATTGTGATGCTGGGCATCGGCGGTTTCTCACCGCTTGAAGGCTTCATGCCCTATTCCGACTGGCAAGGTGTGTGCGACGGCATGAAGATGTCCAATGGCCTGTTCTGGCCTATCCCCATCACGCTTTCCACCGATAACACCACCGCAAATTCCATCAAGACCGGCAGCGAAATCGCCTTGCTTGACCCGGATGACGGCAGCATTCTGGCGACGATGCGCATCACCGAAAAATACGCTATCGACAAGGCGCATGAATGCGCGACGGTGTTCCGCACGGTCGACCTCGAACATCCCGGCGTGAAAATGGTCATGGCGCAGGGCGGTATCAACCTCGCGGGTCCGGTCAAGGTGTTATCGCTGGGCGGCTTCGACCGGAAATACGGCACGCTGTTCATGACGCCTCAAGAGACGCGCGAGCTGTTCGAAGCCATGGGCTGGAGCAAGATCGCGGCGTTTCAAACACGCAATCCGATGCACCGCTCGCATGAATACCTTGCAAAGATTGCCATCGAAATATGCGATGGAGTTTTGATTCATTCACTGCTTGGCCATCTCAAGCCGGGCGATATTCCCGCCGAAGTTCGTACTCAAGCCATTGCGGTACTCACCGAAAATTATTTCGTCAAGAACACCGTGGTGCAGGCCGGCTATCCGCTCGATATGCGTTACGCAGGGCCGCGCGAGGCTTTGCTGCACGCGCTGTTCCGCCAGAATTACGGCTGCTCGCACCTGATCGTCGGCCGCGACCATGCCGGCGTCGGCAGCTATTACGGCCCGTTCGACGCGCATCACATTTTCGACGAGGTTCCGAAAGGTTCGCTGGAGACGCAGGCGCTGAAGATAGACTGGACGTTCTGGTGCTTCAAGTGCGGCGGCATGGCCTCGGCGCGCACCTGTCCGCACGGTGATGAGGAACGCCTGCTGCTGTCCGGCACCAAGCTGCGCAAGATGCTCTCGGAAGGTTCCGACGTGCCGCCGGAATTCAGCCGCCCGGAAGTACTGGAGGTGCTGCGCGCCTATTACGCCGGATTGGCCGAACATGAAAAAGTAGAAGTAAAGCTTAGCGGCCATTCGGGACGCTGAGATTTGAGCAACATCCCCTCCCCCTTGCAGGGGGAGGGATAGGGAGGGGGTAGAAACTGTGCTTTCCCACTGTTTCGATGTTCTACCCCCATCCTAACCTTCCCCCTGCAAGGGTGAAGGAACAGATTGTTTAGTGCATAGGGCGGGCGAGCTTTGCATAGCCAATCGACTAAGCACGACCTGCATGATGCGTGTATTTGTGATTTATTTTTACTAGAGGAGTATTGAGAATGCCAACTTTTGTACGTACTGAAAAATGTGACGGTTGCAAGGGGCAGGATAAAACTGCCTGCATGTATATCTGCCCGCACGACCTGATGAAGCTGGACAAGGACGGCTCTGAAACCGGCCATGCAATGAAAGCCTGGAACCAGGAACCCGAGCAATGCTGGGAATGCTATTCCTGCGTCAAGATCTGTCCGCAGGGTGCCATCGAAGTGCGCCACTACGCCGACATTGTGCCGCTGGGCGGCTCGGTGCAGCCAATGCGCGGCTCCGACTCCATCATGTGGACGATCAAGTTCCGCAACGGCACGCTGAAGCGTTTCAAGTTCCCGATCCGCACCACGTCCGAGGGTTCGATCAATCCGTACGGTGGCAAGCCGATGCCCAAAGTGTCCGAACTCACCGCTCCCGGTGTGTTCACCAAGGAAGTCATGGGCGGTTACCGTGCCGGCAAGCCGGAAGAACTGATCCGCCGCAAATAACAAATCAACCAACTGAATTGGAGAGAGCAAAATGTCTGAAGGAACTTTCGGTAATCCAAAAATTGTTCAGGAAGAGCTTGATATTCTCCTGATCGGCGGCGGCATGGCCTGTTGCGGTGCCGCTTACGAAATCATGCGCTGGGCTGAGGCGGTCAAGACCGAGACCGGCACGGAACTCAAAATCAAACTGGTGGACAAGGCCGCGATGGATCGCTCCGGCGCAGTCGCACAGGGGCTATCCGCCATCAACACCTATATCGGCCCGGAACAGGATCCGGCTGACTACACCCGCATGGTTTCAAATGATCTGATGGGCATCACCCGCGACGATCTGGCCTACGACCTGGGGCGCAACGTGGATGATTCGGTGCACCTGTTCGAGGAGTGGGGCCTGCCGATCTGGAAGACCGACGCGGAAGGTGTGCGCCACGACGGTGCCGATTCGATCAAGGAAGGCCTGCCGCTGCTCAAGGACGGCGGCAAGCCGGTGCGTTCCGGCAAGTGGCAGATCATGATCAACGGCGAATCATACAAGTGGATCGTTGCCGAGGCTGCCAAGAAGGCATTGGGATTGAGCCGCATCGAAGAACGCATTTTCATCGTGCACCTGATTAATGACAAGAACGACCCCAACCGTATCGCCGGCGCTGCGGGTTTCTCGGTGCGTGACAACACCATCCACATCTACAAGGCCAAGGCTGTCCTGCTCGCCGCGGGCGGCTGCGTGAACCTGTTCCGTCCCCGTTCCGTGGGTGAAGGTCAGGGCCGCGCGTGGTATCCGGTGTGGAACGCGGGCTCGACCTACGCGATGGCGGCCGAAGCCGGCGCGGAAATGACCATGATGGAAAACCGCTTCGTGCCCGCCCGTTTCAAGGACGGTTACGGCCCGGTCGGCGCCTGGTTCCTGCTGTTCAAGGCCAAGGCCGTCAACGCCTACGGTGAAGACTACATGGTCAAGAACAAGGAGATGCTGAACGACTACCCGCCTTACGGCCAGGCCGCCGTGCCTGCCTCCTGTCTGCGCAACCACCTGATGCTCAAGGAAATGAAGGACGGCCACGGCCCGATCTACATGGACACCGTCACGGCCATGGCCAAGCTGAAGGAAACCCTGTCGCCGAAGGAAGTGAAGCACCTCGAAGCCGAAGCATGGGAAGATTTCCTCGACATGTGCATCGGCCAGTGCGGCATCTGGGTCGGCGAGAACATCGAGCCGGAGAAGAAGATGTCAGAGCTGATGCCGACCGAGCCTTACCTGCTCGGCTCGCACTCGGGCTGCTGCGGCATCTGGGTGTCCGGCCCGGAAGATCTCGGCGCGCCGACTGACGAAGAGCACGAAGACAAGGGCAATATCCCCGCGCACCTGCCCAAGGGCTGGAACTGGGGCTACCGTTCGATGACCACCGTCAAGGGCTTGTTCACTGCAGGCGACGGCGTGGGTGCATCCGGTCACAAGTTTTCCTCCGGTTCGCATACCGAGGGCCGTTTGGCTTCGAAGGCGATGGTCAAGTACGCGCTCGACAACAAGGACTGGAAGCCCGAGTTCGATGAAACGCCCGAGCAGATCGCCGAGACCATCTACAAACCGGTGCGCAACTTCCTCGAGCACAAGGACTACACCACGGCCATCGACATCAACCCGCATTACATCACGCCCAAGATGCTGCAAATGCGCTTGCAGAAAATCATGGACGAGTACGTCGCGGGCGTCGCCACCTACTACAACACCAACGACAAGATGCTGGCGGTCGCCGAAGAGAAGCTGGAAATGCTCAAGGAAGACGCTGGCAAAATGCGCGCCAAAGACCTGCACGAGCTGCTGCGGGCATGGGAAAACTACCATCGTATTTTGACGGCGGAAGCGCACATGAAGCACATCCAGTTCCGTGAAGAATCCCGTTATCCGGGCTTCTACTACCGCACCGACAAGAACTTCGTCGACGAGAAGAACTGGCACTGCTTCGTGAACTCGGTGTACGACAGAAAATCGAAGAAGTGGAACTGCTTCAAGCGCAAGCATGTGGACCTGGTGGACAAGTCCAAGCTGTTCAAACCTGCAACGCCGCATTAAACCGTTTGCGTAAATCGTGTAGCATGACTTGTAAAATTACTGGGCACCGCAAGGTGCCCAGTTTCCTTCAAAACAAAAACAGTTGGTCCACGAAAAACACGAAAACAAGCAGACAATCCCATCGGATATTTTTTCGTGAGTTTCGTGTATTTCGTGGACAGGTTGTTTTTACTGATACAAAGAGAATTAGATGACTGATACCTACATGGCAGCCGACCTGCCGTTCTCCGGCAGCCCGGTCGTACCGCAGATGTGCGACGGCAACAAGAAAATACAATTCCAGTGCCGCAAGGGCATCGCCTGCTGGAATGCCTGTTGCAGCAACATCGACATCTCGCTGACCCCCTATGACATCCTGCGCCTGAAGCAACGCCTGGGAATCACCTCCGGCGATTTTCTGCTGCGCTACACCCTGCCCTATGAGATGGAACAAAACGGCATCGCCGGAGTGAAGCTGCGCCCGGTGGAAAACGGAACGGCCTGCCAGTTCATGACTCCAGAAGGTTGCGGCGTCTATGACGACAGACCGACGGCCTGCCGCTACTACCCGGTGGCGCTGCTGTCGATGCGCAAGCAGGATGAATATACCGACACGCTATCCTACGCGCTGGTCAAAGAGGAGCACTGTCTGGGCCACAACGAGCCGAGGGAAATCACCATAGACGCTTACCGCCAGGAACAGGGGCTGGAAAAATATGACGAACTGGCACGCGGCTGGCGGCAGCTGATACTCAAGAAAAAATCCTCCGGCCCCAGCGTGGGCAAGCCTTCCAAACGCAGCCTGCAATTGTTTTTCATGGTCTGCTACGATCTCGATACCTTCCGCAGCTTCGTCACCAGCGAGGGATTCACCGGACTCTATAATCTGCCCGCAGAAGAAACCAATAAAATACTCGCCGACGACACCGCGCTGATGCTGTTCGGCTTCCGCTTTCTCAGGCAAGTGCTATTCGGCGAAAACAGTATTACCTTAAAACAGGCAGCCGCCGAAAAACGCCGGGGACGCGTTCAGGAAATGGCTCAGCAGATCGAGCGCGAGGCCAGAGAAAAGCGCGCGGCGGAACAGGATGACATGTATGGGGATTCCGCGGATTGAGGCGGGACTGAATCGACTGTGGTGAAGCTTGCTCTAAGCAGCGCCGCAGTATGCGCGCCTCGAGTGAAACGCCGCAAAATAGAACAGCCCGCCGTTCGCGTCATGTGTGTGATCAATGTCACATACAACCGCTGCTGAACCGCCTAACCTTCACAATTGATAAACCATACGATAGCCAGCGAAAAGATCAACTCGACGCAGTCGTTTATGAAGAGGTTAATCAATATACTCAAAAAGCGGCTGGCGGTTTTGTAGGTGCGAATTTATTCGCATTAACAACAAGGTATCTGCTGCCCTGATTCATCCCTTTAACTACCATAAGGAATATTGCATGAAAACACTACTGATAGCTGCTGCCGCTCTGATCGCCCCATTCGTTACCACGCTCGCCAACGCCGGCGACGACGCCCTGTTGGGCGAAGCGCGCAAGGTGGCAACAATGTTGCCGCCCAAGCTGCTGGCCGTCCTGCAGGAAGAAATCAGCAAATCAGGTCCCGAAGGTGCGATCCCCGTCTGCAGGGACATGGCGCCGAAAATGGCCGGCGAGATATCCCAGCAGACCGGCTGGAAGATCAAACGCGTCAGTCTCAAGCCACGCAATGAGGCCCGCGCGATTCCCGATGCATGGGAAAAAGCCGCTCTGGAAGATTTCGACAAGCGCGCCGCTGCCGGAGAGCCGCCTGCACAACTTGAAAAAGGCGAGAAGGTTGGCAATGAATTCCGCTACGTTAAAGCGCTGCCGGTGCAACCGCTCTGCCTCAGTTGCCACGGTCCCGCGGATCAGCTCAGCCCCGCCGTTAAGTCCGCTCTCAGTCAGCTCTACCCCAATGATCGTGCTACCGGATACTCTGCAGGCCAGATCCGCGGCGCAATCAGTGTGCGCAAACCACTCTAGGCGCAAAGCCACGCTCGTTGATCTCTGGAAATACAAAAACCTTGATGGAACTCTTACCGTTCAATTCAGTCGATGAGTGTGGTTGTTGCCGATTTAATGTTAACAACCACGGCCTGATTTGAATAATTATCGCTACCTTAACATTAAGGATTTAACTCCATGCTCCGCTTCCTTTTTACGTGCCTCATCCTTATCTCGGCTTCCAGCGCCCGCGCAGAAATCATTGACATCGATAACGCTCAACTGGCATCGCTATCATCCTCAGGGGTGCCTGTAATCGATATCCGCACCGCCCCTGAATGGGAAGAAACCGGCATCGTGCCGGGCAGCCGCCTGCTGACGTTGTTCGACGAGCACGGCAATTCTGATCCGGCCGCGTGGCTGGAAAAGGTAAAGGCCATTGCCAAGCCCGGTGATCCAGTGATCGTCATGTGCCACAGTGGCGGTCGCACCAGGGCCGCAAGCCAGTTCCTCTCTAAACAAGGCTACGCAAAGGTTTACAACGTCAAACAAGGGATACGCGCCTGGGCCAGTGAAAACCGCCCGCTCGCTTCGGCGGCTCCCGCACTCGCGTCATGCCGCAAGGCCAAGACTTGTTGAAGACTCCCATACCAGAGCGGTTTCTGCTGCCACGCCTATCGGCATTATGAAACCATCTGACCAGGCTGGCAAAAAAACAGCCGGATCAGGGGTAATTTCATTTCTCAATCAATAGTGAAATATTGTAGGGTGCGTTCTACGCACCATTACTATCTGGTGCGTAGAACGCACCCTACGAATTTATGAATGTGACCAGCCAACGATCAAATCCATCGTGGCATGTAAATTAAGAATTATTGCCCGGGCAAATAAAAACGGCGTCTGATCCTTCGACCAGACGCCGCGTTAAGGCAAACCACCGATTACGGAACGACTGAGTCAATCACTATATTCAATCCTTTGGTGCCAGTTTTGATAGCCCCCGTTGATCCTTCCAGATCGCCGGATTGCACTGTCGCGTTGCCGGATTTTGACACGCGTGCCAGCACCACAACCTGATCGAAATTGGAAATTCCCATTTGCGGTTGCATCGCCAGGCTGTCGTCCAATGTAAATTGAAGCGGCAAATCTTTCACTTGTTTGCGCAATACGGCGAGCGGCAATTTCGGGCCTTTTGCAGCACGCGCAAAGATGAATAAGGTATCGGTCTGTGCAACTTTGCCGGCCAATGCAGGGCTTATCGAAACCTTGCCGGTAATCGTTACCGCAGGGTCGGCTGCGGGGTTTTTGGATCCTTTGTCAGATGACAGTTGCGCCAGCTTTTCCTTGCCGCCCTTTTGCTTCGCCAGGAATTCCCGTGCCTGCTTGATACCGTCGCGGATCATCTGCATTTCGGCTTTGTCCGACGGCACCAGATTTAGAAGATTTTCCCAATGGGTGATCGCCGCAGCGTAATCGCCACGCTCCATCGCGGCAGAGCCTGACAATGCCAGTGCAAAAGTGTTGTTGCCATCCAGTTCCAGCGCTTTGTCGAGAAACCTGGTTGGTTCGCCCAGCAGCGACCGGTTATTGTTCATCGCATAAACATCGGCATAGGATGCCCAAAGTTGCGCTTCGTTGGGTACCAGTTTGACGAGTTGTTCAAAGGCGCGCACCGCATCGGGAAAACGTTGCATCTCACTGTATGACCGTGCCAACACCCACCATCCGTCGGGGTTTTCCGGCTGTTGCTCCAGCTTTTTTTCCAGTTCTTGCAGCGCGGCTTCGGAACGCAATACGCCAAAACCTTCCGCAGCCCCACTTTGCTGCTGCGGCAGCAAAGCATCAATATTGCCAATCTTGATATACAGCAACACACTGGCAACCGGCAGCAGCACCGCCAGCAGAAGCGCTAATATTTTTGCCGGATTGCGCGGGGTGCTGGCGGGTGATTCAGAGGTTTTAACTTCATCCAGCAGGCGCGCCTGCAGCTCGCGTTTGCCTTGTTCGTAGGCATCCTGTGTCAGCAGGCCGTTGAGCAGGTCGGCTTCGAGTTCTGCCGACTGGTCGCGCAGAATCTCAAGATTGGCTTCATCGCGCAGCACATTGTTATAGTTGCCGGATTTGAACCACAATGGCAACACCACAAACAACAGCGCCACGATCAGCAGCACCGCACAGGCTATCAGGAATAAAATCATGCTTGGGTATCTTTGGTCTCGTTCAATAAGGCAGCGGCACGCTGTGCGTCTTCATCGGACAGCTCGGTTTCCACAATCAGGCTCTTGCGTTTGCGCAGCTGGTAAATCAGCACGCCGCCGCCCAGCAGCAGCAGCACGAACGGGCCGAACCAGAGAACCAGCGTGTATTTTTTTACCGGCGGGTCATACAGCACAAAATCGCCATAACGGGAAACCAGGTAATCGATTATTTCCTGATCGCTCAAGCCTTTCTGCATTTGCTCGCGCACTTCGCGGCGCAGGTCTTCGGCAAGTTCGGCATGCGAACTGGCCAGCGATTCATTCTGGCAAACCAGACAACGAAGATTTTCCGCCAAACCTATCATGCGCTTTTCCAGCACCGGGTCGGCAGCCATGTCTGTTGCTTGGCCGGCGTGTGAATAAACCGGCAGCAGGCACACCAGCAATATCAACAAGTACTTCATTTGGCTTGCAACTCCTTTATCAGCGGAAGGATTTTTTCGCTCAAGTTTTGAGGCGTCACCGGACCAATCTGTTTGTACTGAATGACGCCCAGTTTATCGATCACATAGGTTTCCGGCACACCGTATACGCCGTAATCGATACCGACTCTGCCTTCGGCATCGGACACGACCAGGGCGTAGGGATTGCCACGCTGGCGCAGCCACGCCTCCCCGTCTTCCCGCTTGTCCTTGTAGTCCATGCCGTAAATCGGCACAAGATTCTGGCGCGATAACTCCATCAGCACCTCGTGCTCACTCTCGCAAGCCGTGCACCACGATGCCCACACATTGAACAACCAGACTTTGCCCTTCATGTCCTGCGTTGAAAACTGTTTGGCCGGCTCATGCAACTGCGGCAGCGTAAACGCGGGTGCCGCTTTCCCGATCAGCGGCGACGGCACTTCGTGCGGATTCAGACTCAGACCGACATACATGAAAGCCGCCATGATCATGAAAACTATAAACGGGAGTATGAAGCGCATCATGACGCTTTGCCCTCCAGAGCCATTGCATTGGTCGCGCTGATCTTATCGCTAGCATGTTTTTTCCTGTGGATGCGGTAACGGCGATCGCTGACTGCCAGCACGCCGCCCAGCGCCATCAACAGGCATCCCGCCCAGATCCAGTCCACAAACGGCTTGATATAGACGCGCACCGCCCATGCCCCCTTGCCGTCCGGTATCGGTTCGCCCAGCGACACGTACAAATCGCCCAGCCAGCCAGTATCGATCGCCGCTTCTGTCATTGGCATGCCGGATGCGTTGTATTGGCGTTTTTCCGGGAACAACTCGGTGACCAGTTTGCTATCCTTGCTGACTGAAACGCGTCCTTGCCCGGCTGTATAATTGGGACCTTGTGTATCCGTGACGCCGTTAAAGCGGAATTCGTAGCCGCCTGCCTGCACCGTATCGCCGACATCCATGCGCACATCGCGCTCGGTTTCGTAGCCTTTTACCATCGTCACACCGATGATAAACACCGCCACGCCGAGATGCGCAAACTGCATACCGTAATAGCTCAGCGATTGGCCGCGTGCTCGCTTCATAAAACCACCATGTCCGGTCAGCCGTTCGCGCAGGCTTAATATCGCCGAGGCAATAATCCAGAACGCCAGCAGAAAACCCAGCGCAATCATGGCAGTCCATTTACCCATCGCCAGCGGCAACAGCAGCGCGAGCAGCAACGCGCCGGCAAATGCCCAGCGCACGCGCTTTGCCAATTCCAGCGCACCGATTCTTTTCCAGCGCGCCAGCGGCCCCAAACCCATCATCAACACCATCGGCACCATCAGCGGCACGAACACCGCATGAAAATACGGCGGGCCGACCGACAGCTTGCCTTGACCGAGTGCGTCCATGAACAGCGGATAAAGCGTGCCGATAAACACCGAGGCCGCAGCGACCGACAACAGCACGTTATTCGACAGCAACAGCGATTCACGCGACAGCAATTCAAACTTGCCACCCAGGCCGATTTTTGGCGCGCGCCACGCGAACAGCAACAGCGACGCGCCAATCACGATTACCAGAAAAGACAGGATAAAAATACCGCGCTTGGGATCGGTGGCAAATGCATGCACCGAGGTCAGCACGCCGGAACGCACCAGGAAGGTGCCCATCAGGCTCAATGAGAATGCCGCTATTGCCAGCAGCAACGTCCAGCTTTTGAACGCGCCGCGCTTTTCGGTAACCGCCAGCGAATGGATCAGCGCGGTGCCGACCAGCCATGGCATGAACGAGGCGTTCTCCACCGGATCCCAGAACCACCAGCCGCCCCAGCCCAATTCGTAATAGGCCCACCAGCTACCCAGCGCGATGCCGCCGGTCATGAACACCCATGCCACGGTCGTCCACGGGCGCGACCAGCGCGCCCAGGTGGCATCCATTCTGCCGCCCAGCAGCGCGGCGATGGCGAATGCGAAAGCCACCGAAAAACCCACATAGCCCATGTACAGCATCGGCGGATGGATCACCAATCCCGGATCCTGCAGCAACGGATTCAGGTCGCGCCCGTCGGCAGCGGCGGGCAGCAGGCGGTCGAACGGATTTGAGGTGAGCAGCATGAACAACAGAAAACCTACCGCGACCAGCCCCATCACACCCAGCACGCGCGCCACCATTTCTTCCGGCAGATGTTTGCTGAATACTGCGACGGCCAATGTCCATCCGGCCAGAAGGAATGCCCACAGCAACAGCGAGCCTTCGTGCCCGCCCCACACGGCGGCTACCCGATATGCGACGGGAAGCTGGGAATTGGAATGCTGCGCGACATACAGCACGGAGAAATCGTTGACGACGAATGCGTAAGTCAGGCAACCGAATGCAATGGTAAGAAATACAAACTGGCCGTGCGCCAGCGGGCGGGCAGTGCCCATCAATACCGGGTTATTCCGTGCCGCACCGATAATCGGCAATGCGCCCAGGCAAACTGCCAGGAACAGGGCCACGATCAAAGCAAAATGTCCAATCTCAGGAATCATACCAATACCTTCAAAAATTATTGAGCAGCGGATGCTGCGGGTGCGCTTGCCGGGGTTGCCGCAGCGGCGGAAGCTTTCGCGGCCTCGCCTTTCTTCAGTGCGTCGACTGCCTCGGGCGGCATATAGTTCTCGTCGTGCTTGGCCAGCACTTCTTCGGCGTGCATCACGCCATCAGCCTCGACCTTGCCCTGCGCGACCACGCCCTTGCCTTCCTTGAACAAGTCCGGCAGGATGCCTTTGAATACGACCGGGATGCTTTTATGCTGGTCGGTAATCACGAAATTCACCGTCAAACCGTCCGTTTGGCGCTTCACGCTGCCTTCCTCGACCAGGCCGCCGATGCGGAAGCTGCGCCCGTACGGGGCTTCATTGTTAAACACCTGGGTCGGGGTGAAATACAGGCTGACGTTCTTGTCCAATGCGTTTAACACCAGGCCGACGACCAAAGCCAATGCGGCGACGGCAACGGCGATAAAAACAAATCTTTTCTGGCGGGGTTTCATGTTATCTCTCGTCTCCGGCTTCATCTTCCGCATCACGCATCAGGCGCACCTGCTGCAAGGTAATTTTTCTCTTGTGTATCACCATCGCAATCTCAATCGCAAAAATGAGCAGCGCAACGGCATAAGATCCCAGCCAGATATAAGTCAGCGGATTTTCTCTCATCCAGATATCCAGGCCGATCATTGCTGCATCTCCGGCAATTCTGTTACCCATTTGGTATGCCGTTCACGCTCCAGGATGATGCTGCGCACCCGCGCCAGCACCACCGCAATCGCATACAGCCAGCAGGCCGCCAGCATGGTGAACATGGCCTGCTGCATCGCAATATGCATGGAAGTGCCGGTGAATTTTATGGTCGAACCCTGATGCAGGGTATTCCACCATTTCACCGAAAAATAAATGATCGGCACATTCACCGAGCCCACAATCGCCAGCAATGCGCTGGCGCGGTCGGCGCGGCGCGGGTCGTCAATCGATGCGTGCAGCGCGATGAAACCCAGATACAGGAACAGCAGGATGAGTTCGGAAGTCAGGCGCGCATCCCATACCCACCACGCACCCCACATCGGCTTGCCCCACAATGCGCCGGTCCACAATGAAATAAAGGCGAACAGCGCGCCGGTGGGCGCGATGGCGGTGGCCATCATGGCCGACAAGCGGGTATTGAAAATCAACCCCAGCGCCGCGTAACCCGCCATAACCAGGTACAGAAACATGGACAAAATGGAAGACGGCACATGAATGAAAATAATGCGGTAAAACTCACCCTGCTGGGCATCCACCGGCGCGACCACAAAGCCGATATATAACCCGATGGCAAACAGGATAGCGGCGGAAAGCGCAAACCACGGAATCAGTTTCCCGGCCAAGCCATAAAAGTTCGTCGGAGCAGAATATTTAAACCAGTTTATTGCCAACTTGTTATTCCATTTCTAAATCAAAAGTTGAATATCGTAGGGTGCATTTCATGCACCAATAGCAATGGTGCATGGAATGCACCCTACATAACTATTGCTGCTTTTAAAGATATTTACTCCACTACTCCATCGAAATACGTAACGCCTGCGCCGTTACCCACGGCGTGCATACCAGGGCAAACACCAGCAAAGCTCCCAACAAGGACAGGTGGGACGCCACACTTAATCCGGTTGATACCGCTTCGACCGCCCCGGTACCGAAAATCAGCACCGGGATGCACAGCGGCAACACCAGCAGCGACAACAGCACCCCGCCACCGCGCAAGCCCAGCGTCAACGCCGCGCCGATCGCACCGACCATGCTCAGTACCGGCGTTCCCAGCAGCAGGCCAATAATCAATACACCAAGCGCCTGCACCGGCATATCGAACTGCAAACCCAGCACCGGAGCCATCAACACCAGCGGCAAACCGGACACCATCCAGTGCGCCGTCATCTTGCCCAGCACCAGCATCGACAGCGACTGCGGCGCCAGCATCATTTGTTCCAGTGTGCCATCCAGATAGTCGGCCGAGAACAACCGCCCCAGCGACAACATCGAAGACAACAGTGCCGCCACCCACAGCACACCCGGAGCCATCTTGCGCAGCATGCTCATTTCCGGCCCGACACCCAGCGGAAACAGGCTGACCACCATCACAAAAAAAATCAGCGTGGTAAGCACATCCGCGCGGCGACGCATCGCCAGCACCAGATCGCGCCGTATCACCAGCACCAGCAAGCCCAACAAGGTGGATTTCTTCATGGCCGCTGAACCATCATGCCCATTTGACTATCATGATAGCGACAAACTGCGCATTTCCACCCCTGCCACTTGCAGCGGTTGATGGGTGGTAAAGATCACCATCCCCTGCCGCGCCAGATGCTCGGCGATCAATTCCTGAATCAATGCCACCGCTCCGACATCCAAGGCGGTCAAAGGTTCATCCAGTATCCACAACGCGGCGTCGCTGGCCAGCAAGCGCGCCAGCGCCACGCGCCGCCGCTGTCCCTGCGAAAGCACTTTGGTCGGCAGCCTCTCGCGGCCGCGCAAACCCATGCGGCGCAGCGCGGCCAATGCCTCTTTTTCATCCAGCTCAATTCCCGAAAGTCCCGCCGAAATGCGCAAATTTTCCAGCGCACTCAATTCATCCTTGATCGCATTCAAATGCCCGAGGTACAGCATTTCGGCGTAATACTCTTCATCCAGTTCGCGGATACTCTCGCCACGCCAGACGATATCGCCCTCATCCGGCATCAAGAAGCCGCACAAAGTACGCAACAGGCTGGTTTTACCGCTGCCGTTTGCGCCCTGCACTTGCATGATTTGCCCGGGATGGAGCGCAAAGCTTAAACCGGAAAACAAACGATGATCGCCGCGACTGCAAGCAAGATTGTTGACTTCCAGCATGAAGAAGAGAAAACCTGAAATTGACGACGCGGGATTATATACGAATGCACCCGGAGAATGCGCAGCATCCTTGTTTAAAATGGCTCGCATATTGCGGGTAGTCAGGCATGAGCTTGCATTGCTACCCCATCCTGCGAGGGGCAGAGCCGTTTCGTATGATATACCTGAATCCGGCAGCTCAGCTTGGTCTCAAATAGCGCTCAATCCCTCATCCCCACCCCAATTGAGGAAGGGATGATTGCCTCCGGCCACCGCATTACTCCCGCCAGGGGGAATAGAGAGAGTAGCGATGGCCGGGACGAAGATGCCCAAATCGAAGTGTATTCTGGCTTTTCGTCGAGAACCAAAATCCACTCGCTTCAACCGGTAGCCGGTTATTTCTTTTCAGGCACTACCTGATCCACAAAAACTATTGTGTCAAATGTGCGGTTCAGCGATTTGCTGTAAAAGTTGCTCATTGCCACGCCGTCGGAGTAGTTAACAATGTCATCCTTGGCGATGTCGGTCTTGTAGGCGGCAAGCCATATCTGGCTTTTGTCGCCGGTTACATGCACATAGGTGTACATCGGTGAATCAATCACCTCCAATACTTTGCCCTTGCGGGTGAGCTGGATGGTGACCGAAGCAGCGGTGATCGGCATGTGGCCTGCCGGCATGGCAGCATGCGGCGACGCAGCCGTCGGCTTGGCGGCGCCAGCATCCTGCTGGGATGCCGCAACGGCAGTTCCGGCAAGTGCTGCCAGCGCCAGCAGAGTAAAAATGATTTTCATCGTAATTTCCTTAATAGACGGGTTGAGAAAGAACTTCATCACCACAGACATGTTGTGCCTCAGTAAGGTTCAAGGCGATTTTTTTGCGGCAAGATAGATTTGCCAACAGCAAAAAAAATGGGTGGCCAAGTTCTGGCCACCCCCATTCCCTCAGGTGAATTTACATCTTGTGCTGGTACATCACGCCGACCACGTAAGCCCGGTAATTCTGCGGGCCGGAATCCAGGTAGGTCTGCTGGTTGACGCCCGGCGTCGGGTTCGCCTCCACGCCGTCATAGTGCCAATCCTGGATCTTGCCGAACTCGATACGCCCAATCACCCGCACGGACGACTCCTTGGTAAGCGGCACCAGCACGCTGCCGTCAACCACATTCTGGGTCAGTACCAGATCGCTGAAGCCATTGCCGATGAGCCCCAAAGTCACCAACTGCGCCGCGGTCGGCGCCCCGCTTGTCGTTATACCAAGGGCGGCAGCGTTGTAGGTGTAGCCGATCTGGGTGCGGTTGCTGATGTAGGTGTAATTTACATCCAGTATCGTCTTGCTACTGAAGTCAAACCTGAAGCCCAGGCCGAGCGTATCGCTCTTGTTTTTCTGGGCGACATTCCAGGCGCGGCTGGTTGTATAAAGCGGGCTGGTGGCAGATGCCGTGCCGCACGATGCCAGGAAATTTGCTGACGTGACAGTCGTGGAATTGACCAGCGTAACACCCGCAGCCGCTTGTGCTGCCGTCTGCGCAACGGTGCTAACCGAGCCATCGCTCCAGAAATTATAGGTCGTCCCGACGACGCAGGCATTCTGCTGAATTCCATTCTGCTCCGACTTTCCGTCCTGATAGGCATAAAAACCGGAAACTGTCATTTGTGCCGAAGGCTGCCAGGTCAAATCAAAGTTGAGCGAGTTCTGCTCCTGCTTGTTGCGACCGTCAAGACCAAAGGCTGCATCGGGATATTTGGCATTCTTCAACTGCAACGACATGCCGGCATCCAGATCGGGCCTGATCATATAGTTGAAACGCCCATTCAGGATATTCTGATCGCGATCCGCCAGATCGAACTTCCGGTGCAGGCTGTTGACGTGTATCCAGCTCGTCATCGCAAGGTTGCCGGTGTTGGGTGACCCAAGCGCTGCGCTGTAAAACGGGTCGTAAGGATCAGAAATATAGGTAGTGCCGCGCAGGCGGTCATTCTCGAAAGACAGCCGCAGAGTGCCGTCCTCGAGACCGCGATTGACGTAGCCTAACTTGATCTTGTCTTCCCAGGTCTCGGCACGTTCACGGTGCTGGCGTGTAAGCGTCTCGCGCTCGTAGCTGGCATTGACGCTGTTCGCGTTGCTCAGCTGGTAGTCGGCGCCGAGGGTGTAGTTCATCTGCTTGTACGCGTAAGGGGCGCTGCGGATGTTGTTATTGCCGGCGGCTGGCACCAAACCGTTGGCGAGAAGATAACTTGCCAGAGCTGCTTCATTACAGCCGTTGGTCGCCATGAAAGCGTTCAACGCGGTGGTTTGCCCCGCCGTCAAGGCAGTGCCGTTGGTCTGAAGAGCGCTAAACATCGCAGACCCGCTGCCGTCATTGACGAGCCGCCCATATTGCCCGGTCAGCGGGTTACATGCCGAGTAATTGCTGTTGGTCTGGGTTTCGTAATAGCGTACCTTGCCCTTGACGTCCAGGTCATCGACGGGTTTGAGACTCAGGCCAAGATCAACCAGTTTAATGTCAACCTTGAGATTGGCCGTTGCTTGGCTCAAGGACGCAACGGTATCCCATGAACCGCCAGCTACGGTGTTAACAGCAGCACCGGCATAGGAGGTGGACGGAATCAGATTATCGTTCTGTTTGGACTGGCTTATTGACGCGAGGCCGGTGAAGCGCCCTTTGAGCAAGTCCGGCAATTCACGTGCGTACTCTCCCTTCACGTTGTAATACTGATTACTGGGATAGAGATCAAAAACCGCGCGCGGGAAGGGGCCGACGCCGCCGCCGGCTACGATGCCGTTGGCGGCTGCCAGGAACATCGGATTATCGACCGTCATTGCGCCGACATTGTTACGGAACAGTGATGCCGAGGCTTGCAGATTGGCACTGTTCAGCGCGTCGGAGAACTGTATTCCCGCCAAAAAGTCGCGGGTGTCATAGTCGATGGATTCGGGAATCTCGACGCCCCCGGTGCCGCCGCCGCCGGCACTGACCATGCCAAACGGCCGGGCACCTTCGCGTTTCTCATTGCTGAAGCTGGCGAAAGCTTTCCAGTTGTCCTGCAGGTTCATATCGGCACGCACCCCACCCTTCTTGCGGACGATGCTCAACTCCGAATAGGGAGTGGCGAGTGCCGCGTTGCCGATGGCGATGTCTGTGGTAGCCGCAGTCGCAGGAGCAACCGGTCCCGCCACCAGCGGAGGGTTCAAGGTCAGGTTGGCCGTCCCGGTTCCGCTCCACAGGTTGCGGTAGGTGCTGGTGAAAACATGAGGAGTTTCGGTGAAGAACGCCTTGACTTTCCAGTCATTGTAACGACCCGCGGTCAGGCTGTAGAACTGGTCGTTATTTCCAACCCCACCGCCGGTTATGTCCAGAAAGCGGGCATTATCGCTTTCAGCTTCCATGCCGAAGCTGTTGAGATACAAGCCACCTTTGGGATCCTTGTATTTACGGAACAGGGCTGCCTTTTCGTCAGCTTCGTTATTGAGAATGCCTATTTCAACCCAGCCGCTGGTCGCGCCAGCCACTGCTTCATCTCTGGCGTAGGGTACGCCATATAACTGGCCGGTTGGGGTGTGTTTGCTTGGCATGGCCTCGGCATCCCTCTGCCCACCGGCATAGCCGGTATTGAAGGCATTGCCGATGATGGTGTCAACCCCATTAGCGGAGTCGGCATGCGCCTGTTGCATCGCCATTGCGGCGCATGCGAGGCTGATGCAGCAGGCCAGAAGCTTCCGGCGCGGACGTATGTTCATGAAAAACCTCCTGTCAGGATTTGTTCTGCAATTTGTTTCGACCTGGTCGAAAAGTGCGATACGTTTCATGTTGTCATCTCCTCGTCAGATCAACGCTGGAAGCGTGCGCCAGCTGGATGGTTGCTGCCGTGAATCATCGAGTGGCAGTTCTGGCAGGAACGCCCGATGACGCGCTGGCCGGCTGCGCCGCCAATTTGGGCATTTGCAGCGGTGCCGCTGGCGTTGTAGAACGTACCCGGATGACCGACCGCAGGGCTATGGCACTGTGAACAGAGATATGGCCGCGCGCTGACCAGCAGCTTGTCGTGGTTGGAACCGTGCTGAGCATGGCAATTGGTGCACTTCTCTCTTACCGGAGCGTGCTCCCACAGGAACGGGCCGCGTTTCTCGGCATGGCAGGTGTAGCAGAGTTGGTTCACACTGTCGGCCTTGAGCAGCGTTTTGGTGGCAGAACCATGCGGGTTATGACAGTCCGTGCAAGTCATCTTGCCTTCCGGAACCGGCATGTGCGAGCGCCTCTTGAACTCGGCTTCCTGCTGCTTGTGGCAGGACTGGCAAGTTTCGGTGATACTGGGCTTCTTCAGCAACCCGTTGGCGGAAAACCTGGACATCGGGTTATGGCAGTCGCTGCAACTGAGTTTGTTGGTCGCGTGGATCGAGCCGGGCCAGTGCAGGCGTTGTCCGCCCTTGTGGCAGGACAGGCATTGATCGGTCTGTTTCGCAATCGGCGTGCCCCATTCTTTGGTGAAGCCGATCAGATTGCTGTGATCGGTCGGATTGGCGGAGTGAAGCGAACCGGGACCGTGACAGGCCTCGCAGACCTGTTTTTCCATCTCGTTCTTCGGGTTTTGCCGGAAAACCTTGGCGTGCAAGGTGTGGCCGAATTTTTTGTTGTCCGCTGCGTGGCAACCGGCGCAGACCTGCTCGCCAACATAAGTGGCCGTATCTTGCGCCGTTGCAGTTGTCTCGGTGTCAGCCGCAATCGCCTGCCCTGTCGAAAAAATCAGCAATAATGCGGCTAATATCCCAAGCACTGCACCCTTACACAATAACCTTTCCCAAATCATTTTTACTCTCCCTTAGGTTAATTGCCAATTCTTTCGATGAGCATTAATAACGCAGCGAATATTCCGCCTTAAAGGGCTTTCCAAACATTGCAATACCTTGCATTTTCTTGCATAGCTTTAAAATGCCTTACGCCTGCCAATGTAATTACATTCGGAAAGTGTTCAGGGAGATAGGCTGGTTCAGCCTGGCAATTCGAAAGGGAGGCCTTTATCCAGTCGCACCATGGCAAACGGGCTTCGCCGACAAGGCGCAGTTGTTGGAATGCATCGGAACCATCGATGCAGCTGAAATACTGAGGGTGTTGCGGGAGATGTAGGTTCTCTAAAGGCTTATTCAATCGCCGCCGTAGCGGTAAAGGCATAACCGACCTGATGCACGGTCTTGATCGGCAGGGGTTGCCCGAAGGTAGTCATGCATTTTTTTCGCAGACGGGCAAGCATGACATCCAGTCTTTCATCGCTATTAAAAATGCGGGCGCCGATAATTTTGTCGGCAATCGCTTTTCTTGAGACTGTCTCACCATTGGCTTCGAACAAGTACTTCAGCAGGAGAAATTCCCGCGCAGACAGATCAAGAGTTTTTCCATCCGGCCCGGTCAGGCGCCAACCCTGCTTTGCAAGGCGCCAGAGGCCGGCTTTTGGCTGCTCTTCGTGAATTATCTCCGTTGCAGGTCCGGTATCAGGGTGTGCCGGTCGTCTTCCGACGGCTTCGATATTGGCGACCAATTCGGCCAAATTGACCGGCTTGACCAGATAACGGTCGGCACCGGCTTTCAAACCAACAAGGCGGTCATCCAGGGCATCACGGGCGCTGACGATGATGATCTTCAGATAAGGCAATTCGCGCAAATGGCGGACGACACTGATTCCGTCCTCGCCCGGTAAACCGATATCGAGCACGACTACATCGATAAAATCGGTCACAAACCGCCTGTAAAAATCTTCCGCATTGCGGACACCCCAGGCGGAAAATCCTTGCAGTTGGAGGTATTCCAGCATGGTGTCCAGCAGATCGGCATCATCTTCGACGACAGCGATACGAGGCAACGTTTCATGCGGGCGTGAAGTCATGATGTCTGAAGCTGCTCTTCCCGGTCAGCTGCAAGGTTTACCGGGATCGTCACAGTAACATGCGTCCCCTCCCCTTCACGGCTTTCCATTTCTACGCGGCCACCATGCATGGCGGTAATTTTGGCAACCAGCGACAGGCCCAGCCCTGCGCCGGGAATGGATGTGACAGCTCGTCCACGCATGTACTTTTGAAAGATGAAAGGAAGCTCGTCGGCAGGGATACCACACCCCTGATCGATGACTTCGAAGCTGCAAGCTTGTCCAGTGTGCCTGATGCGCAACCTGACTTCACTCCCTGGCGGCGAATACTTGATGGCGTTGCCAAGCAGATTGAGCAGCATGACACCCAGCAATTGCGGATCGGCATCAAGGTGTGGAAGGTCAGGATCGAGTTCGGCGATGAACCGATGGCTCTCGGAAATAAGCTGGGTGCTTTCTTTTACCGATTCCGCAAATGCGTGAAGGTCGATGGTGGAAGAATGCAAGGCGAGAGCATCGCTATCCATCCGGCCTTCTATCAGGCAATTATCGAGGAAATTGACAAGGCGGAATACCCCGCGCCGGATTCTTGCAATGATGGGAGCCGTTTCGCTTTCTGCCGACAGCTTGATGCTCAGCAATTGCGTTGCAGTATCAATGACCGCTAGCGGCGAGCGATACTCATGCGAGATCATGGCTATGAGCTGGCGCTGCTCAGCCAAGGCCAGCTCGGCGGCTTCCTTGGCCTGTTGCAGCGCGTTCTCCATCCGTTTGCGCTCGGTGATATCGCGGACAACGGACATGATGGCGGGCTTGCCGTCATAATCAATGACCCGTGCGTTCAATTCAACCGGAACAGGAACGCCGTCCTTGCGCACCTGTATTGTCTCGAAAACGAGTTTTCCCTGTTCCAGTATGGCCTTGATGCGCTCAGGCACTTTCGCCGCAGCTTCGGGAGTATCAATGTCGACCGGACTCATTTGCAGCATTTCTTCATAACTGTAACCCAGATAGTTACAGGCCGAATGGTTGACGTGAATAAAACGGCCATTCATGCCCACGATCAGAATGGGATCGGCAATTGAGTCGAAAAGGGTATGAAATTTTGCTTTTGCCCTGCTGGCTGCCTCCTCGGCGCGTTTGCGCTCGGTGATGTCGAACACCGTGGACCAGCTCATCACAAAATGACCGCTGGGGTCATGAATGGCTTTCGAGTTTACAAGCCCGGTAAATACTGTGCCGTCCTTGCGAACTATGTCCAGCTCAATGTCACGGACAACTTCCCCATTCTTGAGTCGCGCAAATCTTTCCTGAAAAGCTTGCCGGTCTACGGATTGAATTAAATCGAGCCACTTTATTTTTCCGACCACCTCATCCCGCATATAGCCCAGCCATTCGAGTTCGGTATCGTTGATCCGGCAGATGACGCCGTCTTTGTCCAGCGAGTGATAACCGCAGGGGGCGTGGTTGTAAAGGTTTTCAATTTCTTCAGTCGATTTGCGCAGAATCTTCTCAGCTCGTTTGCGCTCAGTGACATCGCGGATGATCCCGATGGCATGCCAGCCGCCTTGCAGCTTAACTGACGAAATGGAGAGTTCAATGTGGAATTCGCTGCCATCCTTGCGTATCGCTGTAACTTCGGTGACCTTGCCTATTAGCGGCCCCGCGCCATTCTCCTGGAAGCGGGCGAAACCATGATACACATCGGTTCGTAAGCGGGGCGGGACGATCAGTTGGTGCAACTGCTGCCCCAGCGCTTCCTCACGGCTGTACTGGAACATCTTTTGCGCGGCAAGGTTCCAGTCGACAATCCGGCATTGCCCGTTGATAACGACAATCGCATCCTGGGCAGCGGTGTTGATCTGCCGTAAATATTCTTCACTCTCTTTTATTTTCCGGAATACCAACAAATAGAGCAGCAGACTAACGACTATGGTCAACGAGATGGCATCAATAAAAATCCACGATACAACCGATAAGTCAAATGTGGGCATGAAAAACATATAGAGCAGTGCCATGAATAACAGCTCAACGCCGAATACAGACACAGCAACCGCGATCACTATCCCCAGAGGGGTATTAAATATTTTCGGCAAATTCCAGTTATTCATGTTGTATTCATCCACTCCGACCATTCATCAACCGATTGTTCCATCCGATACCGGATATCCAGCCCATTACTGGTGGTGCCAATGTTGCGGATTATCCACTCAAAAAGGGCGACTTTTTCGCTTCTGATACAAAGGCGACAGGAATGGCTACATCAACACCGGCCGATCCGGCAACTCGTTCACTTTTTCGCCGGTGCGCGGATAATGCTGTGCGAGGTGCCGGCCCACGCTGCGAATGCCCGCGAGTACGCCCTCTTCAAACTTGCCGTCGCGAAATGCTGCTTCCATTTCCTGGCAAATCGCCTCCCAGGCTTGCTGTCCAACCCTGGCATGCACACCGCGGTCGGCGACGATCTCCACATCACGGTCCGCCAGCAGCAAATAAATCAGCACACCGTTGTTGTGTTCGGTATCCCAGATGCGCAACCGGGAAAACACCTCGACGGCGCGTTCCCGCGCGGATTGGCCTGCCAGCAATGGCGGCAGGTCCAGTGCGGCCTCGACCGAAAAACGGATTTGTCCGTTGCACTGCATCTCGACTTCGCGTATCGCCCGCTCAATCGCGTCCAGCGTGCTATGCGGAAATGCACGCCGCACTGCCGCACTTCCGCTCGATAGATGCCGCATCACTCGTTTGATATCCATGGATAACTTCATGTCACCATCGCCCCGAAGCACCGCCACCGCCAAACCCGCCGCCCCCGCCGCCGCCGAAACCGCCCCCGCTACTTCTGCCGAACCCGCCGCCCCCAAATCCACCGCGCCCACCTCCGCCCAGCAGCACGAACACGAACGCCGCCACTCCAACTAGCACGGCTATCAACAGCGGCGCGACCGTCAACCAGGCCAGCACCCCCAGCGCTCCGCCCATCAGCACTGCGGCCGGGAAGCGCCCGAGCAGCGCGCGCAACATGCCGCCCACGACCACGACCATCCCGAAGGCGATGAACAGCAGCGACTCGATGTCATATTTTCCGCTTGCCGCTGCACTGCGTGGCGGCGGCAAGGGTTCGCCATCGATCACCTGCATCATCGCCGCTGTGCCGGACTCGATGCCCGGGTAGAACTCGCCGCGCTTGAAACGCGGCACGATGATCTCATCGACAATACGGTGTGCAGTGGCATCATTCAACACGCCCTCCAAGCCATAACCCACCTCGATGCGCAGCGCGCGGTCATCCTTGGCGACCAGCAGCAGCGCACCGTCGTCCACGCCCTTGCGTCCGAGCTTCCACGATTCCACGACACGGATGCCGAATTGCTCGATGGTTTCCGGTTGCGTGGTCGGCACGATCAGCACCGCAAGCTGCGCGCCCTTCTTCGCTTCAAATGCGGCGAGGCGGGATTCGAGTGTTTGAGTTTGCGGTGCGTCCAGCGTGGCGGTGAGATCGGTGACTCGCCGGGTGAGCGGCGGCACGGTGACTTCGGCGTGCGCCGCTCCGGTCAGCAGCAGCGCAAGCAGAACAACTCGCGCCCCTTCTTTCATTTTATTTTGCCGGTACGGCAGCGTCAGTGATGGTAGAACTATCACGCTGCATAGCGTTGAATTTCTACTTCCACCCGGCGCTGCACGGAGCCATCGGCATCGGCATAAACCCGGCGGGCAATAGGTTCGCTCAAGTAATACTCGCCGCAGTCGTCACAGATTTCAGCAGGAACATCACGGATGACCACTACCGTTTTGTCGCGTTGCAGTGTAACAGTGGTAGTACCTGGGCGGGTCTGTCCGGTTTTGCAGATTACGCACTTCATCATGCTCTCCTTCTCTTGAATGTCTCATTCCAAACAGCGGGATCAGGCAGGTAGATTGTAACCAGATGGCAATTTCCTGTTTCAGGTTCACGCGCAACAACTACATGAACAGGCTTGCTTCCATAAAAGCCCAACAGCAAAACACTGGGAAAGGGCTGGTCATCTGGATAACCAGCAATAACCTCTCCTTCGGCAATAATCTGCGCAACTACATCCGGGTTGATCCCACGCTGAAACATTCGCTCGAAAGCATGGCGAGAAAACTGTAGTGATTCACAGTCCATGTTTCATCGTTTTCCGGTTAAACAGCATTTATTTTGTTGGAGCCGGAGCATTGGGCGCGGCAAAATCAACCGTCGGCGGGCGGGAAATTTCCTTCTCGTTTTCCACCGTAAAGGATGGTTTCACCTTAAAGCCGAACAGCATCGCGGTCAGGTTGCTCGGGAAGGAACGCACCGTGACGTTGTATTCCTGCACCGCCTTGATGTAGCGGTTGCGTGCCACGGTGATACGGTTCTCGGTGCCTTCCAGTTGCGCCTGCAAATCACGGAAGTTCTGATCGGATTTCAGCTGCGGATAGTTCTCCGACACCACCAGCAAGCGGCTCAAAGCAGAAGTCAACTCGCCCTGTGCGGCCTGGAATTTGGCGAACGCCTGCGCGTCGTTGATCAGTTCGGGAGTGGCCTGAATGCTGCCGACCCTGGCGCGCGCTTCGGTGACGCCCAGCAGCACGGCCTGCTCCTGTGCGGCATAGCCTTTGACGGTATTGACCAGATTGGGAATCAGGTCGGCGCGCCGCTGGTACTGGTTCAGCACCTCCGCCCAGCCCGCCTTGATTTGCTCATCGGTGGTTTGTAACGTGTTGTAGCCGCAGCCGCTCAACAGCATTGTCAGTAAAACAATCCATAGGGTACGCATCGTTGGTTCCTCCGGGTTGAATGTCAGAAAAGCACGCGGAAACTATAGCACTAAACCTGCGAGCGATGCGGTTCGTGCCTCACCGCATCCTACCGGGCTGGATAACATTGCGTAGGGCGGGTTAACCAGCGGCTTGCTGGCGTTAACCAATGACTTGGTTGGCGTAGTTTGCCAGCCTAGTCAGATGGCTATGCAAAGCTGTTTGCCAGCTTAGCCGATTGGCTATGCAGAGCACACCCGCCATTTCAACGCACGAAATTTCACCTCGGTTGCTTTGGTATTTCGTGCAACGGCGGGTGTGAACCGCCCTACCCATCAGACCGCCTGCCCTGCCGCGTAGCCTGAAGCCCATGCCCACTGGAAGTTATAGCCGCCGAGCTGCCCGGTGACATCCACCACTTCACCGATGAAGTACAGACCGGGCACGTCGATGCATTCCATGGTCTTCGACGACAGCGCCCGTGTATCAATTCCGCCGCAGGTCACTTCGGCCTTGCTGTAGCCCAGCGTGCCGCTAGGCGTGATTTGCCAGTCATGCAGTTGCGCGGCGATTTGTTTGCGCTCTTTGTCGTTGTATTGATTGAGCGGCTTGTTCTCGATCTTCTTATGCTCGGTGAGCTGGGCACACCACACGTCCGAGAAGCTTTTGGAAAACCATTGCATAAGATAATTGCTCAGCAGTTTCTTGCTGCTCTTCTGCTCGTCCAGCAAGGCAGCCATATCGCAACCCGGCAGCAGGTTGATGTGCAGCGGCTGACCGTGTTGCCAGTAGGAGGAAATTTGCAATATCGCCGGGCCGCTCAGGCCGCGGTGGGTGACCAGCATGTTTTCGCGAAACGACTGCTTGCCGAAACTCACCACCACTTCCTGCGAAACGCCGGTCAAATCGGCAAAGGGCTTCCAGTCGTCCGGCGCAATACTCAGCGGCACCAGGCCGGGTTTAAGCTTGGCAATGGGGATAGCGAATTGTTCGGCGACGTGATAGCCGAACGGCGTAGCGCCGGTATTGGGGATGGACAAGCCGCCGGTCGCGACCACCAGCGATGAAGAATTGAATTCGCCGCGCGAAGTGCTGACATGGAAAGCTTGCGCCTTAACCCTCTCCCCCACCCCCTCTCCCGCCTGCGGGCGAGGGGAGTAATTAATCTCGCCGATCTCGCAGCTCATGAAGCGTTTCACGCCCGCCGCTTCGCATTCGCCGCGCAGCATCGCGATGATGGCATCCGATTCGTCATCGCAGAACAACTGCCCGAGGGTCTTTTCGTGGAAGCCGATGTTGTGCTTTTGCAATAGCGCGATGAAATCCTGGGGCGTGTAACGCGCCAGCGCCGAACGGCAGAAATTCGGATTGCTGGAAATGAAATTTTCCGGTTTGGTGTTGAGATTGGTGAAGTTGCAGTGTCCGCCGCCGGAGATGCGAATCTTCTCCGCGAGCTTTTTGGCATGGTCGAGCAACACCACGGAGCGCCCGCGCTGCCCGGCTTGCAGGGCACACATCAGGCCCGCTGCGCCGGAGCCGATAATAATCACATCTGTTTTCATGTTTATTCCGTATTCTGTTAAGTTGTGATTGCATAAGCGCCTTCAGGCAGCCCGGCTTCCCCCTGCAAATTCAACTTTGCAGGATACTCCTGTCAAGGATCCGGGTGGTAATGCGACGCGCGCAGCTCGCCCGATTTAAAGGCCCTGGAAGCAGTTTGATAATAGGCAATGGCCTCGGTCAGCAATTGCGGGTCGATGTCGGCCGGTGAAGTTTCAAAGCTCTTTGGATCGACGCGGTAGCTCTCGACATGCTGCTTCGGCAGCAACACCGTCAGGATGCCGTTTTTCAGGTAGCCCAACGCCTGGTAGTTGCTGATGAAAGCCCGCTCAACCGGCGCTTCATCCCCGAAAAGGTTGCGGCCAAAGAAATGTTCATCGCCACTCATGCCAAGAATCTTCATCAACGTCGGCGCAATATCAATCTGGCTCACGATGTGCGGATAGCTGGCGGGTTTGAGCAACGCCGGCGCATAGAAAACCAGCGGAATACGATAGCCGTCGACCGGGAGTTTGCTCTTGCCGGCAACCGACGCGCAGTGATCTGCAACGATGACGAAAAGCGTATCTTTGAACCATGGCTTGGTCTTCGCATCCCTGATGAATTTTCCGATCGCATAATCGGAATATTTCACGGCGCCTGAGCGCCCTCCCGGTGAAGGTATATCGATACGCCCGTCCGGGTAAGTGTACGGACGATGGTTTGACGTCGTCATGATGTGGGCAAAGAACGGTTTGTCTGTTGCCGATTCCTTGTCGAACGTCCTGATCACATTATCGTACAAGACTTCATCGGCAACACCCCACACGTTCTCGAACATCACGGTTTCTTTCGGGAAATCCGTTCGATCCAGAACGCGATAATCATTCACGCCGAAATAGGCGTTCATGTTGTCGAAATACCCGTACCCGCCATAAAAGAAGAATGGGGAAAATCCCTGATGCTCCAGCAACTCTCCAATGGTGGAAAGGTGCTCATTCTTGAGCCGGCGCACGATTGCCTGTCCGGGTATCGGCGGCGTACCCAGAGAGAGTGCCTCAAGACCGCGCACAGTACGGGTACCGGTCGCGAATACCCGCTCAAACTTTATGCCGTCTCGCGCCAGCTCATCGATATTCGGCGTTAATCCCTGGGTTCCCCCGTAAGCGCCGACAAACGAAGCGGAGAGGCTTTCCACTGAAATCAGAACAACGTTGCGCGGTTTTTTGATGAACGGAGTCTTGTCAGGGGTTGCTTCTATTCTTTCATCCCCTCTTAACACCTCGAAAAGCGGCTTGCGTTTTACCCCCATCTCTTTCAATGCTGCATTTGCAGTTTCTTGCGGGATAGTCCGGTAAAATTTGTCGTAATCAAGCTCATTACGGCGCATCGCTGCCGAGATTGTAAACAATCCGTTTCCTGAAAGCTCGGTCGCAAAGGCATTCCCCTGCCCGTCCATTTGATCGATGTTTGCCATAGTCAGGGTCAGCGTTGGCAAAACAACTGCTGCCACGCCCAACCAGATGCGCTGCGACCGTGTAAGTGATCTGCTGTCTGCACGCCTTACCGACTTGAAAAGCAGCAACACGATCAATGCCGCCAGAGCGGCTATCGCTGTCAATATCCAGCCGACCGGATAAGACTCGCGAATGTTGCCGATGACTTCATGGGTGTAAATCAGATAATCCAGCGCAATGAAATTGAAGCGCGTGGAAAACTCCATCCAGAAAGTCACTTCCGCAACAGCGCCAAACAGCAGCAACGCGACTGATGCCCAGAGCCATCCGAGCCGCAGCACCAGATGTATCCTGCTGTTACGCCAACTGTTCGGCAGCACCGCCTCGTACAGAAACACCGCCGCAAGCAGCACGGAAACGATGACCATATCAAACCACAATCCTCTGACCAGTATCCCCGGCCATAAGCTCAATGGCGCTGATTCGGTTCCGGTGTAGGCAATCAGAGTAATGCGCGTGACTGTGTAAATAACCAGCAGCAGCGCAGCTAACAATACGGGCAGCAATGGAAGTTTGTGCAGCGCGTTCCGAATCACCCTAATGGCCCGTTTTTGACACGTATCAGACTGACCCGTATTACCATGTTTTTCTTGACCCAACTTATTCATCCAACTCTCTTTTCCTTGATACTGCAACCTGCACAACCATTGCACATTCTAGCAATAATGCGATGAAATTCTGTAACGGCGGATACGACAATGCCGGGCCGCTATAGTTCAGAACAGCAGGGATGCCGCTAACCCGGCCAGGCAAGCTCACGCCGCGCCTTCAAGCTTCTTCCACAAACACGCGCCCTTGCTGGCTTTGTCGATGTCGGCCAGTTGTTGCGCGTGCTCGGCCATCTCTTGCGGGCTTGGCTGCAACACGCGCAGCCTGGGGCGCGAGGCATCGGTGCTCAGCACCGCAGGCCGGCGCGTCTTGGGCGCATCATCCTCGCCAAGCAGGCTCTTCTGTCCGCGCGTCATCGCGAAATAAACTTCGGCGAGAAGTTCGGTATCCAGCAGCGCGCCGTGCAGGGTGCGATGCGCGTTGTCTATTTCATAACGGCTGCACAGCGCGTCCAGACCGTTCTTCTTGCCGGGGTGCATTTCGCGCGCGACCTTGAGCGTATCCACTACCGCATTTTGCAATGGCGGCAATCCCAACAACCCAAGCTCGCTGTTGATAAAACCCATGTCGAACGGCGCGTTGTGAATGATCAACTCGGCCCCTTCGATAAACTCCAGAAAGCTGGTTGCAATGTCGGCGAATTTCGCCTCGTTCTGCAAACGTTCGTAGGTCAAACCATGCACCGCCACCGCGCCCGCTTCGATCTCGCGCTCCGGGTTGAGATAGCGATGAAATCGCCGCAACGACAGCTTGCGCCCGTCCAGTTCGATTGCCGCCAGCTCGATGATGCGATGCCCCTGCTTGGGGTCCAGGCCGGTGGTTTCGGTATCCAGTACGATTTTTCTCATGAATTTTTGTCCGTTCGTAGGGCGGGTCACACCCGCCGGTTTGCGGTTCACACCCGCCGCACTCCAAAAATGCCGGGTACAACCCGGCCTACAACTGCCCCTGCATCTCTTCCACGCCGCGATTCGCCAGCTCATCGGCGCGTTCGTTGCCGTCGTGTCCCGCATGTCCCTTGACCCACACCCATTCGATCTGGTGTTGCTCTGCCAGCGCGTCCAGCCTGCGCCACAAGTCCTCGTTCTTCACCGGCTTCTTGGTCGAAGTCTTCCAGCCGCGCAGTTTCCAGTCGTGTATCCAGGTACTGATGCCCTGTTGCACATATTTCGAGTCGGTATGCAGGCGCACATGGCAATGCCGCTTCAACGCCTCCAATGCGGAAATCGCGCCCATCAACTCCATGCGGTTGTTGGTGGTATGCGCCTCGCCGCCGAACAGCTCGCGCTCCTTGCCCTTGGTGCGCAGCAGCGCACCCCATCCGCCCACACCGGGATTGCCCTTGCAGGCGCCATCGGTGAATATCTCAACCACGTCCTTCGTCATTGCGGATCGGTCTCTCTGCGCTGCGTAATCTTGTTGTTCAACTTCGGCGCGACCGGCAGCAGCTTGCTCACCAGCCTCTCGTTCCACTGCGGCTTGATCAGCCGCATCCCGGGCACGCGTTTGATCGCGTGCAAAAAATACACCCCGCCGCTGACCGCCCACCAGCGGTCGCCTGCCGCTTCCATAAATGCGCAGCGCTCCAGCCATTTGGCTTGACGGAATGGCGGCGCGTAAGCGGCAAAGCGCCCGCCCACCACTTCAAAGCCGAGCAATGCCAGCCAGTCCTTGATGCGCGGTAATGCAATGAAATGGCCGTTCCACGGATAACCCTGCTTGCAGCCCAGCGGTCGGCGCAGCCCCCCCAGCGTTTTTCGCAGCCCCCCCAGCGTGCTTCGCATCCCCCAGAGACTGCGCGGATTGAAGCCGCTGATGATCAGGCTGCCTTCCGGCATCAGCACCCTCTCCACCTCGCGCAGGATCTGGTGCGGGTGCTCGGAGAATTCGAGGACATGCGGTATCAGCACCAAATCCAGGCTGGCAGTGTCGAACGGCAGCTCCGAGCAACACAGGCGCACCTTCGACACGTTACTGGCGTAGCCAGCCGATTGCGGGAGAAGGTGCGATGCGGGCACTCCCGCACCAGAATGCTCCGCCTCACCGTGTCGTGCCCGCACGTCGTTCCCCGCCTGATTGCCTGCACTAATGCGCAACGGCATCCGGTTGCTGCGCAGAAAATCATGCTCAGGCAAACCCAGTTGCAGCGCGTTGTAGCCGAAAATATCGGTCACCGTGCGGTCAAAATACGCCTGCTCGCGAGTCAGCACATAACCCCCCTGCGGGGTGGCGAACCACTCGCTCAGACTTTGCGCAGTTGGCTTACAATTCGGCATCGCTTACGTCCCGCTCGCTCAATGTTCCCCCGTTCACCATTTGAAATCACCGCCGTCCCGGCCCTGCAAGACAACTACATCTGGGTCATCCACAACGGCCACCATGCCGCCGTGGTCGATCCCGGCGAGGCCGAGCCGGCACTGGCCTTCCTGAATGCGCACGACCTGCAACTTGAGGCGATTTTATGCACCCACCGCCATGCCGACCACACCGGCGGCATCGCAAAATTGCGCGAAGTATACAACGTGCCGGTGTATGGGCGGCGACATCCCGGCAACCCGCACATCACCGATGACCTGCGCGAAGGCGCCCAGCTCAAGCTCGACGCGCCAGATACCGGTTTGCCCGTCACATTCGACATCATCGAAACCCCCGGCCACCTCGACGACCACCTCGCCTACATCGCGCCCGGAATCGTGTTTTGCGGCGACGTCCTGTTCGGCGCAGGCTGCGGCAGAAACTTCGAAGGAACGCTCGCGCAATTGCACCACTCCCTGCAACGCCTGTCCATGCTGCCCGGCGATACCCTCGTCTATTGCGCACACGAATACACCGCCGCCAACCTGCGCTTCGCGCTGGCCTGCGAACCCGGTAACCCCGACGTGCAACAACGCATCGCCGCCACCCGGCAACTGCGCGCCGCCAACCAGCCGACCGTGCCCTCCACGATCGCGCTGGAAAAAGCCACCAACCCCTTCCTGCGCTGCACCCAGCCGGAGATCATCCGCACGCTGCAACAGCGCGGCCTGACCGACACCAGCGAGCTTGGAGTCAGTGAACTGGGCGTATTCACCGCGCTGCGTGCGTGGAGAAACCAGTTCAATACATAGCGGCAGAAATCGTAGCGAGCGGCTTCGGAGTGGGGGAGGCCGGAGCGCAGTGCCCGGAGCATACAAAGCAGTATGTGAGGAGCGCGAGCACCGCCCGACCCCGCTCTGGAGCCGCGCAGTAGATTTATGCCGCTATGTATAGATTTGCGGCAAAGCCTGTTCTGGTATATCCTGCGCGCCCTTCGGAGAGGTGGATGAGTGGTTTAAGTCGCACGCCTGGAAAGCGTGTTTGGGATAATATCCCAACGGGGGTTCGAATCCCCCCTTCTCCGCCAAATACAAAACCGCCCCATGTGGGCGGTTTTTTATTTGGTTGAGTGGGTGGGGTACTTCGAGAACCCCCTTGGCTTCGACAACACGCCGTGCAGCGGCTTGTTGCGGCGTAGGCTAACTTGGCATCGCCAAGTTAAGCCGCAAAGCGGCGGCCGAAACCACCAGCCGCTTGCGCAGGTTGCCGAAGGCAGTCCCGAATGAAATGAGGGATAAGGCTTTCGCGGAGGCAAAGCGAAAGCCAAACAATCCCCCCTCAAATACGGCAAAGGGCATCCGCATGGATGCCCTTTTCATTTCATTGCGCCGCCTAACGATTCCGAAATAATTGCGAACCCGACCCCTTTAGTTCTGGACTGTTAAAGATAACGTATAGTCAGTTTGTAGGTTCCGCCAAAGTTCTGGCAACGTTGGAGAGGAATTGAGCTACAACATCGCTTCGTAGCACTTTACCGATACCGAGGTAGACCTCAGTGTTTGATTGGCGAAGCATAGTTTCCGACAAAACCCCAAGAAACAAGATTCGGTTTCCAATACTCAACCCGGATTTTGTTGCATAAGCCCCTTGGTTTAAGATGAATACAGGGCTGCCACTGGAACCCGGAAAGACACCAGCATCGATCAAGAAATGGGGAGAGCCTTGAAAATCATTCCAGACTGGGGTCGATGTGATACCACGCCTGATTAATGGAATTGAGTTTTTCTCATCTCGAAGGCCAGATGGATAACCTATAAATACAATTTCTTCCATTGCAGCAAGCTCACTAAAAACATCCGGCGCGGGCACTAAACTAGGGTCTATGGACCGAAAAAATAATGGCTGGCCGATTGCTTCTCTTGAGTTCAAAAGTGATCCTATTGGAGCAGCTGCCAAATCATTTTTTGAATCTGAATATTTTTTTAGCTGACCTAAATCGACTTCTACAAATAACTTCTTTGTAGTGTCCGGCATATCACCTTTGCGTTCTACAAATTCCACTACAACTCTTTTAGCGTTATTAACAGCATGATGATTCGTTACCAACAGCGGTATAGACTGGTCTGGTTTTCCCTCAATAGGAGCGTTGTAAATAAAAGCAGTAGCGGAACTCTTACCCGTTGGCAATTCTGCCCAAAGGGGTACGGTTGTGAAAAGTAGCTGGGTGCTCAGGTCGCTTAGATTCATCGAAAAAGTCCTATTTAGATTTTGCCGGGTCTGGAAGTTCATCTAGAACTGCTTTTGCTGTGCTGGATGCATTCTGACTGGTCGTCTGCCGGACAAAGAAATATGCAGTCAAAGTTGCGACACCAATCAAAGGGAGGGCAACAAATAAAAACTTCCAGAGGCTAGCATTGCTTGTATATGTAATGTCGCTACTTAAAGCGCCCAGACTTGCTCCAATAGCTAGGGATGAAACTGCCAAAAGAAGTTCTGCCCAAGAGAATTTTTCCCCTTGCAGCGCAGTTAGAAGCGTTCGGCATTTGGTCAATTTAGTTGCCCGAACCTCAATCAAGTATTCGTTTAGCTCTTCTTCAGGTTGTTTAACAGGGTATGCAGCATGCCGAACATTATTGCCTTCCGGCGGAAGGCCAACATCGGCAGTCGGAATGGACGCTACCATAGGAATTGGCGGAAAAAATCCCTGCTCATCACTATGTTCACCTGCGTTAGGCTCGGTATTCGTCATGATCTATTTAATATTAATTGCTGAATATTTCCCGTCCAAGTAACACGAGGGCTCCAAATACATCATCCCGCAATCTAACAGCAAAGCCCCTTCCCCACCATAGTCCAAATAGCTTAGGCGCATCGCAATCAACCATGCAGCCTTAACAGCTACCCGCCAAACAAATTCCCCAGCGCCTCATCCAGACTGGGATACTGGAACCGATAACCGGCAGCAGTCATCTTGCCGGGCAGAACTTTTTGCCCTTCGAGCAGCAGGCAGACGCGTTCGCCCATCGCCAGTTTCAGCAGCGGTGCGGGGGCCGCGAACAGCGCAGGGCGGTGCAGCGCTTTCGCGAGGGCAGCGGTGAATTCCGCATTGGTGGCCGGTTGCGGCGCGGTCATGTTGTATGGCCCGCTGGCCTGGGCGTCGTGCAGCAACTTGAGCACCATCGCCACATAGTCGTCGATGTGCACCCAGCTCATCCACTGCTTTCCATTGCCCAGGCGCGCGCCCAGGCCGAGCTTGAACGCCGGCAGCATGCGCCCCAGCAAGCCGCCCTTGTTGCTTAATATCAAACCGGTGCGCAGCAGGCACACCCGCACCCCGACTTGTTCTGCGGCGCGCGCCGCGTCTTCCCACGCTTTGCACAACTGCGCGGCAAAATCCTCTCCGGCATCCGCCGCCTCGTACATCGCGGTATCGCCGCGATTGCCGTAATAGCCTACCGCCGAGCCGCTTATCAATACTGCCGGCTTGCGCCCGGCAGTAGCGATATGCCTGACCAGCTCCTGGGTTAAAGTGACACGGCTCTCCCACAAGACCTGCTTGCGCCGCGCCGTCCAGCGCGCATCGACAATCGGCTCGCCCGCCAGATTGATGACCGCATCGAAAGTCTTGCCGGGATGCCACTCGCCAAGCGCGCCTATCGCGTGGACCCCTGCGCCGCATTTGGCCGGGACGGATGCCGGATTGCGGCTGAACACCGTCAATTCATGGCCTTCCGCCAGCAATGCCTTGCAGAGCTGCTTGCCGATCAGGCCGGTACCGCCAGTGATGAGGATTTGCATGTGACCTCCCGTTTAGTTTCAAAGTGCCGTGTGGATCGCTGATTCATTCACCCAAGCTGTCATTGCGAGAAGGCGCAGCCGACGCGGCAATCCCGTAGCGCAGCGTCAACCCCGACAGAAAATCTCTGGACTGCCGCGCCGCATATGCGGCTCGCAGTGACGGTGGAGCGAACTGCGCTGCATAGTGGCTATGCTGTAACGGTACAGCGTATTTCCGCTCCGCTTGCGCGGTTCGCAGTGTGTAGGTTTATCCCGGCACCTGCTATTTTTCAGCCCGCAATATCTCGCACAGAGGCCTGTTCTTCGGATCAAGCGCGCTGCGTGCAACGGTGTCGAACAGCACCTGTATTTCCTCGAAGCTGAAGCAGGAAAGCAGGCGTTTGGCCATATCCGGCTGCAGCGCCACGGTGGAGGTTTGACCGTCGGGCAGCACCAGCTGGAACCCCGCCAGCTTCTTGAGCCCGCCTTCCGACAGTGCCAGCAGGTCGGACTGCTCTTCCTGCAGCACGTCGTAATGAGCCTCGAGTTCGTCATCCAGATCGTCATCAATTTCTTCGGGCACCGCAACGACCAAGCCCATGCTGTCATCGCGCAGCTCGCATTCCACTCCCAGTGCTTTTGCGTGTTCGGCAAACTTGTCGCGCAGCCTGGCATCGAAGAAAATGTATTCGTTCATCGTATGAGTTCTTTCTGTTTTCGGTTAGCCAAAATAATCCGGATTCAGTGTCTTTAGTCATGCGCATGATGCCCCTCCCCGGGGCGTATTACAATAGCCGCCAACATTCACCACGCACGGAGCCATGCCATGTCCAACCCATCCGATCTGCTGTTGTTGCGCGACAAATTGCGCGCTTTCGCCGAGGCGCGCGACTGGGATCAGTTTCATTCGCCGAAAAACCTGAGCATGGCGCTGATGGTGGAAGTCGCCGAGCTGATGGAGCATTTTCAGTGGCTGACGGAGGCGCAGACGGTCAACCTTTCCGCCGAGGTCAAACCGGCCGTTGCCGAGGAGTTGGCCGATATCCTGCTGTATCTGGTGCGCCTCTCCGACAAGCTGGATGTGGACCTGCTGGAGGCCGCACTGCGCAAGCTGGAGAAGAACGCGGTGAAATACCCGGCGGATCAGGTGCGCGGCAGCGCGAAAAAATATTCACCTGAAAACCGCAGTTGACCATTTGCATTTCCACGCAGAGCGTGGGAACGATAGACCAAATATCTTCGGCGTAGGAGCCCGATTTATCGGGCGATGTTTTGCCATCGCGCAGCTAGCTGCGCTCCTACAACAACGTTTTGAGCTTAATGAACAATCTGGATTGACTCAAGGCAGGTATAATCGCACCCTTTAGAAATCAGCGACAACATCATGGAAGCAGAACAACTCAACTCCTTATCCAACCAGCTGCAAGACTTGGCGTCACGCAGCGCGGAATTGCGGAGGTATCTTTGACTTCGATACCAAGCAGGATCGCCTAGTCGAAGTATCACAACTCGCCGAAGACCCCGCCATCTGGCAGGACGCCAAGCGCGCGCAGGAGCTGGGGCGCGAGCGCAAAATGCTGGAAGGCGTGGTGCTCGGCCTAAAGCAAATCCAGCAAAACCTTTCCGACGCCGCCGAGCTGTTTGAAATGGCGAAGGCGGAAAACGACGATGAAAGTCTGCAAGGCACCGCCGCCGACATTCAGGACATCGAGAAGCGCGTCGCGGCGATGGAATTCCGCCGCATGTTCGCCCACCCGATGGACCCGAACAGTTGCTTCCTCGACATTCAATCCGGCTCGGGCGGCACCGAAGCGCAGGACTGGGCATCGATGCTGCTGCGCATGTATCTGCGCTACTGCGAGCGCAAGGGCTTTACAGTCGAAGTGCTGGAACAATCCGACGGCGAAGTCGCGGGCATCAAAGGCGCATCCCTCAAAGTGATCGGCGACTATGCCTACGGCCATCTGCGCACCGAAACCGGCGTGCACCGGCTGGTGCGCAAGTCGCCGTTCGATTCCGGCAACCGCCGTCACACCTCGTTCTCCAGCGTGGTCGTCTATCCCGAAGTGGACGAATCCATCGAGGTCGAGATCAATCCCGCCGACCTGCGCGTGGACACCTACCGCGCCTCGGGCGCGGGCGGACAGCACATCAACAAGACCGACTCGGCGGTGCGCATCACCCACCTGCCCACCAATATCGTGGTGCAGTGCCAGAGCGACCGCTCACAGCACCGCAACCGCGCCGAAGCGATGGCGATGCTGAAATCGCGTCTGTACGAGGAAGAACTGCGCAAGCGCAATGAAGAAAAACAAGCGATGGAAGACGGCAAGACCGACATCGGCTGGGGCCACCAGATCCGTTCCTACGTGCTCGACCAGTCGCGCATCAAGGATTTGCGCACCAATTATGAAGTCGGCAATACCCAGGGCGTGCTGGACGGCGACCTGGACGATTTCATCTCGGCCAGTTTAAAGCAAGGCGTTTAATACCTGTCCGAGTGCGACTCAATGAAGCAAGTCCGGCAGGCTGCTGGTTCTGGACACCGGTTGGGAACAATTCTCATTCAATAGCCGGATCCATTGCCTCAAGCGGATACACAGCCATCCCGCCTGCCCTCCCGGTTTCTTCGCGCCTCTTCCGTTCAACGGATGGCCAGCGCCGTGCCGCCAGGATCCGGTTCGCCACCGCATGGCCGCAGGCAAGGCGGTCGCGCACCGACACCCCGCCCCGGTAGTTGGCCTCCAGGTGCAGGCCGGGAATA
>JAUSMR010000088.1 GCA_030645955.1 Gallionella sp. | reverse complement strand
CGCGCCAGAGAAGATCGAGTATGCGGTGAACCGCTACACCAATGAGGCCAAGCGTCTATACGGCGTGATGAACCAGCAACTGACAAAACACCGCTACATCGCCGGCAACAGCTATTCGATTGCCGACATCGCCATCTTCCCCTGGCTGCGCAGCTGGCAAAACCAGGGTATTGACTGGGCCGACTACCCGCAGCTCAAGGCCTGGTTCGACAAAATTGCGGACCGACCCGCCGTCAAGCGCGGCGTCGCCGTGCTGGCTGATCTGCGCCAGCCCCTTACCGGCGACAAGGAGCGCGACATCCTGTTCGGCAAGACCCAGTATCAAAAACGTTGAAGTTAAAACTCACCAGTGTGCATCGGGCAGACCTGACCACAATTCGTTCAGATCAGGGAAATGCCACTGGGCCGGATCTTCACGGGCGGCAATTTTGTCGCCAGTGTCGGGACTGGACAGATCGATAATTTGCGGCAGGATGCGCATATTCGATTTGGTGGAGAAGAAGACCTTGACGCAGGGCGTCGTCAAGGACTTCGCGGTTTGCTCCACCACGACCCCAATGCGCCCGGAGGTCAGGCGAACCAGCGAGCCCACGGGGTAAATGCCGATGCTCTTCACAAACGCCTGAAAAACCTGGGGATCGAAATGACCGTGCGTCCACTCGGCCATTTTGCGCAAAGACTCCGCCGGATCCCAACCGGCCTTGTAGGGGCGATTCGAGGTGATCGCGTCATACACATCACACACCGCGCCCATCTTGGCAAAAAGACTGATCTCATCACCCTTCAAGCCTTTGGGGTAGCCCGAACCATCTGTTTTTTCGTGGTGATGCAGACAGACATCCAGCGCCATTGGATCCACATTGATGCCGCCCAGCAGCATCTTGTGTCCCTCCACCGGGTGGCTCTTGATGACCATGAACTCGGCCTCCGTGAGTTTGCCCGGTTTGTTGAGCACCGCCATCGGCATGACCGCTTTGCCCAGATCGTGCAACAAGCCCGCCAGTCCGGCGGATCGCGTCTGCGCATCATCCAAACCCAGTTGCCTGGCCAGCGCCACCATCAGGGCGCACACTGCCACCGAATGCATGTAGGTGTAGTCGTCCACCGTTTTGAGACGGGCCAGACTGATGATTGCGCCGGGGTTGCGGGCCACCGAGTCGGCTATTTCCTCGACCAGCAGCTTCGCGCCGTCCACGTCGACCGTATTGCCCATGCGCGCTTCCTCAAACATGGAGACCACCGCCTGTTTGGCCTGCAGGCATATCCGGGTGGCGCGTTCGATTTCAACTGCAGCGGGAACAGGTGCCAATTGCCGCTGCCCGTCGGCCACCTGTCTTAACTCGGCCTCAACCTGGGCTTCAGACTCAGCCACGGAAACAGCTGATTCTCCAACAGCGACATCCACGCCTTTAGCACTGTCAATCCACACCTCTTTGATGCTGCTGGCCAGGATCGCTTCAATGTCGTTGGGATCGGTCAGGACAAAAGCCGTACGCCAAAACGGATGTTCCATCCAGGAGCCACAAAATTCCTTGATGTGCATCCCGAGGCTGAGTTGATTGACATTGATACGTTTAAGCATGGACGGTACGGGCGCCTGTCGAAGTGAAGGCCTCAGTGCTCACGCAAAGGAACACCCAACTGGCGCAAATAGGTTGCCACTTCAGGGCGGAGCACACCACCGCTACGGGCCTTCTCTGCCAACTCGGCCGCACTGGCAGTCTTCCCTTGCGCGGCAAGCGATACGGCGGCGCCCAGCATCCAGCGTGCCTCATCCGGTCGAAGCTTCAAAGCCATCAAATACGCCGCCGCAGACTCCTCGTGGCGCCCAAGGCGCTGTGCCGCATTGCCCCGAATAGCCCAGACATCCGCAAATCCAGTTAGCGCAGGCTCCAGCCGGGTCAGCATCTCCAAGGTCTGGCTCACCCGCCCCTCTGCCAGCTCCATGCGAGCCAGTTCACGGGCCAGAGAGGCCAGTACCGCATTGCTGCCTGAAGGCGTGCCGCTACGGTTTTCCCGCTCGGCGGCGGCCAGCGCGTCGCGAAGCAGCTCCATGCCAGCCTCGTGAGAGCCCGCGCTCCAGAGACTCTGCGCTTGTGCCAATGCTTCCAGCGCGGGCGGCCTGCGCTGGGGGCTTTGCGGAAGGTCGATGGCTACCGCTGGCGCAGTCGAGGACGACGTCGACGTCACGGTCCGTTCATTGCGGGGCCGCTCGGTCGGCAAGCGCTCTGGCACAGCTTGCGCCGCGCCAGCCGCCCCCGTTCGGGATGGCGTGGCATGGCTCGGCACGCCCTTGAAGGTGCTGTCCATCTTCAGCGAAATATCCGCTGGGGCCGCGGCCGGTTCAAACACCGGCACCTTCTGGGCCACAGGGGGCGCGAGCATCGCCACCTGTTGTGGCACATCAACTGGTTCGACCATGGCAGGCAGCGCACTGACAACAACAGGCGCGGCCGCTGGCACGACGGCGGTCACCGGTGTGGCCATCGCAGGTACCAATGCGACGCTCGCCTGATCCACTTTGCGCGGCAGAAAATCGTGTTGATCCAGGGTCCACCAGCCCGCCAAGACCCCACCCAACAGCATGACCGACGCCGCCATCGCGACAGCGAGACGCCGCGAAACAGGCCTGCGCCCGGTTCGGTCTGAATCATTCACGATCACAGTACCGCTTGCCAGACCCGTTCGCGATTCCCGGGTTTGAACCGGGATCGTGCCAGCACCCTGTCGGCGGTCCAGATCACGCAACATTTTGTTGATCACGCTCACTGTGACTCTCCGGAAAAATCATCTGCAAACTGATGGACTGACGCCTTGGTCGCGCCTGGTCTCTTACTGCCCCAGAGGCCCTTCCAGCGCAACCAGGACGACACCCACCACGACACCGGTGCCCACACGCCCGGCGTGTCGGCAGCGGCCAGGCGCACATGGCGAACATTCACGCGGTGTTCGTTCTCACCATACGCCAGCATCAAACACTTGTGTGCCAACACGTTCACCAGCCGCGGCACACCCCGGCTGAAGCGGGCAACTTCCTGCGCCGCATCGGCCTCAAACACCCGGGTATCGGTGGCGTCGCTCAGTGCTGCCGTCGCCAGGCGATGCGCCAGATAGGCCGGCACCCGATCGGCCTTCATGGGCCCCAGGTATTCACTGAAGGTGATACGTTGCAGCAACTGACGAATTTCGGGGCGCGCCAGCTTCTCGTCAAGTTCGGGTTGTCCCAGTAAGACGAGTTGCAGCAACTTTTGCTTTTCAGTCTCCAGATTCGACAGCAGGCGAAGACTCTCCACCGTGCGAACGGGAATAGCCTGCGCCTCATCAATGCACACCACCACGCGACGCCCAGCCTCGGCGTGCATTAACAGACAGTCACGCAGCGCGTTGAGAACTTTGTGGCGGTTCAGCGGCGGTGCCACGTCAACGCCCAACTCATGGATCAATGCCATCAGCAGATCATCCGGACCCATATCCGGATTGGGAATATAGGCCGTGACACATTCGCCTTGCAGGATTTTCAGCAGTTGGCGGCACAGAACCGTCTTGCCGCACCCGACCTCTCCCACAATTTTCAGAAAGCCTTCGCCACTGCGAAGCGCGACCAACAACATGTTGAGCGCGGCCTGTGCACCTTCATGGGGGTAAAAAAAGGCACTGTCCGGCGTGATCGAGAACGGCGCCTCCCGCAGGGAAAAATGGCGCGAATACATCACTTCACAGGACTCTTGGGCTTGGCGTCTTCCACGGTGCCATCCATGCGAATCACCCGTGCGCGGGTCGTATCCATATCATCCAGCGCCGCGCGGGTGCGGCGGGTTTGGGCTTCCCAATCTTGCTCCGTGCGGATGATGGTGGGCTTGATCAGTACCACCACCTCTTTTTTTCGCCCGGTGTTGGCACGGTTGCCAAAGAGGGTGGAGAACACCGGAACGTCACTGGTCCCCGGCAAGCCCGAAGAACGGCGATTGGATTCAATTTGCATCAAACCACCGATGGCCACAATATTGCCATCCTGAACCCGCACCAGCGTATCCGTCTCATTCACGCTGCTCGATGCCAGCGGCAAACGGAAATTGCCGGCGCTGCCAAGATCGATCTGCTTGTTCTTTTCCGTCACGGCCGTGACCGATGGATGAACGTGCAGCATGATGTTTCGACCCTCGTCAATCTGGGGTGTGACATCCAGCGAAATGCCGGAAAAGAACTGCGTCAGCGTGAGTGTCGGCAGCGTCGTACCGTTATTCAGATTCGTGTTCGAGGTGGTCGTCGTCCCGCTGGTTACACCGGTCACAAAAAAATCTTCCGCGCCAACTTTGAGCACGGCTTTCTGGTTGTTCAGGGTCGCAATGCGCGGACTCGAGAGAATCTGCACATCACCCTGGGTTTCCAGGAAGCCCAGCACGGCCTGAAAGCCATCCCTGGCAAATGCCAGTCCGAACAAGCCCG
Organism: Gallionella sp.; assembly: GCA_030645955.1. The sequence goes on along the minus strand of JAUSMR010000088.1, from coordinate 4,734 downwards.
CGCCGGCCCCCGGAAGCGAGACACCGTCGGCCAGCAAGGATGCGGTACTGGCAGAGAAGCCAGGAAGGTTAGTCTGAACGCCGCTGACCAAGGTATTGCTGGTCGTGTTGCCGCTGAGCACGCCCATCGCGCCCGTTGCGCCTCCACCATTTTTCAGCGCTGACCAATCGATACCGCTTTGGTAACCGTCGCGCAGCTCCACTTCCACCACTTTGGCTTCAAGCATGACTTGCCGCTCTACGGCAATCTGCGCTGCTTTGAGAAATTTGTCGACCTGTCGCAATTCTTCGGGCATGGCGCGCACCGCCATGATGCCGGCCTGCGGGCTGGAAGTGACACTGCGACCCTCGCCGCTGCCGATCAGACTCCGCGCGGCCCCCGCAAGTTCGGTCCAGAAATCAGATTTGGACGTGGTTGAGACCCGGCTGCCCTCAGGCTGCTGACTGCCCCCCGATGCGGGCGAGCCCGTGCCCGACGTAGCGCCGCCTGATGGGTTGGACTGGATCGCTGCACCCGATGAGACTCGCAACTCACTGTTGCCCGTACGCTGGGAGGTCGGATAATTGATCGTGAAAATGCGTGTCTGTAGCGTCGGCGCATAGATGGTGATGCGGCGACCTTCCATCTTGTAGTCGTAACCATACACATCGCGAATCGCCTCCAGCGCTTCGGCCACCGTCACCCCGCGCAGGGTCACCGACAGCGTACCCGATACATCCGGGTGCATCAGCATGCTGTAGCGTGTGTCAGCCACAATCGCCAAAAACACCTCGCGTGCCTGCGCGTTGTTCACCAGCAGATCCAGCTTGGGCTCAGGCAGCAGTGGCACCACAGGCGGCGCCGGCTCGGCCAGTGCGTCACTGATGCGCGACGGCACAGCAACCGGCTTGGGAGCCGCAGCCGGTGGCAAATCGGCGCGAACGGCCGCACCCACATCAGGCGTGCGCAGTGGTCGATCGGCGGCACAGCCAGCGAGCAAGCCAAGGCCCATCGCACAACACAAAGCGGTGACTGCGCACGGCTGCGTCCGCGCTGCACGGCCCCTTTGTGCGGGTTGGAAAATGTCGATCATGGCGGGGGCTTTTCGAGTCATTGAGATAGACATCACGGTTGAACGTCGGCGCAAGGAGCGACCGGGGACGATGTTTTGGAGGACCTGGCTGTTGTGCAGACAGGCATCGCGGCAACCGGAGTCACCGTGCGACGCTGGACGCCGGGAAACTGGGACACTTTGCGCAGCACGCCACCTTCGCGCAACCACACTTCTGTTTCACTGATACGTTCAATACGCGCCTGACCCAGCTGTTGTCCCTGGGCATAGAGGCGCGTACCCACCGCCAAATAGGGGCGGCCGCCGCGCACGATGACAGTCATGGCGCCAGGCTCAACACTCAACGATTTTCCACCCGTTGCGGTGCTGGCAAAGCCTGCCTCGGCCGGGGGCATAGTGGGGTCGCGCAGGCTCTGTGCGCCAACCTGGCCGAACGCGAAAAATAGCGAGATGCCCATGAGCCAGCCCTGCGTCAGCGACCTGGCCATGGCTGAGTGCAAAAACGGCATCATGGCTGCACCCCGACCAAAAACAACTGCAGTGTCAGCTCGGGGGGCAATTTTTCACTTTTAAGTTTCATGATTCCCCAACGCACATGGGGCAGCGCTGTCTCAAGCGTCTGCACATATCGCATCAACTCGGGGTAAGGCCCGGACACGGTCAATTCCACGCCCTGCCGCGTGAGACCCACAGGCGTTGTCGTGGCCGCGGCCTCGGGGGCCATAGTGGAGGTACGCACTAACGTCAATCCTGCATGCCGCTGCAACAAATGAACCAGTACCTGCGCGAGGGGTGTGACCTCAGTCGCAGAGGGCAACACGCCCTTGATATTCTGGTTCACGGTATCTACACGGGTTTTGACGACAGCGATTTCATCGCGCACCGCTTTGTTGGTATCTACTGGCGTAGCAACAGTCTTTAACTCATTGCGTGCGCGCTGCAACTCAGCGCTTTGCTTGTCGAAACGCTGCGTCAACTGCTTATGCGCCATCTGCGCCGGCGACAGCCAAAGCACATCGGCCAAGGCCATGCCGCAGGCCATGACGGATAGAAACAAGAACACGCGCTCGCGCATGCTCAAGGCATTGATGCGCGCAGACTGCGTTTCCCACCAGCGCGTCATGGCTTGCCACCCGCTGAAGCAGAGGGCTTGCCCAATTCACTCCCCAGATTAAAAGACCACATCGGACGCGGCGTGGCGGCCACGGCGGACGACGCGACTGGCACGGCCGACACCGCCGCACCGCTCACTGCTTTTATCATTGACACACTGGCACTCTCAACCTTGACCGTTGACAATTTTTGACCTTTGAGGAGAGGGCTTGCGGCAAGTTTGAGCACCCAGTCATTGAGCGCTGAGGGCTCAAGGGTAAAGCCGCTGACGTCCAGTTGAGATTCATCGGCCTTCACCTCCGTCACCCACACTTGTGAAGGAATACTCTGGGCGACCAGCTGCAGCCGGGCCGCATGACCCCAACCCGGCCGAGACAGACCACGCTGCAACGCTTCCAGCAGTGCTTCGCGCTGCAGCAACTCTGCGCGACGATGCTGAAGATCCTGCGTCAGGGAAGCATCCACGGGACCCGCGCCCGCCTTGCCTTGCGCTATGGCTGATTGCAGGCTTTCAAGCTCACGCGATTGCGTTGCCAGCGTTGTTCTGAAGCCTTCACTGGCAACATTCAGACTCCACACCCAATAGGCGCACAAGCCGCCACCCAAGACCACGAAAACGGCCAGGGCCTGCACCATGGTTTGAGCCGAAAAGTAACGCTTTTGCGTTAACAGAATCGGGGCACAGAGGTTGATTTGCTGGGACATGGTGGCAAAGGCGTACGGCTATTAATAGGATGAATCAGAGCTTGCGGCTCTCGGTCCGCATCAGAACCCCCAGCAAAGGCAGACACAGTGCCTGGTCACCCACCGCCCCACCGTCAAACCCTGGAAACAGGGCGTCGACATCCAGGGGCACAACCGTCTGCCCCAGCTGCGCGGCGAGCCATTTTGACAACTCCTCGCTGCGCTCACCGGCGTAGACGCGCATGCCGCTGAGCGGCATGCTGGACCAGGACCGATCCCACACATCCAGCGAACGCTGCACCTCCACCAGCAAGCGCTGCGCCCGGTCGTCATCCATTGAACCACCGGCAAGCGATGCGGGCTGGGCAGCAGGTGTGCCTGTGTAGTCATTGCCATAGGAAACGCCACCTACGCTGTAGTCAGGCACGTATTCATCTACTGGCATAAAGGCATTGGCAGCTGCAGCAGGTGCTTCGCTTTCATGCCCCCAGGATGCCGTCAAAAATCCTTCTGGCAGCTCAAACCGCCGCGTATAAAACAACTCTTCATTGGCACTGATGGTCAACACTGCCTGCTGCCCGTCCACCAATACCAAAGCCGCATTGGCACGGTCCGCACCGCCATCACGCCCAGCCAATGCGCTCTGAAGATTGCGTTGCGCGGTTTCCTGAACGTCGATCACGGATACCGTCCAGTTCATCGCGTCGCCCAGGTCAAGAACCCCGCGCAGCACCGCATTGGTCGCCGCCACCACAAAGAGATGCCCAGCCCCTTTTTGCTGACCATCCCCTACGCGCATCACGTCAAGCGTGACGTCGTCCACATGCGACTCCAGCATCTCCCTGATTTGATAGCGGGCGGCCGAACGCAATTCATCAGGTGCCACCGCTGGCGCATCGATCTGCAACCACTGGTATTGCTCTGGCCGCAACATGACGCGGGCCTCATAACCCTTGAGACCCAAACCCTGCAGTCGGCGAACAAAGTCATCCGTGCTGTCAGCCCCCTGGCGCTCCACGCCAAATTTGAGGACCTCATGTGCGCCATCGGCGCCTGAGCGCGCGAGCACGTAGACAAGCGTCTGTCGTGACCACGACACCACCAGTTGTTCATTTGAGCCTTGACGCTTCCAGGGCCAGCGCATGGTTAAGCGATCTCCCGAGACAGGGGCACGTCAATGTGGGTCAAGATTTCAATCATGGAGGAGACAATGTGAAGCACAAATTTGCTCTAATTTTAGTAGCTGATGACGCAACCGGGGCAACAATAAAGTGAATGTCGCTTATTGTCGAATAGCTTGGAAATATGCGACATGTTCAATAGTTTTCACGCCGATAAATGATGGGCGCCCGGTAAATACCGAAGGTCGCACGCGAAGCCTGATTCGGGCCAAACCAGGGCATATTGGCAGCGGTTGCGGCAGACTGAGCAGCACCAACGCAGGTATTGCCAGCCGGTATGGCGCTGACATTGATGGCCAGGTCAACGCTGCCCTCGTTGTTTAAACCTGGCTTTGTCAGCACCAAACCTGCACCGGGCAACCGTCCTGCAAGCAATGTCACATTGCCAACCGGCGTAAGTTGGGTCTCACACGCATTGAGTTGCTTGAGGTAGTTCCCCATAGAGATGCTGGCCATGGGGATCACCGTGCAGCTGTCTGCAGTGTTGGTGACATAGAAGTTGCCCGCCCAGTACTGCGCCTCCAATGGCACAGGCAAGGCCAGCAATTCAGAACCGTAGGCGTTTTGCATGCGCAGCCGACCACTGCGGACCGGCGCCGTTCCCTCCGTTGCCGTTGCAGATGACACTCCATCCGTATCGACCGCACGCAGCTTGATGATGGCGGGGGCGGTTTTCACCGATGTGAAAGTGAATGTCGGAGCCGC
>JAUSMR010000077.1 GCA_030645955.1 Gallionella sp. | reverse complement strand
CGCCGCTGCTGTCTCGGTCGCTAATTGAAATAAGTCCAATTTTTAGTGTATTTGTCATATGTTTCGTCAGGTCGGGTTATGTAGAACAATTTTTCGCGTGGAATGTAACCTCGCGATATTATCAATTATGGTTTAACTTATCAGACAAGTCAGCAAAACAATCATTTGTAAATTTTTTCAAGCAGTACGCTGTTTTAATTATTTCACAATAACCGCGTTCCACTGACTTTTTCTAAGCTTGTCTCGTCAACAAAGGAGCTGTTATTTAAAGGGCACTACTATAAATTCTTTTGAATTTCGGTCCTCGAAAGTTTGGTCTGGAACGTTATATGGTCTGAGCCAAAACAGACAACTGCCCGATGCAAAACAGCCTCTTCGACCTTGAGAACCGCTACGCCAGCCTGAGCAAGACTGGAGATCCACTGGAACGAGTCAATGCCATCATCGACTGGGAAATATTTCGCTCCCTCCTTGAGCGCATTGACGCTAAAGAACGTAAAAGCAAGGCTGGACGCAAGCCCCTATGCCGCATCCTGATGTTCAAAATGCTCATCCTGCAACGCCTGCATGGGTTGTCCGACGAGCGGCTGCAGTACCAAGTCACGGACCGCCTGTCGTTCATGCGATTTTTGGGAGTTGAATTGGCAGGCAACGTCCCCGATGCGCGTACCGTATGGGCCTTTCGTGAATCCCTCAAAGAGCACAAACTCGCTGCGGTCTTGTTTGATCGCTTGAACCAAGCACTTGCCGAGATGGGCATTGAACTCAAAAGCGGCCAGATCATTGATGCCACCTTTGTACCTGTGCCGATCCAGCGCAATGGCCGGGACAACAACGCGCTCATCAAGGCTGGGGCGGTGCCCATACAGTGGGGACAAGACACTGAGCAGCCCAACAAACTGGCCCACAAAGACACGGATGCACGCTGGACTAAAAAAGGCGGACAAAACCACTACGGCTACAAGAACCACATCAACATCGACAAAGACACCAAGCTCATTGCCAGCCACGCCTGTACGGATGCCAGCGTACATGACAGCCAGGTGTTTGAGGCGGTGCTGCGCCATCAGGACGCGGGGGGCGGGCAGGTTTGGGCTGATAGCGCCTACCGCTCAGAAGAGCAAGAACAAAGCCTCAAAGACAGCGAGCACACCAGCCAGATCAACGAGCGCGTGCCTACCGCGGCAAGCCATTGAGTGAAAGCCAAGAAATCAGCAACAAAGCCAAGTCCCGCGTACGGGCAAGGGTTGAGCATGTCTTTGGACACATGGAAAATAGCATGGGTGGCATCTTCGTGCGCAGCATTGGTATCGCTCGCGCCAAGATTGGCGTGACGTTGATGAATCTGGCCTACAACCTGAGCCGTATTGAGGTGTTGATTCGCAACAAGACGTTTGGCTTTGAGCGCATCAGTGCGCCCAAAATCGCGACAGCGGCATGAGAATGCGGCCAAAAGGCACAAAAGAAAATCAATTGAGCCCAAAAATCGACTCAATAATCGCAAAATTGCGTTCGAATTCAAAAAAACAGAAAACTGACCGAATCACAGCGAATTCGTCGCTCTGACGACGGAGTTATAGAAGTGCCCTAATGATATAGTTTTGCACCTGAAATCCGCGTGCTATTGACTTATTCGAACGAACGCCCTAAATAGACCGCAACTCTCAATAAACCAAATTCTCAACGACCAATACT
>JAUSMR010000189.1 GCA_030645955.1 Gallionella sp. | reverse complement strand
CTAAAAAGCCGGCAGCCAAAAAAGCGGTAGCGGCGAAGAAGCCAGCAGCAAAGAAGGTCGCTGCTAAAAAGCCGGCAGCCAAAAAAGCGGTAGCGGCGAAGAAGCCAGCAGCAAAGAAGGTCGCTGCTAAAAAACCTGCTGCAAAGAAAGTGGAAGTTAAACCGGCAGCTCCAGCGGTAGCCAGGCCAGCAGCACCGGCCCCTTCCGCTCCAGCACCCGTGCGTCCGGCTGCAACATGGCCTTTTCCTACACCGGGAATCGGCAAGCCGAATTAATCGGGGGTACCGCTGTGGTGGCAGCCCCTGATGTCTCGGCAGTAAGGGGCTTACCGCAGTAGAACCGGTTTTTTGGGCGCACAAATTTGTGCGTGCGCCTTTTATTTCACTAACGCAATGTTGGTGAGTTCTTTTATACTCGTTGCAAGCCGCCTGGTTTGCGATAGGCTTTGTGCCCTCCAATTTTGTTGCTGCTCTAAGCGGTTGCACGTTGGAATCAATTTTGTAAATTGATTCTGTTGCTATTGCAATTTCCATTGGCTAAACGTTCGATATCTGGTCTGGGCTGGTGGCGAGGGAGCCACGAATGTAGCCATTCTGCCAGAAAGTTCTGATTTAATAAAAAACGCCAACAGTTGCCTGCTTTTCCAGGTTGGTGAATCTGCAAAATCTCCCGAGCAACACTTGAAAACCTGAAAACGAACACCATTTGCCACGCTATTCTATGCAATCGACTGAAGGGACTTGTATGACCGAAAATATTGCTGCCAATCGTGAAACGATGGGATTCCAGACAGAAGTTAAACAGCTTCTGCAATTGATGATCCATTCGCTGTATTCCAATCGCGAGATTTTCCTGCGCGAACTGGTATCCAACGCGTCGGATGCCTGCGACAAGTTGCGCTTTGAGGCGCTGCATAACGCGGCGCTGTTCGAAAACGATGCCGATTTGCATATCCGTGTCAGTTACAACAAGGAAGCAAGAACGCTGACAATCAGCGACAACGGTATAGGCATGAACCGTGACGAGGTCATCAGCAACCTGGGCACCATTGCGAAGTCCGGCACCCGGGAATTTTTCTCCAGGCTGAGCGGCGACCAGCAGAAGGATGCGAATCTGATCGGCCAGTTCGGGGTAGGTTTTTATTCCTCCTTTATCGTGGCCGATAAGGTTGTTGTCACGACACGCCGCGCCGGCGAGCAGGCTGATCAGGGCGTGCGCTGGGAATCGGATGGCGGCGGCGAATTTTCCATCGAAATGCTTGAGAACACCCCGCGCGGCACGGCAATAACTTTGCATTTGCGCGCCGATCAGGACGATCTGCTCAGCGGCCACAAGATCCGCTCCATCATCCACAAATACTCGGATCACATCGTCCAGCCCATCCTGATGAAAAAAGAGGAGTGGAAGGAGGGCGGCCAGGTCACCACCGATGAGGATGAAACGGTAAATCAGGCTTCCGCGTTGTGGGCGCGATCCAAAAATGAAATTACCGACGACGAATACAAGGCCTTCTACAAACATGTCGGGCATGATTATGAAGACCCGCTGGCATGGACGCACGCACGCGTGGAAGGCCACCAGGAATACACGCAGTTGCTGTACATCCCGGCGCGTGCGCCGTTCGACATGTGGGATCGCAATGCCCGCCATGGCGTCAAGCTGTATGTGCGCCGCGTGTTCATCATGGATGATGCCGAGCAGCTGTTGCCGCCTTATCTGCGTTTTGTGCGCGGCATCGTCGATTCCAGCGATCTGCCGCTGAACGTATCGCGTGAAATCCTGCAGGAGTCGAAAGACATTGAAGCAATTCGCGCAGGCTGTACCAAAAAGGTGCTCGGCCTGCTTGAAGAACTGGCGGCCAAAGATCAGGAAAAATACGCCCAGTTCTGGGAAGAGTTCGGTCTGGTGTTGAAGGAAGGCGCAGCGGAAGACTTTGCCAATAAAGAGAAGATCGCCGCCTTGTTGCGCTTCGCGTCGACCCATGCCGATACCGGCGCAACAACCGTCGCACTGGCTGATTACATCGCCCGTATGAAGGATGGACAGGACAAGATTTACTACATTACCGCCGAAACTTTCAATGCTGCCAGGAACAGTCCGCATCTGGAAGTGTTTCGTAAAAAAGGCATCGAAGTGCTGTTGCTCTCCGATCGCGTGGACGAATGGGTGGCGAGTTCGCTGACCGAGTTTGCCGGCAAATCGCTGGTATCTGTGGCTAAAGGCGGGCTCGATCTTGGCAAGCTGGAAGACGAAGCCGAGAAACAAGAGCAGGAAAAGCAGGCCAGCGACCACAAGGAGCTGACTGAAAAAATCAAGACCAGCCTCACGGAGCGCGTCAAGGAAGTCCGGGTGACGCATCGCCTGACCGATTCGCCGGCCTGTCTGGTGGCTGACGAGCATGATATGGGCGGCAACCTGGCTCGCATGCTCAAGGCAGCCGGACAGAAGGCACCAGCCACACGACCCATCCTGGAAATCAATCCGAATCATCCGGTGGTGATGCGCCTGAAGGAGGAAGAAAAACACTTTGATGACTGGGTAGCCGTCCTGTTCGATCAGGCTTTGCTAGCAGAGGGCGGACAACTGGACGATCCGGCAGGGTTTGTTAAGCGGGTCAACCATCTGATGCTTGAAATGCGGGCTGGCTGATCAGCCAGCTGTCATTAAAAATTCATGAATGGGGTGCTGGCAAGATAAAAAGGGCAAAAAAAGGAAAAGGAGCTTCTTCCAACATGGAATGAGTCAGAGAGTTCCGCATTGATGCACACTCTCTAATCCGCTATAATGCGCGCCAATCCAAGGCGGGATGAACACGTTGTTCGTCCCGCTTCTTTATGTCATCCGAGCTGGCAGGCTGTTATCTTTGGGAGTATTTCCGGTGTCGCAAACGAACTACGCCATTCTTGTGCTTGCCGATGGGACGGTGTTTCGGGGCGTTGCCATCGGTGCTTCCGGCAGCAGTGTCGGCGAGGTGGTGTTCAACACGTCGATGACCGGCTATCAGGAAATTCTCACCGACCCTTCTTACTGCAGGCAAATAGTCACGCTGACCTGCCCGCATATCGGCAACGTCGGGGTGAATGCCGAAGACGTGGAATCGCGGCAGGTGTTCGCCAGCGGTCTGGTCATTCGCGATCTTTCCATGACGGTGAGCAATTGGCGCAACACGCAGTCACTGCCGGATTATCTCAAGGCCAACAACGTGGTTGCGATTGCCGGGATCGATACGCGCAAGCTGACGCGCATTCTGCGCGAGAAGGGTGCGCAGAACGGTTGCATCGCCACCGGTACGGATAATGTGGGGGCACTCGCGGCGGCGCGCGGCTTTGCCGGATTGGCCGGAATGGATCTGGCCAAGGAGGTTTCATGCACCAAAGCCTACTCATGGACGCAGCGCGAGTGGGAGTTGGGCGTGGGGTATCCCGAGGTGACGCATTCCAGGTTTCATGTAGTGGCTTACGATTTCGGTGTGAAGCGCAACATTTTGCGCAAGCTTGCCGAGCGCGGTTGCCGCATCACTGTTGTTCCTGCCAAAACGGCGGCGGCGGAAGTGCTGGCAATGGAGCCGGATGGTGTATTGCTGTCCAACGGTCCCGGAGACCCTGAGCCATGCGATTACGCGATTGCGGCAACACAGCAATTTCTGGTGGCACGTGTGCCGTTGTTCGGCATCTGTCTGGGCCATCAGTTGATGGGCCTGGCGGTAGGCGCCAAGACGGTGAAGATGAAGTTCGGCCATCGCGGCGCGAATCATCCGGTGCAGGATATGGATAGCCGCCGCGTGATGATCACCAGCCAGAACCATGGTTTTGCGGTGGACGCGGCAACGCTGCCGGCGAATGCGCGCGTGACGCACGTCTCGCTGTTCGACGGCACGTTGCAGGGTTTCGAGTTGACCGACAAACCGGCGTTCTGCTTCCAGGGTCACCCTGAGGCAAGCCCCGGCCCGCATGATGTGGACGGGTTGTTCGACAAATTTATTGATTTGATGGAAAAAGCAGACGTAAGACGTAAGACGTAAGATGTTAGTTAAACCGGCTTCCAACTTACGTCTTACGACTTACGTCTAACAACTGAATTATGGCCAAACGTACTGACCTAAAATCTATTCTGATCATCGGTGCAGGCCCTATCGTCATCGGGCAGGCGTGCGAGTTCGACTATTCCGGCGCGCAGGCCTGCAAGGCGCTGCGCGAAGAGGGCTATCGCGTCATTCTGGTGAACTCGAACCCGGCCACCATCATGACCGACCCGGACATGGCGGATGCGACTTACATCGAGCCGATCACCTGGAAGATGGTGGAAAAAATCATCGCCAAGGAACGCCCGGATGCGATCCTGCCGACGATGGGCGGGCAGACCGCCCTGAATTGCGCGCTGGATCTGGCCAAGCACGGCGTGCTGGAAAAATACAACGTGGAGATGATAGGCGCGTCGCGCGAGGCGATCGATAAAGCCGAAGATCGCGAAAAGTTCAAGCAGGCGATGACCAGGCTCGGCCTGGCTTCGGCGCGTTCCGCGATTGCGCACAGCATGGAGGAGGCGTTGCAGGTGCAGCAGGTGATGGGCTTCCCGACGGTCATTCGTCCATCCTTCACGATGGGCGGCAGCGGCGGCGGCATCGCCTACAACCGCGAAGAGTTTGTGGAAATTTGCGAGCGCGGACTGGAGGCTTCCCCGACGCGCGAGCTGCTGATCGAGGAATCGCTGCTCGGCTGGAAAGAGTTCGAGATGGAAGTGGTGCGCGATCACAATGACAATTGCATCATCATTTGTTCGATTGAAAACCTCGACCCGATGGGCGTGCATACCGGCGATTCGATCACCGTCGCGCCGGCGCAGACGCTGACCGACAAGGAATACCAGATCATGCGTGACGCCTCCATTGCGGTGCTGCGCGAAATCGGCGTGGATACCGGCGGCTCCAACGTGCAGTTCGCCATCAACCCGGACGACGGGCGCATGGTGGTGATCGAGATGAACCCGCGCGTGTCGCGTTCTTCCGCGCTGGCTTCCAAGGCGACCGGTTTTCCGATTGCCAAGGTGGCGGCGAAACTGGCAGTGGGTTACACGCTGGACGAGCTGAAAAATGACATCACCGGCGGTGCCACGCCAGCCTCGTTTGAACCTTCGATTGATTATGTTGTTACCAAGATTCCGCGTTTCGCCTTTGAAAAATTTCCGCAAGCCAATGACCGTCTGACCACGCAGATGAAATCGGTGGGCGAAGTGATGGCGATAGGCCGCACTTTTCAGGAGTCGTTCCAGAAAGCCTTGCGCGGGCTGGAAGTCGGCGTGAACGGGCTGGACAGCAAGTTCACCGACCGCGAGGCGATTTGTGCCGAACTCGGCAGCCCGGGACCGGAGCGTATCTGGGCGGTGTCGGATGCTTTCCGCCTGGGCATGAGCGTGGAGGAAGTCTTTGCGCTGAGCAAGATCGACCCGTGGTTCCTGATACAGATCGCAGACCTGATCCGCCAGGAGCAGGCATTGGCAGGCCGCACTTTGGAAAGCCTCAGCGCCGACGAGATGCGCGTGCTGAAACGCAGCGGCTTCGCCGATGCGCGTTTGGCAACTTTGCTGGAGACCGATGATGCCGCTTTGCGCGCCTATCGCCATGCACTGGGCGTGCGTCCGGTGTTCAAGCGCGTGGATACCTGCGCCGCCGAGTTCGCCACCAACACCGCCTACATGTATTCGACTTACGAGGAAGAGTGCGAAGCGCAGCCTTCCGGCAAGAAGAAGATCATGGTGCTGGGCGGCGGGCCGAACCGCATCGGGCAGGGAATCGAATTCGACTACTGCTGCGTGCATGCCGCGCTGGCGATGCGCGAGGACGGCTACGAGACCATCATGGTCAACTGTAACCCGGAGACCGTGTCCACCGATTACGACACCTCGGATCGTTTGTACTTCGAGCCGCTGACGCTGGAAGATGTGCTCGAAGTGGTGGCGGTGGAGAAGCCTGCCGGCGTGATCGTGCAGTTTGGCGGACAGACGCCGCTCAGGCTGGCGCATGGCCTGGAAAAGAATGGCGTACCGATCATCGGCACCACGCCGGACATGATCGACTGCGCGGAAGACCGCGCGCGCTTCCAGCAGATGCTGCACCAGCTGAACCTGAAGCAACCGCCCAACCGCATTGCCAGCAACGTGCAAGACGCCATCGCCGGAGCCGCCGAGATCGGTTATCCATTGGTGGTGAGGCCAAGCAACGTGTTGGGTGGCCGCGCGATGGAGATTATCCACGCCCAAGTCGATTTGGAACGCTACATGCGCGATGCCGAGGAGATGTACAAGACTTATCCGGAGCGCATGCCGATTTTGCTGGATCGCTTCCTGAACGATGCGATTGAAGTGGATGTGGATGCGGTGTCCGATGGGACGCAAGTGATCATCGGCGGCATCATGGAGCACGTCGAGGAGGCCGGCGTGCATTCCGGCGACTCGGCCTGTTCATTGCCGCCATTCAGTTTGTCGGCTGAGATGCAAAACGAATTGCGTCGCCAGACCGTGGCGATGGCCAAGGCGCTCAACGTGGTGGGCTTGATGAACGTGCAGTTCGCCATTCAGGGCGGCACCGTGTATGTGCTGGAAGTGAATCCGCGCGCCTCTCGCACCGTGCCGTTCGTTTCCAAGGCGACCAGTGTGCCGCTGGCGAAAATCGCGGCGCGCTGCATGGCAGGACAAACGCTGGCGCAGCAGGGCATCACCAGGGAAGTGATTCCGCCCTATTACTCGGTGAAAGAAGCAGTGTTTCCATTCATCAAATTTCCGGGCGTGGACACGATACTCGGGCCGGAAATGAAATCCACCGGCGAAGTGATGGGCGTGGGCGAAACCTTCGCCGAGGCTTTTGTGAAGTCGCAACTGGCAGCCAGCGTCAAATTGCCCAAGGACGGCAAGGTGTTCATCAGTGTGCGCGAAGCGGACAAGTCGGGCGTGGTGGAAATAGCACGCTCGCTGGTACAGCTGGGTTTTACCATTCTTGCGACACGCGGTACGGCGGCGGTGATCGCCGATGCCGGTGTGGCGGTGATCGTGGTGAACAAGGTTGCCGAGGGGCGTCCGCATATCGTGGATATGATCAAGAACGGCGAAGTCAATCTCATCGTTAACACCGTGGACAGCAAACCGACCGTGATGCGCGATTCTTATTCCATCCGCCATGCCGCATTGCAGGGGCGGGTGACGTATTACACCACGCTGGCTGGCGCGCGTGCCGCCTGTGCCGGGATGCAGCATCTGACCGAGTTGCGAGTTTATGATTTGCAAGGCCTGCACCTGCTATTGGCAGCTGCTAGTCGCTAGTCGTCAGTTTTTAGTTAAAACAAAAAAACGCCCTTCGACTACGCTCAGGACAGGCTCCGCGACAACACCAACTAACAACTAACGACTAATAACTATCGACTAAAAAGGTTCTGATATGAGCACAATCCCTTTGACCGCTGTTGGAGCAGAGTTGATGCGCCAAGAGTTGCATAACCTCAAGACGGTAGAGCGTCCGTGGGTGATTAATGCCATCTCCGAGGCGCGCGCGCAAGGCGACCTGTCGGAGAATGCCGAATATGAAGCTGCCAAAGAACGCCAGTCGTTCGTCGAGGGGCGTATTGTCGAACTGGAAGGCAAGTTGGGCAGCGCGCAAATCATCGATCCAAGGACGATTAAAGCCGATGGGCGCTGTGTGTTCGGTGCAACCGTGGTATTGGAAGATGTGAACAACGGCGATGTGGTCACTTACCAAATCGTCGGTGATGACGAGGCAAATATCAGGCAGCGGAAAATCTCAATCAGCTCACCGATTGCACGCGCCCTGATAGGCAAATACAGCGGTGATGTAGCCGAGGTGCAGGCTCCTGGCGGGGTGCGGGAATATGAGGTAGTGGAGGTTCAATATATTTAGAGTTGGTAGACGTAAGTCGTTAGTTTGAAGCAACTACCAACTTACGACTTACGTCTTAAGTCCAATAATCCTGGAAAACGCAATTGAGCCACGGATGAACACGGATTGACACAGATGAACAATGGGTTGCATCAACTTTTTTCCTATACCGTTTGGGCGAAATGCCAACCCCTCGTAATGCAATGTTTTATCCGTGTTTATCCGTGTAAATCTGTGGCTAACTGAGGTTTTTAGAATAATTAGCTATTGCTCCGATTACCCAACTGTTTCTTGGTCAGCGGTTTACCCTTGTGGCGCGGCATTTTCTTGATTTCGATCTGATGCGCTTCGGGGCTGGGCTGATAAATCACCAGAGTTTTGCCGATGTGCTGCACCGGTGCCGCGTGTAATTGGGTGCAGATAGCTTCCAGCATCGCTTCGCGTTGCGCGCGGTCATCGTTCATCACACGAATCTTGATGAGTTCGTGAATTTTCAGGGTCTGCGCAATTTCTTTTAACACTGCTTCAGTCAAGCCGGCATTGCCTATCATCACTGTGGGTTTCAATGCTTGTGCGCGGCCTTTCAGGGCGAGGCGTTCGGATACGGTAAGAGATAACATAATGGCCTTTCAAATGAGGCGCGAATTCTATCAGGTTGTTGCTAAAATCACCGAATACCGAAATTATTCCATAAACTGAACAAGGCCTCTGCACAACGTAGCGAGCGAAGCTGAGACAAGGCAAAAATTGGCGAAAAACCGGAATGTACTTTTTTGTACATGAGGATTTTGAGTCGATTTTTAACGCAGTATCAGCGAGCGCAGTAGTTGTGCATAGGCCTTTGAATACGATGAAGCCTTCCAAGACCAGCAAACAATGGATGCGAGAGCATGTAAATGACCCTTTTGTGCAGATGGCCAAGAAGGAGGGCTATCGCTCGCGTGCCGCTTACAAGTTGATCGAGATTGATGCCAAGGACCATCTGCTCAAGCCGGGCACGGTGGTGGTGGATTTGGGCGCGACCCCCGGCGGCTGGTCGCAGATTGCGGTGAGCAAGGTGGGGCGTGGCGGGAAGGTGATAGCACTGGATCTGTTGCCGCTGGACCCTCTGGCCGGAGTGGATTTCATCCAGGGCGATTTTCGCGATGATGCGGTGCTGAAACAATTGGAAGACAGGCTGCAAGGCAAGCCGGTCGGGCTTGTAATTTCGGATATGGCCCCCAATATCTGTGGCGTTGCATCTGCCGATCAGGCGCGCGCGATGCATCTTGCGGAACTGGCGATGGAATTTGCGCTCGAACACCTGAAGCCGGAAGGCAGTTTTCTCGTCAAAGTCTTTCAGGGCGAGGGGTTTGAGGATTTTTACAAGCTGATGCGCAGTCGTTTCGCCAAGGTGGTCACGCGCAAGCCCAAGGCTTCGCGTGACCGAAGCAGTGAGTTGTATCTTTTGGGTAGCGAAAAGAAGTAATACATAGTCTAATAGTCAGTCTCGACGGTCGTTGGAGCGTCGATTAAAGGAGTGATTTTGAACAATTTTAAAAGTATTGCAATCTGGATGGTCGTCGCATTGGTGTTGATGACTGTGTTCAATCAATTTAACACCCGCCAGCAGCAGACTGCGCAGGCACAACTCGACTATTCGCAATTTCTTGATGAAGTCAAGCAGGGGCATATCACCAAGGTGACCATTGAGGGGCGCACGCTGAAGGCGACGACCAGCGAAGGCAAGCGTATTACCAGCTATGCGCCGAGTGACATCTGGCTGGT
The DNA here is from genome assembly GCA_030645955.1 of Gallionella sp. The sequence continues at coordinate 5,934 of JAUSMR010000189.1, read as the reverse complement.
TTCCGATCTGCTGAAAAATGGCGTAAGTATTGAAGCCAAGCCGGAAGAAGAACAGTCTTTGCTGATGAGTATTTTCGTGTCATGGTTCCCGATGATCCTGCTGATCGGCGTGTGGATATTCTTCATGCGTCAGATGCAGGGCGGCGGCAAGGGTGGAGCTTTCTCGTTCGGCAAGTCGCGTGCGCGCATGCTGGATGAGAACAAGGAGCGTTTCACGTTTGCCGATGTGGCAGGATGCGATGAGGCCAAAGAAGAAGTGTCCGAGCTGGTGGACTTCCTGCGCGACCCGTCCAAGTTTCAGAATCTTGGTGGGCGTATCCCGCGCGGCGTGTTGCTGGTGGGCAGCCCCGGGACCGGCAAGACGCTGCTGGCGAAAGCGATTGCCGGCGAAGCCAAGGTGCCGTTCTTCTCGATCTCCGGTTCCGACTTTGTGGAAATGTTTGTCGGTGTGGGCGCGGCGCGCGTGCGCGACATGTTCGAGCAAGCCAAGAAACATGCGCCTTGCATCGTGTTCATCGATGAAATCGATGCGGTAGGCCGCCAGCGCGGCGCAGGACTCGGCGGCGGCAATGACGAACGCGAGCAGACCCTGAATGCGTTGCTGGTGGAAATGGATGGCTTCGAAGGCGCCAGCGGGGTGATCGTGATCGCCGCGACCAACCGTCCCGACGTGCTTGATCCCGCGCTATTGCGCCCGGGCCGCTTCGACCGCCAGGTGGTCGTGCCGTTGCCGGATATACGCGGCCGCGAACAAATTTTGATGGTGCATATGCGCAAGGTGCCGGTTGCACAAGACGTCAAGGCCGACATATTGGCGCGCGGCACGCCGGGCATGTCCGGCGCAGACCTGGCGAATCTGGTCAACGAAGCTGCCTTGTTTGCGGCGCGTCGCGGCAAGCGTTTCGTCGATATGGACGATTTTGAGGCTGCCAAAGACAAGATCATGATGGGCGCGGAACGCCGCTCCATGGTGATGCCTGAGGAAGAACGCCGTAACACTGCCTATCACGAGTCGGGTCACGCGGTGGTCGCCAAGCTGCTGCCGAAGACCGACCCGGTGCACAAGGTGACCATCATCCCGCGCGGGCGTGCGCTGGGCCTGACCATGCAGTTGCCGACGGAAGACCGCTACAGTATGGACAAGGTGCGCATCCTCGATACCATCGCGGTGCTGTTCGGCGGACGTATCGCCGAAGAGATTTTCATGCACCAGATGACCACCGGCGCTTCCAACGATTTTGAACGTGCCACCGACATGGCGCGGCGCATGGTGACCCAGTGGGGCATGTCTGATGCGCTCGGGACTATGGTGTATGGCGAAAACGAGGGTGAGGTATTTCTGGGGCGTTCGATCACCACCCACAAGAATATTTCCGAAGCAACCATGCAGCAGGTGGATGCCGAGATTCGCCGCATCATCGACCAGCAGTACGCGCTGGCGCGCCGGCTGATCGAGGAAAATCGCGACAAAATCGAGGTCATGGCCAAGGCGTTGCTGGAGTGGGAAACCCTTGATGCCGACCAGCTCGACGACATCATGGCCGGCAATCCGCCGCGCCCGCCCAAACCCGCTCCGCCCGCCCAAGCGCCGCAACCCCCACAGGATACAGCGCCGACTGCGTCTGCGACCAATCAGCCTGCCGAAGGCGTTTAACCGAATCCACGGGGGCATTCGCCCCCGTTTTTTATGCTGCAATTCGGAAAATTCAAATTTGATATGTCCCGCCCTCTGGTGATGGGCATTGTCAATGTCACGCCAGATTCGTTCTCCGATGGCGGCCATTATTTGCGGCGCGATGCCGCTTTGGCGCAGGCGCAGCAACTCATCTCCGAAGGCGCGGACATACTCGACATCGGCGGCGAATCCACCCGCCCGGGAGCGCCACCGGTCGGCATCCAGGAAGAATTGGATCGTGTGTTGCCGATTATTGAAGGCTTGCGCGGCGCGCCTGTGCCGATTTCAATAGATACCTGCAAACCCGAAGTGATGCGGGCTGCCATCGCTGCTGGCGTGCAGATGGTCAATGACATTAATGCATTGCAGGACGCTGCTGCGATGAATGCAGTTGCCGCCAGCAATGTTGCCGTGTGTCTGATGCACAAGCAGGGTAGTCCGCAAACCATGCAGGCACAGCCATTTTATCTGGATGTGGTGTCCGAGGTCTGTGGTTTTTTGCGCGAGCGGATAGCCGCTGCCGAAGCGGCCGGTATTCTGCGCAATAGCATCGTGATCGATCCGGGTTTTGGCTTTGGCAAGACGCTAGCGCATAATCTCGCAATGCTGCGCGATTTGAAAAAATTGACGGAGCTCGGTGTGCCGGTATTGGCCGGATTATCGCGCAAGTCCATGCTGGGCGCATTGACCGGACAGGAGGTTGGGCAACGGCTGCCAGCCAGTTTGGCTGCTGCGATGATCGCGGTGCAGCGCGGCGCATCCATCGTGCGTGTGCATGATGTGCGCGAGACGGTGGATGTATTGAAGATTTGGAATACGGTAGAACGAGGGATGAAATGAGCAGAAAATATTTCGGCACCGACGGTGTGCGCGGACGTGTAGGTGAACATCCCATCACGCCGCAATTCGTGATGCACTTGGGCTATGCGGCAGGCAAGGTGCTGGCTGGAGTCAGCGATATGCGCGCTGAACGTACCGGCGTGCTGATCGGCAAGGACACGCGCATCTCCGGATACATGCTGGAATCGGCACTGGAAGCCGGTTTGATCGCGGCGGGTATCGATGTTTACCTGGCCGGCCCGGTGCCCACCCCAGCCGTGGCTTACCTGACCCGCGCGTTGCGCCTGCAGGCTGGCATCGTGATCTCCGCCTCACACAATCCGTTCGAAGATAATGGCATCAAGTTTTTCTCGGCTCATGGCACCAAGTTACCGGACGAAACCGAGCGCGCCATTGAAGCCGCATTGGATGAACCCATGCATACCAATGCCTCGGACGGACTGGGCAAGGCAAAGCGCATCGACGATGCAGCCGGTCGCTATATCGAATTCTGCAAGAGCACTTTCCCGGCAGAGCTGGACTTGCGCGGCATGAAGATCGTGGTGGACAGCGCGCATGGCGCGACCTACCACATCGCGCGCCACGTATTCCACGAACTCGGTGCCGATGTCATCGCCATCGGTGCGCAGCCTGACGGCAAGAATATCAATGACGGCTACGGCGCGACCGCACCGGAAAATTTGCGCAAAGCAGTGGTTGAACACCATGCGGACATCGGCATCGCGCTGGACGGCGACGGTGACCGCCTGATCATGACGGACAGCACGGGGCGACTCTATGACGGCGACCAGTTGCTGTACGTGATCGCCAGGCATCGCCAGGCGCAGGGAAAGCTGCACGGCGGTGTGGTCGGCACGCTGATGACCAACCTGGCGTTCGAACATGCGATGCAAAAATTGGGCATTCCTTTCCTGCGCGCCAAGGTGGGCGACCGCTACGTGATGGAATTGTTGCAGCAGCAAGGCTGGCAACTCGGCGGCGAGAATTCAGGCCACATCATATGTCTGGACAAGCACAGCACCGGCGATGGCATCGTCTCCGCTTTGCAGGTGCTGCACGCGCTACGCGCCAATGGGCAGAGCCTCGCGGAAGCAGCGGGTGATTTGCACATGTATCCGCAGGTGCTGATCAACGTGCGGGTAACCAAGGGTGCCGATTGCCTCGGTCACAAGAGCGTGAAGGCGGCGGTGGTGGAAGCTGAGCGGGTTCTGGATGGCAAGGGACGCGTGTTGCTGCGCCCGTCAGGCACCGAGCCGTTGTTGCGGGTGATGGTGGAGGGAGAGGATGGGGAGTTGGTCAGGGAGTGTGCGGAGAGGATTGCGGGGGTGGTGAGGGGAGTGGCAGGTTAAAGGGCAGGTAGTGGATTTTGCCTTGTACTTTATGTGTAATCGATTGCGAATTGCCTCGCATCCTAGCACGCCGTTATGGAATACGAAGTCTTATAGGGTTGCCGGGGGTAGCCCGGCGGCTAGTTACCTTTTTTGTCTCGCCAAAAAAGGTAACCCAAAAAAGGCGACCGCGGAGCCGCTGGCCCTGCGGGCTTCCCAGTGCTGCAGCGCCAAAAATGGGAAGCGAACGAAACTCGCCTGCGGCTCAGACAACGTTCACTTCTTGATCCATTTTCGGCACCGCATCACTGGCAGCGTCAGAGCGGGGGCACTGCAGGTCCGGCTCGCCTTCGGCATTGCCGAACCAAAAACCGTAGCGCTGTAGGTTGGGCTAATGCTTTATCAGCCCAACATTTAAAAAACTACAAGGTCTGTTCATTTATTCTAGTTTCAGAAAAATTCCCCAGCGGGCGGCGATACTTGCTTCCGCAATATCACGATGATTGGCATTTATCTCTTTGAATGTTGGGCTGATAAAACGTTAGCCCAACCTACGTGCTGCATTGATCCGCCCCTGATTGTCGATGTACATAGCGGGCCGAGCAAACATCAAACCGTATGCCGGCTGAAACTCATAAATAAAGCCTACCAACTCGATTCGTTCAATCGGTGATGGTGGAATGTACTTGAAAACAGGGCCGCCACTCATACCGCCCAATGCTTGGTTTGATAGAGGCTCGCCGGTAAGGGGAACGTAGCAATCATCAAGCTCCAAGCTAAGTGCAATGTTCTCATTGCTTGAGGCTGCAGATGCCAGAAACCATTGAAAGGGAAGATCCGCGGTTGATTCATTCTCATGCCGGATCGCCCCAGGGTGACCTCCGCACAAGAGGATGTCTCCAGTCGCCACTGAAACAGGGGGCCAACTAGTTGTCGTTGAGGGTGAACAGTCCGACCCTGCGACTACAACAGGGGATACCCTGAAGGTTGCGAGGTCCAAGCGGCTATCTATATCGATTACGTGATTCTCAGGATCGTACGTGATGCTGCCCAACTGACAAATAATGTCGGGGTTCTGGCGTTTGGCAGAAATGTACCCTTCAAGGACGTGGGCAGCTGTAACTGCGATCAATTCGCTGCCAGTGTTTACGAAACAGACGGTGCCATTTTGGAGAATTCGATAGTTGCCAAATTCGTCGCGGCCGTGCCACCAGAAGCATGCGCACATATCTCTCACAATCGACCTGTAGGTCGGCAGATAGCCATGCGATTCTGCAACGTCTGTGCGCTTCTTCTGATCCGCACTCAACGGCATAGTTATCTCCCGTGCCGTCTAACGGTTGACGGAGGGGTTAGCCCGAACCTGACACAAGGTCATTGCTTACATTCCACAAGCATTGAATTTGGGCCGCGAGCCATCATGAAGCCACTGCCCGCCGGGACCACCATGGCATTCGGGTTGGTCTGCTGGTCCACAAACGTGTATCCGGTGGGGCAAACTTTTGCTGCCTCTTCGTAGCACGCGTCAATCACCGCACTCCCACACTTAATGAAGTAAGCGGTCCGACCACTAGGCCCTTGGATGGGCTTCGATGTGGCACACGACGCGAGAAACACTACTGCGGTCAGACTCAGGAATACGTAGGCTTTCATTTGCACCCTTCTAAAATTGAATCACTCGACCAGTGTGGGCTAACTTATTTTATATAGAAAAAGTGATCGATAACCTGGGAGCTGCCGTATAACTCGGCATGCTTTTCCCGTAGAAACCCGCATGGTTACTGCTTCAAACCAAGAGTACTGCGCAAACGAGCCGTCGTAAACAAAACCCAAAAGAGGCAACATTAAAACTTCAACAGCGTTACCTCTTTTGCCGCCGTCACTTCAATGAAAAATCGACCCTGCTTGCGGTGGCGGCCGTGGTGCTGCCTTCCTTGGGCGCTTCGCTGCCGGATTTGGATGCCAGGATGAAGATGCGTTCGGCCGGCACTTCGCCGGATGTCAGCAGCCAGTCCTTGACGACTTGCGCGCGGCGGTTGCCTAGAGCGGTCAGGTCGTCGTCGCTGATGCTGGCGTTGTCCATCATCAGTT
>JAUSMR010000172.1 GCA_030645955.1 Gallionella sp. | reverse complement strand
CTTGCGCTTCGCGCATGACTTGCCCGCACTGAACCGGGTCCGGCAATCATTGCGCGAACGCATGAATGCCGCAGAATGCCAACCCTCCAGCATCACCCGCGATCTTGAGGCTGCCTATCGCGATATGTGGCGAAAATGGTGTGCTCAAGTACCCCGCATCCTCTTATGAAGAATACCGACCGTAACAATGCCAGTCCCGGTACCACATTTATTCCGGGGGCGCTGCAAACCGCCGTCCAATACCACCAAAGCGGGCAACTGCCGCAGGCTCAGATGCTCTATCAGCAAGTACTGCGGGCCGATCCTACTCAGCCCGACGCGCTTCATCTGCTTGGCCTGATCGAGCATCAACTAGGCAACAGCGCCTTTGCCGTCGATCTCATCCAGAGAGCAATCAAGATCAGGCCCTACGCGGCCATGTACTACTTCAACCTGGGCAATACGCTTCAGGACATGGGCCAGTTAGACGAGGCTATTGCTTGTTTTCGCAAGGCGATTTCGCTCCAGCCGAATTTTCCGGATGCCAGCTATAACATGGGCAATGCGCTCAAGGCCCAATGCCAACTGGACAAGGCCATCGCCAGCTACCAACAGTCGCTTTTGTTCAACCCGGGTTTTGCCGAGGCCCAACTAAAAATTGGTAATACGCTCCTGGATCTGGGCCGGTTGGACGAGGCCATCGCGAGCTACCGCCGGACGCTCTTGCTAAAACCGGATTACGTCGAGGCACACTTTAATCTTGGTAACGCACTCTTCGCTAAAGGCCATGTGGATGAGGCCATCGCCAGCTATCGCCGTGCGCTCGTGCTCAAACCGGATGATGTTGGCACGATCTGCAATTGTGCGAAAGCACTCATGGTTCAAGGCCAAGCCGACGAGGCCATCGCCGGCTATCGTCGGGCGATCTTGCTCAAGCCAGACGAGACGATAGCTCGCACCGGCCTATTGTTTGCCCTGCAAAACCTCGCCACCTGTAGCGCCGAAGAGTTGTTCCAGGAGCACCTGCGTTATGCGGAACGCTTTGAAGCGCCTCTCAAGCCTTTCTGGCGACCGCACCCGAACAGCCGCGATCCCGAACGGCGGCTCAAGGTGGGTTACGTCTCTGGGGATTTTTGCAATCATCCGGTGGCTTATTTCTTCGAACCGATCCTGGCCTGTCACGACAAGAGCGTTGTAGAGATTTACGGCTACTGCAACAACACCCAGCACGACAACTATACCGAACGGATTGCCGCCGAGGTGGATCACTGGCTGGTCTGTAGCAGTCTGAGCGACGAACAACTGGCCGAACGGATCCGCGCCGATGGCATC
>JAUSMR010000072.1 GCA_030645955.1 Gallionella sp. | reverse complement strand
CGGCGGCCTGCTGTTGCTGCTGCGCGTCGCGCTGGCGCTGTTCCTGCTGTTGCGTTTCGGCCTGACGTTTACGCTCGGCCTGCTGCTTCTCGGCGGCCTGCTGCTGTTGCTGCTGCGCGTCGCGCTGGCGCTGTTCCTGCTGTTGCGTCTCGGCCTGACGTTTACGCTCGGCCTGCTGCTTCTCGGCGGCCTGCTGCTGTTGCTGCTGCGCGTCGCGCTGACCTTTTTGCTCTTTGTCCCGACTGTGGTCGACCGTCCCAGGCCCAGATTCCTTCGCGGGTTCGGCCGAGCGATCCAGCGGTCGCAGCTGACCGGGCGCAGCAGAGGGTGTGCCGGGCTCACTGCCACCGCGGCCGGGTCCCGCTGCGCGCGCGTCCACCGCGCCGCGCTGTTCACCGATCACGCGTACGTTCTGCACGGATTTGACGGCGCTGGGCTCCAGCGCCCGCCCGGGTCTCTTCTGCAACTCCTGTTCGCGCGCGGCAAACGGACGCTCGCCGGGCGGTGGCGCATTGCGCACGAAGACCCGGCGGTCGATCGCTTCGGGCGATGGACGCGCCCCGGCGGCCGTGGCCGCACCGATCACGCTGCGCACGCTCGGTGCAATCGGGGCGACGCGCGTGATCTCGCCGGTAGTGACCGCCTCGCGGTCGATGCGAATCGCCGCCGGTCGCACCGGTTGCGCATTCACGAACACGCTGCTGGGTACCGCTGTGACGGCGCCTACAACCGTGCGGTTGGCATAGTTCACTTGATCGACATTGATAGTGCCGCTGGAATAGTTGTTATAGACGTTGGTGATGATCGTATTGTTGATCACCGTATTGTTCACGTTGACCCGGGTGAAATAGTCGCGGCTGGCCTGATAGGACGGCACGTAGACTTCGCGCGGTCCAAGCGGGAACCAGCCGATCGGCGAACCACCGCCGAACGAGAGCGACACGCTCCAACCGCTGCCACCAACGAAAGCGACCAGCGCAGGTGCGTAGATGGGACGAACGTTGCGCGGTCCCGGAATCCAGCCCCAGCGATTAGATACATAGACCCACCGTCCGTAGTGCGATGGTGCGAAGCCCCAGGGCGCGTCGTCCACCCAGGCCCAGCCCCACGGTTCCTGCCAAACCCAATGACCCTCCCGGTAGGGCGCCCAATCGGCGTCGACCCGGCTGGGGAACCACACGGTGCCGTAGTTGCGCACCGGGCGCCAGCTACCATACTCATCCAGATCCGCGTAGCCCACCACATCGTCGCCGATGTAGCGCAAAGACGCGGAGCGGTCTAGACGCCGGTCGCGATTGAGACAGTAGCGATCGAAATCGTCCTCACGCGGCAGACCGTACATCTCGTAATCGCGCAAATCGGTGTCATAGAAACGCACCGTATCACCTGCGCGCAACCGGAAACTGGTGTTTTCGCCGTAGGCCTCGCCGGCGCCTTCCCACACCACGATGGTGGTTACAGCGTTGCGCCGATCAACGTCGATGCGATAGCGTCCGGCACGGTTGATGGTGAACGCCAGCGTAGGCGTAGCCACCTCAAGGACCTGCCCGGGATACATGCGCCGCACGCGCAGATTGAGCGTGCCCTGCGTCATCTTGACCTGCGCGATACGATCGTTCAGATCCAGAATCTCAACGCTGGTGTTCGACCCGAGCCGGACAGCGGCGCTGCCCACCTGAAACTCCGCGCGGGCATCGCGATCGGTCCAGAGCCGATCGCCGCGGATCAGTGGACGATTGCGCACCACGCTAAGCCACTCGTCCTCGCCCGCCGGCGAGTAGCTCACCGCGCCTTGGGTATGGCTCAGGTGGGCCACGCGCCCCGGAGGATCAGCATAGGCCGCGCTCGCGATCGACGCAGTGCACAGCGAGAACAGCAGTACGCCCATGAGGGCAAGAAAGCGCGATGGATTCGACATGGTGTATTCCTTTTAAGGGCCCCACCCGCATGGCCCAAGTAACTCTGTAACAAGCAAAACACCAAGATTAGAGTGCCTTGCAAATCACTACCAACATTCACTGAACATGGTCAATTTTCACGCTGCAGCCACCTACTAAAAGAATGGAACGGTAAGGTTCTGGTTAATTCCGTTCACGGCGATCATGATCTTGGCCTCTACCCCGGCCATCAGCGCCGCCTCTGCGCCTGATCTCTTTAGGGTAGTGACTCCTAGGGAGATCCATCCAAGGACCAGATCTTGAAGTTGAGTAGCTCCAGCGGTCATTGTTGTAATAATAATGATATCCGCCTTGATAATAATATGGCTCTACGCCCAATTCCACAATCAGCGGCAGTGCTGGTGCCACAACCAATCCAGAGCCGTGGTGCGCGGGTGCCACTACGCACGCGGTGAGCAGAAGCGCCATAACTGGCGCGACAATTAGCGTTCTATACATTTCTATTCTCCTGGTTAGGCATCCTAAATACGATGCTCATCCGCTCTCTTGCTGATAATTAAATGCAGACATTGGAGATTGCAAATTGAGAAAACACAAAGACGGGTGAGACTTCTGTGAAGGATTGAAACCGCCATTCGGCAATACAAGTCGGCCGTCGGATATTTGTCGAACGCCCCAAGTCACCGGACGAACCTCGATGACCGGTATCGCTGCGTTGACGGCCAAGTGAAAAAATCTCACACGGCATCTCAGTGACTGCTTCCGATTTTCGGTATCGCCAATGAATGTCGGCTTCTCATTTTCGCCAATGACTCCAACGGGCACTTATGAATAGCTATCCATAAGTGCCCTTATGCATAGCGCCCAGTTATGAATAGCACTTTGTGACTTTTGACTGGAAGCCTTATGGACATTGGCTTTGCAGCGGGTGGGTGATTGATTTGTAGACATAATTTGCGGGATCGATTGAAGTCCGTTCTCCACTA
>JAUSMR010000156.1 GCA_030645955.1 Gallionella sp. | reverse complement strand
TCTGCTTTCGGTAACCCGGAAAATGATCTGCTGCGCCGAGGCGCAATTGCGCTCATGCGCTTTTTATTTCCATCAATCCACGCTCATCCCTGCCTTGTTTCATTTTCTAATCCATCGCGAAAGGTTGCAGGGGTGGGATTCTTCGCGCCCTTCTTCTGGTGCAGGAACAGTGGCCTCTGCTGTCAATCAAAGAGTACCACGGGTTAAGCAGCGAATAGTATCGCTGCGTAAACGTGAAGACAGGTAGCGCTGACTTTTCTGCTTGTGTTGTCGGTTGCAGCAGACCTCGATGTGCCCGCTGACCTCCTGTTTTGTCTGTTGCCGTGTTTCGAACTTGCAGTGATGCACAGTTCGTTCTTGAGCGTTTCCCATATCCAGCGACTTGCTGCGTTTTTGCAGCCTAGTCGAATGGCTAACCCGTATAGTGCTTCCCTGTGAAACTATGTCGCTTGCTTTGTGCCCGACATGCCCAGCTTCCACCACATCAGCAGCAATCCCAGCAGCGCCATGCCCGCGCTGCATGAATACAGCACGTTGGCGCCGTAGTGCTGCCAGATCGGGCCGCTCGCCAGCCCGCCCAACATGCCGCCAGCGCCGAAGGTGAGGCTGCCGAACAGGGCTTGGCCTTTGGATTGATGTCGTCCCTGAAAAAACTCATGTACCAATCCCACCGAGGCGGCGTGATACGCGCCGAAGGTGACAGCGTGCAGTATTTGCGCGATGAGCAGCAGTAACAGCAAATCCACGCCCCAGCCGATCAGCATGAAGCGCAGTATCGCACAGCTAAAACTGCCCAGCAGGATGCGGGTATAGCCAAAGCGGCGAACCAGCCACGGCATCAGGAAAAACACGGCGATTTCGCAGATTACGCCGAGCGCCCACAATCCACCCACCGCGCTTTTGGCGTAACCATGCTCGACCAGATAGATCGAGTAGAAGGTGTAATAAGGTCCGTGTGCAACCGCCATCAGGAAGCACGCGCCGAACAGAGCCAGCACGCGCGGCTGCAACACAATTTGCCTGATCGGCTGGCTGTCGGTGTGGTGTGCCAGAACTTCGGTGGGTGGAATCTGCCTCGAGAAAATCAGGATTCCGATTTCGCACACTAGGCCTGCCCACAGCAGCCAGGCGATGGCGATATAGTCGAAGGCGTAGCCCAGCCCAACCACCGCGACGATGAAGCCGATCGAACCCCACGAGCGGATACGTCCGTAATGGGAGGTATGTTTGCCGAGATAAGTGAGCGTGGTCGCCTCCACCAGCGGCATCGAGGCGCTCCAGAAAAAGCTCATCAGCCCCAGCACCAGCAACATGCCCCAGAAACTGGTGGTCGCAAAAACTCCGAGGTAGCACACCGCACTTAACGCAGCTGCGATCTGCACCACCAGCAGTCGCTTGCCGGTGCCGCTCCGAGACGGCGGGGCGGAGCCCTCTGGTGCGGGATAACCAGCGACTTGGACGCCGTTTTTTGGCGGCCTAGTCGAATGGCTAGTAGTTTCATCAGGAGCGGCTCGGCGGGTGGTCACGGACCGAACAGCATTTGCCACCGTATCCCACCCGCCATCGGCCAGCCAACCCCAGATGTTCGGCGCAACCATGCGCATCACCGGCTGCACCGACATCAGGATGGCGATTTCGATGGCATCAAAATGAATGGATTGGAGATACAGGCTCCAGTAGGGCGAAAACATCCCCACGAAGGCGTAGTAGAAGAAATAGAATCCGGCGATGCGCCAGTGATAGTTCTTGGTGGTGGGCATGACTGTACAGCTTCTGAACGGCGCGCATTATCTCATGCGGCAAAAATATTTTGCCTCTACCCTTGAAAACAAAAAACTATGCCCCAACTTACCGCGAGTCGAAACACGGAGAAAGTCATGGAACAGAACGAAAACACCCCGCAAATCGGGCAACAACAATCTGCCTCGAGCGCTGCACCTGCTGCGGCAAGCGCGCCGGAAGTCATGCCCAGCCTGGAAGAGATGCTCAAGGAGGCCGAGCGCAAGGCGCAGGAGCACTACGATGCATGGATGTATGCCAAGGCCGAGGGCGAGAACATCCGCCGTCGCGCGGTAGAGGACATCAGCAAGGCGCAGAAGTTTGCCGTGGAGCGTTTTTCCAGCGAGATGCTGGCGGTGAAGGACAGCCTGGAAGCCGGTCTGGTGGTAAAGACCGAGAATATCGAAAGCTTCAAGAGCGGTATGGAGCTGACGCTGAAGCAACTGTCCGGCGTGTTTGAGAAATTCAATATCTGCGAAATCAATCCGGTCGGCGAGAAGCTGGACCCGCACAAGCATCAGGCGATCAGTATGGTGGATAGCGACCAGCCCGCCAACACCGTGGTCAGCGTGATGCAGAAAGGCTATGCGCTGAATGACCGTGTGCTGCGTCCGGCGCTGGTGCTGGTAGCCAAAGTACAAGCCACTTGAAAAATAAAGCTCGCATCCCCAACTTGTGAACTATCTGAATTAACACATTTTACTGAAAGGAAGCATCATGGGAAAAATTATCGGTATTGACCTGGGCACGACCAACTCTTGCGTGGCCATCATGGAAAACGGCAAGACCAAGGTGATCGAGAACGCGGAAGGCGCGCGCACCACGCCGTCCATCATTGCCTACATGGAAGACGGTGAAGTGCTGGTGGGCGCACCCGCCAAGCGTCAGGCTGTTACCAATCCGACCAACACGCTGTATGGCGTAAAGCGCCTGATTGGCCGCCGCTTCGACGAAAAGATGGTGCAAAAAGACATTGCCATGGTTCCTTTCAAGATCGTCAAAGCCAAGAACGGCGATGCGTGGGTGAGGGTGCGTGACAAGGAGTTTTCCGCACCGGAAATTTCCGCGCAAGTGCTGATGAAAATGAAGAAGACTGCCGAAGATTATCTCGGCGAGCCGGTCACCGAAGCGGTTATCACCGTTCCGGCTTATTTCAACGATGCGCAGCGTCAGGCCACCAAGGATGCCGGTCGCATCGCGGGTCTGGAAGTGAAACGCATCATCAACGAGCCGACCGCAGCCGCGCTGGCTTTCGGTCTGGACAAGCAGGAAGGCGACCGCAAGATCGCGGTGTATGACCTGGGCGGCGGCACGTTCGATATTTCCATCATCGACATCTCCGAGATCGAGGGCGAACACCAGTTCGAAGTGATGTCCACCAACGGCGACACTTTCCTGGGTGGTGAAGATTTTGACATGCGCGTGATCGACTATCTGGTGGAAGAATTCAAGAAGGAAAGCGGCATCGACCTGCGCAAGGATATGCTGGCATTGCAACGCCTGAAGGACGCGGCGGAAAAGGCCAAGATCGAATTGTCCAGCGCGCAGCAAACCGAAGTGAACCTGCCTTACGTGACCGCAGACGCAAGCGGCCCGAAACACCTGGCGGTGAAGATCACTCGCGCCAAGCTGGAAAGCCTGGTCGAAGAACTGATCGCACGCACCATCGAGCCATGCAAGATCGCGATGAAGGATGCGGGCGTGTCCAATTCTGACATCGCCGACGTGATTCTGGTCGGCGGCCAGACCCGTATGCCTATGGTGCAGGAGAAGGTGAAGGCGTTCTTCGGCAAAGAGCCGCGCAAGGATGTGAACCCTGACGAGGCCGTTGCGGTCGGCGCTGCGATTCAGGGCGGCGTGCTGCAAGGCGAGGTCAAGGATGTGCTGCTGCTGGACGTGACCCCGCTGTCGCTGGGTATCGAAACTATGGGCGGCGTAATGACCAAGCTGATCAAGAAGAACACCACGATTCCGACCAAGGCATCGCAGGTATTCTCCACCGCCGAAGACAACCAGAATGCGGTGACCATCCATGTGCTGCAAGGCGAACGCGAAGTGGTTTCCGGCAACAAGAGCCTGGGGCAGTTCAACCTGTCCGACATTCCGCCCTCACCGCGCGGCATGCCGCAGATCGAAGTGACTTTCGATATCGACGCGAACGGCATTCTGCACGTGTCGGCGAAAGACAAGGCAACCGGCAAGGAAAACAAGATCAAGATACAGGCTAGCTCAGGCTTGAGCGAAGCGGAGATTCAGCAGATGGTGCAGGATGCGGAAATACACGCCGAAGATGACCGCAAGGCGCTGGAACTGGTGACCGCGCGCAATCAGCTCGACTCGCTGATCCACTCCACGCACAAGTCGCTGAAGGAATATGGCGAGCACCTGACCACGGATGAAAAGGCTGCCATCGAGACAGCTTTGAAGGAAGCCGAAGAAGTTGTGAAAGGCGACGACAAGGAAGCCATCGAAGCCAAAGCCGAAGCGCTGGCGACTTCCGCGCAGAAACTGGGCGAAAAGATGTACGCCGCCGAACAGGCCAAGGCACAGGGCGCGGAAGGCTGCGGAAACTGCGGGCCGGGCGAAACCTGCTCAGACCAGAAGAAGGATGAAGGCGACGTGGTGGATGCGGAGTTCACTGAAGTAAAGGGTGACAAGAAATAAGAAGGGACCAGGAGCTGGGGGTTAGGGACTAGAAAACCCTAACCCCTGCTCTTTTTCCTAGCCTCTAGCCCCCAATCCCTAGCCCCTCAATCATGTCAAAAAAAGACTACTACGAAGTCCTTGGTATCAACCGCGACGCGTCGGACGAAGAAATCAAGAAGGCTTATCGCAAATTGGCGATGAAGCATCACCCAGACCGTAATCCTGACAACCCCAAATCTGAGGAGCACTTCAAGGAAGCCAAGGAAGCCTATGAAACGCTGAGCGACGGGCAGAAGCGTGCGGCTTACGACCAGCATGGTCACGCCGCATTTGAAGCGGGCGGTATGGGCGGCGGCGGCCCGTTCGGCGCGGGCGGTGCGGCAGGCTTCGATTTTTCCGACATCTTCGGCGATATTTTCGGCGGTGGACGCGGCGGCGGCGGGCGCAGCAATGTGCACCGCGGCGCAGACCTCCGCTACAATTTGGAAATTACCCTCGAACAAGCCGCACGCGGCACCGAGACGCAGATTCGCATCCCCACCATGGCGGAATGCGAAACCTGTCACGGCTCAGGCGCAAAGCCCGGCACCACCCCGGCCACCTGCACCACCTGTAGCGGCCATGGTCAAGTGCGTGTGCAACAGGGCTTTTTCTCCATCCAGCAAACCTGCCCGCGCTGTCACGGCAGCGGAAAAATAATCTCCTCGCCGTGCAAGGATTGCAACGGCAACGGCCGTATCAAGCAACACAAGACACTGTCGGTAAAAATTCCGGCGGGCGTGGACAATGACGATCGTATCCGTCTCGCCGGCGAGGGTGAGCATGGTGCGAATGGCGGGCCCCCCGGCGATTTGTATGTGGTGATCAACACCAAGCCGCACGCGGTTTTCCAGCGTGACCACAACGATTTGCATTGTGAAATGCCGATCAGCTTCAGCATTGCCGCGTTGGGAGGCTCGATTGAAATCCCCACGCTGGACGGAGTGGCCTCGATCAAGATTCCTGCCGAAACGCAAAGCGGGAAAATATTCCGGCTGCGCGGCAAGGGCATCAAGGGAGTCCGTAGTGCCAGTTATGGCGATTTGCATTGCCACGTGGCGGTGGAAACGCCAGTCAATCTGACTGACCGTCAGAAGGAATTGCTGCGCGAGTTCGAAGCCATCAACGACAAAGACAGCGAACGCCACAACCCGCGCGCGAAATCATGGATGAATAAGGTCAAGGACTTTTTTGCGGGGTGATAAACTGCCGCGCGCTACATCACGATCTTCAACTGTTATGTCACGCTGGAAAGCTTCCTCAATACATCTTGCCTTAAGCGCAATCATCGCGGCAGCGGTGCTCGCGCTTATGCTAATGCTCTGGTATCCGCCCCCGCTTTTCGCAGCGGTTGGAGGGCAGCAAGTTTTGCTGATTCTGCTCGGTGTGCATGTGACATTGGGTCCATTCATTACACTGTTAATTTTCAATGCGAAGAAGAGCCGCAAAGCGCTGATTTTCGATCTATCAGTAATCGCCCTGCTGCAAGTTTCAGCGCTGATCTACGGCATGAGTGTGGTGTTTCAGGCACGCCCGGTGTATGTGGTATTCAGCAAGGATTCATTCGACCTGGTTACCGCCAATATATTGAGCAAGGAAGATATTGCCAAAGCCAAATATCCGGAATACCGATCGCTACCGCATACCGGCCCAGTTTACGTTTATTCGGAGATGCCGACCGACATCAAGGAAAGAAACGAGGTGGTATTGAGCGCACTATCCGGAAAAGATTTGCCACTGTTTCCGCAATACTACATGCCTTACGCAGAACATATGGCTGCTGCGGGCCTATCCGCCAAGCCGCTGTCAGAGTTAAAGAAACTTAACCCGGATCGCGCAGCCGAGATAGATGAAGCAGTACACACTAGCGGACGGAACGAAGCGGATGTGGGCTTTCTGCCTCTGCGTGCCAAATATCGGAACCTGGCGGTACTGGTGGGAAAGAGCGATGGCAAGGTGCTAACGATGCTGAAGATGCGTCCGTGGTAGTGCTATCCCTGTACGGGAGCTATTTAATCGTGCCGGATCAATAATCAGCTAAGTTACTGCCAGATACGCCCCACACAGCGCGATGCTTGCTCCGATAGAATGGACCATACGGCTTTCTTGCGAGTTGCTGCATCTCCAAAGATAGAACCGCCAGCCTCTTCGGCACCGGCATGGGCATAGGCGAAGGACGGCAGCAAAACTGATTTACTCATGGCGACCTCCTGTCAAAATACACTTTCTCAAATAATCCCCGCCTGCACTTTGTGACGCGCATAAAACACATTCTTGCCTTGGCTGCGCACCTTCTCCAGTAGCTGGTCAGCAAGAGCATCATCCAGAATGAACTCGACTTTTACCGCCAGTTCGCCAGCCAGCTCAAAAAAAGTTTCCTCGTGCATTTTTCCGTGCCGGCCAAACCCGGCAATCGCGCGAAATGCAGAACCCCCGTGAATACCCAGCGACTTGGCTTCTTCCAGCAGCCATTCATACAGCGGCTTGCCGGCATGATGTTGTTTTTCGCTGACATAAAAAGCAAGCATATCCATGATTGAATCCCTATTGTTGAAGCCATTTGAAAGTCTGGATGCCCAGCACCGTCATCAGCAACGAACCGCCGAGATGCGCCGCAATGATGCCCGCTCCCCACGCATACTGCCCGCGCATCAACAGCGTGACGGTCTCCGCCGAGAAGGTGGAAAAGGTGGTCAGCCCGCCGAGAAAGCCGGTGATGATGAGCAGCCGCCATTCCGGCGATACGCCGGGATGCTGCATGAAAAATGCCATGGCCAGGCCGATCAGATAGCCGCCGACCAGGTTGGCGGCAAGCGTGCCGAGCGGCAATTCCGGCAGCGCCGGGTTGAACCACAGCCCGAATCCCCAGCGCAGCCACGCGCCGAGTGCCGCGCCGATTCCGATTGCGAGAAAAGCGTAAAGAGTCATGAAAATGTATTTAATTAAAGCAAACGACAATTTATCCACGAAAAACACGAAAGGCACGAAACAAATCGCTATGCTGAAGTAATTATGCCATTCACTCTCAGGTAACAACCTGTTACCCGGTGTTTACTGGAGAATTCTGTGGGCTTCCACTTTGCGGTGAAATACCTGTTTACCTCATTTGGTGCTTTTCGTGTCTTTCGTGGACCAACTGTTTCTTGCAGTAAATATTCGCCGTCATTCTACAACACGTACCAGCGCAAAGCCGCCGCCCGGCGTGCGAAAATTGGTGGTCTGGCCCTGGTAGAGCCGCGCGGCAACCAGTTGCACCCGCCCGTGATAAACATAACAGCGCACATCGTACTTGAGCGAAACAGGCCCGGCATCGTTCACGCAAACGCTGCGCTCACCCGGCGGAGCCAATTTCTGCGCGACATAATCAGACTGCAAAATTTCAGCAAACACGCGCTTGGTCAGCTTCTCGCCACGATACGCGCCCTTGCTGCCGTAGCCGCTATTCGGCTTGAAGAACAGACTTTTGCGCTCCTGCCATAACGTTTCTTCCATGTACGCTTTCACCACGATGGTGTGCGGAATACCGGCTTGCAAGGCGGTGATGTCGGCTTCGCTGGCGCCGAGCGCACGCAACGCGTCCGCATCGGTCAGCCGCGCCAGGTTGCACTTGTCGGCATAGCGTCCGTAGTGCGCGGGATTTGGCGTCAGCACGACGCTGCCATCCAGATAAGCCTGCCGCAATGCGGGATACCGCTGCAAAGAAAAATCCGTCAGGCGGTTGTACACCAGGTCGATCTTCTGGCCGTCGCCAGAAGATTCAAGATACAGGCCATCGCCGCGCGCCTGCAACGCGGCGGGATCGGCGATGTAAACCGCAATCCCGGCGCGCTCGAACATGCGTTGCGCCAGCAGGAATTCGGGATACAAATATTGCGTTTCAGGCTGCTCGTCCACGATGGCGACGCTATGGAGCGGCGCACCGCCGCGCGTCATCCGCCACTCGTTGCGGAACATCTCGAGGAACACTTGTTCGAGATTTTCTTCCGCCACCGCTAAGCCCGGCAATCCGGTTTCGTGCTGGCTGTCGAGCAGCAGCGCATTCAGAAACCCGCCGCCCGCATTGGTATTTATTTCGATCAGATGAGCGCCGTCGCTGTTCAGATGAAAGTCGTAGCCGAAGAACACGCCAAGGGATTGAAAAATGCTTTTCACGTTTGCCTCCTCTCCCGCTTGCGGGAGAGGATTGAGGAGAGGGGCTTTCAGGGAGGAGACACTCCACCCCGGCAGCGCCACCACCCGTTCCACCGCCCCAATCACCTCGCGCATCTGCTGCATCTGCGTAGCCGAGATAAACACCGGCACATTGGCAAACAAATTCGGGCAACGCTCCGTTACCAGGCCATGCCACGTCTCGCCTTGTGCCTGCATCGAGTGTTGCAGCGCGGTGCGGTTCAACATGGCTGAATGGCAATCGCCATTCAGTGTTGCTGCCGATGAAGCAGGGTGCGCTAATTGGCTGACGGAGGTCTGGTGCATGGAATGCACATCCCGCGACACGTTACTGGCGGAGCCAGCCGTCTGCGGGAGCGGGTGTGAGGCGGCCATTCCCGCCCCTGATGCTTCGCAACGCCGTGTCATGGCCGCCACCCTACAGCGCTTCGAAAATGCCCGCTGCGCCCATGCCGGTGCCGATGCACATCGTCACCATACCGTACTTCTGTTTGCGGCGGCGCAGGCCGTGCAACAAAGTTGCGGTGCGGATCGCGCCGGTCGCGCCGAGCGGGTGCCCAAGCGCGATCGCGCCGCCGAGCGGGTTGACGATAGCCGGATCGAGGCCGACATCGTTGATGACTGCCAGCGATTGCGCGGCGAAGGCCTCGTTGAGTTCGATCCAGCCCATGTCTTTCAGGCTCAATCCCACTTGCTTCAACACGCGTGGAATCGCCTCCTTCGGGCCGATGCCCATGATCTCCGGCGGCACGCCCGCGACGCTGAAGCCGAGGAACTTGCCGATGGGCGCGAGGTTGTAGCGCTTCAGCGCGGACTCGGAGCACAGCAGCACCGCAGCCGCGCCGTCAGACATCTGCGAACTGTTGCCCGCCGTGACCGAACCCTTCTGCGCAAACACCGGTTTGAGTTTGCTCAAAGCCTCGACCGAAGTATCGGCGCGCGGCCCTTCGTCCTGCGAAACTTCGCGCGTCTTTGTTGTCACCTCGCGCGTATTCAAATCCGGCATGTGCTCTTCGATACGGAACGGCGTAATTTCGTCCTTGAACTCGCCGGAAGCAATCGCCCTCATGGCGCGCTGGTGGCTCTGGTAGGCGAATTCATCCTGCGCCTGGCGCGACACCTTCCAGCGCTCCGCCACCTTTTCGGCGGTGATGCCCATCCCGTAAGCAATGGCAACATGTTCATCCTCGAAGATCGCCGGATTGAACGCGATCTTGTTGCCCATCATCGGTACCATACTCATGCTCTCCATGCCCGCCGCAATCATCACCTCGGCCTCGCCGAGCCGGATGCGATCCGCCGCCAGCGCCACTGCCTGCAAGCCGGAAGAACAGAAACGGTTGACGGTCAGCCCCGGCACCACGTTCGGCAACCCCGCCAGCAGCAGCGCGATACGCGCCACGTTAATTCCCTGCTCCGCTTCCGGCATCGCACAACCGACGATCACATCACCGATGCTCGCCGGGTCGAGCGACGGCGCCTGTGACAGCACGCTCCTCAACACATGCACCAGCAGATCATCGGGACGGGTATTGCGGAACATCCCGCGCGGCGCCTTGCCCACCGGCGTGCGTGTCGCGGCGACAATGTAGGCTTCCTGTACTTGTTTGCTCATGGCGCTCTCCTGATTCGTGGTTCCGTAGGGCGTGTTACACCCGCCGCAAAATTATTGCCGGGCGGAGCCCGACCTACGCGTCTTTCATAAATCGTGGTACGTCCCCAATTGTTTCTCCAAAATAGACCTTGGACTTACACAGGCTTCTTGCGCTGTAATAGTGATTCCAGAAGTGTCACTCATAGTGCCCCAATTTGATTTATATCCGCCATTAAACGTTCATTAGGTGAGGATTAATTCCTCAACGGCTTCCCATTCTTCAGCATGTACTCCACCCGCGCCCTGGTCTTATCCGTCGCCAGCAATTCCATAAAGTTTTTTCGCTCCAAATCCAGCAGCCATTGTTCGTCCACCAGACTGCCCGCTTCCACGTCGCCGCCGCACATTGTCTCGGCGATGCGGCAGCCAATGTTGTAGTCGTGTTCGGAGATGAAGCCGCCTTCGAGCATGTTGACCATCGCGGCCTTGAGGGTGGCGATGCCGGTGCGTCCGGCGACGGCGATCTGGCGCGATTGTAATGGCGGCCTGTAGGCGGTGGCGTTGAGCGCCCTGGCTTCTTCCCTGGCGATGTGCAGCAGTTCGAAGCGGTTGAGCACGATGCGGTCGGATTGCCTGAGGTAGCCCATTTCGCGCGCCAGTTCGGCGCTCTTGGAGACTTCGCCCATCGCGATGTTCTGGAAGTAGCGGCGCAGGAAGGGGAAGACGTCGATGCGGTTGTCGTTGGCGAAACGCTGCGCTTCCTGTGCCGCGCGTTGTGCCATCTCCTTGCAGCCGCCGCCTGCGGGCAACACGCCGACGCCGACTTCGACCAGGCCGATGTAGCTTTCCAGCGTGGCGACGATGCGCGTGCAGTGGATGGAGAATTCGCAGCCTCCGCCGAGCGCCAGGCCATCCACGGCGGCGATGGTGGGCACCTGTGCGTATTTGAGGCGCTGGGAAACCTGCTGGAATTTGGCGACCACGGCTTCGACGTGCGGCACGTTGCCGGCGGCGGCGTTGAGCACATCACCCAGTCCGCCTCCGCCCGCGACGGTATATTTGACGCGGTTCGCGGCTTGTTTGAGCTTGTCGAACAGGCCCGCATCCGGCGCCGGTTCCTGCACGCCCTGCATCAGTTGCAGCAGGTTCGCGCCGGCGGAGAAGGGCGGTTCGGCCTGCCACAGGATAAGCGCGGTGAAATGCGCTTCGGCTTCATCCACTGCGCGCAGGATGCCGTCCAGCACTTCATTGCTGACGGTGTGCATCTTGGTTTTGAAGCTGAGGATCGCGATGCTGTCGCCCATGTGCCATAGGCGCACTTCGTCGGTCTCGAATACGGTCTCGCCGTATTGGCGTTCTTCGCCGAGCAGGCGGTCGGGGAAGAGCTGGCGGCGGTAGACGGGGAGGGCGGAGCGGGGCTGATAGTCCCTCTCCCTCCGCTGCGCTCCTCCCTCTCCCGCTGGATTTAACAATCGTTTTTCTCGTTCGCTTCCTCGCCCGCTTGCGGGATAACCAGCGACTTGCCCATTGTTTTTTGATGGGCTAGTCGAATGGCTAGTTGTTCCATCAGAGGATTGAGGAGAGGGTATCGGGCGAGGGGAGTAAGATCCTTGCGTGGTATGCACGCCGGTGCGGGTAGGGTCGGCGGCCCAGGCGGGCAGGGGGGTGCTGGCCATCGCTTTGCCTGCAGCGATGTCGGCGGCGATCCAGCCTGCCACTTGTTGCCAGCCTGCGGCCTGCCATATCTCGAACGGGCCGCTGTCCCAGCCGAAGCCCCAGCGCACGGCGAAATCCAAATCGCGGGCGTTGTCGGCGATGCTCTCGAGTTGCAGCGCGCAGTAGTGGAACACGTCGCGGAATACCGCCCACAGGAATTGCGCCTGCGGATGTTGGTTGCCGCGCAGTCCGGCGAGCTTCTTCGCCCAGTCGCGTTCGCGCAGGATGTCTTTCACGCTATCGTCTATCTTGGCATCGGAGAGGCGATATTCCCTGGTGTGCAGGTCGAGCACCTGGATGTCCTTGCCGATCTTCTGGTAGATGCCGCGCCTGGTCTTCTGGCCCAGCGAGCCTTGGTCGACGAGGTAGGCGAACCAGCCCGGCAACTCGAAATGCTTGTGCCACGGATCGTCGGTGAGGTTCTCGCGCATGGTGTTGACCACGTGCGCGAACACGTCCAGCCCGACGATGTCCAGCGTGCGGAAGGTCGCGCTCTTGGGGCGGCCGAGATAGCGCCCGGTCAGCGCATCCACGGTGTCGACGCCGAGGTTGAACGCCTGCGCGTGGTGTTTGGTGGCGAGCATCGAGAATACGCCGATGCGGTTGGCGATGAAGTTGGGCGTGTCCTTGGCGCGCACCACGCCCTTGCCCAGCGTGGAGACGAGGAAGGTCTCCAGTTGGTCGAGCAGCGGCGCTTCTGTCTGCGCGCAGGGAATCAACTCGACCAGGTGCATGTAGCGCGGCGGGTTGAAGAAGTGAATGCCGCAGAAGCGATGGCGCAGGTTTTCGGGGAAGGCTGCGCCGAGCTGGTTGATCGACAGGCCGGAGGTGTTGCTGGCGAAGATGGTTTGCGGGCCGAGGTAGGGAGCAACCTTGCGGTACAGGTCGGATTTCCAGTCGAGGCGCTCGGCGATTGCCTCGATGACCAGGTCGCAGTCGCGCAGCTGGTCGAGATGTTGCTCGTAATTCGCCGCAGCGATGAAGCAGACGCGCGACGGGCTGGATAGCGGGCTGGGGTCGAGTTTCTTTAATCCTTCCAGAGCCTTGTTGACGATGCCGTTCGGCTCGCCCTCGCGGGCGGGCAGGTCGAACAGGATGGTCGGCACATTGGCGTTGACCAGATGCGCGGCGATCTGCGCGCCCATTACGCCTGCACCGAGAACTGCGACCTTGCGGATATGAAAATTTGTGCTCATATTAACCTCTTGGTTATCGATCCCATTGGGCATCAATTTTCGTAGGGTGCATTGTATGCACCATGTAGATTTGCCATGTGTTTGGTGCATGGAATGCACCCTACGCACTATTACAACAGTCCACGAAATACACGAAACTCACGAAAAAAATCAGCTGCTGATGCACGAGAAATTATTCACTCCATCTGCTCGAATTTGTTCGTGTCGTTCGTGTTTTTCGTGGATATTGTTTTTTATGGTTCATCAGGCACCGGGCGCGGCTTGCGGTCTTCACTCACCGCCACATAGGTCAGCGTTGCCTCGGTCACCTTGACGCAGGTTGGCTTGGCCGGGTCGCGCTGTGAATATACCGCCACGTCCACCGTGATCGAGGTGCGGCCTACCTTCACAATCTCGGCGTAGAAGCTCACTATGTCTCCGACGAACACCGGCTGCGTGAACACGAAGGAATTCACCGCCACCGTCGCCACACGGCCTTTGGCGCGGTGCAGCGCGGGGATGCTGCCCGCGAGGTCTACCTGCCCCATCAGCCAGCCGCCGAATATGTCTCCGACATAATTGGCGTCGGACGGCATGGCCACCACACGCAGGGTCGGCTCGCGATTTGGCAAAGCAACAGATGTCTGTTCCGTCTCGCCCATTTCAATGTCCCTGATAAAGCTGCTCGATTTCTTTGGCGAAACGCACCGCCACGTTTGGGCGCTTGAGCTTGAGTGTGGGCGTCAGCATACCGTTCTCTATGCCCCACGGCTCGGTCAACAGCAGCACGCGGCGCACCTTGGCATAACCGGGAAACTCCCTGATCTGTTCGGCGATACGCTGTAACACCTGCTGCTCGACGCGGGAATCGTGCAGCGATTCCGGCATGTCGGCGCGCACCCCGACCTGTTGCGCGAAGGCCTGCCATTGTTCCGGGTTGACCACCGCCAGCACCACCAGCGCGGGATGCCCCTCACCATACACCATCACCTGCTCGAACAGGCGGTCGCGCAGGATGGCGTCCTCCATGTCGGCGGGTGGCACTTTCTCGCCGTTGGACATCACGATGATTTCCTTCAGCCGACCGGTGATGGTGATATGGCCGCTGGCACCGATGCTCGCGGTGTCGCCGGTATTCAGCCAGCCGTCCTTGTCTATCATCGCTGCGGTGGCATCAGGGTTGTTCAAGTAACCCAGCATGTTGCACGGCCCCTTCACCAGCAGCGCATTCTGCGCACCGATGCGCACCGCTATGCCTTCCAGCGGCGGCCCCACGGTGGAAGGCAGATTGTTGTCGACGTGATTGACGCTCACTACCGGACTGGTTTCAGTCAGGCCATAGCCCTGTACCAGCGGCAGGCCGATCGCGATGAACAGGCGCGAAACCTTGGGCGGCAAGGCTGCGCCGCCGCTGATGGACAGGCGCAAGCGCCCGCCCAGTCGATCCATCACCTTGTCCGCCACCAGATGTTTGAGCACGGGCCACAGCAGTAATTTAGGGGTCCACGCGCTCCGCCCCTGCTGATGCTCGAAGCGATCCCAGCCAACATCCACGGCAAGGGTGAACAGCTTGTGCCGCAGCGGCGGTGCTTCTTCCAGTTTGGCATGGATGGCGTTGTAGATGCGTTCGTAAATGCGCGGCACGGCAACCAGTATCGTGGGGCGGATGATTTTCAGATCGTCCGCCAGCAGGGTAATGGAACGCGCATAAGCCACTGTCGCCCCGGCCATCATGCTTATGTAATAGCACGCCGTGCGCTCGAAAGCGTGCGACAGCGGCAGGAAGGACAGCATGGTGTCATCCGGACAGACCGGAAAAGTCTGCAACCCGGCGTAGGCGTTATAGACGATGTTGTGGTGCGACAGCATCACCCCCTTGGGCTTGCCGGTGGTGCCCGAGGTGTACATGATGGTGGCCAGCGCATCGCGGTCGCGCACGCGCTCCCAGCCCATTTTGGCCTGCGGGGGCAACCAGTCCCCCGCGCATTTCAGTCGCTGCTCATCATGCCCGGCGATCCTGTCCAGGCTGACCAGACGCTGCACGCACCCCAGTTGCCCGATCACAGTACGCAAGGCCTGCCACTGCTCACCCGTCTCGAACAGCAACACTTTCACCTGCGCATTGTTCACGATGTAGGAGATGTTGTCCGGCCTGTCCACGGTGTACAGCGGCACCACCACCAGGCCCAGCGACATCGCCGCCTGCTCGAACATCACCCATTGCGGGCAGTTGCGCAGCATGATGGCGACGCGGTCGCCAACCGGGAGATTCTCGCGCAGCAGCGCCGCCTGCCAGCGCGCCACCTCGTCAAGCATCTGCGTCCAGGTCAGCGACAGCCAAACCTCTTGAAGGGTGTCGAAATGTCTATAGGCGATGCTATACGGAGTGCGCTTTACCCGCTCAAGGAACAGGCCGTGCAGCGTGACAGCCTCTTCCGGTTTGATGCAGTGATTTGTATTGTCCGGCATACCCGACTCTCTTTCAGCCGATAAAAAGATCGTTAAACAACGGCACTCCCGCCGTCACCGCATATTGCCCGAAATCCATCATCCCCGCTTCGCGCAGCACATCTTCGTCGATGAAAAAATTTCCGCTGCATGAACGGTTGTCGCGCGTCAAAATCGCATACGCCGCATCCGCCACGATAGCCGGTTTGCGCGATGCCTTCAGTATCGCTTCCGGGAAATTGAATTCAACAGCGGCGGTGGCAATGGTGGTGCGCGGCCACAGGCAATTCACCCCTATCCCTTTAACGCTGCTGTTGCCGGCGGCGAATTCGCGCGCCATGCCCAGCATGCATAAACTCATGCCGTATTTTGAAATGGTATAAGCCAGGTGGGGCGCGAACCATTTGGCATCCAGATTGAGCGGCGGCGACAAGGTCAGGATATGCGGGTTAGCCGCCTGCTTGAGATAAGGAATACAGGCTTGCGACATCAAAAAAGTCGCGCGCATGTTCACGCCCCACATCAGGTCGAGCTTCTTTGCGGGTGTTTTCAGCGTGCCGCTCAGGCTGATCGCGCTGGCATTGTTCACCAGCACATCAATGCCGCCAAACCTTTCCACAGCCAGCACCACAGCCGCCTGGATCGCCTGCTCATCGCGCACATCCAGTTGCACTGCCAGTGCCTGCCCGCCTGCTTGCGACACCTCATCCGCAACGCTGTATATTGTGCCGGGCAATTTGGCATGCGGCTCCACCGTCTTGCCGGTGATCACCACCCTCGCGCCATCGCGCGCGCAGCGCAACGCGATTTCACGCCCGATGCCGCGGCTTGAGCCGGTGATAAAGATCGTTTTGCCGCGCAGATCAGCCATTAGTTTTTGTTATTCTTTAAGAAGCGATTTTTAGCCACGGATTAAAACACTTAAGGCACACATCCATCGAATCCTTGCACGAACAAAATACCCCCTATCCGTGTTTAACTGTGTTAATCCGTGGCCAACTTATTTTCCTTCAGTGCCACGCTCTCAATTCATCCGCCGAAAAATCATCCACCATGATGACCTTGCGGCGCAGTGCGTAGTCGCGTTCCAGTTGCAACGCCTGCTCGGCGTTGATGATGCCCTTGTCGCGAGCTTCTGAGATGCGCGGCAATTCATCCAATCCCTTCAGCTTGCCAGCCTTGCGCGCCTCTTCCAGCGCGGCAAGCAGCGGCTCATGGATCAGCGTGCTGGCAAGCGCGGCTTCCAGCGCGCCAATCGCATCCAGTTCGTCATCGGGAATATATATGCCTGCTGTCAAACGATCGCGTGCCGCGCCGGGTTGCATCAACAGCGTGGCGATCTGATGCCCGATGTGGTCGGAAGGCGGCGACAGGCGCTGCCCCAGCGGGAAAATCAATACTCTCAGCAGACCGCGCACCAGGGCATTCGGGAAATTCTGGATTACGCCGTCGAAAGCCTGCTGGATCTTGTATAGCGCGTCCTGCATCGCCCAGTTCAGCAACGGCAAATCTTCGGCGGGACGGCCGTCATCCTCGAAGCGTTTCAGCGTTGCCGAACACAGGTACAGATGGCTCAACACATCGCCCAGGCGCGCGGAGATTTTCTCGCGCCGCTTCAGCGAACCGCCCATTACTGCCATGGCGATATCCGCACTCAAGGCAAAGGCTGCCGAGAAACATGTCATCTGCTGGTAGTAACGGCGTGTTTCGATTCCTTCGGGCGTATGTATGCCATGCCCGGCGGTCAACCCGAACACAAAGCTGCGCGCTGCATTGCTCAGGGCAAAACTGATGTGCCCGAACAATGCCTCGTCGAATTGATGCAGGGCGCGGTTGTGGTCATGATCTTGCGTGGCCGCGATTTCTTTCAGCACATAAGGATGGGAGCGGATCGCTCCCTGCCCGAAGATCATCAGCGTGCGCGTCAGGATATTCGCGCCTTCCACGGTGATGGCGACCGGCATCTGCTGATAAAAACGCCCCAGATAATTGTCCGGCCCCAGGCAAATACCCTTGCCGCCATGCACATCCATCGCGTCGTTGATGACGATGCGGCAGCGCTCGGTAGCGTGATACTTGATGATGGCCGAGACCACCGAGGGTTTTTCACCCAGGTCCACAGCCAGTGCGGTGAATTTGCTCGCCGCATCGATCATGTATGTATGCGCGCCGATGCGCGCCAGCGGCTCTTCCACTCCCTCGAATTTGCCGATCGGCACCTTGAATTGTTTGCGCACGCGGCTGTACGCCCCGCTGGTGCGCGCGGCCAGCTTCATGCCGCCGATGCTGCTGGCGGGCAGCGAAATCGAACGGCCTGCCGCCAGACATTCCATCAGCATGCGCCAGCCTTGTCCCACCCGGGATGTTCCGCCGATGATGTAATTCATCGGAATAAACACGTCCTTGCCCTGTGTCGGCCCGTTCAAAAAAGCGGAGTTCAGCGGGAAGTGGCGGCGGCCAATTTGCACACCCGGCGTGCCGGCGGGAATCAGCGCGAGGGTGATACCGCGGTTAGGCTCGCCGCCGAGCAGGTGGTCAGGGTCATACAGCTTGAATGCGAGGCCGAGCAATGTCGCGACTGGAGCCAGCGTGATGTAACGCTTCTCCCAGGTCAGGCGTATGCCCAGCACATTCTGCTGCCCGGCAAATTCGCCGTGGCACACCACACCGTAATCGGGAATCGCACCTGCATCCGATCCGGCGAATGGGCCGGTCAGCGCGAAGCAGGGCACTTCCTTGCCCTGCGCGAGACGATGCAGATATTCTTCCTTCTGCTCATTCGTGCCGTAGTGCAACAATAGCTCGGCCGGCCCCAGGGAATTCGGCACCATCACCGTCACCGCTGCCGTTCCGCTGCGCGAAGATATTTTGCTTATTACTGCCGAATGCGCCTGCGCGGAAAATTCCAGGCCGCCATAACGTTTCGGAATGATCATGCCGAAAAAGCCGTTGTCCCTGATGAATTGCCAGACCTCGGGGGGCAGATCGGCGCGATGGTGGGTGATGTCCCAATCGTCCAGCATCGCGCACAGTTGCTCGACCTCGTTATCGAGGAAGGCTTGTTCCTCGCCGCTCAAAGAAGGTTTTGGAAAGGCCAGCAGCTTGTTCCAGTCCGGGTTGCCGCTAAACAACTCGCCATCCCACCATACCGTGCCGGCATCGATCGCCTCTTGTTCGGTGGCAGATATTTGCGGCAAAATTTTGCGGAAGATTTTAAGCGCTACGCCGCTCACCACAGTGCGACGCAAGAAAGGAATCCCGAATAACACGATAAATACGAGCAGTGCGGCTCCAACCACCAGCAGTACGTCATCCGAAAAGCGCGCCTGAATCGCGATTACCGGCACGATCACCATTACCGCCAACACCCAACTGGTGATCGAAGCACGGAAAAACGCCAGCAACAACATTACCGCCAGCACCACCACAACCATCAGAATCGCCATCAACGCACCTTGTTTTATTTTATATGGACGGGCGAACTTTAACGCCTGGCCGACGGGCTGACAATGGTTGCCGTATTTTATTGTCCATCACATGGTTAAAACCACTGGCTTTAGCAGGTCAGGTTTAGCTGCGAGGTTGCATCGGCATATCTGTTCATAATTGCCGAGTAAAAATTACCGCACAAATTCCTTCTTCCGCCTGGGGATTGCTTACATGATGAACGGCACGAACATCTTGGTTCTTTTTATGTACTTCTGGTATTCCTCGCCGAAATAGCGGATGTTTTCGATTTCTTCCACGCGTGCGGCGGCCACGATAAAACCACTCGCGATTACGGCGAGAACGCATCCAGGCAGTGAAGGCTGCTTGAAGAAAAATCCCCAGCAGAGGAGGAGCAGCGAACCATACATTGGATGCCTGATGTGGCGGTATACCCCGGTGGTTACCAGCGTGGTAGTCTTCTCAAATTCGAGCATTGGGGCGTCATCGCGTTTGGTGTCCGGTTTTCCTGATAGCTGTAACAGCGTGACGCCAAAAAGCAACAGCAGCAGAGAGGCAAAAAACAAAAGCCCGGAAATGAATTGATAGGTGGAATTCGCATCAACGTACCAGAATCGCATGTTCAGCCCGAAAAGTGCCAGCATGCACTCCCAGGCAAAAAAACGATAGAACCCGTGCGAGCCGGGCTTGCGCAGGGAAGCCCGAGACACAAAGGCCAGCGCCAGCGTTACGACAATAAAAACGATGCCTTCCTGCATAGTTGATCTCCTGTTTCATGGGGGCGGATATGGCACGCCCGCCAAGGCGGCTGTAGGATAGCTTCCTTAGGGCACCTCAAAAAATCCAGATTTGCGGGCATCGGCGCAGCGGATACTCGCAAATTGTTTTCGCGTCTTACATTTGGGCGAACTCTGAATATTTAGAGGTGCACATAACGGTCATTCATGCGTAAGCAGCGATACAAGTTCAAGCACCGGGTCAGGCAGGCCAGATGCCCAAGCAGGGAATGAATGAGCCAGTGCGAGTGCGGCTTGAGATGGTGCACTCCCGCTAACATCCTTTGAATTTTTTAGCCGTGCATTTTTTGGCGAGTTCCTGCGCTTTGGCAATTTGGTCAGCAGTCATGGACTTTGCCAATGAATCGCGATCTACAATAAACTCTTTCTTGGCTTCACCGCTTGCATTGGCAATCGCAATATTGATCCACATATGTGCCTGAATATAATCTTTAGGAACGCCTTTTCCGCCGGCATACATCCACCCAAGGTAGAATTGTGCTAAAGGATGGCCCTGTTCTGCGGCCAGCAGATACCACTTCCTTGCCTCTTTGTAATCATGTGGAACACCTCTCCCGGCGCGATACATCATCCCGAGGGTATATTGTGCTTCAGCATTTCCATCTTTCGCCAGGGGGCTATACAACTTTGCGGCTTTTTCATAATCACCCTCATCGTATACACGATTTGCATCTGATAAAGAATCAGCCATTGCCTGTCCAGCCAATGCAAAAAAACATACAAATACCAACAATACCTGTTTGAGCAACATATTCATTTTATTATCCATATATATCAACGCCGAACTTCGAGACCCGTCTGCACCTTTCCCGAACCATGGCTAATATACCAAATTATGCAGGTAAACTCTTTGAGTTTATCCGGCTGCTCATTCAACAGATTTAGCAATTGGCAAATGACTGCGTATGGCAGATGGTCGTTCTTGGCAGAACCAGTCCCAATCGCCTGTAGAAATTCAGACTGGTTCGATAACGAGTTTGTAATGTCTCATGCTAGCGCATCCGGTTGACTGCCTCTTCCACCCGCTCCACCGCGATGATTTCCATGCCCGGGATCTTTTGCTTGGGCGCGTTAGCCTTGGGAATGATTGCCTGCGTGAAACCCAGTTTGGCGGCTTCGCGCAAACGTTCCTGGCCGCGCTGTACCGGGCGCACCTCACCGGCCAGTCCCACTTCGCCGAACACCACCAATTTCTCCGGCAACGGCTTGTTGCGCAGGCTTGAGACCATCGCGAGGATTACCGCCAGATCGGCGCCCGGCTCGGTGATTTTCACGCCGCCCACCGCGTTGATGAACACATCCTGATCGTAGCAGGCGATGCCCGCGTGGCGGTGCAGCACGGCGAGCAGCATCGCCAGGCGGTTCTGCTCCAGCCCCAGCGACAGACGCCGCACGTTCGGCGAATGCGCCTCGTCGAGCAGGGCCTGGATTTCCACCAGTAAAGGGCGCGTGCCTTCCTGCGTGACCATCACGCACGAGCCGGCGACCTGTGATCCATGCTGCGACAGGAATAATGCGGACGGATTGCTCACCTCGCGCAAGCCTTTTTCGGTCATCGCGAATACGCCGAGCTCGTTCACCGCGCCAAAGCGGTTTTTGAACGCGCGGATCAGGCGGAAGCTGGAATGCGTGTCGCCCTCGAAATACAGCACCGTGTCGACGATATGCTCCAGCACGCGCGGCCCGGCCAGCGCGCCTTCCTTGGTGACGTGGCCCACCAGGATCATCGTGATGTTGCTGCTCTTGGCGATGCGCGTCAGCTGCGCGGCGCATTCGCGCACCTGCGCTACCGAGCCGGGCGCGGACGTGAGTTGCTCGGAATACACTGTCTGGATCGAATCGATCACCACCACGTCCGGCTTGTCCTGCGCGATGGCAGACTGGATTTTTTCCAGCTGGATTTCCGGCAGCAGGCGCAGGCTGCGCGCATCCAGCGACAGGCGTTTGGCGCGCAGCGCGATCTGCTGCGCCGATTCTTCGCCGCTGACGTACAGGGTGTTTTGCTGTTTGGACAGATGCGCCAGCACTTGCAGCAGCAAGGTGGATTTGCCGATGCCCGGATCGCCGCCGATCAGCACCACCGCGCCCGACACCAGCCCGCCGCCCAGCACGCGGTCGAATTCCTCGATGCCGGTCGGCGTGCGCGGCACTTCGGCGGCTTCCACTTCGGAGAGCATCTGCACCTTGCCGCCCGCCGCCAGTGCGCTGAAACGGTTGCCGCCCTTGACGACAGTCTCGGCCACCGATTCGATCAGCGTGTTCCACTCCATGCAATGCGGACACTGCCCCTGCCACTTCGGCGTTTGCCCGCCGCACTCGCTGCAGGAATAAATCGTTTTTGCTTTTGCCATGGCTACCTTTTAACTGGTGCGTTCTGAAATATTATCGGGCTCTGCTTAAAGCAAGGGCAACAGACGGCCTATCTGCCCAGCAGTCCGCTCCCAACCATGGTGTCCACCATGATACCGATGTAGGACTTGATGAGATTCTTGTCTGAGTCTCTTATCAGAGTATCGGATGAGGCTGCCCAGACAAGTTTGTCATGCCCGGTTTCATACAGATTGGTTTCAATGACTGCGTACTCGTTTTCGGCAATGTAGCCCGGCGAGTAAATGTACCGGTAGCCATAACCGTAATAGTCCGGCCATGTGCTGTAATAAGGCGGAGGATAATAAACAGTCCCCGGCACATAGACTTGCACAGTTTTTTTGCTTACCAGCCTCGTGACGAGCACCGTATCTGCTTCCAGCTCTTTCACCTTTGCAGCAATCGCCACCTGGTCATCCTGCAGCCTGTCGGGAAGAACGGTATAGCTCGCGATGGCTTCCGTGCCCCGGGCTTTGAGCTGCAGGACGAACTCATCCTCGAACAGTCTCCTGTTCAGCGGATTTTTGGCTACCCCGATGACCATGATTCTGGCGGGGCGCGCCTGATACGACGGTTCTTTCCAGATCGCGTTGACCTGTGTCGTTGCACATGCGGTGGCCAGCGCCGCACCGAGCAGCAAAAAGCCGAATGGGTTGCGCAGGGACAGTAACATTTTTTGTTCCTCCTTCAGTTCGCACAGATGCGTGAAGCATACGCCAGTTCATCATGCCAGGCCATATCCCAGGTTCGCACAAATAACTGCGGCGCAACTAGTGAGACGGATTTATCCAGCGATAAAAAACGTAAGGAGCGATAGCAATCCATGCCAGCAGCAGCACCCAAATGCGGCCATTCAGTAAAGCGTAGTTGGCCAGCAATGCCGGCCATGGATGCCCTGCGACGAAATGAAAAAACAGGAACTCGAAAGCCACGGTGAGTGCCATCCAGAAAAAACCGATGAGCAGTGCCTGCCGCGCGGAAACGGGCGGCCAGAACTTTACGAATACCAGGATCACCAGGCCCAGCAATACCATCCCGCTCACGGTGGAGAGTTGGTGCGCGTGAAGTTCGGAAAGATATTTGCCGTACGTGAAATCGCGCAATGTCCCGTTGGCGACGGAGACCAGCAGCATCACGAACCAAACAAGAAAATAGCGGGACATACCGTTTCTGGAGTTCACTTGACGTTCGGGAGTTTTTCATCGTGCCCACGCGGAGCGTTGGAACGATCAAATGAAGATCTCATGGGAATTACGTTTATTGCGCCCTGTCAAGCTAACCCATACTATGCCGGGTGCTATTTTTTTGGCGAAGTAACCAGTCTTCTGTCACCTGCATTCAGTCTTCTCTCCAAAAAGTCAGTATAGCCTTGCGCGGTATTTTTTCTTCTATCCTCTATTCTTTTTCGCCGGTCTTCCACTTGTCGTTTCCTGTCATCGGCTGCATGGGAGGTTAGTTCAGAACCAGGTGTGTTTGGCGGAATACGCTGCAGCATGCCGATGTCGGCATTGTTGGCGGCCACATATTCCGCAAACAGGATATTTCTCTCAAGCGCTTCAAGGTAAAGATTCTGTCCGCCAAAATGTTTCTCGGCATAGTGATAGGCGCCATTTAAGGTTTCATTCAAGCGTTTTGTCGCGCCCCGGTAAAATCCCGGGGTTTTAATCACCAGGTCTTGCGGGGAAGCAAAAATAACCTGCTCATTGCCGTGTTCGTCCCGTTTGCTTGCGATACCGCCCAGAACGAACTCGGTGTACAGCCGGTCATGGCATTTTTCGAGGTAACAGCGATCTGACATTTGCGCCAGTATGTCTGCCGAAGCCACCAGATTGCCGATGGCCTGATATGCCGGAGAAGGCACCTGGATGCGGCCTACCGGTATTTCATAGCCGGTGTAATGCACCACTTGAGATGCTGTTTCTGCCAGCGCACCCATTCCTGTTTCCAGCAGATAATTTTTCAATAGTTCTGCACTTCGTGCAACATGAACCAGGGTGAATTCCGCGCCGTGCCTGTTATCTTCAATGCCCCGCTTGCGCAGATAACCGCTGTCGTGAAACAACGCCACCAAAATGCCAAAAACAAACAGCTCTTCGCCAAGTGAATCACCTTTCTTTTGCGAACGCTCATAACCATCCAGCAAGCGGGCACTGGCCAGAGTCACATCCAGAGTGTGTTGCATATCGTGATAGCCGGTATCACATGCCGCATAGCACGGATGCTCACCGCGATAAAGCCGGGAAATGTAGCTTATTGCGTGCCGAATGGTGTCGGCACTGGCGTTGGGAAAGAGATTGAGAAATATATTCTCCACCGCGTCACCAACCGAAATTGAATCGGTTACGTTGACGGTGTTGGTCACATCAAAATTATTTTGACGAAATTGCATACTTTGAATTCTGCATGGCAATCAAATTAACGTAGAGCCGAATTGAAATTACTTGTTCATTTTATCGTAATCCTTTCAAGGAAAAATGTTTTTTTGTTCTAAAGTCTGGTGCCTGGTTTTCTCCAGCTAACTTGTGGTGCGCCTTAGAGGCCTATGCCAAGCGGGTTACGGTTGTGGCATAATTGCGAGTTCTTAAAACGAGTTTTCAGTAAGCTAAACAACATGGCAAGCGAAACAACATGAGCGCGCAAACCCTTTACGATAAACTTTGGAACTCCCACGTGGTGCGGCAGGAAGCCGATGGCACCGCGTTGATTTATATCGACCGCCATCTGGTGCATGAAGTGACCAGCCCGCAGGCCTTCGAGGGGTTGAAGCTGGCCGGGCGCAAGCCGTGGCGCACCACTTCGATTCTGGCGGTGGCGGATCACAATGTGCCGACTACCGGGCGTGCGCAGGGCATCACCGACCCCGTAGCGCGTTTGCAGGTGGAGACGCTGGACAGCAATTGCGCAGAATACGGCGTGAACGAATTCAGGATGAACGACGTGCGCCAGGGCATCGTGCATGTGATCGGGCCTGAGCAGGGCGCGACATTGCCGGGCATGACGGTGGTGTGCGGCGATTCGCATACCAGCACGCACGGCGCATTTGCCGCGTTGGCGTTCGGCATCGGCACCTCCGAGGTCGAGCATGTGATGGCGACGCAATGTCTGCTGATGAAAAAATCAAAAGCCATGCAGGTAGTGGTGGAGGGCGCGTTGGGCAATGGCGTGACCGCAAAGGACATCGCACTGGCGGTGATCGGCAAGATCGGCACGGCGGGCGGCACCGGCTACGCGATTGAATTTTCCGGTAGTGCAATTCGCGCGCTTTCGATGGAAGGGCGCATGACGCTGTGCAACATGGCAATCGAAGCGGGCGCGCGCGCGGGCATGATCGCGGCGGACAACACCACCATCAACTACCTCAAGGGTCGCCCGTTCGCGCCGCAGGGCGAGGCATGGGATCAGGCCGTGGCCTACTGGCGCACGCTGCACAGCGACGACGGCGCGCAGTTCAATGCGGCAATCAAACTGGATGCCGCGCAAATCAAACCGCAAGTGACCTGGGGCACATCGCCGGAAATGGTGGTGGCGGTGGACGGGCGCGTGCCTGATCCAGCGGCCATGGGCGATGCAGTCAAGCGCGAAGGCGCGGAACGGGCCTTGCAATATATGGGCTTGATGGCGAATACGCCGATTACCGAAATCAAAATTGACAAGGTATTCATCGGTTCCTGCACCAACGCGCGCATCGAAGATATGCGCGCTGCCGCAGCAGTCGCGAAGGGCAAGCACATTGCGGCGAACGTGAAGCTGGCGATGGTGGTGCCGGGTTCCGGTCTGGTGAAACTGCAGGCAGAGCGCGAGGGGCTGGACAAGATCTTTATCGCGGCGGGTTTCGAGTGGCGCGATCCGGGTTGCTCGATGTGTCTGGCGATGAATGACGACCGGCTCTCGCCGGGCGAGCGTTGCGCTTCGACTTCCAACCGCAATTTCGAGGGGCGGCAGGGGCCGGGCGGGCGTACCCATCTGGTGAGCCCGGGGATGGCCGCCGCCGCCGCAATTGCCGGGCATTTTGTTGATGTGAGTAAATGGTGAAAGGAGCGGGCATGAAGAAGGCGGCTTTGTTGATGACACTGGGGTTGATGGTGCTGGGAGCGCTCGCTGGCAGCAACGTGTTTGCCGATGACAGCGTCGAACGTGCCGGCAAGGGAATCAAGAAAGGCGGCAAAGCTGCGGTCACTGGGATAGAGAAAGGCGGCAAAGCGGCAGCCAAGGGTATTGAGAAGGGCGCCAAAGCGGCTGAACCAGTCATCAAGAAAGGCGGCAAGGCGGTAGTCGAAGGCGTTAAGAAGGGCGGAGAGTGGCTGGGCCGCGGTCTAAAGAATACGGGCGAGAAGCTGGAAAAGGCAGGCAAACCATAATGCAGAAATTTACCGTGTTGGATGGCCTGGTCATGCCGTTGGATCGCGCCAATGTGGATACCGATGCGATCATCCCCAAGCAATTTTTGAAGTCGATCAAGCGCTCCGGCTTCGGCCCGAATGCGTTCGACGAATGGCGTTATCTGGATCACGGCGAGCCCGGCATGGACAACAGCCAGCGTCCGCTCAACCCCGATTTCGTGCTGAACCAGCCGCGCTATCAGGGCGCGCAGATTCTGCTGGCGCGCGAAAATTTTGGCTGCGGCAGTTCGCGCGAACATGCGCCCTGGGCGCTGGAAGACTACGGTTTTCGCGCCATTATCGCGCCGAGTTTTGCCGATATTTTTTTCAACAATTGCTTCAAGAACGGCCTGCTGCCGATCCGCCTGGCTGCGGAACAGGTGGATGCGTTGTTCAAGGCAGTGGAAGCCACGCCGGGTTACCGTTTGAAGGTCGATCTGGAGCGGCAGAGCATTGCCGCGCCGGATGGCACGGCGTACCAGTTCGAGGTGGAGGCGTTCCGCAAGCATTGCCTGTTGAACGGTCTGGACGACATCGGCCTGACCTTGCAGCATGTGGACGAAATCAGGGCATTCGAGGCGAAGCATCGCGCGGCGCAGCCGTGGCTGTTCGCCTGAAAAAATATAATCATTCCCTCCCCTTCAAGGGGAGGAGAGATATGTGAGTTAACGAACAAGACGATATTTACGAACAGGAAATGACAATGAAAATTGCAGTTTTGCCCGGTGACGGGATAGGCCCGGAGATAGTCGCGCAAGCGGTGAAAGTGCTGGAAGCGTTGCGCGGCGACGGCCTGAAGATCGAGATGGAATACGCGCATCTCGGCGGCGCAGGGTATGACGCGGCGGGCGATCCGTTTCCGCCCGCAACCGAGAAGCTGGCGCTGGCAGCAGACGCGGTGCTGCTCGGCGCGGTGGGCGGTTATCAATACGATACGCTGCCTCGGCCTATGCGCCCGGAGCAAGGCCTGCTGCGCATCCGCAAGGGCCTGGGGTTGTTCGCCAACCTGCGCCCTGCTCTGGTGTATCCCGAGCTGGCCAATGCGTCCAGCCTGAAACCGGAACTGGTCGCCGGCCTGGATATCATGATCCTGCGCGAGCTGACCGGCGACATTTATTTCGGCCAGCCGCGCGGCATCCGCACACTGGACAACGGCGAGCGGCAGGGCTTCGATACCATGCTGTACAGCGAGTCTGAAATCCGCCGCGTGGCGCATGTCGGCTTCCAGATCGCGCTGAAGCGCGGCAAAAAGCTATGCTCGGTGGACAAGGCCAACGTGCTGGACACAAGCATGTTCTGGCGCGAAATCGTCACCGAGGTGGCGAAGGAATATCCGGCGGTCGCGTTGTCGCATATGTACGTGGATAATGCCGCGATGCAATTGGTGCGCGCGCCCAAGCAGTTTGATGTGATACTGACCGGCAATATCTTCGGCGATATTCTTTCCGATGAAGCCTCAATGCTGACCGGCTCGATCGGCATGTTGCCGTCCGCTTCGCTGGATGCCAAAAACAAGGGCCTGTACGAGCCATGCCACGGCTCGGCGCCGGATATTGCCGGCAAGGACATCGCCAATCCGCTGGCAACCATCCTGTCGGTGGCGATGATGATGCGCTACACTTTTGCAAGGGTAGACATCGCGCAGCGCATCGAAACGGCAGTGCGCAAGACTCTGCAACAGGGATTGCGCACCGGTGATATCGCCGAAGCCGGCATGCAGAAAATCGGTTGCGCGGCGATGGGCGATGCGGTTGTTAAGAGCTTGTAGCCTGTAGCTGGTAGCAGGTAGCCAAGCGGTTTTGCTACCAGCTGCACGCTACCGGACCGGCTACCAGCTGAATTTTTTAGAGAGGGAAAATGATGAGCAAGCAATACGACGTATGCATATTGGGCGCGACCGGCGCGGTGGGTGAGGCGATGCTTTCCATCTTGGAGCAGCGCAAGTTTCCGGTGCGCAATCTTTATCCGCTGGCTTCCAGCCGTTCGGCGGGTTCGACGGTGCGCTTTAACGGAATAGATCTCGCCGTTATCGACGTGGAAGGCTTCGATTTTTCCAAGGCGCAAATTGGCCTGTTCTCGGCGGGCGGCAGCGTGTCGGAAAAATACGCGCCGCTCGCTGCGGCAGCCGGTTGCGTGGTGATCGACAACACCGCGCACTTCCGCTATGACCGCGATATTCCGCTGGTGGTGCCGGAAGTGAATCCGCATGCCATCGCGCAATACAAGAACCGCGGCATCATCGCCAACCCGAACTGTTCGACTATCCAGATGGTGGTGGCGCTCAAGCCGATCAAGGATGCGGTGGGCATCACGCGCATCAACGTGGCGACTTATCAGGCGGTGTCCGGCACCGGCAAGGAGGCGATCGAGGAACTGGCCGCGCAAACCCGCGCGCTGTTCAATTCGCAGGATGTCGAAGTCGAGGTTTACCCGAAGCGCATCGCCTTCAACGTGCTGCCGCAAATCGACGTATTCATGGAAAACGGCTACACCAAGGAAGAAATGAAAATGGTGTGGGAAACACAGAAGATCATGGAAGACGATGCCATCCTGGTGAATGCGACTGCGGTGCGCGTGCCGGTGTTCTACGGACACTCCGAAGCGGTGCATATCGAGACCCGCAGGAAGATTACCGCCGCCGAAGCGCGTGCCTTGCTGGAAAAGGCGCCGGGCGTGATCGTGATGGACAAACGCGAGCCGGGCGGCTACCCGACCCCGATCGAGGCGGCGGGCAACGATGCAACTTACGTCGGGCGCATCCGCGAGGATATCTCGCACCCGTTGGGCTTGAATTTGTGGGTGGTGAGCGACAATGTGCGCAAGGGCGCGGCGTTGAATAGCGTGCAGATAGCCGAAATCTTGATTGCGAAACATTTAAATTGATACATAAGGCGAAGAATATTATTAGCTTGTGCTTCTAACTCTATGATGTTATTTTGTATTGTCTGATAAATATGGTGAGGGTGATGGCGTGCGGAAATCACTACTAGAGCTGTTTGGGATTGTATTTGCTTTGGCGTTGTCCACAACTGTTTTCGCAGTGGGGATGGGCGGAATAAATGTCAGCTCTGGTTTGGGTCAGCAGCTCAAGGCCGATATTGAATTAATGGCAGTCAGCAAAGTTGAGAAAGCCAGCCTGGTTGCTCGACTTGCCTCACCCGAAGCCTATAAAGATGCCGGACTGGAATATCCTTATGGCAACAAATTCAGATTTCAGATCGAGAGTCGCGCGGATGGCGAGCCTTACCTGAAGGTAAGCAGTGAACTGCCGATCAACGACCCTTTTGTGATCATGCTGGTTGAGTTGACCTGGTCTTCCGGCAAACTGTTGCGCGAATACACTTTCCTGCTGGATCCTCCCGGTTATGTTCCAGAACAACCCGCACAAGCGGTAGTGCAAGCCGTCGCACCTGTAATTCAATCCGTACCGGCAGAAACTACAGTCACGCCTATAGGGCAGGCCGCGCCCATGGAGCAACCAGCTCAGGTAACAGCAGCCACACCTGGTGGGCAGGCTGCGCCAACTGAAACTGCAGCCGCTGAAACTGCAGCCGTATCCGCGCCCGCTGGGCAAGTCGCTCCGGTTGCAACGGAGGAGTTGCCGGAGTTGGAAGAGTGGATTGCGATCAAACGTGGCGACACGATGCGCGAGGTTGCTGAACGATACAGGTTGGCCGATATGAGTCTGGATCGAATGCTGGTTGCGCTATATCGCGTCAATGCAGATCGTTTCGACGGCAAAAACATGAACCGCATCAAGGCCGGCAAGATTTTGCGCTTGCCCAGCCAGGGCGAGTTGGATGCAGTGAATCAGTCTGATGCGATAAGAGAAATCCGTGCCCAGACAGATGATTGGAATGTCTACCGGCAAAAGCTGGCCAGTGCTGCGGCAATCAGAAGACAGTCTCAAGAGGCTCAACAAATAGCAACAGGCAAGATCAGCAGTTTGGTTGCCGACAAGGCGCCGATTGTCAAGGAATCTGCCAAGGAAGTGCTGAAATTATCCAAGGGTGAAGCACCTGGAGACGGCACTGCAACAGGCGCTGGCGGCAAGCCCGAGTCCGCGCAAGACAAGAAGAACGCTACGCAGGAAGACGCGATTGCCAAGAGCAAGGCATTGAAGGAAGACCAGGCGCGCACTGCAATGCTGGAAAAGAATCTTAAAGATATGCAGCGTCTCGCCGAGCTTAAATCAGGGGCTGCGGCACTGGCTCAATCCTCAAAAATGGCAGCTTCTCCGGTCGTTGCTGCAAGTGGTGTGGCAGCAGCAAACGCGGAAAAACCCAAACCCAAGCCTAAGCCAAAAGTGGTAGAGCCCGAGCCCTTAATGGATCAGATTCTGGGTGAACCGCTCTATTTGGCTGGCGTTGCATTACTCCTGCTTGGTTTGGTCGGACTGGGTTTTATGTTGAAGCGGCGGGAAAAAAAAACATTTTATGAAGGCATAACAGAACCTTTTGAAGTTGCCGATTCGACAACCGATCACCTTGCCACAACCGGTCGCATTGCCGCCCCGGTTGTTTCATCTCCTGATACCGGCGATTTCACCCGTATGGGGGGCACCAATGAAGCGACTTCTCAATCGGACAATATTGACCCGATCGGGGAGGCGGATCTGTTTCTCAACTTTGGTCGTGACGTGCAGGCCGAAGAAATCCTCAAGGAAGCTCTGCAAAGCACCCCGAATGACCACCGGATTCATCTCAAGTTGTTGGGGATTTATGCTAATCGTGTTGATGTAAATTCTTTTTCGGCCATCGCGCGCCAGTTGCGGGATTCAGGTGATGCAGATGCGTGGCAACAAGCCGTTGCAATGGGACGCAAGCTGGAGCCGAACAACCCGATGTATGGTGGCGGCGGTGGAACTATGGAAGACACGGGTAGCGCGACCGTACAATCGGCAGCCTTCAATGCAACTCAACTGCCTGTTCCGGGCAATGCACCGGCGGCACAAGCACCGACACTTGATTTTGATATTGATTTGGGTTCTTTATCAGCGAAGGAGACTCCATCGCCGGAACGGGATTTTTTGGGTGATGCAGAGCAGAACGCAATTACGTCATTTGATGTCATGCCCGCAGGGCAAGCGCCGGCAATGGATTTTGATGTTACTGCAGTGCATGGTGACGTCGGGCAGACGGAAGCAGCATCGCCCGATACCGGCGATATGATTTTCGAAGTGATGGGTAGCTATGCACCCACGCCAGTGGAACAGCCGGAAGTTGCCAAACCAGCAGAAGCTGACGATGGCGGAATGGAGTTCACGCTGGATTTCCCGGTTGAAAAAACGTCTGAGAAAGCGGTGCCTGATGAGCAGCCAGCTGGAATCAGTTTAGCGGGCATCAGTTTGAACTTTGACGATGCAGTCGCTTCAACCGAATCAATACCAGCAGGAAAAGACGAGCAATGGCAAGAGGTTGCAACGAAACTTGATTTGGCCAAGGCATATCAGGAAATGGGTGATGCCAGTGGTGCGCGCGAAATTCTTGATGAGGTCATGCGCGAGGGCGACGCCGAGCAACGCGAAGCAGCGCAAACCCTGTTCAGTCAACTCGGTTAATCATGCGTTCTATCATGACGGCAGCTCAATGTTGGGCTGCCGTTTTCTTTATGGAGAGACGATTGAGATTTCATCCTGCCGCGCAAATTCTGGCCTGGTGTCTGCTGGTTGCCACGCTGCAGGCAATGACGCCCGGCGTGTTGCTGATGGCAGCCGGTTCGATTCTGCTTTGCGCTTCTGCAATATCCGGACACAAGCTTATCCAGCTGCTTCGCCGCACGCGCTGGATCATGCTGTCACTACTGGTGATCTACGCCTACAGCACACCCGGACAGCCGTTGTCAGATACGCTTGGCATGTTCAGCCCCAGCCGTGAAGGATTGTCCGACGGAGTGCTGCAGCTGGCAAGATTGCTGGCTGCGCTGGCAGGACTGGCGATATTGCTGGATCGCCTGCATCGCCAGAAGCTGATTGCCGGACTCTATACCTTGTGCGCACCCATGCAATGGCTGGGCATGTCCCGCGAACGGATCGCGGTACGCCTGGCCTTGACGCTGCATTATGCCGAGGTGGCGATGTTGCGTGGCAGTGGAGGGTGGCAAGATGCACTGGGCAGCTTGTTTGAACCGCATGGCGAAACCGCCAGGCAAATAGAATTGCCACTGCATCGTTTCGCCGCTGGGGATGCCTTGTTGCTGGTTGTTGCACTGCTGATGTTGTGGCTGGCATGGCGATGAGGATCGCGCCATGAGGATAGCACTGGGTGTCGAGTATGACGGCAGCCCGTATTTCGGCTGGCAGAGCCAGGCGGACGGGCAGACCGTGCAAGACACGATGCAACACGCCTTGAGCCGGATTGCGGGTGAACCGATTTCAGTTATCGCAGCGGGACGCACCGATACCGGTGTGCATGCGCTGGA
This sequence comes from Gallionella sp., assembly GCA_030645955.1. Next base: position 28,344 of record JAUSMR010000156.1, on the reverse strand, counting down.
GCAAGTCATCCATTTTGATACACAGGCGGAACGCCCGCTGACCGCGTGGGTGCGCGGGGTGAATGCCCTGCTGCCGGTCAGCATTGCGGCGCGCTGGGCGCATCCGGTGCCGGATGAATTTCATGCGCGCTTTTCCGCGCACGGGCGCAGCTATCGCTATCTGCTGATCAATCGCCCCACGCGCCCCGCGATTCAAGCCGGCAAAGCCGGCTGGTTTCATGCGCCGCTGGATGTGGAAGCGATGCAGGCCGCCGCGCAATGCCTGGTGGGAGCGCATGATTTCAGCGCGTTCCGCGCGGCGCAATGCCAGGCCAAATCGCCGGTCAAACATCTGCATCAATTGGAAATTCGCCGGCACGGCGAGATGCTGATCTTCGATCTGAGCGCCGATGCTTTTTTGCATCACATGGTGCGCAACATTGTCGGTTGTCTGGTGTATGTGGGCAAAGGAAAATATTCACCGGGCTGGCTCGCAGAAGTATTGGCCAGCCGCGAACGCAGTCTCGCCGCGCCGACTTTCGCGCCGGATGGCTTATACTTGCGCCGCATTCAATACGAAGCGAAGTGGGGATTGCCGCAAGAACAGGATCGGGGATTGAGGATCGAGGATTGGGCATGAATGAGCAGAAAGATCATGGTTCGTCCGCGCGACACGAGGATGTGGAGCAGGGTTTTCCTCGCTCCTCGATCCTTGCTCCTCGATCCTCCGTGGTGACCCGAGTAAAAATTTGCGGCATCACGCGCGTGGAAGACGCGCTGGCCGCCGCGCGTAGCGGCGCGGATGCCATCGGGCTGGTGTTTTATGAGCGCAGCCCGCGCCATGTCAGCATCGCGCAAGCCGCACAACTGGCTGCCGCATTGCCACCGTTCGTGTCCGTGGTCGGGCTGTTCGTCGATGCCGAAGCAGCATTCGTGCGCGAGGTGTTGGCGCAAGTGCCGCTGGATTTGCTGCAATTCCATGGCGACGAGTCGCCGGAATTTTGCGCGCAATTCGCCAAGCCCTATCTCAAGGCGATCCGCGTCAAAGCCGGAGTGGATTTGCTACAATGCGCAGCGCATTTTCATACCTCCAAGGGCTTGTTGCTGGACGCCCATGTGGAAGGAGTGCCGGGCGGCACCGGAGCGACTTTCGACTGGACATTGATCCCCAGGCAGTTGCCGTTGCCGGTGATATTGTCCGGCGGGCTGGATCCGGAAAATGTCGCGGCAGCGATCAAACAGGTGCAGCCCTATGCGGTGGACGTGTCCAGTGGCGTGGAAGCTGGCAAAGGAATCAATACCCTGAAGGGCATAAAGGATGCGGCGAAGATCGCCGCGTTCATCAACGAGGTTAAACGAATAGATGTACAACTATCCCGATAGTACCGGCCATTTCGGCCCTTATGGCGGCATTTATGTCGCCGAAACCTTGATGGGCGCGTTGGATGAACTGAACCAGGCTTATGAAAAGTATCGCCACGATCCGGAATTTATCGCCGAACTGAATTATGACCTCAAGCACTACGTCGGACGCCCCAGCCCGATCTATCATGCCAAACGCTGGTCGCAACATCTCGGCGGCGCGCAGATATACCTGAAGCGCGAAGATCTCAACCACACCGGCGCACACAAGGTGAACAACACCGTGGGGCAGGCGCTGCTCGCCAAACGCATGGGCAAGCCGCGCGTGATCGCCGAAACCGGCGCGGGCCAGCACGGCGTCGCGACGGCCACCGTGGCGGCGCGCTACGGCATGGAATGCGTCGTGTACATGGGCTCGGAAGACGTGCAGCGCCAGGCGCAAAATGTCTATCGCATGAAGCTGCTCGGCGCGACGGTAATCCCTGTAGAGAGCGGCTCCAAGACGCTCAAGGATGCGCTCAACGAAGCGATGCGCGACTGGGTGACCAACATTGAAAATACTTGTTACAGCATCGGCACGGTGGCGGGACCGCATCCCTATCCGATGATGGTGCGCGATTTCAATGCCATTGTCAGCAAGGAATGCGTGGTGCAGATGCCGGAACTGGCGGGTCGCCAGCCGGATGCGGTGATCGCCTGCGTCGGCGGCGGCTCCAACGCGATGGGGGTGTTCTACTCCTACATCGACATGCCCGGCGTCAAGCTGATCGGCGTGGAGGCGGGCGGGCACGGCATCAACAGCGGATCACATGCCGCGCCGTTGACCACCAACAGCCCGGTGGGTGTGCTGCACGGCAACCGCACCTACCTGATGCAGGATGAGAACGGCCAGATCATCGAGACGCATTCCATCTCGGCGGGGCTGGATTATCCCGGCGTCGGCCCTGAACATAGCTGGCTGAAAGACAGCGGACGCGCCGAATATGTCGCGATCAACGACGACGAAGCGCTGCGCGCGTTCCATGACCTGTGCCATCTGGAAGGCATCATTCCCGCGCTGGAATCCAGCCATGCGCTGGCCCATGCCGCGAAAATCGCGCCGGGCATGGGCCAGGACAAAGTGCTGCTGGTGAACCTGTCCGGGCGCGGCGACAAGGACATGGCGACGGTGGCGCGTGCGTCGGGCATTCAGTTCTAGGAAATATCATGTCACGCATACAAACCATTTTCGACAAGCTTAAACAACACCAGCGCAAGGCACTGATCCCGTTCTTTACGGCGGGCGATCCCACACCGGCGCTCACCGTGCCGCTGCTGCATGCGCTGGTGGAGGCGGGTGCAGATGTGATCGAGCTGGGTGTGCCGTTCTCCGACCCGATGGCGGATGGCCCGACCATCCAGCGCGCTTCCGAGCGTGCCCTCAGACACCATGTGAGTTTGCATAATGTGTTGGATATGGTCGCCGAATTCCGCCGCAGCAATGCCGGAACGCCCATCGTGCTGATGGGTTATGGCAACCCCATCGAGGCGATGGGCTGGGAAACCTTTGCACAGCGCTGCGCCGAAGCCGGCGTGGACGGCGTGCTGACGGTGGACTTTCCGCCGGAGGAAAGCCACGAGGCGTTTGCCCATCTGGAGAAGCACGGTATCGATCCGATCTTCCTGCTCGCCCCGACCAGCACCGATGTACGAGTGGAACGCGTCGCAAAACAGGCGCGCGGCTACGTGTATTATGTGTCGCTGAAGGGCGTGACCGGCGCGGGGCATCTGGATCTGGATGCCATCGCACAAAAGATTCCGCAGCTGCGCAAACACATCCATCTGCCCATTGGCGTCGGCTTCGGCATCCGCGATGCCGCCACCGCGCTGGCCGTGGCGAAGCTGTGCGACGGTGTGGTGGTGGGCAGCCGCATCGTGCAGGAAATCGAGAATTCGACCGAGCAGAATGTCGTCGCCAATGTGAGCAAGCTGGTGAAAGAGTTAAGGCTGGCGGTGGATAAGGCCTGAAATCCTCGTAATGACTGGAGCGCGGGCATCTTGCCTGCTTCGATTGTGCGGGCAAGATGCCCGCGCTCCCTGAAATGAATAAGCAGACAAGAAAAGGAAATACTATGAGCTGGTTCCAGAAATTATTGCCGCCAAAAATCAAGCGCCGCGAGAGTGAGGCGAAGAAAAGCGTTCCGGAAGGTTTGTGGAGCAAGTGCCCGTCCTGTCAGGCGGTGCTGTATCACTCCGACCTGGAGAAGAATCAAAGCGTCTGCCCCAAGTGCCATCATCATCACCGCATCACCGCGCGCACCCGTCTGGACTTGCTGCTGGACGGTGAAGGCCGCTTCGAGATCGGCGCGGAGGTACTGCCAATCGACACTCTCAAGTTCAAGGACAGCCGCAAGTATTCGGAACGCCTGATCGCTGCCAAGAAAAGCACCGATGAGGACGACGCGCTGGTGGTGATGCAGGGCAGCATCCATGCGGTTCCGGTGGTTGTCGCGGCATTCGAATTCGACTTCATGGGCGGTTCGATGGGCTCGGTGGTCGGTGAACGCTTCGTGCGCGGCGTGCAAGTCGCGCTGGAGCAAAAATGCCCGTTCATCTGCTTCGCCGCCAGCGGCGGCGCGCGGATGCAGGAAGGGCTGCTGTCGCTGATGCAGATGGCCAAGACCTGCGCCGCGTTGACGCAACTCAGCCAGGCGCGGCTGCCGTTCATCTCGGTGCTGACCGACCCGACCATGGGCGGCGTGTCCGCCAGCTTCGCCTTCATGGGCGACGTGGTGATCGCCGAACCCGGCGCGCTGATCGGCTTCGCCGGCGCACGCGTGATCCAGCAGACGGTGCGCGAGACCCTGCCGGAGGGCTTCCAGCGCGCGGAGTTCCTGCTCGAACACGGCGCGGTGGATATGATCATCGACCGCCGCGAGATGAAGAACCAGCTGGCGACGCTGATTACCCTGCTGACCAAGCAATCGGCGGTGGCGGAGATCGAGGCGGCCTAGTTTATGTCATGAGCGACGAGGAAGAGCAATCCGTGACAGACCAGAACCCGTTCATATGGAACGAGCTGGTTACTTCCGACCAGAAACGCAGCGGTGCATTCTTCAGTCAGCTATTCGGGTGGTCATGCAAGGAAGTTGATGCAGGACCATTCGGTATCTACACCCTGTTCCAGAGGAGTGGACAGGATGTCGCCGGAATGATGAATCCAACACCCGATACACCGGGAAATGGGTCGTTCTGGCATTCATATATCGCGGTAGAAGATATCGAACTATGCGCGAAGCGCGTCCCTTCGCTCGGCGGAAGCGTCGTCGTGCTTCCTCATGATGTCCCGGACGTTGGCAGGGTTTGTGTCGTGTCAGACCCGACTGGAGCCATCGCACACCTGATGCAACCGTTGAAGCGGGCGTAAGGTGCATTCCACGCACCATGGTGCGCACAGCGCACCCTACGGAATGATAAATGGGAACCTTTAGAAATTCGTTTTCCGGGATGAAGCGCAAGGAGCCGCGCAGCGAATGACGAGACATACCTTTATGGTAGGTGAGGAATGAGCGAGCACGCGACACCGCGATTCGCCCGGAAAATGAATTTACACGACTGGCTGACCTACCTCGAATCCCTGCATCCGAAGACTATCGCGCTCGGCCTGGAACGCGTGGCGCAAGTCAAGCAGCGGCTGAACCTCAAACCTGATTTTCCTATCATCACGGTCGGCGGCACCAATGGCAAAGGTTCGGTGTGCGCGATGCTGGAAAGCATCCTGCATGCTGCCGGATACCGCGTCGGCTGCTATACCTCACCGCATCTGCTGCATTACAACGAGCGGGTGCGCATCGCCAAACGACAGGCGAGCGATGCGGAGTTGTGCGCGTCGTTTGAAAGGATCGAGCAGGTGCGCGGCGCCGCTTTTTCAGGCATATCAGAAGTACCGCTTACCTATTTTGAGTTCGGCACACTGGCCGCGATGCAGTGTTTCATCGAGCACAAGGTGGATGTCGCGATTCTCGAAGTGGGGCTGGGCGGCAGGCTGGATGCGGTGAACGTATTCGACAGCGATTGCGCAGTGGTCACCAGCGTGGACATTGACCACACCGATTACCTCGGAGACACGCGCGAGCAGATCGCTTTCGAGAAGGCGGGGATTTTCCGCAGCGGCAAGGTGGCGATTTGCGCGGATATGGATGTGCCGCAGGCGGTTACAGGCTATGCCGAAAAAATCGGCGCGCAACTTTGGCGGATCGGGCGGGAGTTTGGTTTTACGGAACAAAAAACAAAGCAGTGGAACTTCCGCAGCATAGCCGGAGCGCGCAACGCGCTGCCGTATCCGGCATTGCGCGGCGCGTTCCAGTTGCACAATGCCAGCGCGGCGCTGGCGGCACTGGATGCGCTCAAGGATAAATTGCCGGTGAGCATGGGGGCGGTGCGGCACGGCCTGGTGGAGGTGCAACTGGCGGGACGTTTCCAGTTCGTGCCGGGCAGGCTAACGCTGATCCTGGATGTGGCGCACAATCCGCACGCGGCGCGATCACTGGCGCAGAATCTCGCCAGCTTGCCGCCTTGTCCGCATACCTGGGCGGTGTTTGCGATGCTCAAGGACAAGGATATGGCGGGAGTGGCGGCAGCACTCGACCCGCTTATTGACACCTGGCTGGTGGCGGGCATAGACGCACCGCGCGGCGCAACGGTTGATGTGCTGGCGCAAGTGCTGCGGCAAAGCGGGGTGCGTGGCACGATTCAAACCTTTAATAATATTACCGAGGCAGTGAGTTATGCCTATAACGCGGCGGGCGAAAATGATAGAATCGCCGCCTTCGGATCGTTCTACACCGTGGCAGAAGTGATGCATGCGCGTGGACTATCCGTCACTTAGCGGAAAATCAAGCAAGCGAGACTAAAAAATGGCAAAACAGATGACAGAGGATGAGCTGAATCTCAGGCGCAAAGCGCGCCGGCGCCTGATCGGTGCCATCGCCCTCACCCTGGTGGTGGTGGTGGTATTGCCGATGATTCTCGACAGCGAGCCAAAACCTGCCGGGCAGGACATTGATCTGCGTATTCCTGCTCCCGATAAAGTCGGCGAGTTTGTACCGGGTGTGGCGGTTTTAGAAGTGGCGGGGGTATCGCCGTTTGCAGCATCCGCAGTCGAAGCCGCTCCGGCTTCGCTGGTCGTGCCCGCCATAGCGAAAACCGATACTGCAAGCCAGGTTGCCGCATCAGGCAAACAACCAGTCGCGGCATCCAGTCCAAAAAAGGAAGCACCGGGCAAGGTGCAACCCACTGTCAACAAATCACCGGAATCCAGGGGTGAAAATAAGCCAGCCGGTGCTGAGAGTTTCGTTGCGCAGGTTGGGGCATATTCAAATGCCGGCGCTGCGAAGCAGGAGCTGGATAAGCTGAAAAAATGGGGCTTTAAAGCTTATACCGAAAAGGCGGGAGATAAGGTGCGCGTGCGCGTGGGACCTTATGCGGAGCGTGAAAAAGCAGAAAAAATAAGCCAGCAGCTGGAAAAACACGGGCTGAACCCGGTAGTCATGAGTGTTAGATGACGGAATTCGATTTTGCTGTAATGGCAATATTGCTGGTTTCGTTTTTGCTGGGTTTGTGGCGCGGTTTTATTCATGAAGTGTTGTCGTTGTTGGGCTGGCCTATCGCTTTTTTGCTGAGCAACATGTATGCGGACAGCATTGCGCGGCTGATACCGGTGTCGCAAGAGATGTTGCGGCTGACGGTGGTTTATGTGCTGGTATTCGTCATCGTGCTGATCGTGTGGGGCATGCTGGTCAGGTTGCTTACCAAATTGCTGAAGGCGACAGGTTCCGGCTGGCCGGACAGGGTGTTGGGCGGTTTGTTCGGGGTGTTGCGCGGCGGCCTGGTGGTGCTCGTTTTGGTGTTGCTGTCCGGGATGACGGCTATACCCGAGCAACTGTTCTGGCGTGACGCGCAGATGAGCAAGACGGCGGAGGATGCCGCTTTGCTGACTAAAACGTGGTTGCCGGACAATATTGCACAGCGCGTGCGTTACAGAGTTCGCAGTTAATTGTTGGGATAAAAATTCATGTGTGGCATTCTCGGAGTGGTCTCGCAAACACCAGCCAATCAACTGCTGTATGACGGCCTGCAAGTCTTGCAGCACCGCGGTCAGGATGCCGCCGGTATCGCCACGCTGGACGGCCATACCTTTCATCTGCACAAGGACAACGGGCTGGTGCGTGATGTGTTTCGCACCCGCAACATGCGCGCGTTGCTGGGCAATGCTGGGATCGCGCATGTGCGTTATCCCACTGCCGGCTCTTCGGTGGATCACAACGAGGCGCAGCCGTTCTATGTGAACTCGCCATTCGGCATCATGCTCGGACATAACGGCAATCTGACCAATGCCGAAGAGTTGAAGAAGCAGTTGTTCGTGGATGACTTGCGCCACGTCAACACCAATTCCGATTCGGAAGTGTTGCTGAATGTGCTGGCGCACGAGTTGCAGGCCAGAGCCAAAGGGCTGCGTCTGGATGTGCCGACCATTTTTGCCGCGGTATCCGCTGTGCACCGGCGCTGCCGCGGTGCGTATGCCGTGGTGGCGATGATTGCGGGTTATGGCTTGCTGGCGTTCCGCGATAGTCACGGCATCCGCCCGCTGGTGGTGGGGGTGAATGAAACTGTTATGGGGCAGGAATATCTGGTTGCTTCAGAGAGCGTGGCACTGGATACGCTGGGTTTCAAATTTTTGCGTGATGTCGCACCCGGCGAGGCGGTGTTCATCGATTTTGCCGGCAATTTTCACAGCCAGCAATGCAGCGATAAGCCCAGCCTGAATCCATGCATCTTCGAGTATGTCTATCTGGCCCGCCCCGATTCGGTGATCGATGGCGTCTCGGTATACGAAACGCGCTTGTACATGGGTGAATATCTAGCCGACAAACTCAAGCGCGACTGGGGCGGGGTGGATATCGACGTGGTCATTCCGATTCCCGATTCCAGCCGCCCCAGCGCGCTGCAATTGGCAAACCGTCTCAACATCCCGTTTCGCGAAGGTTTTGTGAAGAACCGCTACATCGGCCGCACCTTCATCATGCCGGGGCAGGCGATGCGCAAAAAATCGGTGCGCCAGAAGCTGAATGCCATCGGCATGGAATTCAAGGGCAAGAATGTGTTGCTGGTGGATGACTCCATCGTGCGCGGCACTACCAGTCGCGAGATCGTGCAGATGGCGCGCGATGCCGGTGCGCTGAAAGTGTACTTTGCCTCCGCCGCTCCGCCGGTGCGCTTTCCGAATGTGTATGGTATCGATATGCCGAGCCGCCACGAGCTGATTGCGACGGGGCGCAGCGATGAGGAAATCTGCCGCGAGATTGGCGCGGACCGCCTGATCTATCAGGATCTGGAGGACCTCAAGGCAGCGGTGCGCAAGACTAATCCTGAGATCACCGGTTTTGACGCGTCCTGCTTTGATGGCAACTACATCACTGGCGACATCACGCCGCACTACCTGGATGTGATAGAAGCGCTGCGTGGCGGCGGAATTGCCAACAAGTCATTGGACGACGACCAGATGGAGCTGGATCTGGCGGTAAATGCGACTTCAATGTGAGGCTCAGGAATCAGGGAGCAGATGATGAGTGAACAACAAAAATACCAGCCGGAAACTCTGGCAGTGCGCGCGGGCGCGGTGCGCAGCCAGTTTGGCGAACACAGTGAAGCGTTGTTCCTGACTTCCAGCTTCGTGTTCGAAAATGCCGCGCAAGCCGCAGCGCGTTTTATCGGCGAGCAGCCGGGCAACATCTATTCGCGCTTCACCAATCCGACCGTAACGATGTTCGAGGAGCGGCTCGCCGCGCTTGAAGGCGCGGAACAATGCGTTGCCACGGCATCGGGTATGTCGGCAATTTTGGCGTGTGTGATGGGTTTGCTGAAGGCTGGCGACCACATCGTTGCCTCGCGCAGCCTGTTCGGCGCGACGGTCAACCTGTTCAACAACATCATCAAAAAGTTCGAAGTGGAGACGACTTATGTTTCCGCCACTGATGCCGCAGAATGGCAAGCAGCGGTGCGCCCGAATACCAGGTTGTTCTTTCTGGAAACGCCGTCCAATCCGCTCACCGAGATTTCCGACATCGCCGCGATTGCCGCAGTGGCGAAGGGTTGCGGCGCGCTGTTGGCGGTGGACAATTGCTTCTGCACGCCGATCCTGCAGCGTCCGCTGGAATTGGGGGCAGACATCGTGATCCATTCCGCCACCAAATACATCGACGGACAGGGGCGCGTGCTGGGCGGCGCGGTATTGGGCAGCAAAAAGAATATGGAAGGCGTGTATGGCTTTCTGCGTACTGCCGGGCCAACGATGAGCGCGTTCAACGCCTGGATATTCCTCAAGGGCATGGAGACACTCAAGCTGCGCATGGATGCGCATAGCGCCAATTCGCTCGAGCTGGCGCGCTGGCTGGAGGCGCAGCCCAATGTGGCGCGGGTTTTCTATCCGGGCTTGCCGTCGCATCCGCAGCATGAGCTGGCGATGAGGCAGCAGAAGACCGGTGGTGGCATCGTGTCGTTCGAAGTCAAGGGCGGCAAGGGCGCCGCGTGGCGCGTGATCGACGGGACGCGGATGATCTCCATCACCGCCAATCTGGGTGATACCAAAACGACTATCACCCATCCGGCCAGCACCACCCATGCGCGCATCACGCCGGAGGCGCGCGCGGCGGCAGGCATCACGGATGGCCTGATTCGCATTGGAGTTGGGCTGGAAGCGGTGGTCGATGTCCAGAACGATCTGGCGCGTGGCCTAAACAAATAACCGTGTAACGGCGCGATGGAAACCCATCCCCCTCCCAACCTCCCCCTTGAAAGGGTAGGGGCAATCGTTCCTTCCCCTTCAGGGGGAAGGTTAGGATGGGGGTGGGTTTGCGCCCCTTCGATTTGGAGTGGCGATGGATATTCTGGCGGCTAAAGTTGGCGAAGCACTGAAATCGCACGGGTTGATGCTGGCGACGGCGGAATCCTGCACCGGCGGCGGTGTGGCGCAGGCGATTACTGATGTGGCTGGCAGTTCAGCGTGGTTCGAGCGCGGATTTATCACTTATTCCAACCTGGCCAAACAGCAGATGCTGAGGGTCAGCGAGGAGACGCTGAAGCAGCATGGCGCGGTGTCCGAGGCGGCGGTGTGCGAAATGGTGGCGGGCGCGCTGGCAAACAGCGCGGCACAAGTGGCTTTGGCAGTAAGCGGGATTGCCGGACCGAATGGCGGCACACCGGACAAACCGGTCGGCACTGTATGGTTCGCATGGGGGGTCAAAAACGGCGTGATGCTGGCTCAAGTGCATCATCTTGCCGGCAATCGTTCGGAAATCCGCTCCAGGGCGGTGCATATCGCACTGCAAGGGGTTCTGGATTTATTGGGACAAGTGTCGGAAACGGCCTGATTTGACATAGAGAACGATCGTTCTGTACAAATGTAAATTGATGTGCCACAATCCTGCACCAATTTTGAAAGGGATAACATAATGGATGACAATAAAAGTAAGGCACTCGCTGCGGCGTTGAGCCAAATCGAGAAGCAGTTCGGCAAAGGCTCGATCATGCGCCTGGGCGAGAGCGATGTCGCAAAAGACATTCAAGTCGTGTCCACCGGTTCGCTGGGTCTGGATATTGCGCTAGGTGTGGGCGGCTTGCCGCGCGGTCGCGTGATTGAAATCTACGGCCCGGAATCATCCGGCAAGACCACGCTGGCATTGCAGGTCATCGCCGAAATGCAGAAGCTGGGCGGCACGGCGGCGTTCATCGACGCGGAACACGCGCTCGATCCAAGCTATGCGCAGAAGCTCGGCGTGAAGGTGGAAGACCTGCTGATCTCGCAGCCGGACAATGGCGAACAGGCGCTGGAAATTACCGACATGCTGGTGCGTTCCGCCTCGGTGGATGTGGTGGTGATCGACTCGGTTGCCGCGCTGACACCCAAGGCCGAGATCGAAGGCGAGATGGGCGATGCGCAAATGGGCCTGCATGCGCGCCTGATGTCGCAGGCGCTGCGCAAGCTGACCGGCAACATCAATCGCTCCAACACGCTGGTTATTTTCATCAACCAGATACGCATGAAGATCGGCGTGATGTTCGGCAACCCGGAGACCACCACCGGCGGCAATGCGCTCAAGTTCTACGCGTCGGTGCGCCTCGACATCCGCCGCATCGGCGCGATCAAGAAAGGCGACGAAGTGATCGGCAACGAGACGCGCGTCAAGGTGGTGAAAAACAAGGTCGCCCCGCCGTTCCGCGAAGCATTGTTCGATATTCTGTATGGCGAAGGCATCTCGCGCGAAGGCGAGATCATCGACTTGGGCGTGCAGCACAAACTGGTGGAAAAAGCCGGTGCCTGGTACGCCTACAAGGGCGAAAAGATCGGACAGGGCAAGGACAACGCACGCGAGTATTTGCGCGAGCATCCTGAAGTTGCTCGGGAAATTGAAAACAAGGTGCGTGAAGCAGTCGGTGTAGCGCTGCTGGGGGGCGGTGAAAAAGCGGCTGCGAAGGCGGGCGAAAAAGCCAGTGCAAAAGCGGGCTCGAAAGTCTCCGAAAAACCCTTCGACAAAGCTCAGGACAGGCTTTTGGCCGGGCACCCGGGTGAGGAAAAAGCCTGAGCCAGGTTTACGCGCGCGTGCCTTGCAATACCTGGCACGCCGAGAATACAGCCGCGCCGAGCTGCGCGGCAAGTTGCAGTCTTACGCCCAGGCGGGTGAAGATTTCGAGCAGGCATTCAATCACTCCGGTCCGGCCGATCTGGACGCGTTGCTGGATGATTTGACGGCACGCGGCTGGTTGTCGGATGCACGCGCCGCCACGCAGTTGCTGCATGCCAAGCGCAGCCGTTTCGGAACGCAACGCATCACCCATGAATTGCGCCAGAAGGGCATCCCGGAAGAGTTGATCAGCGCCGCTTTGCCCGCATTGAAGGAGAGCGAGTTGGAAGCCGCGCGCAGTGTGTGGCAAAGAAAATTCGGCGCACTGCCGCAGGACGCCATGGATAAAGCCAAACAAATGCGCTTCCTGCAATCACGCGGCTTTGGGTTTGATGTAATTTTTCAGGTGTTGCGCGGCGAGTCTGACGTTGAATAGTGGGGGAGTCTCTCATAGCGTCATTCCGGCGTAGGCCGGAATCCAGACAATTATCAAGCACCACGAAGTGGTACAAGACCCAGTGCACGGCTTTGTCAGCTACGCGGGACTGTATGACAATCTGGATTCCGGCCTACGCCGGAATGACGGAATTGTGTGTGATTGCTCAGGAATTGAACGAACTTGTGAAGGCGGTTGCCGATAACCGCCAATTGATAGAAAGGTCATGGCATGAATTCTTTGGCTAAAGCAGTGAGTTTCGATGCGAATACGATGTGGGTGGACTTTGTTGATGGCCGCAAGCTCGGCGTGCCATTGGCCTATTTTCCGCGCCTGTTGAACGCCATGCCCACGCAACGTGAACATTTTGAAATCAGCGGCGGTGGCAGTGGATTGCACTGGGATGAAATTGACGAAGACATCAGCGTTGAAAACTTATTACTCGGCATAGGCGACAGAACCAGAAGCCATTTGATGGCCGCTTAAGTTAATTGCGAAGCTGGCTCCGTTAACCTTTCAAACTGTTTCTCAATGGAAGAGTGGCATGATGAATCATAAACTTTTGAAGTTACCCGGCTCAATGTTGTGCCTCACACTGGTGCTGGCACTCTGTGGTTGCGCAACAAACAGACAGGCAAGTAATGTTGATCTTCTGGTCGCGGCAATATTGGGTAACGTAAAAGAAGCCAGTCGGCTGTTAGCCGATGGTGCGGATATCAATGCCAAGGGCAAGGATGGTGATACCCCTCTTCTTATTGCCGCTCGAAAAGGGCACAGAGATATTGTCGAGCTGTTTATTGCTAAAGGTGCGGATATCAATGCCAAGGGCAAGGATGGTGATACCCCTCTTCATTTCGCTGCTATAGAAGGGCACAAGGACATTGCTGAACTATTGATTGCCAAAGGTGCAGACGTCGATGCTAAAGAAAAGCATGGCTTTACCCCTTTTGAAGTCGCCACCATGTATGGGCACAAAGAGGTTGTCGAACTATTTATTGCTAGAGGTGCGGATATCAATGCCAAATTCCAAAATGGATTAAGCCCTCTCCCTTTCGCTGCCATGCGGGGGCGCAAGGATTTTGCTGAACTATTGATTGCCAGAGGTGCTGACGTCAACGCCAAATACACGGATGGCCGCACCTGCCTTCACTACGCCGCTATGTCTGGGAACAAGGATGTTGCCGATCTGTTGATTGCCAAAGGCGCGGTTGTCAATGCCAAAGAAAAGAATGGCGAGACACCTCTTCATCTCGCTGCCATGGAAGGGCACAAGGATGTTGCAAAGCTGTTGATTGACAAGGGTGCGGACGTCAACGCCAATACCGGAGGTGGCTTTACACCTCTTGATGTTGCCATTCTAAAAGGGCGCAAGGATGTTATTGAGGTGTTGGTTGCCAAAGGTGCGGGTATCAATGTCAATGCCAAGGACGAAGATGGGCATACCTTTCTTCATATTGCCGCTATTTTGGGGCGCAGTGATGTCGCCAAACTGTATATTGCCAAAGGCGCGGACGTCAACGCCAAAGACAAGGACGGCCTGACTCCCTTGGCTTATGCGATAGACAAAAAACATGATGCTGTAGCTGAGGTGCTTAGGCAGCATGGCGGCAAATAGCGCCCTTGGTTGTATTTGAGTTTTCGCGATGTTTTCAAAGCCGTTGTGGAATATTTCTAATTTCAACGCCAATTATCCAGTCATCGAAGAAGCTTGTCTCACACGCTCGGTGAGGGGGGTTAGCCGCGCGTATTTGACTGCGCTTCGAACCGCGTCAAATCTACCAGCGGCTGCGGCTGCCAGCCTTGTTTGCGGTGTTCTGCAATCACGTTGGTGAAGATGCCGCCACGCACATAAAACTTCGCGGTCAGGCGCATGAAGCGCGGCTGGGCGGCGGCGACCAAATCGTCCAGTATCCGGTTGGTCACATCTTCGTGAAAATGTCCTTCGTTGCGGAACGACCATATATACAGCTTGAGGCTTTTCAGTTCAATGCATTGCTGGTCGGCGATGTAATCCAGGATCAGCGTGGCAAAATCCGGCTGACCGGTCTTGGGACACAAACAGGTGAACTCCGGGATTTCCATGTGAATATGGTAGTCGCGCTGCGGGTTTGGGTTGGGGAAGGTTTCCAGCGCCTTGCTTGGTTGAATCGCCATTTGGTATGCCTGCCAGGTTCAGTTAGAATAGCCGGTATTATATCGCTGTGACTTCATAAATTGCGCCTTTCCCATATCAAGTTGGCCGGTTTCAAATCCTTCGTCGATCCCACGCACATTACATTGCCGGGTCAAATCGTGGGAGTGGTCGGCCCGAACGGTTGCGGCAAGTCAAATGTGATCGACGCGCTGCGCTGGGTGCTGGGCGAATCCAAGGCTTCTGCGCTGCGCGGCGAGACCATGCAGGACGTTATCTTCAACGGCTCCAGCCAGCGCAAGCCGGTATCGCGCGCCAGCGTAGAACTGATTTTCGATAACTCGCTGGGCAAGGCCGCCGGACAGTGGTCGAGCTACGCGGAAATTTCCATCAAGCGCGTTTTGCAGCGCGACGGCGATTCCAGCTACCACATCAACAACCAGCATGTGCGGCGCAAGGACATTACCGACATTTTTCTCGGCACCGGGCTGGGTCCGCGTGCCTACGCCATCATAGAACAAGGCATGATCTCGCGCATCATTGAGGCCAAACCGGAAGAGTTGCGCATTTTCCTCGAAGAAGCGGCGGGTGTTTCCAAATACCGCGACCGCCGCCGCGAGACCGAGTTGCGCATCGGCGATACGCGCGACAACCTGCTGCGCGTCAGCGACATCCTGCAGGAACTGGACAAGCAACTGGTGCACTTGGGTGCGCAGGCCGAAGTCGCGAAACAATATCGCGCACTGGAAGCGCAGCGCGATATCACGCAGCATTTGTTCTGGCTGGTGAAAAAGCAGGAAGCCGAGACACAGCGCGCCAGATTTGCGCAAACAATGGAGAAAACCCGCACCGAACTGGAAGCGGAAACCGCGCGGCTGCGCGACATTGAAGCTCAACTGGAAACAGCGCGCAGCGGGCATTACCAGCTTTCCGACGCGCTGCACGTCAAGCAGGGCGAGCTCTATACTGCGAATGCCGAAATTGCCCGGCTGGAGCAGCATATCAAGCATGTCGCCGATCAACGTCAGCGGATGACGCAGCAAATCGCCAATACCGAGAAACAAATCGAACAACAGCAGCATCAGCGCCAGGGCATACATTCCTTGCTGGAGCATTGGCAACGCCAGCAGGACGGCGCGGCCGCCAAAGCTGCCGAAGCCGAACAGCACGCGCAACTGGAAAGTCAAAATCTGCCGCAGGCCGAGGAGGCGGCGCGCATCGCGCAGGAACGCTACAACGCACTGCAACGCGAGCAGCTGCAACTGCAACAGCAATTGCAACTGGCCGACACGCAACACGAACATTTGCAGCGCAACATCCAGCAGATGGGATCGCGCCGCTCGCGCCTGCTGCTGGAGAAAGATAATCTGCCGCATCCCGATAGCGGCGCGTTGCAACAGGCGCAGCAGCAACTGGCCGAACTGGAGGCGGAGCGCGCCGAGCAAGTGCAGCAGTTGGCGAATCTGCAGGAGCAGTTGCCACTGGCTGATAATCAGCGGCGCAATCAACGTGAATCCCTGCAACAGCAGGAACGGGTGCTGGCACAAACCGAGGCGCGCCTGCATGCCTTGCAGCAATTGCAGCGGCAACTCGACAACGACAAGAATCTCAACGCCTGGCTGCAACAGCATCAACTGGAAAAGCTGCCGCGCCTGTGGCAATCCATCCGCATCGAAAACGGCTGGGAGGACGCGCTGGAAGCGGTGCTGCGCGAGCGGCTGAATGCGCTTGCCATGCCGTCATTGGGAGATGCCGCCGCGTGGAGCGATGCGCCGCCGGCGAAGCTCGCGTTGTTTGCGCCGGCTGCCGCCGGACAAAATAGTCACGTTGAGACAAACCAGCTCACCCCGTTGTTGAGTTATGTGCAATGCCAGGATGCGCAAGTACTACCGGCGGTGCGCGATTGGCTGACGCATATTTATGCTGTCGCGGACGTGGCGCAAGGTTATGCGCAGCGCGCACAATTGCCGGCAGGTGGCTGGTTCGTCACCCCGCAAGGGCACCTCATTGGGGCGCACAGTGTGTTGTTTCACGCGCCGGACAGCCAGTTGCATGGTGTGTTGGCAAGACAGCGTGAGATCGAGAAACTGGAAATCGAGCTGGCCGAGCAGAATCGTAATGCGGAGTATTCCAGGCAACAAGTCGCACAAGCCGAGCAGCACTATCAATCAATTGAAATGCAAATCGCACCGTTGCGCACCTCCGGTAACGAGTTGCAGCAACGACTGCATGGCATGCAAATGCAAATACTCAAGCTCAATCAGGCGCATGAGCGCAGTGCGGAGCGCACTATGCAGATCGAGAGGGAGATGCATGAAGTGGCTGAACTGATGGGCGCTGAGCAACATCAGCAACACGGTGTCGACGAGCAGATGGCGATCCTGCGCGAGCAGATATCTGCTTTTCATGAGCAAGTTGATGAGGCGCAACGCCATGCCAATGCTCAGGATAGCGCGCTGCGTGAGCAGCGTGGAAGGGCGCAGCAAGCGCAGCACGCATTGCAGGAAGCGCGCTTCTTTGCCAAGACTTGCACCGAGAAAATTAGCGATTTGCAACACAATACCCGGCAGATTACCGATGCATTGGCACAATTTGAGCAGAACTTGGCTCAATTGCGCGCCGACTTGTCGGGCAGCGATGATGAAACGGCCAAACAGCAATTGCAGGACGCGTTGCATGTGCGACAGGCTTGCGAGCAAGCTTTGGGCGAGGCTCGCAATATTCTGGAGAACGCTACGGTCAATTTGCAAAAATTCGAGCAGGAGCGCCTCGCCTGCGAGTACAAGCTGAATCCGTTACGCGAGAAACTAAGCGAACTGACCCTCAAAGAGCAAGAGGCGCGCCTGCATTTTGAGCAATGGGCTACGCAGCTGCAGGGTGTGGATGAGCTGGCGCTGTTGCCTCTATTGGAAGCCGGCAACAACAAGCCGAATTCTTTGCAGAACGAATTGAGCCGGCTGAATGGGGACATTGAGGCTTTGGGCGCGGTAAATCTTGCCGCACTGGAGGAGCTGCAAGCCGCGACCGAACGCAAGGCTTATCTGGATGCGCAAGCCAAGGATTTGAACGAGGCAATGGAAACGCTGGAAGATGCGATCCGCCGCATCGACAAGGAGTCGCGCAATCTGTTGATGGATACCTACAATCAGGTCAATCAACACCTGTCGGAGTTGTTCCCGATATTGTTTGCCGGTGGAGAAGCACGCTTGGTATTGACTGGCGAGGAGATACTCGACAGCGGTGTGCAGGTGATGGCGCAGCCGCCCGGCAAGAAAAATAGTACGATTCATTTAATGTCGGGCGGGGAAAAGGCACTGACCGCTATTGCGTTGATATTTTCACTGTTTCAGCTCAACCCCGCGCCATTCTGTTTGCTTGACGAAGTGGATGCGCCGCTGGATGACACCAATACCGAGCGGCTGTGTGCGCTCATCAGGAAAATGTCGCAACATACCCAGTTCGTGTTCATCAGTCACAATAAGATCACCATGGAACTGGCGCAACAATTGGTTGGTGTGACGATGCAGGAGAAGGGTGTGTCCAAGGTGGTGGCGGTGGATATCGAAGAGGCTCTGCGGATGCGCGACGAGCAGCTTGTCGCGTAAGGTTATTTGCAGTTGGTGTTGATGTCCTGTTGAACTTTTGCAATGCGTTGCTGGCGTTGTTCGTCGTCCATGAAGAATTGATTGCCATTGGCATCCAGCTCCACCATACGAAGACCCTCCTGCAAGGCCCTCAGATTTTTTTGCAGGGTGGCGCAGTAGGCTTTGTTAGCTTCTGCGTCAGCCTGTTTCTTGGCGGATTTGTCGGCGGCTTCTTTTTTCGCCTGCTGCGCTTTTTTCAATTCGACCTCGCGCTCCGCTATGGTTTTAGGCGCTGCAGGTGCGCTTGAGGCGGTCGAATCGCCCTTGTTCCTGGAGCCCGTGATAGTGGAAGTAGTGCGCAGTGTTTTTGTATTTTCATCGGGGGGCGGTGGTATATCGGAATAGTGCACTTGGCCGCTTGCATCCACCCATTTGTTAAGTGCCGAAAAGGCGTTTGCACTTAACAGCATTAAAAAAATCAGCAGGTATTTGTTCATGGCAAGCATCCCTGAAGTTGGCGTTTTTTACTGAGACCATATTCAGCCGAAAAAATCTGCCGAATGCGACCACGAGTCTAGCATACAGAGGTATGATTGCGCACTGGGAAAGACTTGCAGGATTAATGGAATTAGGGGAGGAATGTTATGCCGAACAGCAATGCTGGCGATGCCGCCAAACAGAACTGTTACGACGTGGAAAAGAATGCCGGATTAGCGTTGAAAATTTTCACTGCTTATTACCGCGAGAACAATCATTCAGGAAAAGTTTACGACGACATGCCCGATTTCTTCCTGGTCAAGCCTGAGGTGTTGGAAGACAAGGAACTAGCCAGGAAAAAGTCGGAGAAATTGTTGCTTGAAGATTGTATTCAGCGTGCCAAGGCTCGCAACGGCTACGTTAGTGTGTCCAAATTTCGCAATCCAAAACTGGGATATTACTGGCTGGAATTGTCGGTGATGCCATTCATGATGGGGGACGCTGTATCCAAGGATAATAAGGGCGAATTTTTTTATATTCTCACCAAGTTTATCGAGTACACCAAACAGAATCCGAAAATGTATGGGGATTTGACTGCCGAAATTGAATCGGACAAGGATATTGCGCTTATGCTTAATGGAATCAGCAAAATGGCGCACCGTCTCGACACCTCACTTAAAATTTATCCGGAGAAGATGTTGGTGTCGTTCAATCCGAAGTGGCCTGTGGCGGAAGTTCAAAAGCTGCTCCACTCGCTCAAGGAAAACGACCAGGACTGGTGCGAAGTGTTTTTTGAGTACCTGATTTATGTGATGGGCAAGAAGGCTAAGAGCTAGCCTTCAGCAACACCAGTGCTGCGCCGCTGCCGCCTTCTCCGGACGTCGCGATGCAAAATGCCAATACATGCGGATGCAGTGTGTGCCAGTGGCGTGCAAGTTTGCGCAATACCGCTTCATCCCCTCGGCTGTTCAATCCCTTGCCATGTATCGCATGCAGCGAGACTCGCGCTGTATCGCCCTATGCAAGAATTTCTGCACCGGCCAGTTACCGCGCTGCAGTTTGCGCGGCGGTTTTTGCGGCTTGATGCGGCTCTGGTCAGACAGCGTTTACTTTGCCGGCTGCCGCGCGAAACAGCGCGGCATCTTCAGATTCAGTCTTGTTTTTCTGCTCTGTCAAAGACCGCTTCACGGTACGTTGAGGGGGATTCCGTGCGGTGTCACTAGGCCAGATACTTGTCTGCATCCAGCGCCGCCATACAGCCGGTCGCCGCACTGGTGCATGCCTGACGGTAGATTTGATCCTGCACGTCGCCTGCCGCGAATACGCCGGAGATGCTGGTCGCCGTGGCATTGCCGTTGGAGCCGCCGCGCGTCTGGATATAGCCGTTATCCATCTCCAGTTGTCCGGCAAAAATATCGGTATTCGGTTTGTGGCCGATGGCGATGAACACGCCTTTCAATATGATGTCCTGCTTGCTGCCGCTCTGCACATGTTTGATGCGCATACCGGTCACACCGCTGGCATCGCCGAGCACTTCATCCAGCGTGCTGTTCAATTGCAACGTGATTTTCCCTTCTTTCACTTTTTCCATCAGATGGTCGATCATGATTCGTTCGGCGCGGAAGGTGTCGCGGCGATGCACCAGCGTGACATGTTTGGCGATATTGGCCAGATACATGGCTTCTTCCACCGCGGTGTTGCCGCCGCCGATCACCGCCACGTCCTGGCCGCGGTAGAAGAATCCGTCGCAGGTCGCGCAGCCGGACACGCCGCGCCCCATGAAGGCTTCCTCGGAAGGCAGGCCGAGGTATTGCGCCGAGGCGCCGGTACAGATGATCAGTGCGTCGCAGGTGTAGCTTCCCGCATCGCCGGTCAGCAGAAACGGTTTTTGTTGCAGTTTGGCGGTGTGGATGTGATCAAAAATTATCTGCGTGTTGAAACGCTCCGCATGTTGCTGGAAGCGTTGCATCAGTTCCGGACCTTGTACGCCATTCGGGTCGGCCGGCCAGTTGTCCACCTCGGTAGTGGTCATCAGTTGGCCGCCCTGTGCTATGCCGGTGATCAGGACCGGGTTGAGATTGGCGCGTGCGGCATAAACGGCGGCGGTATATCCGGCGGGGCCGGAGCCGAGAATGATGAGGCGATGATGTTGAGCAGGAGTGGTCATGACAGGTTTCTTTCAATGATTAAATGAAGATGAAATTTGTTTACAGGGGAATTTGATAGAATTATTGGCGAAACTACTGATAAAAACTACCAGCCATCTGACTAAGTTGGCAAACTACGCCAACCAAGTCCGCCAGCCAAGTCATCGGTTAACGACAGCCGAGCCGCTGGTTTTCCCCTGTCAAATGATTAAGCGAAGACGGAATTTAACAGCAGTTATAAGGGCGTGTCGAGCTTCCATCAGGTAGTATTAGGATACTATGAAAATTAATTTCACTGTTTTGTTATTATTGCTGACGTTTGCAGCGCACCCTGTTTGTGCAGCAACGCTACCGGGCATCCCGGAGTTTATCGACAATATGGTCGCACGGCACCAATTCAATCGCGCAGAATTGGAAAGCGTGTTTGCATATGCGCAGCATCAGACATCAGTGATCGAGGCCATTACGCGCCCGGCGACACTTAAACCGTGGCCGGAATATCGCGCATCCTTCGTGAATCCGGAACGCATTAAGCTGGGTTTGGAGTTCTGGCGCAAGCACCAGAAAACGCTGCAGAGTGCCGAGCGGAAGTACGGCGTGCCTCAGGAAATTATTATTGCGGTGATCGGAGTTGAAACTGTTTATGGTCGGGATACCGGGAAATACCGTGTACTGGATGCGTTGACCACATTGGCTTTTGACTATCCGCGCCGCGCCGATTTTTTTCGCGGCGAGCTGGAGAATTATCTGCTGTTGGCGCGCGATGAACAGTACGATTTGCTTGACATGCGTGGCTCGTATGCCGGCGCGATGGGCATTCCGCAATTCATGCCGAGCAGTCATCGCAAATATGCGGTGGATTTCAACGGCAATCACAAGATCGATTTGTTGAATGAACCTGCAGATGCGATAGGCAGTGTTGCCAATTATCTGCAGGGTTATGGCTGGGCTAGAGGCAAACTGGTAGCCGTGCGTGCGCAAGCCGGTGAAAAAGCCAGCGAAGGGATGGTTGCTTCGCTGCAAACTCTTGCGGCATGGTCGGCAGTAGGGGTAGTGCCAAGCGTGAGCCTCTCACAGGAAGAGTCTGCGCGCCTGACTGATTTTACTATGGCAGAAGGCAAGGAATACTGGCTGGCATTCAACAATTTTGATGTCATCACGCGCTATAACAATAGCGACTTCTACGCGATGACAGTATTCCAGTTGGCCGAGGCCTTGAAAGAGGCTAACCAATTTATCGCCGCGAAGTGATGCGCCGCGCACCGTTGTAGTGCTTTCGCCAATAATCCAAGCCCATTTTTTCTATGCGAACGCTTCCGCCACCGCTCGGCGCATGGATGAAGCGATCATCGCCCAGAAAAATCCCGACATGCGAAAAAGATCGATTGTTGGTATTGTAAAAAACCAAGTCCCCCTCGCGTAGTTGCGCCAATTTGACTGCCTGGCCTTGCCGGCTTATTTGTTGTGCATTGCGCGGCAAAGAAATGCCCAGTGAACGCTTGAAAACATGACCGACAAACCCGCTGCAGTCAAATCCGGTATTCGGCGAATTTCCACCATATTTGTAGGGAGCGCCTATCAGACTTCGGGCATAAGAAGAGATGGAGCCGGTTGCGGCATGGCTATCCGGTGCCCGAACATCTTTTTTAACAGATGAGCATGCGCTGAGCAGCAACAGGGGTAACAGCAATGCGAATTTCATGTTGTGAATTTTAGCCGCGGCAACCTTGTTTGCGAAGCGGGGCCGACAGGCGAGCGGCAGTCTTACCCGTCTGGTATTGGCCCGTTTGGTATTGGCAAAGCGCGGGGCTGCAAGGCTGCCCTGCATATCAATCAACAGGAGCAACTTTGGGGTGTGATGGCTGCCAGCGTTTCAGCAGCAGCGCGTTGCTCACCACCGACACCGAGCTCATCGCCATTGCCGCACCGGCAATCACAGGATTGAGCATGCCCAGCATGGCGAGGGGGATACCCAGCATGTTGTAGGCAAAGGCGAAAAACAGGTTCTGGCGGATTTTTTTCAGTGTGGCGCGCGACAGTGAAATTGCATCAACCACGCTCATCAGATCGTTGCGCATCAGCGTAATGTCAGCGGCTTCGATAGCGATGTCGCTGCCGCTGCGCATGGCGAAACTGACATCGGCGGCGGCCAGCGCGGGCGCGTCGTTGATGCCGTCGCCGACCATGCCGACGATCTGGTTGCCAACCTTGAACGTTTGCACATGCGCGGATTTATCCTGCGGCAGCACTTCGGCGCGGAATTCCGCGATGCCCGCTTGTGATGCAATGGCTTGCGCGGTGGCATGGTTGTCGCCGCTCAGCATCACCACGCGTATGCCCATTGCGGTGAGCTGCGCCACCGCGGCGCAGCTGCTGGCACGCAGCTGATCGGCGAAGGCGATATAGCCGAGCAATGTGCCATCACGCGCAAGCGTATTCACGGTTTTCCCCTGTTGCTGTAATGCCAGCACTTGCTGTTCATCAATGTGAACTCCCTCGCTGACGGCGAAGGCGGGCGAGCCTAGCAGGTAATGCTTTCCGTCAATATCCGCATGCAGGCCATGGCCGGATAGTTCGTGGATGCCGGCAGTCTGTGCGGGTGTGATTTGCCTGGATCGTGCGTGGTCGAGCAGGGCGCGCGACAGCGGATGTGTGGAGCCCTGCGCCAGCATCGCTGCCGAGTTCAGCAATTCGTCCTGGGATACTCCTGGTGCAGGCAGCAAGTCGGTCACGCCCGGTTTGCCTTCGGTCAGAGTGCCGGTTTTGTCCACTACCAATACCGAGAGTTTGTGCGCGCGCTCCAGTGCGGCGGTATCTTTGGCCAGAATGCCTTCTTGCGCGGCACGTCCGGTAGATACGACCAAAGCTGTCGGTGTAGCCAGTCCCAATGCGCACGGGCAGGCGATCACCAGCACGGCTACAGCGTTGATCAGGGCGACGGTGAAGCCGCTGCCAGCCATCCACCAGCCCGCGAAGGTCAGCAGCGCGATGATCAATACCGCCGGCACGAACACGGCGGAGATCTGGTCGGCGAGTTTTTGAATCGCGGCCTTCGAGCCTTGCGCCTGCTCCACCAGACGGATGATCGCGGCGAGCTGGGTATGCGAACCCACCGCCAGCGCGCGGCATTTCAGCAGGCCATGCCGGTTGATCGTGGCGGCATACACTTTGTCATCCGGATGTTTGCCCTGCGGCATGCTTTCCCCGGTGAGCATGGCTTCATCAATGCTGGACGAGCCTTCCAGCACGATGCCGTCGACCGGGACGCTTTCGCCGGGGCGCACCAGAAACACATCGTCCACTTTCATCTGCTCGACGGCAAGCTCCTGCATTGCGCCATCGCGTTCGACATGCGCGACTTTGGGTTGCAGGTTGATCAGCGCTTCCAGCGCGCTGGAGGCTTTGCCTTTGGCATGCGCTTCCAGCAATTTACCGAGCAACACCAGCGTGATCAGCGTTGCGCTGGCCTCAAAATAAATCGGCTGATCCAGATTGAATAGCAGCACCGCGCAACTCAGCAAATAGGCCGCGCTGGTGCCGAGCGCAACCAGCACATCCATGTTCGCGCCGCCGCCGCGCAGGCTGCTCCATGCGCCGGTATAGAAGCGGCGTCCGCTCCAGAATTGCACCGGCGTGGCGAGCAGCCATTGCAGCCATCCCGGCAGCAGTTGTGACACGTTGCTGGCGAAGCCAGCCGATTGCGGGAGCAACTGCGAAACTGCCCCTCCTGCACCAATAGGCTGCATATCACCGTGATGGGGCTGTTGCATGGCGTGAATGCCGGCGAACATCAGCAGCATTTCCACCAGCAGCGGCAGGGTAAGCAACGCCGCGATGAAAAATTCTATTTGCTCCTGACGATAAGCGGCTGCGCGTGCCTGTTTTTCGGCGGCAAAATCGCGCAGCGGATGCGCATCGAAGCCCGCGCCCTGTACGGCTTTGATCAGGGCTGCAAGATCCGTCTGGTGCGGATCGTAGGCGATGTGAGCCTTCTCGGTGGCGATGTTTACCGTGGCCGCCACTTCCGGCAATTTGTTCAATACTTTTTCGAGACGCGCCGAACATGACGCGCAGTGCATGCCGGTGATTTGCAGGTCGATGTGTGTTGGAGTAGCCATACGCGAATTATATGCGCATCTTGTCGAAGGGCAGCGGGATGAAAAATGCCCGATAGACTGAATGGACTATCGGGCGAAGGGGGAGAGAAGGGGGAGAAAAGACGCTTTTGTTATTTCTTCATCGGGCAGGTGCTTAAGCCGAAAATCGCATAGCCTGGGCAAAAGCCTATTGCGCCGGTCAGCAACGGCATTATGCCTATCCAGCCCCAAATACCCACCGTGCCTGTGGCGGCCAGTGTGATCAATACCAGTCCGGCAATTACACGTATTGCGCGATCAATTGTTCCTTCGTTCAGTTTCATTTTGTGTCCCTTATATGGATCAGTGAAGTTTGCAGATTAAATGAGTTGCGTCTCAATGTCTGTAACAAAAATCACATAGGGTAAAACGGAAGTGGCAATTTGTTGGAACCGCATGATGCAGGGTAGATCGTGGCCTACCTTGCTAAAGCTCGGCAAATTTCTTGAGGGATGCCGTGTCGGTAATCTCGATTTGCTCTCGCCCTAGTTTCACCCACCCTTGTTCGGCAAAGCCTTTAAGCAAACGGCTGACGATTTCCCGCGCGCTGCCAAGTTCGTCGGCCAGAGCTTGATGGGTGGTGTGTATCGGGTTGGGTTTGTTGATGATCAGTTTGGCGAGGCGTTGATCGAGCTTCTGAAAAGCCACGGCGGAAACCAGTTGCATCAGGTCGGTGAGCCGGTCGGAAAACAACAGGAACACATAGTTGCGAAACGCTTCATGTTTGCCGAACAAAGTATGGAAGGAGTTGGCGGGCAGCAATACCATTTCCAGTGCTTCATCGCTGACGCCGCGTGCCTGATAACGGGTATGGCCGAGCAGGCAGCCGCTGGTGAGTATGCAGCTTTCACCCGGCACAACGCGATACAGCTGCAACTCGCGCCCGTTTGGCGCGGCCTTGATGACGCGGATGCTGCCGGATAGCAGTAGCGGGAAACCCTGACAGGGCTGGTTTTCATCGAACACCACCGTCCCTGCCGGGACATGCATCACACTTGCAGATGCCAGCAAGGCTTCCAGTTCTGCGGAAGGTATCTCGCGCAGCATCGGATATTTCTGCAATAGGCGGGTTTGGGTGGCGCTATCTAACATGTAACTCAGACGTTCCCGTGGAACTTGGCAGCGCACGCTACATTATTGTTTGGCACGGCGTTACTCCGGCCGCATGTGCGGGAACAGAATCACGTCGCGGATGCTGGCGCTGTCGGTGAGCAGCATCACCAGACGGTCGATGCCGATGCCCTCGCCGGCGGTCGGCGGCAGGCCGTATTCCAGCGCGCGCACATAGTCGTTGTCCTTGAACATCGCTTCTTCGTCCCCGGCATCTTTTGCCGCGACTTGCGCATCGAAACGCGCGGCCTGGTCTTCCGCATCATTCAGTTCGGAGAAGCCATTGGCGATCTCGCGGCCGACGATGAACAGCTCGAAGCGTTCGGTAATCTCCGGGTTTTTATCGCTGCTGCGTGCCAGCGGCGAGACCTCGATGGGGTAATCGACAATGAAAGTTGGCTCGAACAAGTGCGGTTCGGCGAGTTCCTCGAACAGCGACAGTTGCAGCCCGCCGATGCCGTCTGCAGGTTTGTATTTGGCCTTCAGGTCTTGCAGTTCGTTGATCAGGAAGTCGCGGTCGTTCAGTTGCGCATCGGTGAATTGCGGATGATATTTCCGGATCGCCTGCACCATCGTCAATCGGTGGAACGGCTTGCCCAAGTCCAGCTCTTTGCCCTGGTATGTGATGAGCGTTTTGCCCAGCACTTTCTGCGCCACTTCGCGGAACAGGCTCTCGCTGAAATCCATCAGGTATTTGTAATCGCGATACGCCTCGTAGAATTCCAGCATCGTGAATTCCGGGTTGTGCCGCGTGGACAGCCCTTCGTTGCGGAAGTTGCGGTTGACCTCGAACACCTTCTCGAAACCGCCCACCACCAGGCGCTTCAGGTACAGCTCCGGCGCGATGCGCAGATACATTTTCATATCCAGCGCGTTATGGTGCGTCTCGAACGGCTTGGCCGCCGCGCCGCCGGGGATAGGGTGCATCATCGGCGTTTCCACTTCCAGATAGCCGTGGCGTAAAAAAAATTCGCGTATCGTCTGAATGATTTTGGTGCGCGCCATAAACACCTTGCGCGTGTCCTCGTTGGTGATCAGGTCGAGGTACCGCTGGCGGTATTTCTGTTCCTGGTCGGTCAGGCCGTGGAATTTTTCCGGCAGCGGGCGCAATGCCTTGGTCAGTAAACGCACTTGCGTAACGCGCACGGAAAGCTCGCCGGTTTTGGTCTTGAACAGCACGCCCAGCGTGCCGAGGATATCGCCGAGGTCGTGATGCTTGAACGCGTTATGCGCTTCCTCACCGGTGTCGTTATTGCTGATGAACAACTGGATGCGTCCGCTCATGTCCTGCACCGTGGCAAAGCTGGCCTTGCCCATCACGCGTTTCAACATCATGCGCCCCGCGACTGCAACATGAACATGCGCGGCATCCAGTTCATCGTGGCTCATTTCGCCGTAAGCGCTGTGCAGGTCTGCGGACAGGTTCTTGCGCTCGAAATCATTCGGGAATGCCACACCTTCTTTGCGCAGCGCAGCCAGCTTTGCGCGGCGCTCGGCGATGATCTGGTTGTGGTCTTGGGTAGGGGGGGTGGTTTCGTTCATTGCGAGTTCAATCGTTAAAATAATGAATAGTCATGCCCAGCTTGCGGGCAGTTTCCGCAAGAATGCGGTCCGAGGTGGCAAATCGCGAAATGCTCAAGGAAGATGCCGATGCAAGACATCCATGACACGCAACGGTACCGCTTCGACCTGGCAAATTAATTCGCGTGCCAAGTCGAACACTCGACGGTTAATATCGGCATGCCGAAAAAATCCTTCCACCATCTGTGTGGCGAATTCACGCTCGGCCAGTAACCGGTAATTCACTTCACCGGTAAGAAATGCTTCCACTTCGTTGGAATAGGGTTCGGAGACATACCACTCGATCAGCGCGCTGGTGTCCACATGCACCGCCTTATCCACCAGCATCGCGGGTTTCACGGATAATAAGAGTTTTCATGCGGTTAATCTCCTGCGGCAAAGCGTGTCTCGGATTGTACACTTGTGACACACGTATTGTCATGCGCCTGTATGCGGCCAATACATATGGCACTGTTTATCGGAATGCGCCTTCCTTTTTCAATATGAAATGAGTCTGAAGAGGATAAAAGTCCAGGGATGTACCTCTCTCAATTTTGTGGATGGCAAAAATATTTTTTTCATTTGCAAAACTTCAGGCGCCTGAATTTGCCATATAATTCGCGGATATGCGTATCAATATTCTCAAAGCTTAAAACAAAAGAGGTGCATCACATGACGTCCCAAGCTTCCCTGGCCGTTGCCGAAGAGTTCCACCCATCCCTTGGCGCCCGTTTGCATCAACGCATACTGGTTGCGCTGGATTC
>JAUSMR010000070.1 GCA_030645955.1 Gallionella sp. | reverse complement strand
AGCAAAACAAGGTGAAAAATGCGATTGCAAAAACAGCTTAATTCACGCATTCTTTACCCCCAGTTTGAGCCCCTGATTTGGCACTTCAAAGTGGCGCCATTACGGCGGAAATCAGTGGCGCCTTAATGCCGAAAAGTGACACCAGCTGCCGCTTAAGCAACTCAAGATGGTGAACTCGTAGAATCATGGAGGAATTATATATGAAATATCGGAATTTAAATCCGGATATTCACAACAAATATTAACCCATCCGAAATGAAACCCCCTATTTGGTTCGGGCTGAGCCAAGCAAACCCCGCACGCGAGGCAAGACGAGAGCAGGAAACAGGCAGGTGATTGGGAGTGCGTGGGCATGACCCCGCTTTGGTACGACATGCCGTACCTTTATTGCGAATGACGCGGCAGAACGGTAGGGAAACGCAGATTTATTCACTCAACCCGTCATTGTCCTTTAGCTGCGAGCGAAGCGCGGCAGGAAGCGTGGCAATCCAGTTGTTTGATATCAAACGAACTTCTGGATTGCCACGTCGCTACGCTCCTCGCAATGACGATTTAATCTGCGTTTCCGTAGTGTATGCATCCCCACGCGGAGCGTGGGAAAGATCAATGCAAGATGGCGGGGGTTACGAAATGACGACGAGATGGGCAGGCAATGCGCCGCTAACAGCATTAAGGGGTAGGCATAGTCCAAATTTGCTGGATTGCCGCGTCGGCTGAGCTCCTCGCAATGACGGCGCATTCGTCACTGCGAGGCACGGAGTGCCGTGGCAGTCCAGTAGCGCAGCGTCAAGCTCTACGAAAACCTTCTGGATTGCCACGTCGCTACGCTCCTCGCAATGACGGGCGGTACTGGATTGCCACGTCGGCTTTGCCTCCTCGCAATGACGATATGTGGTGGGTGACGGTGGGGTGATGCCAGACGAGATTAGGGGAAAGGTTAAAGGGGTGAGACCGAATCCACACTACTGTATTTGCTTCATACCCAGTCTCGACGTTCAAGTTCTGCAATCATTTTACCGGCTGCGTCAATCAACGCTGGCACAAAATCATGGCCAGTTTGCAGCGCGCTGACCAGCACAACCGGGTCTTCGACGTATTCGTGAATCATCTGGTTTCTGAGGTTGCGCATGGTCATCCACTCGTCAGCAGAGTCGATCAGTCCCAAGCGTTCGGCTCGGTCAAGGTTGTCGATGGCGGCGGATGGTTTTTCACCCAACGCTGTCAAAAGCAAGGGAAGCAGTTTGTCGCCCACGGTGTCTTGTAGTCGCCCAAACCTGCCAACAAAGGCTTCCACTCGCTCCGCCAAGTCTGGGTCTTCTTCAAGCCGGGTTGCTTGTTCCAAGGTAAAGGTGTTTCCAAACAAGCGCTGATCTGTGGTGGCAAGGTGTTGGCATTCTTTACCTACGACTCGTGCCAGGAATTGTAGGCGCAATGCGATGTTGGCTTCCACTGTCACAGCAATTGTCCTTCTTTTAAGGCAATGTCATGGATGGGCAGGCGCATGAGGTTGGGTGCGCTGAGCAGCACATCCACTTTGCGCCCGTGCATGGCACGTGACACTAATGCGGACATTTGTGCAGCCATGAGTGCGGGGTTGTCAACTGGTTCCGATAATTCAAGCATGAGGTCAATATCTCCCCCGCGCGCTGTGTCATCAAGTCTGGAACCAAAAACACGCACACGGGATTGGCTTCCCGCCACTTGGTGGGCAAGCTGGCGAATAGTTTGGATTTGGTAGTCAGTCAGGCGCATGATTCTAATTGAGCGTAAGTTTGTCTTGGCAGGTCAGAGACGTCAATATTTCTGTGGTATATCAATAGCTTCTAATGTTACCACAGCGCATTACTTTACCAATCAATGATTCGCTACCCAGTTTTCTATCCTTAATCCGGGATAGTTCAGGAAGTCGGTTTCGTTATTCGTAACGAGCACTACATCAAGCGCAACCGCATGGGCTGCAATCAATTTATCCAGCGCATCGCGCTTTTTATCCCGGGTCGCCAAGCGGATGGGGCCATAGGCAGCCGCAGACCTGGCATCGAACGGTGTTACAGGAATGTCATCCAGCAGCAGGTCAAGCGCCCTGCGGTTCTGCGATATTTTATCGCCCGAGCACACCACCCCGTACTCCAGCTCTGCCAACGTGATTGCCGATATCAATACTTCTCCAACAAAACATTGCGCAAAGCGTGCCGCCACTTCCTGCGGTTGATGCTTCATGAGGTAGATGCACATGTTGGTATCGAGCATAAACTTTGGCGTCATAGCACATCCCGCTCGGCTTCCTGATTATCACCACGCCCCTGATCCATGAAATCTGCTGAGAACTGCGCAAATTTCGACATGACCTGTCCAAGATTGCGGCGTGCAGGGCGTATTCTGATTTCGTCACCAATGCGCTCAATCTCAACGTCCAGGTCGGAACGCTCATAAGCCAATTCAGCCGGAATACGCACCGCCTGTGAGTTGCCGTTCTTGAAAATTTTAGTGATGGTCATGGCAAATATTCTCC
Source organism: Gallionella sp. (assembly GCA_030645955.1). The sequence goes on along the minus strand of JAUSMR010000070.1, from coordinate 550 downwards.
CGTGTGTACGCGTACATCCTAACGGTATTACCTTTGAATGTAAAACGTTTTTTTCACCCAGGCAAGTTGATTCATATCTTGCTCAGCATGTCCTGGTACGACAGCGCGTTATCACTAAAAATCAACACTGTGCGTACTGGTATATAAGCCGAATGACGGCGGGTGGCGGCCGCCCTACCACTGCCACTGCCGTTCTTCTTCGGTGTGTGGAACCTGCTATGCCGCTGCTGCCTTCCGTAGGTCGGGCTCTGCCCGACGCAATTTTATGATGGCGGGTGGAACCCGCCCTACCACTGCCCTTTTCGGGATGGCGGGTGGAACCCGCCCTACAACTGCGTATTTTTGCGACTTATCCTGGTACCACACAAAACCTGAATACAAATCTTCTTCCCGTTCTCGAAACTCGCCCTTGGCTCGTTTTGTAGAGGCCTTTTACGTCGCATTGCATCTGGTAATCACTTCTTCGATTTGTTAATGCCAAGCGTATCTGCTTGTTGTTTGATCCTGGTTACAACTTCGATGAGCATGTGTGTTGCCCCGTCTGCGGCTT